>DEIU01000022.1:8861-51209 GCA_002352645.1 Acidimicrobiia bacterium UBA2766 | reverse complement strand
CCACAACACAACAAAAAAACCCATTCGCCAGAAATTCAGTCTGGATATCGCGATACCCAAATATTCCCGGTAATGTTGCTTCTACTGAGAATGCTATTCCCTTGGGCCCGGCACTCTCAGAGAAGACCGGGTGCTCGTCCGAAAAGGCTGGATCCCGAGACGTGATGGGATTCTGGCTGACGCGTGTTTTTTTATGGCTGCAATTTACAGGGTCCCAGTTCTATTGCGCGGGTCCCAATTTTATTGTGCGGTGTGATGTCGGTTCTGTTGCAATGGGAAAGGTGACCTGGAAGGAGGAAACCAACGTGCAAGAGGTGCCTCGTCCTCCCGAATGGTCTTCATTGCATGAAGCTGGGTTGCAAATTCTGGCGGGACGCACATTTAGAAAGGCGTTTCCGGTTGCGCTTACTGTCGGAACACTTCTTTCGCTGGTTAACCAAGGAAACGTTTTACTGGCAGGTGATATGCATACAGCGTCATGGGCACGTGTAGCGCTGAATTATGTCATCCCCTATCTTGTGTCGAGTTACGGTTATCTGCTGAATTTTCGGATATCACGTACAGGGTCCGCAATAGGGGCCACGACAGAATCTGCACCGGGGTCCACTACGGATTCGACCGGAGAGAAGCGGCCGTCTGCTTGAGAGTTGTCTCTTGCGTGCAGGGGACGAAGACGCAGGGTAGGGGTATATTCTGAAAGCTGTGGAAGTACTGGCCAGCTCGAGGGTTTTGTTGGCGGGGCTGCTGATGAGGAGCGCAAAATAACTTTGCCGGCAGGATCAGCAGGGTTTTTTGGTTCGACGGCATTCTCAGATTTTTTCGTGTTGGGGTCAAGAAAAGAATTAGCGGAAGTGTCGCGGCAAAGTGCAAAGTAGAGGTCTTTGGCGGCACGGGCGTCAGCAAGCGCGCAGTGGGCTGTGCCGGCTTCGATGCCGTAGTGGCGACAACACGCGGCAAGTGCGCGTTCGGGGAGTTGCTGATTGGCTGCAAGTGCCATTGTGCAGATTGTGGCTACGGGGGGAAGGGCCATGTTGAGTAGGCTGAGTTCGGCTTCGATGAACCTTTGGTCAAAGGCGACATTATGGCCAACCCATACGCCTTGGCGGAGCAGGTGGACCAGGTCTCCTGCGATTTCAGCGAAGATGGGGGCGTTGGAGACAAGTTCGTCGGTGATGCCGTGAATTTCGGAAGCTGCCATGCCTCGGGTGGGATTGACAAGGGTGACGTATTCTTGTGTTGTACGTCCGTCCAGAGTGGTGAGTAGAGCTGCTACTTCGACAATTCGGTGGCCGCGTGAAGGGGACAAGCCCGTTGTCTCAAGGTCGAGGAAGATGAGGGCATCGTGGGCTTGCACAACGGGGGTATCAGGCATGGAGCGCGCACTTTCGACAGAAAAAGGAAGCCTGGAGGAGCAGGCAGTCTTTCTCAAACTAGCAAGCAGGGAAGTGAGGTCAGGAGTGGCTTCGCGTGTTTTGCAGGTGAAAGAGAAGAATTTTTCGTCTTGGGTTGTACGTCAAAAGCCCGCGGCTGGGAGGAGGGCCGCGGGTGCAGGTATGGGTGAATTCTCGGGAACGAGGTTTATTTGAAAGTCATTTTGCCGTTGGTAAAGACAGCTTCTCCGTCTTGGGTGACTGTCTGGAAAATGGCTTCTTTACCGTCTACCCACATTTGCACGGTGAGGGTGTCGCCAGGCATGACGGGTTTCGCGAACCGGCCTTCCATTGAGGTAAAGCTGTCGGGGTTTGAGTCGCAGAGTGTGTGGAGCAGGGCACGTCCGGTGAAACCGTAGGTGCAGAGGCCGTGAAGGATGGGGTTTTCGTATCCGGCGAGTTTTGCGAACTCGGGATCGGAGTGCAAGGGGTTTCGGTCGCCGGAAAGACGGTAGAGCAGGGTTTGGTCTGGTCTGGTTTGGTAGGAGACTTCGTGGTCGGGAGTGCGGTCGGGTGGGGTGTTGCGGTTTCCGGAGGGGCCGCGGTCGCCACCCCAGCCGCCTTCGCCGCGCACGAACATGGAGGAGCGGGTGGTGAGGAGTTTTTCTTCGGTTTGTTTGTCGACAAGGACGCTTTCGGTGACGGCGACGGCGCCTTTTCCTTTGTCATAGATACCGATGCACTCGGAAGTGAGGAGGCCTTTTCCGTCGACAGGGATTGGGCGGTGCAGTTCGATTCCCTGTTCTCCGTGGAGAAGCATTGCCATGTTGAAGCTTCCGATATTCGCGACGAAGCCCATACCGATGATGACCGCGAATGTGGGGAGCACTTTTTGCTCCACGTTCATGCTGTTTTCTGTGGTGAATTCGAGTTCGAAGCCCGTAGGGTCTATAGCGCCTGCTCCTACTCCTAGTGCGTAAAGAAGACAGTCTTTTGAGTCCCATGATCGTTCAAAAGGACCAGTTTTTGTACCAACGGCATCTGGGTTGATGGGCATATGGGCCTCTCTGATGGAAATCTTCTCCAGCGGGATACTAAAGCGGGATACTAGTGTGAAATCCCGCGTTTCCTATCAATAGCAATTTTCAGTCTTTTTTCTTCTTTTCTCTTGTTTTCTCCATAAAGATCCATCATTACCGGCATTCTGCAATTATTACTATTTTGTGTTCTTCTTCTCTCTTTACTGAACAGGGGGTAGGCTTTATAAAGCCCGGTCCAAGGGAGTAATTGGTGAGAGATCCTAGAAAATGGAGAGAGACGTGGAGGACTGGGCGCTTTGTCTAATGAACGCCCTTGAAGGAAGATTTGAGAGCGAGCGACCAGCCCAAACATTCGTTCTCAGTGACGGGGAACGAGCTGCGCGTCTTGGGAAGCGGGTGGTGTCGTATGTATTTCATTTCAGAGGGCTGCTCCCTTCTTATTTGGAAGAAACTCAGGGAGAATTGCAGGTAGAAGAACGTGTTTTTCCGGTTCTTGCTGCCTCGGTCGATGGTCAACGGTTGCATCTTACGATTCTTGAGACAAATGAAGCGGGAATTGGGCTTGGGGAGCGGGTGGAAGCGGCGCGTTTGGAATTGCAGTCGGTGAAGGTGGCAATGCCGGGGGATGAAATTCTGGCGCCGGCAGCGCGGCGGAAGCTCTCGCAAAAGGCAGTACAAGGCATTGCGAAGAAACATCGTCATTCTCTTCCTCCTTTTTTGCGGGCAAGAGCACAACAGGGGCGGGTTTTAGGGAGGTCTCGGGCGTTTTCGCATGACACGACTGGGGTGTGGGAACAAGCGTTGGGATCTGAGGTGACGTATGTGTGGGGGTTGCCTGGGGCAGATACTATTCTCACTCTGGCAGCGGTGATCGCGGGTGCGGTAGAGCTTGGCGAATCGGTTCTTGTGGTGTCATCGCATACAAGGCTTGAATATTTGATTGGGGCTTTGCTCGGTACTGAAGGTCTTTCTCCTCCGGAAACGGTATGCACTGCTTTTTTGCATGATCCTTTGCTTGTCTCGCAAAGGGGTTTTATCAAGATTGGGGAGGCGCGTTATTCCCCTCTTCCAGATGAGGTGGTTGCAGAGCGTCTTGCGAGAGAGATGTCCGCGCATGTCCAAGTCGAGTTCGATGATCTTCGGGAGCGGGAGCAGGCGTCCGACTTGCTTCTTGATGCAGTTGTCGAGGATCTCGCCGTTTGGGAACGTTACCATATTGCTTTTGCGCGTCTGGAGGAGGTTTCCCTGGAGATGGAGCTGAAGCTCTCCGCGGCAGGGGCGGCAAAAGCGGCAGCTACCGCTGCGGTATCCACGGCGAATGCAGCAAGGAGCAGGGCTGAGCAGCGTGGTATGGATAAACGGATCAGACGGCGGGTCACGGTTGCAGTGGAGGCTGCGGAAGCAGCCCAGAAAATAGCTGTGGAAAAGCAAGAAGCGGCGCAGGAGGCAGAACGCCGGACCGTGCGGCGCAAGAAGGCCATGACGGTCACCCAGCTGGAAACAGAGCACTTGCCAGACTATGAAACACTAGTTGCGGAACATAGAAGTATTTTAGATCAGCAGATTGTGATAAGCGAACGGCGCGCCGGCCTCGAACAAGAGTCTGCCAACAATATGACACACATTACGCAGAAAGCGCAGGTGATTTTTGCGACGCCGTTTGGTGTGTGGACTGACCTTCATGCCGAGCGCCGGTTCGATCGGGTCATTGTCGACCGGGCATGTACGCTACCTTTTCCCATAGTCTCGACTTTCCTGGGAAAAGCAGAAAAAAGAGTGGTGCTCGCGGATGATTTTTATCGGTTCTCTCCCCCACTGGCTTGCAGCGCAGACACGCCGAAGCAGGAAACAACCGGCGACGACACAACCGATATCCCAAGCACCGACGACGACGAGGCGTCTTCTGATATTTTTACCCGGGCAGGCGTGAGAAAAGCGTTAGGAAAAAACCGGTTTCATCCTCATCTCGCAGTATTGAATACGCAACGTCGGATGCGTCCGGAAATCGCGGCACTCGCGAAAAAACTTGCCTACAAGACAAGGTTGCGTAACTTCTCGGAAGCAGAAGACCGCAGGCCACATGGGTGGAAACAGTACGGTTTCGGCAACACAGCGCTCGGTCTACTCGACATCTCAGAACTCGGCCGGCAACCTGTGCATGTTTCTTTGCATGGGGTAGAGGGGTGGGCAGATCCGATTGTTGCCCAAGCGAGCGTGGAACTCGCGGGAAGATGTGCTTCCCAAATTCCGGAACCTTTACCAGGTCGACCAGCGCCCATTGCTCTTCTCACACCCTCGTTGGCGCAGGCTCGTCTCTTGGGTTTGTTGCTGCAGGAAACTGGTCTCTCCTCATGGGTGATTGCAGGGACTCCTTCTTCTTTCTGCACGGAGGAAAACGATCTTGTGATTTGCGATGAGATCGCAATTCAAGAGTGCAACGAAAAAGAAGAAGAAGAATTTTTTCTACGGGCAACAACCAGGGCTCGTGAACAGTTCGTGCTTGTCCGGGGACCTCTCCCACGCAACAAGAGTCATCTCATGGAAAAAGACAACAGCGCACGCGAAAAACTGCACCATCACATGGCGGCGTACAGTGCGTCGCGTTTCGCGCGGAGTGTGTTAGCGGAGACTTCACTCAGACAGCAGGAAAAAACACCGGGCTGGAAGGCTTGGGAAAACGGAACAGCTCGTCTTCTTGCAGCCGATTCTTTTCTTCTTTCTCTCCAGCAGGATCTCGCGCAGGCATCTGAGTATGTGCAGCTCCGTCTTTGTCTGCCTGCAGGAACGTCGAAGATGGAGGAACCACAGATTTCTCTCGCATGGGCAACCCAGCATATAAAAGAGCTGTCGAGTCGGGAGGTGCCGGTTGTCGCAGGACTCGCTCAAGCCGTAGGTCCTGCGGGTTTCGATAGTCTACGCGAGGCAGGGGCAGTCGTTTATTCTGTGGCCGAGACGCCAGTGTTGTCGATCGTGATCGACGGGCACGTTGCCTACCGTTCCTATTTTGGGGGACTACAGCGTCTCCGTGAATATCCTCCCTTTTGGCGTTTTACACAAGCAGGCACAGTCGCGGTGATAGCGGCAGCACTCCAGGCACAAGTGGCGTCCGTCGAAAGTGAAGAAGCACAAGAAGAGCTCTTGGATCTTGCCTGCAGCGAGGAAAACCCGCAAAAGAGTCTGCCCACAAGCTGACCGCGGTCAGCTTGTCAAGATCTCGTTCAAAACGTTCCCCCGTACCTAACGAGGGAAGTCGGCGCGAAAAAAAGTACAGGACGCTGTTTTTTTCGCGCGTCGTATACGGTCCGCAGCTTCGTTCACACGTGCCGGGGAGAGACGTCCCTGTTCGACTGCTTCTTCGAGATGGTTGATCACCGCACCAACACGGGCTGTGGAAGGCCAAAGAACCATGTCTGCTCCGGCGATAAGCGCGCGTTCGGCGGCAACAGGCAAGTCCCAGCGGGCGGCTATCGCTCCCATCGTGAGAGAGTCGGTCATGACGACTCCGTCGAAACCAAGGTCCTGGCGGAGGAGGCGGTAGGCAGAGGGATCGAGGCCGGCAGGCGCATCGGTGGTCAGGCCAGGCACGTCAAGATGGCCCATCATGACCGCGAGGAGGTGGTCATGCGAATCGGCGTGTGGAGAAGTTCCAAGGATTTCTCGGTAGGGCAACAAATCGGTCGTGGCGAGTTCGGCAAGAGGAGGCGTGACCGAAGGACCATGATGGGAATCGTGGGAGGCTCTTCCGTGACCGGGGAAATGTTTGAGCACAGGGAAGATACCGCCGGCCTGAAGGCCTTCTGCGAAAGCAATCGCGTATCGAGAGACTTGGGTGGGGTCGCTGGAGAAGGAACGATCGCCGATCACCGCATGGGCTGGTTGGTCTGAGACGTCCACCACAGGAGCAAGGTTCATGGTGATGCCGAGGGCACGGAGTTGTTGTGCCTGTGTGGTGGCAAGCGCGCGCACTTCGTCTGGGGTAAAAGAGGCAGCCAGGCGACGGGCACTTGGTCTGGAACCGTGCAGGCCGTCGATACGCTGGACCCGACCGCCCTCGTCGTCGACCGCAACCCATATGGGAGCATGGGGAAGAAGGTTTTGCAGCTGGGGAAGGAAACCGCTGCGAAAGATTCCGTTGGCCTTTCCTCCGATGAAGATACCGCCGATTTCGTGTTTTTTAATGGTTGTCGTGGCATCGTGGGCATCGTGAGGATCGACACCCACCATGAGGAGTTGGGCAAGACGGCGACGCAGGGGCCAGCTGCTCGCCGGATCGGGGGGAAACGAAAAGGAGCAGGATGTGTCCGGCGAATCGGTCTTGTCTGCGATGGGGGAAAGTCCAGGAGGTGAGGTGGCACTTTCTGTGTAGGGAGAGGGACGTTCATGTGTTGCACTGTGCCTGTTTTCGAGGGCAGGAAACACGAAAAGACGATCGCTGTAGGCAAGGGCAAGTAGAAACCAGGCGACGGCAGCGAAGGTTGTCCAGCGTTTCGCGGGAAGTGTCCAGGGAGGACCGGACCCCGCGAACCAGATGAGACCGACTCCCGCGGGAGGACAAAGTACGCAGGCTGTGAGGACTACCCAGCTTCGGCGCCACCACCCCATAGCGATTCTCCTTCCACCTTGGAGAACTGGCTGCAGCCATGCTTGCATGCAGCTTTTCATCTCAGAAAAAGACAGCGCGCGTATTTTCACCTATTGCAATATTTTTCTGTTTTTCTGCATACTGCAACTGGCAACGCCGAATATGGCAGCCTGCGCACGCGGTTTCAGGAACGCAGTGTAGTTGAAAAATACGTAGAATGGTTCCACGGCCTCGTGTCGCGTCCCCAAGCTCATCCTGATGGACAACAAACCCTGGGGTAGCGCCGGTAAACGCGCCGGTCTCGCGCGCCGTTCCTCAGCTACGCGGCACATCCCTCCAGGGAATACCCTTGTCAGGCCGTGGTTCTCCAGGAAGTTGCAGGACCCGTTCTCCCAGAATATTGCGCATAATGTTGGAGGTACCGCCCTCAATAGTATTGGCCTGTGCACGCAGAAAAGGCTGCCCAGTCGAGTGCGGGTGCTCGCTGTTAAGGTCGGTGTAGCTCGGATAGAGCATGCCGTTCGCACCTTCGAGCTCGATACAAAAATTCCAGATGCGCTGATTGAGCTCGGCCACAAAAAGCTTCCCGACCGACCCTTCTGGGCCAGGTGTTCCTGCCTTTCGGTTCGCACTCGAACGAAGGGCATTATATTTACACACTTCTGATGCAATATAGAGGCGGGTCATCCGGTCACGGAGCATCTTGTCATCTGGCCGCTTCTCTTGCCAAAGCTCCATCAATTGTTCCATCGCGAAAACCCGCGGTTGCGAACCGCCCAGCGCGACCCGCTCATTCATCAGGGTTGTAATCGCGACTTTCCACCCATCTCCTTCTGCACTGAGCCGTTCACTATCAGGGATCCGGACGTCCGTCAGGAATACCTCGTTGAATTCGGCGTCGCCTGTCATTTGGCGCAACGGTTGTGTCTGCACTCCAGGAGCATGCATATCGAGCACAAAATAGGTAAGACCCCGATGCTTCGGCTGCTCAGGTGCGGTTCTTGTGACAAGCAGCCCATAGCGCGAAAGGTGCGCAAGTGTCGTCCAGACTTTCTGGCCGTTCACGATCCACTCATCACCGTCTCTCACCGCTGATGTCGCGAGGCTCGCGACATCACTGCCCGCACTCGGCTCACTGAAAAGCTGGCACCAGGTGTCCTCACAGGTAAAAAGACGGCGTAGATAACGGTCCTGTTGATCCTCTGAGCCGTGCGCAAGCAGGGTAGGTGCTCCCATTCCGTACCCGATAGGGTTCTTCGGAAAGCAGCGGGGCGCACGCAGCACGATCATATGTTCGTCTACAAGAGTCTGGAGTTTCGGGTTGACGCCAAGTCCACCGCGTCCAGGAGGAAAATGCACCCAGGCCAATCCTGCGTCATATTGTGCGCCAAGAAACTCCTCGGGAGAAAGCGTCGCCGGATCATGACGGTCAAGCAAAGTACGCAAAGCCTCACGCACCTGTGCTTCCTGTGTGTCATGCACACTACTCCCATTCTCGTCAGATCTTCCTTGTGAGGCCATCGTTCCTCCCGCGCGTCACACGCAAACCAGGCCGTTTTGACCCCGGTATCTTTTCTTTGGGGTTTCATGAAACCCCAGGCGGGAGCGAATCTGCAAAACGGAGACCGCACAATCGCAGCACCACTTTGTATTTCACGAACAAATCTGGCCCTTTTGTCGTTGAGTTTTCTTCTCCGCGCGATAGCCTTTCTTTGAAAGAAGCCAACTTTCTTTCCGAGAAAGAGTGCTTTGGTCACGAGAAAGGCGCAGTGCAGCATCACCTTCCTCGTGGTATACCAAGCAAAGCAGAAGGGATAATCCCATCGCCACCCAGCCAAGTGCAGATATCCAAAGAGTCCGCTCCATTGACAACAAAAACCGTAGGACAACACTTGCGCGCGCTGCCGCCACTGCTGCCAATGAGAAAAACGGCACTGAGATCGTCATCCTGGACGTATCCTCAGTGACATCGATCGCGGATTACTTTGTCATTACTGCCGGGGCAAACCATCGACAAGTACGCGCGATCAGTGAGCATATCGAGGACTGTCTCAAAGGGACAGCCCACAATCAGAAACCTATACGACGTGAAGGCATGGAAGACGCCCGCTGGGTGCTCCTCGACTATGGAGATCTTCTCGTGCATGTGCTCCTCGAGGAAGAACGAGCCCATTACAATCTGGAGCGACTGTGGGCAGACGCTCCCCTTGTGAGCTGGGAACCCGATATCGATCGTACCTCCACATAGGTAGTCCGGAGCGTAGTAACGCGCGCAGGCGCGTCAGGGAAAAGTCCAACAGGATCACCGGCAGTGGACACGGGGAAAGCCCTCTCCCCTGCCCTCACTATTGACGCGCGCGCTCACAAAAAGACCGGAATACTGAAAACAAAAGCGTTCGGAGATCCTTCAAGGCCTTGCGCCCGAATCTCGCCTCCATGCATTTCCACAAGCATCCTGGCCAGGAAAAGATCGAGCCCGAGACCTTGCCTCCCCACATTCTTCATAGATTCCCCAACAGGAGCGAAAGGTTCAAATAAGCCTTCGGCAATTTCTTGCAGATCTCGTCCATCCACAGAAGAAAAAGAAACAGTGAACAGCACACTGCCTGGGATCTGGGGCACAGCTCTCTGATCGTCTGAACACTCAGGGAGCGCCGATAAACGGACATCGGAACCTGGCACACTGTGCCGCGAGGCAACACTTATCAGGCTTTCAAGTATTTGCCGGAGTCGTTTTTCATCACCAAACACAGGAGGCGTGCCTTCGGGCCCTCCCGCAAGTACGACCCCCGCAGCTCTCTGCGTTACCTCCTGCACTGCAGACGAGCCGGCAACACGCACCACATCCTCAAGCAGCTCCCCGGTCTCAATCCGTGTGCGATCAAGTGCAAGCTGATCCTGGCAGACACGCGCGGTGTCCACAAGATCGTTGATCATCCCTTGGAGCTGGCGAACATTACGCAGGGCAATATCGAAACACTCGCGCAGCAAAGGAGACAGCTCGCTCCGCAACTGCCCAGACAAAATCTCGATCGTACCGTGCACTGCCGTAAGCGGCGTACGCAGTTCGTGCGAGACACGCGTGAGCAGTTCTTCACGACAGGAAGGAGAGTCCCCTGAGAGAGAATGAGCATCGGTGACATCGAACCCATGTGCAAGTGCACTATGTCCACAGGACTTTTTCACCACATGGAATTTCCGCAACCCTGCTTTTGCTTGTTCCCGGGCACCTTGGGCAATACACGTCCTACCCAGAATATGGGCTACTTGCACACCAATCCCTGGGGGGCCATCCCACATAATGCCACTCGCCCCCATCCGCAAGGCCCGTAAGGCCCCCTCCGCTTTCGTCAGAGGCACAAGCAGTAACACTGGCAGTTCATCACGAAAAGCCAAGGAGGTTGTCCCCGTCACAGCTCGCAGATCAGCCAACACTGCGGAAATTTTTTCTTCCCATCCCAACAAAACCATGTCAAAAGCAGACATCGGCCAAAGTGCACACGCGTGAGATAAAGTATCTGCCCGTTTTGTTCGGACAGGGAAGAAAGGCGCGTTTTCAAGCTCTCCGCACACCTTTTCCGGGTCGGAAAGGGCGTAGTCAAGCACCAAAAACCGGACAACGTCTCTCGCCATGAGGTCTCATCGGCTCTGCCCATTTTTTTCTGGAGACCCCAGGTTGCGTCACGATACAGACCGGAATACAAAAACCAAGAGAGGCGCACAACCTGTCAACACATCAACAAGAACGCGCAGTCTCTTTTTTGGCAATGCTTTTCGCAATACTGCGGAGAGCAGCTGCCTGCGGCAAAGAAACATCAGGCACAACAGCCACAACCCCACAATCGTCGACACAAGGCCACTCCCTGGCCCGGCACCTATCTTCGCGGTGCAACAGGAGAAAAAATCTTTTCCAAAACGTTCTCATACCCTGCCTCAACAGCAGCCTCTTCCGAAGCAGACACGCCCGGAACAACAGCAAGTGGCCCTGCAATATCTCGGCCCACAACAAGAGTGAGATCCCCACTCGCAATACGCTGCGGGTCTTTCACAAGCCGGCCAAGGCCAAGCGTTGCCCGCAATGTCTCCGCCTTTGAACGGTCTTGTTCTGATCTGTACACGATCCACGTCTGATCGGGACCAGGAGAAACCGGAGCGCTCCCCACCAAACGATAATCTTGCGGGTTCAAGCGAGAAAAGAGAAAAGAAACACCCCCACCTTCCGGCAAAGTGTGCAACTCGAGTGTCGGACGGTCACGATCAAACACAAGATTGACAGGGAAACGGCTCTGCAAGATATGCAGACCCTCTAGATCCAGACGGAAAGTTTCCTGTCCGTCACGCGGTTCTCCAAGACTCACGCCCAAAATCCCTGCCCGTAAACCATCAAACTGCTCGGCCAGACGGGAGAAAACCATTGCCGCTCCCGCAGCACCACCCTCGGAGACTTGCCATCCGCTGTTCGCTGCAAAAAGCAGACTCGCACGCGCCGGATCATCTGCAAGCTCCGCGAACAAGGCCTTCCACACGTCTGTATGCCGGACAAGACGCGCTAATTCCCCGCGTGGCGTCAGGGCATTCAGATAGGCAATGGTCTCACGAGGAAGTAGCTCACGCCATCCCGCGAGAAAAGAAAAAGGAGAATTCTCGTGAGATACCGCAGACTGCGAGGCAATCAAGTCTTCACGCACACGCAGAGGAAGCACACCTAAACGACCAAAAAGGGCGTCCAAGCCAACAGAATCCGTTTCCATCCAATGGTCGACACGGAGACCAAGCCGGTTCGCAACCAGCTTCGCTGCGGTCTCCGCAGCCCCCGGCCCAGTGCCAATGTCTCCAAGAACAGTTGCACCACGATCAGGAATATCAGCCTGTAATCCGGCAGGGATCACAAGCACCTGTCCCCCATCCTCGTGTGCAGCAAAAAGAGTGAAGGTCGCGATCCTGTCTCCATCCCGCTGCATCAGCAAGACCGTGCTTCCATCGAAAAAGCGTCTCGCGGCTTCCCCTGCCGGATTATCCCGCCCATCAGAAGACAGAGAAAGCACTGCACCAAAAGCAGAAAACACAAGAAAAATCGCGAAAATGCCTTTCGCGAGAACAAGACGACGCGCAGCAACACGCTTTTGTGACAATGCCTTGACCACCGGCGCAACAGGCGACACAGGAGACGGCGCAAACACGCCCGCATCGTCTTCATTCCGAAGCGAGTCCGAAGTATCCTGCCAAAAAGGGGATACAACCACAGCAGGCACAACCTCAGGCTGGATCGCGAACCAGGTCGCAGGGCAAATCTCGGATTGTGCAGAAAGAAAACTCGGATATCGTTCCCAATCCAGGGGAACCGGCAAACAAGACACGCTACGAACGAGAAGCTGGGAACTATTTCCTCCAGCTTCCGTGTGACACGACTGCAAGAGATCCCTGTTTTCCGGCAAAACAGACGCCGAAGCAAACAGGGATTGCTCGCCCCTCTTGCAATCCGTCTCTGTCTGGGAAAAGCACACCTGCGCAGCGGCGACCGAATCGCTTCCCCCCCACACCGCTCTGGAACCCAACACCTCTGGATCTGCCTCTGGATCTGCAAAAGATACCGGCAACACCCGTCCTGCAGCTACAGCAGAAATCACTTCCGCTTCCTCAGGGAAAACCGCAACCGTTTCCTCTTCGTGTTTCCTACCGCCGGCAAAAGAGGAGGATGGAAGATCCGTCATCCACGCGTCATAGAGCCAATCGGCGACGGTAACAGTGGTTCCTGTTCCTCGCACGATCGTTCCCGGTTGACTCTGGCGCTTTCCCGTCTGCCTGTCAGACAATGGCTGCCGCTTATCGCGTGCCATAAAGTCCTCGTTTTCGTATGTATTCTTCAACTGGCACCGGGAGGCCCGCCAAACCGCGTTCGCCACGACCCAACCGGCAACGCACGCCGGTAGAAGACAGATCGACTGGTTCCATATCAACGAAGAAGAGCGAAGCCTTCCCTTCGAGTCTTTCGGCAAGTTCGAGGAGTTCTGTACCAGAATCGGGGCGGGGAACAACAGCAAGTTGGGCAAGGGCAAGTACTTCTTCGGCCCGGTGCCAGGTGGGAAGACCAATCGCAGCATCTGCACCCAGGATAAGCAAGAGCTCGGTATCCGGAAAGCGTTCACGAAAAAGAACAAGCGTATCCGCGGTATAGCTTGGGCCTGGCCGGTCAATCTCAACACGACTCACCGTGCACGCGGATAACTCCCGCGCGAGCAGAACCGTCATGGCATAACGGTCGTCAGGACTGCTGAGATCGTCTCGGCCTGCTTTCTGCCAGGGCGTTCCGGCTGGCACAAACACAACCTGATCACAGACGCCCTGTTGCAGTACCGCGGTCACTGCAGCAATATGCCCGGCGTGCGGGGGATCAAAAGTGCCACCAAAAACGCCCAGACGACGACAACCAGCGTCGGCGTGACCGCTGGGAGAATCAGCATCATTTTTGCCGGGGCGCAAGGAGGTGTTGCTGCCGGTTTCTCCATGCGACGCAAAAATGGGCGCAGGGAAAGGCGTGTCAGTGATCCACGAGAGATTCGACGAATACCTCGAGCTGTTTGAGGTTGCGGACCTCATGGACCCCCTCGCAATGCGTACCGTACTCCGACACGATGGAGTCACCAGTATCCCAGTAGGCTGTTGGTTCGGGGTTCAGCCAGAAAAGATGACGGGAATGATCGGCGAGCTCCGCAATCACTTCCGCTTCAGAAGAGTGATAGTTGTTTCGGGCGTCACCAGTGATAATCACAGAAGATTTTTTCGTGACTTGGTCCCCGTAGCGTTGATAAAAGCGGGTAAACGCATTGCCGTAGTCAGAATGGCCGTCAATCCACACCACGTTTGCTTCATTGTTGATACGCTGCAATGCCTTGCCAAGGTCGTCCGTCTTGAAAAAGTCTGTGACTTCATCAACCTCATCAATAAAGACAAAACTCCGCACTTTGGAAAACTGCAACTGGATGGCATATATAAACTGGAGAGTGAAGCGCGCGAAACTCGCAACAGAACCAGAAATATCGCACACAATCCAGAGTTCCGGCTTACTTGGGCGCGGATGTTTATAGCGGGGGTAGAGCGGCACACCGCCTGAAGACAGCGACTCGCGCATGGTTTTGCGCACGTCAAGACGGCCCCTATTGCGATGACGACGGCGCATCGCAAGACGCGCTTGCAACCGACGGGCAAGCGGGTTGATCATGCTGCGCAACTCCGCCATTTCCACTGACGTCGCGTGCATGAAGTCGACTTCTTCGAGTAGGGGTTTGCGGGTGGTTTTCGCAACAGCTTCCGCTCCCCGATCGTCCACAAGCCGACGGCGAATTTCGTCTTTCACCTCACTTTTGAACTTTTCAAGACGACGGTCGACATCTTCTCGAAGAAGGCGCTCTTCTAGAGCAGAAATACCATCGCCGGGCTTTGCCGCGTCGCCATCCCCGCCTCCGACGTGTTCTTTGCGTCCTGCCTCACGCAAGCGGCGCGCCAGGTTTTCTACATGCACGCCCCGCAAGGTGCGATAGAGATAGTAGGTTCCCCCGACAGGACGACCCGGTTCCATACTGGCAAACACCGTCACTGCCTGACGGGCGCCTGAACGGATCTCCGATTCGTTATCGTTCAGGAGAGCCTCAAAAATCGATTCCAGAAGGGCCTGCACATCGGTGTCTCCGGCACCGCCGCCAGGACCCGGCTGCTCACCCGACTGCAGAAAATCCGACAAGTCGGAATCTTCTTTCATCGATTCTTCAAGTTCGTCGGTTTGGCTTCCCTCGACAGACTCAAAGGGTTTGATCGCGAAGAAGATCTCGAACGCAGCGTCAAAAGCCGCATAGTGAGCCGCGTTCTTCACCATTGTGGCGCCAAGAGAGGCCTTGAACGCCGTTCTGTCGGAAAGCGGAATGTGGGACAAGGAGGACAGCGCGTCAAGGACTTCGGAAATGGAGACGGGAACGCCAACAAGGCGCAGCTCGTCCACAAACGCGAGCAGGGTTTTTTGCATGCCCTCCCCGGTGCGGAGGAGCGCGTCTTTGTACTCCGTGTCGGTGATGCTCATTCGATTTCCAGCTCCCGTTCTGCCTTCTCGATGTCCGACTGGTACTTGAGGAGAACATTCAGAGTGCTTTTGGCAGTCACGGCATCGATTTTCTTGACCCCAAGCAACAATAGTGTACGTGCCCAGTCGATCGTTTCAGAGATAGAGGGAGCCTTTTTCAGGTCAAGCGAACGGATCGAATGGGCGATCCGTGCAACCTGGTCAGCGAGAGCTTCATCTGCTTCGGGAACACGGGCTTGAATGATCGCGCGTTCCCGATCAATGTCGGGATACTTGATGTGGAGGTAGAGACAGCGGCGTTTGAGTGCTTCGGAAAGCTCACGGGTGTTGTTCGACGTGAGCAGCACAGTAGGCTGACTGCGCGCGCGCAAGGTCCCGAATTCGGGAATCGACACTTGGAAGTCGGAAAGCACTTCAAGAAGCAAGGCTTCTGTTTCAATTTCGACCCGGTCGACTTCGTCGATCAGGAGCACTACAGGCTCAGGTGACCAGATTGCCTCAAGCAGAGGTCGGGTGAGGAGGAAATCCTCATTGAAGATGGAATCTTCAATCTCATTCCACTCATGATCTTTCGCCTGGTCGGCCTGTATGCGCAAGAGTTGTTTTTTGTAGTTCCACTCGTAAAGGGCTTTGGCTTCGTCGAGTCCCTCGTAGCATTGCAGGCGAATAAAACGGCGGCCTGAGGCAGCCGCAACAGATTTTGCGAGTTCCGTTTTCCCGACTCCCGCAGGTCCTTCACACAAAATAGGTTTGGCAAGCCGGTCTGCCAGGTAGATAACGCTCGCAATTTGGTCGTCTGGCACATAGTTCGTGTCTGCGAGCCGCTCGCTTACATCTTCAAGGCTTTTCCAGATCGGCAAAGTAGCGGGAATGGCTCCCTCGCCAGCAGTGTCCGCGTTAAGCTCGGTGACCATCTTTCCCCCAGGGCAACGGCAGGATTCCCTACCGCCGACTCATGTCGACGTTTTCTGCTTTCCTCTCATTTTGCCCGACTGTCGGGTCTCTTTTCGCTTGAAATCGGAGCCGACAAGACAAGCAGCACCTTCATCGTCCCAGCTTCTGGTGTGAATTGTCTACTCGATAGAGCACAGGTCCAGCTCTTTGCTGTCTGCACAAAGGGCAAAAACCCATGCTCTATCGGTTATTGCAGGCAACAAAAAATATTGCGAGGAAGACAAAAGACCAGGTAGACATAGGAAATAGAGAAAAAAATATCCTGTGCTTCAACTGCGTGCAGAGAAAAAATTTTGAGAATGGGAAAAGGCGCGAGCAGGCACTTTGCCAGAGAGGAGAAGCGGACACACCGCACCGGACACGCGATAGACCATCAAACCATTTCAAAAAGAAAAAATGACAGGAAGAAGAAAACCCGACCAGAACAGCCGGTAAGTCAGAAAACATCGGCACTCCGGGCAGGAATGCCCGTCCTGAAAAACCTCAGAGGGGCAAAGACTGTCCAGTACCAAGAAAAGTCCAGCGTGTTTTCATGAAACTGGCCAGGCCGGCACGGTGCTGCACGGGCGGAAGCGGAGCAGCAGCCAAATCTTCGGTAAAACGCGCGCCAAATGCAGGGGAAGCATTCACCACAATCCGCCTGGCATCGACACCCGTGACAAAATCGCGTGCCGCACGAAGGTTTTCTGTCAACACTGTCTCGACATGTCCAGATGAGGCAGTATCAATAAGGACGGCAGCGTCACGCAAACTCGAAACAGTCCGTACCTCAATATTGCTTTCTGCCGCGCGCAATGCCGCGAGAAGATCATTCGCAGCATCTTGCGGATAGGAAGCATGCAGCACAATTGCGTCCACAACATTATGGCCAAGCGCATTCATACACACATACGGAACATTGTGCCGGGAAGCATGTTCGTCAACATAGAGATG
Organism: Acidimicrobiia bacterium UBA2766; assembly: GCA_002352645.1. GTDB lineage: Bacteria > Actinomycetota > Acidimicrobiia > UBA2766 > UBA2766 > UBA2766. Next base: position 34,259 of record DEIU01000022.1, on the reverse strand, counting down.
CGAACGAGTCCCGACTCGTTCGGCATGGATGACTTCTCCTTCCGGAGCAACAAGCGCGTCCACCTCTATATCGGGAAGCACCGACGTTTCCTGCACGGCATCAAAAGGCAGACCCGACTTCATAAGCGTGGCACGCACCGTCTCAATATCGGGACCTGTCCCCCCAACTCGCACCGCCACAATCGCATTTCCCGCAAGGAGAAGATCGGCGAGGAGATCGATGCTCGGATCAAAAGCAACAACTACACCGAGTGGGCAAGTACGCAGCAAACACGTGATGCCGTGCGCGTCCCGCTCGCTATCGAGCACCTGCCAAAGCGGGTCCTCTGCACAGGAACGATCAGCACCCAGAAGTTCCGCAGCTTCGACGCGACGATAGAGAGGAGAACGCGCGATCAAACGGGCAGCATAGCGAGAACGCGAAGCCACAAAATCAGTCACCGCAGCACCACGAGGTCGTCTCGGTGTACAATAACGGGAGCACCACGGTTTCCGGCAGCACTTCGTACCGTTTCAGCGTCCACACGCACACGACCTTTCGCAACAAGATTTTCCTTTCCATCCAGGATTTCCACTGCATCACCTGCAATAAATTTGCCACGCACCGCGGCAATTCCCACGGCAAGAAGAGATCTCCCGTTCTCCACAAGTGCCCGCACCGCACCCTTGTCGATCACAAGACGGCCTGCCGGCGGTTGTGCAAAAGCAATCCAGAGTTTACGAGAAGAAAGCCGGCGCGGTTGTGGACGTACCAAAGTGCCAATAGGCGCACCATGCAAAAGAGACAGCAACACGTCAGGATCGCGGCCACTTGCAATCACCGTGGGAACACCCGAGTGGCTTGCCATCTTTGCGGCGGCCAGTTTCGAGGCCATACCACCAGAGCCAAGCCCACTTGAGACGCCGCTCGCCATTGCCTCAAGTTCCTCATCAATCGCATGCACTTCTTCAATGAGGTTGGCACTCGTCACCAGACGGGGATCCGCGTCAAAAAGGCCGGCCTGATCAGTCAATAGGACAAGCGCGTCGGCCTGAATAAGGTGGGCAACAAGCGCAGAAAGACGATCATTGTCACCGAAACGAATCTCATCGCCGGCAACGGTGTCATTCTCATTCACAATAGGGAGAACGTTAAGTTCCAGCATACGACGAAGCGTGGCACGCGCCCGTAAATACTGCGAACGCTCCTCAAAGTTTGTTCTCGTCAAAAGAACCTGACCACAATGCACACCACAGGCAGCGAGAAGCGGACGGTAGGTCTCCATCAGCACACCTTGACCGACCGCAGAAAGAGCCTGCAAGGTCTCGATATCGTCAGGGCGGTGCTTAAAGCCGAGCACCGGAAGACCGGCAGCAACAGCCCCACTCGACACAAGCACCGGTTGCGCGCCATGACGCCGCAGCGCGGCAAGCTGGGCACAAAGAACAGCTTGCGCGTCCCGGTCCACCATCCCGTCGGGACGGACCAGAGACGTTGTGCCGACTTTCACCACAAGTGTCGGCGTGGAAGAAAAACACAAGCGAGGCCTCTGACCGTGCAGAGCAGCACTCGTGTTCATCGCAGGCGCTTCCCTTTATAGCGATCGGACTGCTGGCGCTGGTGCAAAGCAGCCTGGGAACGCTGACCCCGCCGGCGTCCACCACCGGCAAGAGGACGCGGTCCAGCCGGGTCAATGTCTTCTTTGGACTTGTCGCCTGAGCTTGGGTGATCCTCTGGTTCATACTCAAACGCAACAGTACCAATCCAGACAACATCTCCGGCACACGCGCCGGCGTCCGCAAGCATCTCGTAAACGCCAATCTTTGCAAGACGGCCACGCAGGTACTCAATGGCTCCAGGATCGGTAAGGTCCGACAGGGACACTGCTCGTTCAGCAGCAGGCCCGCTCACCCGCCAATCGCTGTTTTCACGCTGCACACTCACACCCGCAGGAGCAGGACGGTGCACCACAAACCCCTGGGCTTTCGGTGCGGCCACACGCTCGCTTTCCACATGTGCCGCGAGGCGCCGCAACAGAGAAGCAATCCCTTCACGCGTGAGGGAAGAAAAAGCCAACACATCGGGCATGGAGGCACGCAATGCGTCACGCTCAGGAGGAAGCACCGTTTCGATTTTCGAGACTGCAACCACACGAGGACGCAAAAGCAAGTCGGGCTGGTAGCGCTCGAGCTCAGAAAGCAGGGCTTTCTGCTGGTCTGCAGGAGAAATATCGAGATTGCAAGGATCGAGCAGAATCAGCAGGACACGGGCACGTTCAATATGGCGTAAAAAGCGATGACCGAGCCCCTTGCCTTCGGCAGCGCCCTCGATCAGACCCGGCAAGTCGGCCAGGATAATTTCTTCGTCGTGAACAAGCACGACGCCAAGATGCGGCACAAGCGTCGTAAACGGATAATCTGCAATTTTCGGTCGGGCAGCAGAAACAGCGGAGATAAGCGTGGATTTCCCGGCATTTGGGAAACCGACAAGGGCGACATCCGCAAAAAGGCGCAACTCAAGTGCCAGCCAATGCTCTTCGCCTGGAGCACCTTGTTCCGCAAAACTTGGCGCGGGACGTTGCCGGGTGCGGAAACGGGCGTTTCCGTGGCCTCCCCTACCGCCGGCCGCCGCGAAGAATCGGTCACCGTGCACGGCCAGGTCAGCGAGAAGAGTCCCGTCCAACAGACGGATGGTCGTGCCACAGGGAACAGCCACACACAGGTCGTTGCCGCCCCGTCCGTGCATGCCTTTTCCCTGTCCATGCGTACCGGCACTCGCTTTAAAGTGAATCTTGCGGGTAAAGCGCAACAGGGTGGAAAGGTTACTGTCGGCTTCGAGGAGAACGTCACCGCCCTTGCCGCCGTCGCCACCACTTGGACCGCCAAGTGGACGGTGTGCCTCGCGCAAAAACGCAACACAGCCGGCGCCACCATCGCCTGCTTTCACGTTGATTTGCGCTTCGTCGATGAACACTGGACTCTCCAAGCAGGGAACGCGCAAGAAAACGGGTCAGAGTTTGCCCGTTTTCTTGCGTCGGGACAAAACCCGACAACACATCAAAAGACACGTGAATCACGTGAGGGACCGTACGGCCTTACTGCGCGACCTCAAGAGCAGGCTCTGGGGCACTCTCTACCAGGTCAACGTGCACATATTTGCGTTTGGCAGTCTGGAAACGCACCGTCCCATCAACCTTGGCAAAAAGAGTATCGTCATTGCCGCGCCCTACATTTGCACCAGGGTGATAGCGGGTACCGCGCTGACGCACAATAATACTGCCGGCAGTCACAAACCGTCCGGTATGCGCCTTGATGCCGAGACGCTGTGCTTGGGAATCCCGTCCGTTCTTTGAGGACCCGCCTGCTTTCGTCTTTGACATGGGGTCAACTCCCCTCTGATCCAGAAATGGAGACAATTTCAATACGACTATGACGCTGACGGTGGCCATTCTTGCGTCGGTAGCCAGTTTTCGGCTTGTACTTAAAGACGATAAGTTTCGGGCCTTTGATCTCGTCGACCACACGGGCACGCACGGCGCCACCCTGGCGCAGTAGGTCCTCTCCTTCAAAAAGGAGAAGCGTGTCCAACTCAATCTCGTCGCCGGGGTCTGCTCCCACTTTCTCAACCGTGAGAACATCGCCTTCGGCCACGCGGTACTGCTTACCGCCGGTTTTAATCACTGCTTGCATAGATCCCTCAAATTACCATTTGCGTGCGCGTGCCAGGGAAACACTCTTCTCGGCAGGTTTCCCGGCAGGGCCCTGCCCCGCTTAACGGAACTCCTCTTCGACCAGAATGCCGCGGCCTTCACAGGACTCGCACTTGTGCGAGAACGCCTCAAGAAGCCCCTCTGACACATTTTTCCGGGTCATCTCGACCAGTCCCAGTTCGGAGATATCGTAGACCTGGGTCTTGGTCTTGTCTCTCGCGATGGCATCTTTGAAGGCACTGAGAACAGCTTCTCGGTTTTTCTTCACTTCCATGTCGATGAAGTCAATAACGATAATGCCGCCTATATCGCGAAGACGCAATTGTTTGGCGATCTCTTCAGCTGCTTCCAAATTGTTCTGAAACACAGTCTCTTCGAGCGAAGACTTCCCAACATTCTTCGAAGTGTTCACGTCAATAACCGTCAGCGCCTCGCTGAAATCAAAAACGAGTGAGCCCCCGGACGGCAGCCATATCTTGCGGCCCAACCCTGTCTTGATCTGATCAATCACATGATAGCGTTGAAAGAGAGGAATGTCCTCAGTGGCATCGTAGTATTCGACCCTGTCCACAAGTTGAGACTCGTACGCTTCAAGATAACTCACAATCTGCTTGTGGACTGCTTTGTCGTTCACGACAAGGCGACGGAAATCAGCCGTAAAAAACTCCCGCACAGTACGAATAAACAGCTCCGGCTCCTCGTACACAAGGACAGGCGGGTTTGCTTTCGTTGCAGTACGATACACTTCCTGCCAAAGGTCTTCAAGCCGCTCAAGGTCCACTTTCAGCTGTTCTTCGGTCGTGTCCTCAGCGGCGGTACGCACAATGACCCCGTAGCCTTCGGGCCGGATGCGCCGCAAAATATCACGCAACCGCTCTCGTTCCGTCTCAGGAAGACGACGGCTGATACCCGTAGAGTCACTCTCAGGCAACAAGACAAGGAAACGACCAGGCAACGAGACTTCTGTGGTGAGGCGGGCACCTTTTGAGCCCATTGGGTCCTTTACCACTTGTACAAGAACAGACTGCCCAATATCAAGAATGTCTTCAATACGAGGATGAGGACCGTCAAACTCCTCTGCAACAAAACGCACGTCCCCCGCATACAGCACAGCATTTTTCGGCGTGCCAATATCGACAAACGCGGCTTCCATACCCGGCAAAACATTTTGCACTTTGCCAAGATAAATATTGCCGGCAATAGACTGGGTGTGCCGATCCGACACATAGTGCTCAACGACCGTGCGTCCCTCCAGGACCGAAACCTGAATACGGTCATCTTCGACATGGATGAGCATCTGGCTGCGCGACCGGTCATCGATTTTGTCTTTGTTGCCCGCGCGGGCAACAAACTTCCACTTGGCACCCTCATTCTGCCCGCCAGTCTCCTTTCGAGCCCGATTGACCTCACGCGCCGGCTTCTCCGGAGGAGTGGGTTTCACAGAACCAGACTCTTTCCGGGCCGAAGGTGCACCCGGTGTCGCAGACTTTGCAGGGTTTTTTACATGGCCCACAGGACGAGAGTTTTGTCCCTGGGAACGCAGACGCCGGCGCGAAGAACGCCCAACCGTACGCTCGACTCGACGCGAGATAGTCCCGTTCGCCGGCTCTTGCGCAACGCGACCATTCTCTTCTTTTGTTTTTCCCGCGCTGTTCTCACTGTTCTTATCGTTACGCCCACCGGACACGGACGGCACCACATCTACAGGAGCGGCCTCTACAGAAGCAGATTTTTGAGAAGTGGCTTCTTGAGAATCTACCGCAGGAGCAGCATCTGGGCTCTCCTTCTTTTTGCTGCTCTCCTTCTTTTTTTCTACTCGTTTTTTGCTCACAATTTTTGCCGGCGTCTTCGCCGCACCATTCCCGGCATTCCCCTCAGGAGGAGAAGGCAGCAAAGCACGATTCTTCTTCGCTGAGGGCTTTTTTCGCGCGGGCTTCACCGGCTTCACGGGCTTTACCGAAGCCGGCGGAGTTTCCACCTCATTGGTGCCTGAAGGCACACGACGGCGTCGAGATTGTTGCACGCGGCGTACAGACCGATGGACAACCCCGGAAATCACAGAATCCACCTCTTCTGCCACAGGAACAGCAACAACTTCTCCACCCTCTTCGGACACGGCAGTGCTTTCCGGGCGGGAAGAAGCACTCGCAGCGCTCACAGTTTGCTGGAGCGGCACAGTTGTCCCACCGTCGACATGGTCGCGCGGAGCAGCGTCTCGAGCAGTACTGCTCTCCTCGCGGGCGTCCACCTCTTTCGCATCTGAGACATCTGGCACCTGCGGGGAGACAGCTTTCGCCTTGTGACCCACACAGTCACTTGCTTTGACTGTCTTTTCTTCTTGCTCCACTACAACCCGAGCGGTTTCACTCGCCGGAGCAAGTGGAAGACAGGCAGACGGATCTGACAGGGTATCCCCAGGAAGTGAGTGCTCACCTGCGGGCGTGTCAAAAACCGACCATGGGCGCAACGTCTTTCTTCCGGACGGCATCTCGGACGATGTCTCAGGTGTTGCACTCCCCTGTTTTTGCGAGAGCGCAACTGACTCGTCGAGGGAATGTGCTTTTGTCTGCACAGGCTCATCGTCCGTAGACGAAAACTCCGTTCCGTTCGAGTCTGGTTCATCTCCTCGGGTTTCCCCGGTATTCATATCTTCTTGCATACACGTCCCCCATTGTTCTCCCCCTGATGCTCCGCATTGTCGTTCTTCGCACGGCGGAAAGCCGGATGGCGTTCGGGACTTGACAACGCCGCGGTTTCCTCCGTGAGATCCCCACGCGAGCACACTGTTGCACGGTCCACGACTTCTCGCCCAAAGGCGGTTTCGGACGCGACCTGTTCCCGCAGGCAAAGCACCAGAATCAATAACCTTTCACTGTTTTTGACAGCAAACTTTTTTTCATGTTTTCGTCTACAAATTCTTCTCTGTAACAAACCTCTTTGGCCCCTGTCCCGTCCCAAAGATCTTCGTCTGGGAGAGCGATCGTGTTCGCTCGTCGGGGAAGAGGCTCTTCTCTTCCTGTCTCGGAGGAGAAGAGCTGGGCCGTGCGATGACACAACCATGCCTCGCACACCTCTCTTTCACTTTCTTCATTCAATACATCGAGGACTTCCGTCGGACGCGCCGTACGAGGCGTCGTGGCAAGTTGCATCCAAAGCAAAGGAAACTCGCGCCATTCTTGGAAGTCAGCAGCCACAACACGCGCGGGCAAAGGGCCGTCAAGGCAAAAAGATCGCAGCGCAAGCACCCCGGATCGCAAGTCCACAGTTTTTTCTCTGCCCTTGCGTGTAATCGTGAGGGGAATAGCGCAACGATCCAGGAAGCGTTGCAGGGCAGCGTCCAAAGCGGAAGGAGCCGTGCGCAAAGGCACGACATACTCCACGAGTTCGACTGCGGACATGAGGCTGCGCGCACGCGGATCAGTTTCCACAGCACGCAGGACTTCCATACCCTCAGGCAGCATCTCGGTCAGCGTCTGCGCGAGCCCTTCAAGTCCACAAGGAGTGAGCGCACCCTCCTGAAAATTGACATCGAGATACTCGCTCGTCGATGCGTAACAGGTGGGAAGCGCAGGACCAAAGTGCATTTTTGGGCGGGGCGAAAAGCCCTCCGTGAAAGCCAGTGGCACGCGAGCTCGCCGGAGCGCGCGTTCCCATACTCTTACTAGATCGAGGTGAGAAATAAATCTCACCTTCCCGGTTTTCGTGAACCGCAGTCTTGTCCTCAGGGGACGCTCATCTCATCCAGCGGCGGTTCTCACCTGTTTCTTAACTGCGGGCCTAGGCAGCAACGACACGGGGGTAGGAACGGGCAGGGCTTGGCCTGTCCCCTGGCTCCCACCGGCAGGGGGCTGCAAGGAGCCCACCATATTTTCAAGCCCGTAGTCGGTGCAAACACCACAGTCGTAGCAGGGAGTCCACCGGCAATCCTCCACGACACCAGCCTGCAGAGCTTCTTGCCAGTCGTTCCAGAGAAACTCCTGCTCAAGGCCAGCGCGTATGTGCTCCCAGGGAAAGACCTCGTGTTCCCCTCGCTCGCGACGCACATAAAATTCTGAGTGCAAACCGCAAGCGGTCATCGCCTCCAGCCAAAGGTCAAGCGAGAAATACTCGCCCCATTCTTGAAAAACTCCGCCTGAGCGCCACACCTGTTCGATCACGTCAGCAAGCCGTCGATCTCCCCGTGAGAGGATCCCTTCGGCTTCTGTGGCAGCAGGATCATGCCAGCTCAGTTTGGCCTTTGTCCCACGCAACTGCGTTTTCAAAAGATCGATCTTCTGCCGGAGCACGTCAGGAGTGTCCTGACCATACCAATGGAAAGGAGTGTGCGCTTTCGGTACAAAACCTCCCACCGATACCGTACAAGATGCCCCTTTAGAGTATTTTCTCCCAATTTCTAGGACTTTTTTGGCAAGGGTGGCAATACCTTGCACGTCTTCTTCGGTCTCGGTAGGAAGACCGATCATGAAATAGAGCTTCATTCTTTTCCAGCCGACCTGATATGCAGACTCGACCGCTGCGAAAAGATCATCCTCCGTAATAAGCTTGTTGATCACACGCCGCAGACGCCAGGTACCTGCCTCTGGGGCAAACGTCAGGCCGGTCTTTTTTACTGTGGCGACCTTGGCTGCAATACCCACCGTGAAGGCATCAACACGCAAGCTGGGAAGAGAAATTGAGACTTTATCCTGCGCATTGTCTTCCATCACTCCCGCCAGAAGAGGATCAATATCGGAATAGTCGGCAGACGAGAGCGAAAGCAGACTGACGTCTTCGTAGCCGCTCGTACTGAGACCGTCACGGATCATCTGGCGCACTTGTTCGGGCGGACGTTCCCGCACCGGACGGGTGATCATCCCCGCCTGACAAAAGCGACAGCCACGCGTGCAGCCTCGAAAGAGCTCCACATTCAAGCGGTCGTGCACAACCTCTGTCACCGGCACAAGTGGTTGACGCGGATAGGGGACATCGCCAAGATCGGCAATCGTGCGCTTTTCAACGCGCGCAGGAGCGGCTTGATCGACCGGAAAGACCCGAGTCACCCTTCCATCCTCCGCGTACGACACATCGTACAAGGAGGGGATATACACGCCTTCAATGCCCGCAAGCAGGCGAAGTAAAGCCGTCTTCTCCTCGGACTGGGGACCCGATGGAGACAAAGATCCCTTCCAGGCCCGCACAGTTTCATTCACCTCAAGTGTCACTTCCTCCCCATCTCCGAGCACAACTGCATCCACAAAAGCGGCAATTGGTTCGGGATTGAAGAGGGCATGACCGCCCGCCAGAACAATGGGATCAGATGGGCGCCGATCTGTCGCCCGCAAGGCCAGACCCGCAAGATCAAGGCATTCCAAAAGATTCGGAAAAAGCAGTTCAGAAGGAAAGGTGAAACCCAAAAGATCAAACGCCGTCGCCGGCTCATGACGATCTACCGAAAAAAGAGGAAGCCCATGCGCCCGCAAAGAGGCCGCCATATCGGGCCAGGGAGCATAGGCGCGTTCTGCCTGTGCGCACGGTTGATCGTTCAAGAGCTCATAGAGAATCTGCAAGCCCAGATTCGGCAGACCGACCTCATAGGTATCAGGAAAAATGAGTAGCCAGCGCACCATGTCAGGATCAGGGTGCTTTCGAATGATATTCCCCTCAGCGCCAATATAGCGCGCCGGGCGAGAAACACCGGGCAATAATGCTTCAATCTTGTGCCACAGTGTCGTGTTCACTGAAGCCGTCATAAAAAACTTTCACTTTGTGTGCCAGTAGCCAGACCGCACCGAGAAGACCGGAGAACACACAATGGCAACTTCTCGCCTGATCCGAAAAAACACGGAACAGTCTGATGAACAACAGCAGTATCGAGACCACTGCCTGGCAGCGTCCTCCGAGGCATCCCGATGGAAAGCAGTGCACAAAGCACCTAGGCCACTGCGCGTACTCACACCAGAGACGGCCCCGCAAGCGGAACGACGCTCCGTGAGGTACAGCAGACATCCACTCCCGCGTGTATTTCGCGTCGCTTCTCGTGTAAACACGGTACGCGAACCTCGACCAAGAGGGACAGTCCGAGCAAACGGCCCGGAGGAAAAAAACGTTCCCACATGGTATCAGGTCACGGAAGAAGAAGAATCGAGATATCGCCAAATCGGCCCAGTAAGCCGGAAATCACCCGACACGGTAAGCCCTTCGATGGAGAGATTCTCCATCATATCAGGATCCATTACAACCTCGATCCGGACCCCTTCCACATCGAGTAAAGCCCACTCAAAAAAAGCACCGTCGAGCTCATTCCGGCGCTGAAAATGCGTCTGCACTATGCCCGTAAGACGGACAAAAGGCTGTTGAGGAGACTCTTCTAATCCATACGCCACAATCCCATGTTCGTTTTTTTCAGGCGGCAATTCCCGCACTTCCATCTTTTCTGCCACAGCACCGAAACCAACTTCGATTTCGTCCCCGGCCACAAGTGCGTCTCGCCACGCAACCGCGTGCGGAGTGACAAACGCCAAAGGCACATCTTTTCGGATTTCTGTGTCGAGACGGACAAGAACTGGAGCACACTGGGCACAGTCAGGATTTGACAGCAGCCCACAATAACGCACACGCTGACGTACACTCGGTGAAAAAAAGGGGGCAACACAAAACACCTCGCCCTGTTCATCAACATGCACAGCAACCGCAGCGCGTGAGCCTGTGCCCCGAACGCAGGTCATTCCCCCATCATCACGTTGCACTGTCTCAGAATCCGACAACACATTACGCACAAGCTTTTCAAGTTGAGCACTCGTGTCAATCGCAAACCCGAGCGCAGAGAAATGCATTCCCACAGCGGACGAAAACCTCTCCTTCATGCCTCCCCAGCCTGCGGCACGCCTCTTTCTGGTCTACCGCAGACCTCTTTTTGGCCTTCTTTCTCTTGATCGGCAGAGAAAGAGAAAAGAACAAGTCTTCATCTCGGGTGTTTTCTCGTCTTTCACGGAAAAAACATGCGGAAATCTCATATTTTAACGGGAAAAACGTCCTGCGATCTTTCCGGCTCCGCGCAATGCGCACGTGAGAGGATTTTCCGCGCAACGCACTTCTAAACCCGTCTCAAAGGCGAGACGGCGATCCACACCACGCAAAAGAGCACCCCCGCCTACGAGAAGAATTTGCGAACGATTCACTTCTGTGCGCAACACCGGAGGCAAACTCTCCAACAGCGCGTGCACAGCCCCAAGGCAGCGCGCAAAAGGCGGTTCGATCGCCTCACGTACATCTTCAGCGCCCGTTGTGACCGTTCTCGGGAGACCCGTCAAAAGGTCCCGCCCAGAAAGGTCGACCCGGAGTTCCACTGCCATTGGCGCAACAGACCCAACCTCGAGTTTCGCCTCCTCAGAAGTCTGGGGACCAAGCAAGAGACCGTGATGCTTCTCCAAATAGTCCGAGATCGCAGCGTCAAGGTCATCCCCACCCACAGGCACCGAGCGCGCCGCAGCCACTCCCCCATGCCGCAGTACCGCAACCCCTGTCGCACCCGCGCCAAAGTCCACAACCATCGTTCCAGGCTCCGCACGCAAAGGGATACCTGCTCCCATCAAAGCGGCGGTGATACTTTCGACAAGGCGCACTGACCGGGCCCCCACGGCGTGAGCCACAAGTTCAAGAGCCCGCCGCTCCAGCGGGCTCAAACTCAAACCAACACAAAGAAAAAGGTTGGGACGGCGAATTGCAGTTTTCGCAAGCGCCCACGAAAGAAGGTCCTCCGCCAAAGCCACATTCACAAGGGCCCCTCCCATAAACGGGCGGGACACCACAATATGGGCCGGGGTTCGACCCAACATCGCCTTGGCAGAGGACCCGGCAGCAAGACGGCGATGGTCTTTCTTATCAATCGCAATCAAAGAAGGCTCATCAACAACAAGCCCATGACCACTCACCCAGACGCGCACACGAGAAGCGCCAAGGTCAATAGCCACACCCTTGGGGTTCCGCATGAGATGCCTCCGCACTCGCCACGGAGCGGCACAAGAAAGCAAGAAATCAGCAACAACCGTGCCGCAGAGAAAAAAGGGCGCTGTGCTCAGGGATCAATGTGCGGGAAAAACAAAGCAATCTCCCGTTTCGCTGAAGCAAGCGAATCGGAACCATGCACAAGATTTTCTGCGATCTCAAGACCGAAATCACCACGAATTGTCCCGGAATCCGCTTCCGCCGGGTTCGTCGTTCCCATCATAGAGCGGACAGTAAGGACAGCCCCAGGACCTTCAAGGACTATCGCAACGAGAGGACCGCCGGTAATGAAGTCCACAAGCTCCGCAAAAAAAGGACGGGAACGGTGCTCATCATAGTGGGCTTCTGCAGTCTCGCGGGCAAGAGAACGCAGCTCAAGCGCGACAAGCGCGAAACCTTTGCGTTCGAACCGACCGATGATCTCCCCCACAAGACCACGGCGAACACCGTCGGGCTTGACGAGGACCAATGTGCGCTCAGACACTTTTTCTCCTGATATCGAGTGTTCCAGCAGGCTCCTGACAGAACACGAAAGAGAACGCCATACATCTCTTCCCCGCGTCTTCGGCGTCCATAAAGACCGGAGGTACCGGAAAAACCGGCGAAAACAACTTGTCGTCCCAGACAATCGGGGCGATCTCCCCCGCCAAGCAAGGACCCAAAACAACCCCGCCGAAAGGTCACAGAAAGACGCGCAACCTGTTCACACAAGTGCGCCGGTAACGATCGTTGCGAGCGCTTGACGCGCTTCGCCCACTGTGCGCAGAGAACCGGTAACAAGAACCAGATCCCGTTCTGTCGCGCGTTGTACAGCGACCTGCACGGCTTGGGTCACAGAGTTCTCACACAGCACCGTGGCACCAAGGCGTTCTGCATCACGCGCGAGCAGGTCGGCAGGACGGGCCCGGGAAGTCTGTGGAGCCGTTGCCACCACAATTTCTGCCCGTTCCACAAGTGGGGCAAGAATACCCCAAACATCTTTGTCATCGAGAGCACCGCAGACCAAAAAAAGGGAACGGTCAGGAAAAAACTCGTCGAGCGCGGTAGCGAGTGCCGCTGCACCTGCCGGGTTATGCGCACCATCGAGAAGCACAAGAGGCTGATGACACGCGATCTCCATCCGTCCAGGCACTTTTACAGTGTCAAGACATGATCGCACCACATCCTGGTCGAGCGCCCGTCCGAAAAAACACTCGACAGCAGCAATGGCAAGCGCTGCATTCTGCGCCTGATGCACACCAAGAAGTCCAAGAAAAAGCTCCTCGTACACACCATAAGGGGTCGAAAGATCAAACAGGACTCCCCCAAGTGCCACACGTGAGCGAGAAATTTGAATTTCTGTACCGAGACGCCAAAGGCCGGACGCGCCAGATGCCGCACAGTGTGCCTCGAGAAGAAGAAGGAGATCCGGGTCGGTTACCCCGGTCACAAGCTGTGCGTCCGGCGTCACGATTCCCATTTTCTCGCGACAGATACCAGACAGGTCAGACCCAAGATATGCGACATGGTCGACAGCCACATTCGTCAATACGCACACCGGAGCGCCCAACACATTTGTGGCGTCAAACGTGCCACCGAGACCAGTTTCCACCACAGCAACTTCAACAGCACAGGCCGCAAACCAGGAGAAAGCCAGGACTGTGCAGACCTCAAACTCGGAAAGCCGTCCTCCGGTACGCTGCGCGGCCTCATCGAACACAGGCAGCAGGTACTCCAGATGATCGGCAAAAGCGGCAGGAAGAATCGGGACACCTCCCACCACGATGCGTTCTTCAATTTCCGTAAGATGCGGGGAAAGATAGTGGCCGGTCAAGAGCCCATGCGCCTCAAGCAGGGCAGCAATAATGGTCGTGACAGACGTTTTCCCATTCGTTCCAGCCACATGCAGTGCCTTGTAACACTGCTGGGGCTCACCGAGAAGCGCCAGGGCTGCCTGCACGCGTGCCAAGCCGGGTTGCACGTGCAACACAGTCTGGAACTGCAAAAAAGAGCGGGCTTCTTCAGGGGTCACAAACATCCTTCGGATTGTGTCGTCAAGGAAAAATGGCTCAAGGTCAGGAACTCCCGAATAGTTCCAGCCTAGTGGGGTCCCAGGGGCGTACGGCGGAGAGATCACCCAACGGCGTTTGGCTCTGCCACGATAGCGCGGGCAGGACAGCTCGCAAGAGGCGTTTCAGACAGAATTTTCACAGGAACCCCTGGGCAAATAGTCGCAGAATCGGCATCGTTTCCTGAAGACAAGAGAAAAACAGGATCCCAAAAACCCAGATAATAAATCGCGGTCACCGTAGGAAGCGGATCGATTATTTCTGCTGGATTTTCAGGGCTCGTCTGCGGGTCGTCATCAATGGACCCGGCATGAGAAAGAAAACGACCTTCCCCATCTCCATTTCGCGCGTCAAAAAATCCCGGACGCTGATTGTGCAAGATCTCGCCCAACGCCACTTGAATACCCATACGACCCTGGTAAGGATTTTTGCCTCGAAAGAAAACATTCCAGTAAGCGCTCGCACCACGCGCGTCCAACGCGAGCAGCGCGCCGTGCACCTGGGCCGTATCAACTGCCGTGGACCGCCGCACATATCCCACCGTTTTTTCGGTGACAAGAGGAGGGGCTGCACCCGGAAAACGATCGAGAGCAGGAAGACGAGACGGGTTTTCCACAAGCTCAACCACAGGCTCGAAACCAAATCCGCCATCGTCATTTTGATACGCCGCAAGCACGTGAACCGCCTGGTAAATAAGCGGGTCGGTCGGCGGAAGGCCAAGCGCCAACAGGGCAGTAATCCCAAGGCTGGAGCGTTGGAAACTCACCTGTCCATCAGCAGTAAGCCAGGCGCCTTCTTCTCCGGTCTGGGAACGGAACCACGCAAGCGTCTGCACACGTGCCCCGATCTCAGGAAGCAGCCCCCAGGCAGCCAGCGCATGCACAGCCCAAAGAGAGTCCTCAAACGTCACCCCATATTGTCCGGTCACAGGATTCCGGGCATTCTGCGTTATCTGCACAAGATTGCAAGGACGATCCCCACGAGTCGCGACCGTGGCTGGGTCTTCGCCAATCGCAGCCATGACATACCCGACACGGGCCGCGAGTTCGACCGAGACATCGCCAGGGCAGGAGTTTGGCGCGTTGATCCCGGCAAGCACATAGTCAATCGGGGTTTTTCCCTGAGGGGAACGCACTTTTTCGACATGCGCGCGGGCTTGGGCCGCGTTCCATTTGCCAGGATCAGTTCCCGGGGCTTGCGCCTGCGCGCCATACCCCATGATGAACTGCAGACTCGTGCGGAGGTTCCCCCCAAACGCCCCGTCGGAAGCGATCTTTGCAGGTTGACGCGGGCGACCTGTCGGCGAAGCTGTTTCCTCAGGAGTCAGCCACCAGCCAAAATAGGCACCTTTTTCGCCGTAGCAATTCCATGCAGCAAGCGCAAGAGGAACATCACTGACTTCACAGTCGATCACCAGACTGCGATCGTCATGAAGAGGACTATCAGAACTGCCCGCATCGGAGGCTTCTACGAGTGCAGCGCCGACGACAACAGTGATGGCGATCGAGAACACACCCAAGGTGAAGAGCATGCCCCCTCGTTTTGCCCACCCTTTTCGTTCCGCGCTCCTTTCCGCGGAAATACCCAATCTCATCTCCGGTTCTCTCTCGATCCGGTTCTCTCTCGAAGAGACCACCTCGTGGTCTCTTCGAGAGAGAACACTGCTGTGCATGTCTCAAAAAAGCAGAAACGCACTCTCCCAAACTTGGGATTTCCCCACAATATGCCGGAACAAGGAGAAGATGCGAATAGTTAGGGGTCGGACAGCGCCTTTCGTGCGCGCGCGTGGCGGCCTGGCACGCGTCACAAGGAGGAAACTCGTCACGACAAGAGAGCCAGAAAAATACCATATACAGGTACAGGTTTTTCCGCTGTTTTTCTCTTCAAGCTTGTCGCGAATTTCTCCCGTGAGAAAAACAGCGAGAGAAATTCTGATCGCTTTCTTCCGAGGCTCTCTCGCCTGACGCAGGCTGCGTTTTCCACAACCCGCGCCTGTGCCGGCGAAATACGCCACACGACCACACAAGACAGGCAGTCTCTCAGGAAAAAGCAGGAAACATCGAGGAGAAACGTCTCAAGCGGTCTGCTCTCCTAGTTCTGAGCCACTCTTGGCAGAACGTTCTGTTCCTGCAACTCGAGGGACAAGCACAGGATCCTCTTTATTTTCGATGACTTCGCGGGTGATCACACACTGGGTGACATCACGGCGCGAAGGAATCTCATACATCACAGAGAGAAGCACTTCTTCGAGGATGGAACGCAATCCACGAGCGCCTGTTGCACGATCGATGGCCCGAGAAGCCAAACTGTGCAGCGCATCATCAGTGAACTGCAGGTCAACCCCATCAAGCTCAAAAAACTTTTTGTACTGTTTTACAAGGGCGTTTTTCGGTTCCACAAGGATCTTGACAAGTACGTCCACATCAAGCTGGTGCACTGCCGAGACAACCGGAAGACGTCCGATGAATTCGGGGATCAGGCCAAACTTCGTGAGATCTTCTGGAAGCACCTGTGCAAAGAAGTCACCCAGGTCGACAGTTTTGCGGGACTTGATATCGGCACCAAAGCCAATACCCTGATTCCCCACACGACGCTCAACAATCTGCTCAAGACCAGCAAAAGCCCCACCACAGATGAAAAGTACATTTGTCGTGTCAATCTGAATAAATTCCTGGTGCGGGTGTTTCCGCCCTCCCTGTGGAGGAACAGAAGCAGTCGTGCCTTCCAGAATTTTCAGCAATGCCTGCTGCACACCTTCGCCGGACACATCCCGGGTAATCGAAGGGTTCTCGCTCTTGCGGGCAATCTTGTCGACTTCGTCGATATAGATAATGCCGGTTTCTGCTTTTTTCACGTCATAATCGGCGGCTTGAATCAGTTTCAGGAGAATGTTCTCGACATCCTCCCCAACGTATCCCGCCTCAGTGAGGGCAGTTGCATCTGCAATAGCAAAGGGCACATTCAGCATTTTTGCCAGGGTCTGGGCAAGTAGTGTCTTCCCACACCCTGTGGGACCAAGCAGTAGGATGTTGGACTTTGCGAGTTCAACATCATTATCGCCTTGCACTCCCACCTGCACACGTTTGTAATGGTTATAGACAGCAACCGCTAACGAGCGTTTCGCGGTCTCCTGCCCCACCACATAGTCATTGAGGAACTCGTAAATGTCTTTTGGCTTCGGAAGCTCTTCTAGCCCGAGGTCAGACGTCTCTGTAAGTTCCTCTTCGATGATCTCATTGCAGAGCTCAATACACTCATCGCAGATATAGACTCCAGGCCCCGCAATGAGCTTTTTTACTTGCTTTTGGGACTTCCCACAAAAGCTGCACTTCAGGAGTTCTCCCCCGTCACCAAACTTGGCCAAAAGTCACTCCCCCGTGCAATTCCAATTCTGTCTCTTCCGTCACGAGGAGACATCGGACACTCGTGACTGCAACACGATATCGATCATGCCATATTTTTTCGCGTCCTGCGCGACCATAATGAAGTCTCTATCGGTATCTTTGGCAACCTTCTCCAGGGATTGACCAGTACAATCAGCCAGAATCCGATTCAAGACATCCCGCATCCGCATAATCCAGCGGGCCGTAATTTCAATGTCGACGGCTTGCCCCTCTGCACCTCCGTGGGGCTGGTGAATGAGCACACGAGCATTCGGAAGTGCCATACGTTTCCCGGGAGTTCCCGCAGCGAGGAGCACAGCCGCAGCAGAAGCCGCAAGCCCCATACACATGGTAGAGACATCCGGTTTAACGTATTGCATCGTATCATAGATGCACATCAGCCCGTCAATGTCTCCTCCCGGAGAATTGATATAGAGCATGATGTCTTTCTCAGGGTCTTCTGCCTCAAGATAAAGCATTTGGGCCATGATCATATTGGCGACATCAGAATTAATCGGAGTACCCAAAAAGATAATCCGATCCATGAGAAGACGAGACCACACGTCCATTGTGCGCTCGCCCGCAGGGGTCTTTTGGATGACAGCCGGATTAGGGATCATGGCCTGAACATCCAGTCGACTCACCCCTCTGTCTGCAAAAGAACCGTTCTGGAGACCAGCGCGAATCCTGTCGACTCCAACGAGACTAGATTCCGACTCGAACTGCGGGAATGGGTTGTCGTGCATACTTCCCCTCGCCACTCCGCGAACCGCTCAACAGACGGAAACGCGAAGCGCACTTCGTTGAACATCCTCATGTTTCACGCCTCCCTATCGGGGGCACCAAACACACTGCAAAAAGAATAAGCCGTACACTTCTGGGCAACGGTTTCGCTCCCTGCGAGCTTATACCGTGCATCACCCGAATCTTTCGGCCCCTGGCCTTTCCTCACGACCTTTCGGTCATATCGGTCATACATCCTCTGACACTTGCCCGCCGACCTGCAACAGAAGAAATCTTGCGAAAAAGACCGATTACAAGCCTAGGAAAGGCTCATGAAGGCCCGTCAAGTAATACTGCAGAAACAGCTCAAGAAACGAGATCTTCTTCGTCAGTGTCAACAGAAAGATCTACAGAAGCGCCAGTAGAGTCGACAAGAGCGACTTTACCAACAAGACAGCTCAGTGTTTTCCGGCGGAGCATACCACTCTCGATCGACTGCAGACGGCCCGTTTTAGCGAGTTTACGACGGACTTTGTCTGGTTTCTCCCCAGTTTGCTGCGCCAAAGTTGCGATCTCTTCGTCAATTTCCTCTTCTGTCACGCTAATTCCCTCGTAATCAGCAAGCGCACGAAGCAAGAAAACTGCGGAAACGGCCTTTGCCGCATCAGGCCGGTAAGACTCCTTGATCTCGTCGAGACTCTGCCCGCTCTTCTCCAAAAAATCTTCAAAATGGAGACCGCTGCCTTCGAGTTGCCGGCTCAGATTCTCGACCCGCAGCTCGACCTCTTCTGTCACAACTGAAGGTGGGGGCACCAAACCGACACGCTCCGTCAGAGCTTCGAGCGCTTTTTCCTCAGCTTCACGACGCGATTGCATGCGCTTCACCCGACCAATAGCCGAACGCACTTCTTCTTCGAGCTCAGCGACAGTGTCAAACTCGGAGGACGACCCCACCCACTCGTCATCAAGCGCCGGCAGCTCTTTTTCCTTGACTTCTTTTACCAACACCGAGAAAGAGCCACGCTCGCCCCCGTGATCCGGCAAATTCTCGGGAAGGTCGGCACGGAATTGCAGGATTTCCCCGGCCCGCTTGCCTTCAAGTTCGGTATCGAGCTCTTCGACCACAGAACCCGATCCGACTTCATAGTGAAAATCGGGGCGGCTCAGGCTCTCCACCTTGCCATCGAGCGCAGTCACCTCAAGGTTGATGAGCACATAGTCGCCTTTGCGCGCCCCACGTGGGACCGCCGTCAAGTCGGCGAACCGCTCGCGCAAAGCATCGATTTCCTTCTGGATTTCTTCTTCCTCGACAACGAGAGAAGACTCAAGTTGCACGGAAACCTCAGAGGGATCGCACATCTCCACCACAGGCCGCAAATCGACAACTGCCCCGAACGCCAAAGGACCATCGGGGTTTGTATCAACGCTTTCGACTTCGGGTCGACCGACAAGGTCGATCTCTTCGGCTTCCACAGCCCGCGCAAGAAACTCGGGCACAGCAAAACGCACGGCTTCCTGCAAAATGGCATCTCTGCCCACATGGCGTTCCAGGATCTTACGGGGCACTTTGCCGCGCCGAAATCCTTTCAAGCTCACGCTTTTAGAGAGTTCGCGGGCTGCCCGGTCAAGGGAGGAACCAAGCTCCTCGGCCGGTACTTCGACCTCCAGCCTCACTTGATTGTCTTGGAGCGGGGTAACGGTCGTCTTCAAGAGAACTCCGGTGCACAAAAATCAAGAGCTTCTGACAGCGCATCACCAAGGAGCGGCGTCCGAGCAGCATCGGAGCAGTATTCCTCGGATCATGCCGGCATCGGCATCAGCATTCATTCCAGGAACAGTTCCCAGCCAACTCGCTCACTGCAACAAGACCGCCGCCTGACCGGGCACCATCTTTGAGGAACCCCGGGACGGAGGGCGCGACGCGAAGCAAAAAGAGAACGTCCTTCGAGTGAGATGAGTCTACTCCGGGAAGCGGTCAAGCACCGGTTCCCTTCTCGTAAACTCTCCCTCCACCCTTCCCGCCACACAGAAGAGCAGGCAGAACCCCCCCATTCCAGACAGCAAATACGCAGAAGAGAAACAGCTTCACACCCCCGCTTTTCCTCTTCCCCCACACCACAGCCGTCCTAACCTAGGAGGGGAGGAAAAAAGCAGACCGGAGAGCAGCCGAACACATCTGCACTCTGGCCTGTTCCAGACCACTTACCCGACCGTGGAGCCCGACCACACAAGCCGACGGGATTCCATCAGTCCATGCGAGGTAAGCTGCACAGACTCGGAAAACACAAAAAACCACCACCCGCGCATCCACAAAACAAGCAGTCATCATCCCCACAACATCACCGCACCACACACCAAAGGACTTCGCGTGCCCCAGAACGCCTCATCCAGCCAGACATCCAGCACCAAAGTAGTCATGTACACAACTCCCTGGTGTGGCTATTGCCGCATTCTCAAACGGCACCTCACCACAGCAAAAATCGCTTTCGAAGAAGTCGACATCGAACGCCACCCCGAATTCGCCATCCGCATCGAAGAAGTCACCGGCGGCAACCGCACCGTCCCCACCCTAAAGATAGGCGACAGCTACCTCGTGAACCCCTCTCTCGAAGAAGTGCAGAACCAAATCCACACAACCCCCTGATCAACACAACCCATCAGCATCCCGGCACCCCAGCCCACACACCCGAAAGAAAACACCACAAACACCCTGGCCCAACCCCAGAAAAAGACCAACCCACCCCCCTACTTTTCTGCCAAACACCCTGACAAAACCCAACTTTTCTTCCCTATTACCCTCACATCCCACTCCCCTTCTCTTTATCTCTGGCATTCCCACCCGGTCGGTCTGCTACCGTTTCGCACGTGAACGGGGTGTGGCGCAGCTTGGTTAGCGTGCCTGCTTTGGGAGCAGGAGGTCGCCGGTTCGAATCCGGCCACCCCGACCACACAAACCCTGAGGTCACACGTCCAAGCCTGTTTCTTCCAGGTCTTCAGTCGCTCCTGTTTTTTCACCAGGGAAGCCAAACGGGGAGCCAATCCTACACAGGCTTTCGAGATAAGCTCCCCTTGAAGTAAAAGCCTTCGATGTTTCCCTTCGCACATCGCGCCCCAGTCGCGGAACAGCCAAAAATGACGGCGGCAAAGCTCATTCGTCAAACACGACCAGGTTGGTGCCGGTTGCCTGGGCGACAGCAGGCAAAGCACACGTGGGTGTTTTCCCGGGGAAAGCCGGCTTGCCACGCGCAGAACCTGGCGGGCGTCAAGGTGGGATTTCACCGGCAAAGAATGGCATGCCGCTTTGCCTTATCTTGTGATGCCGTGCGCAGTTTGGGGGAGTTGTCGATTTTTCGCACGCTTTTTCGCATGCGAGAAAGCGTGCGAAAGTTTCACGGGGTGAGTTCGTAGTCTTCGAGTTTGGGCTTCGCCATTTCGTCACGGAAACGGCCGAAGGCCCAGGGCCAGGCGGCAGGAACACCTCGGTCGTCGAGGTACCAGCTGCGACAGCCTGTCATCCATACGGTGTTTTTCGCGGCTTCTACCCGCTCCTCCTCGAAACGGTCGGCAGCCTTGTGCGTGACACTCACTTCTTGGCAGCGCCCTGCACGCACAAGCTCAACAAGCTGCATAATGTAGTCAAATTGCAGCTCGGCCACGTCGATCAGGGAGAAATTGCCGACAGGACCGTTCGGGCCGTTGAGCATGAAAAGGTTGGGGAATTCTGGGATCGAAATCGCCAGATAGCCCGAGGGGCGTTCTGCCCACACGTCATCAAGCGCCACACCGTCACGGCCAACCACTTCGATCGGTCGCATGAAACGATCCACGCGAAAGCCCGTCCCGAGCACAATCAGCTCGAGTTCGTGCAGCTCGCCGTCTACGGTACGGATGCCTTTGGCCTCTATCCGGCTGATCTTCTCGGTCACAAGACTCACAGACGGATCTTGCATTGCCTCGTAGAAGTTCGGTGACATGACCAGTCGTTTACAGGCCGCCCGGTAGTCTGGACGCAATTGTTCACGCAGTTCGGGGTCAGTGACAGTGCCCAGGTTTGCCTCGCACATTTGCTGGAGCATCGCGAGTTGGGGAGATTCAGCGTCCACGACCGCGCTCGCGAAGTTGTCGGCGAACGTTTGTGCGAGATTTTCGCGCACGGCCCGCATGACCTCGGGATCATCGCGATAGAGCTCTTGTGTTGCGCTATCGATCTCCGGGTTCGGAGTCGGCATAACCCATTGGGGCGTACGTTGAAACAAATGCAGCTCAGGCACTTTGCCCGCGAGATCCGAAACTATTTGCACCGAAGAAGAACCGGTTCCGATTATCCCCACACGCTTGTCTTCAAGCGAAACGGAATGGTCCCAACGGGCAGTGTGGAAGAGGGGTCCGTCGAAGTCCTCAAGACCTTCGATATTTGGATAAGAAGGGTGATGTAAAACTCCCGTGGCAGCGATGACAAAGTCTGCCTCATCTTCTTCGCCATGTTCCGTTTCAATACGCCAACGCCCGTCTCGGAACTCTATGCGGCGAATTCCCGTATTGAACTTGACGTGTTCTTCGACGCCACGTGTACGGGCAACATCCTCAAAGTAGCTGAGAATCTCCTGCCCCGGGGAAAAGACATGACTCCAATTCGGGTTTGGAGCAAAAGAGTAACTGTAAAGGTGCGAGGGAACATCACAAGCCACTCCAGGATACGTGTTCTCCCGCCAAGTGCCCCCAAAACCACCGGCTTTCTCGTAGACCGTAAAATCCGTGAAACCCGCATCCTGCAGCTTTACCGCGCCAAGGATGCCCGCCATCCCCGCACCGATCACGACAAAGCGCAATGGTTTCGTCTGCGTCCCGGCGCTCGCTTTATCCGTATTTTTTGACATTTTTCCCCCTGGGTCTCGCACAAGTCTTCCACCCCCCTGGTCACATATCCAAAAACCTGGTGGACCTTCGCAATCGGCTGCAATTTCAGAAAAAGAGCAAAAAAGCACACTTCAAACCTGCACAATACGTACCTATCGCCTCCACAACCAGAAAAATCCCAAAGAACCAGACATACAGTGTGATCAACTGGAAAAAGGCCTGAAACCAAGGGAGAAAATCCCCTTGTCAAAACAGCCTCATGCACTATGTTGACAAACAGGTCAAATCCCCCTTTGCTTCTCTGGCGTTCCCCTCATACCCATACGTGCAAGCCAGTTGAGCCGGCTTCCCTCAACGATTCGCAATCACACGGCAAAGTAAAAGAATCAGCAGGCCGTGAAAAACAGAACCGGCAAAATCCGCAGGCTGCACTAAACCATCCTCAAGATCGGCACCGCAGAAAAAGTAGCCAAGCCTCCACCAACAAACCCTCCCGCAATACCGAGTCACTACGCACAAAACGGCCCACGGAATCCGGACCAAGAACCAAAAATCTCACAAAAGCCCCGACAACAATCCAAGCAGGCCTTTACTGATCCTCGGAAGCAACCCTCTGAAGAAAACCCATAGCACTTGCCGGTAGGCAGCGACCGGCAAGTGCTCACTGCCGGTCGCGAAGGGGTGTTGCACTGTTTCTTGTCAGGTGGCGGTGAAGGCAAGGAGTAGGTAGGAAAAGAGAAAAATGCCGGTCACGACGCGTGGGGCCCAGTAAGGCAAGTCACGAATATATACATCGGTTTTCACGAGAGAGAGGAGTTTGAGGGCGTCGCCTGTCGCCATGAGTAGTGCGAAGGCGCGGAGTTCCATGCCGGGCCAGCTTTGAGAGACGGCGGCAAGAAGCAGGACCCAATGACCAATGAGAACGCAAAAAAACAATGCCAATGACAAGATTTCTTTTTCAAGCCACATATAACCGATCATGAGGATATGCCCGACACTGACCAGAGAAAGTAGCCAAAAAGGAAACACATGCTCGACGGAGAAAAAAAAGTCAAGCGGAAGACGCTCCAATAAAGTCGCGATGCCCATCGCCATCGCGACGAGCTTTACCGTGATCTCAAGCTCTTCTCGCAGTCCCAAGTCCGCGATATGCCACTCGACCTGATCGTTGCATGGTGCTTGTCGAGACACACGCTGATCCCCTTCGCCCGTTTTTTCTGCCGGTCTTCCAGAGCAAAAATCACAAGCTGTATAAGAACACACTCATGTTCAGGGTACAACGCCCACAATATCCAGTGAGGGAGAAAGAGTAAGAATAATGACGAATAGCTTTTATCCCATTATTTCCTAATGTTCTGCTTTCGAAAAATTGCTGCATATCGCCACCGCACACCACTAAAACCACCGGAATCACAGGAATCGCCAGAACCACCTGAAGCGAAAATACCGCGCAATATATGGGGAGTGAGTATTACCAGCTTCCTGACAGACGTGTCGAGTGAAATGGTGATTAACCTCGTACCGCTCTTTTTATCGAGCACACTCGGTGTAAAAACCAGTGTGATTGGGCTGGTGGAAGGCATCGCAGAATCCACATCGAGTCTGCTCAAAATCGTCTCGGGCTGGATCTCCGACCGTCTCGCCCGACGCAAATGGCTTGCCGTGGCAGGCTATGCCATCTCGACTGCGGCAAAACCCCTTTTTGCGCTGGCAGGGTCATGGGGAACTGTTGCGGCAGTACGCTGGACAGACCGAGTCGGAAAAGGAGTGCGCACTGCCCCACGCGACGCGCTTGTTGCCGACAGCGTAAAAAAAGAAAAGCGGGGCTTTGCGTTTGGCTTTCACCGGGCTGCCGACACACTTGGTGCCGTCATGGGCCTGGCAATCGCCATGCTGGTTGTGCAACAGACGCAAACGGGAGAAGCAGCGCTCGATCGTGCCACTTTCCAAACTGTTGCCTTGATAAGCGCGGTTCCAGCCTTGCTCGGAGTAATCGTCTTAGCGGTTGTGACGCACGAAGCCCCTGGCAATGGGCAGGTTTCTCGGAAACAATTCCGCAGCAGGCACACAGACAGGACAGACAGCAAGAGCCAGGAAAAATCCTCGGAAAACACCGACCAAACGCAGCAGGACGCCAGAACTGCCCGACCGGGAATTCGTCAACTCGGACGCCCTTTTCTTGTGTTTCTTTTGATCATGGGCCTCTTCGACCTGGGGAATTCCTCAGATGCCTTCCTTGTCCTGCGTAGCAAAGAACGTGGCGCAAGCGTGAGTGAAATTCTCGGAATGCTGCTCGTCTTCAACCTGGTGTACGCGTTAGTGTCAATACCTGCGGGGTCGCTTTCGGACCGGATCGGACGGCGCAAAGTTCTGGTGGCAGGGTGGACCTTCTATGGGATTGTCTATCTCGGGTTTGCCCTTGCCGAAACCCTCTGGCAAACCTGGACGCTCTTCGCCGCATATGGCGCGTACTACGGCCTTTCGCAGGGCACAGCAAAAGCCTTCGTCGCAGACCTTGTTCCCGCTCAAGCACGGGGTACCGCCTATGGAGCCTATAACACGGCACTCGGCATCATTGATTTTCCCGCTTCTCTTCTCGCTGGTTTACTCTGGGAGGGAATCGGAAGCTGGCAGGGATTCGGTCCTTCTGCCCCGTTCTACGCCGGGGCAATTCTTGCACTGAGCGCAGCAGCAGCAATGTGGATCTGGCAGTAC
>DEIU01000022.1:5021-8828 GCA_002352645.1 Acidimicrobiia bacterium UBA2766 | reverse complement strand
CTGACGACAACCTCTTCATGTGCAGAGACCCGCAAGATCCCGCACCGCCACGCGTACTTGGGACTTCAGAGACGTTCCGCGCGGCTGAGCAGCGAGAACAGGCAGAGTCCTGCATGCTGGTACAGCACCGGAGACATTCAAGACACTCTGGGACGACGCGCAGGGTTCTGGTCGTGTTTCGGCACTCCCCTCACCCTTGCGACCGGGACAACACCCTCTGGTGTGGTCGTTCTCGAAGCTGCTCTTTTCCCCGCAGGCGGACCTTGCTCCGGCAATGCCCGTTCAGGTGCCCTGTTGGCGTTCCCGGGAGGCCCACTCTTTTCGGGAGAGGATGTACCAGATCCAGCAGTGAGATTGGCATGTTCTGCGGCAGAGAGAAGCCGGGGCCGGGATTGTGCGAAGTCCCAGGCAAGGCGGTCAATGGCTTTTCCTGGGATTTCTCGTAATTCTTGCATGTCACGTTCTGACAGGATCTGACGAAACACAAGTGGTCTCCCATCAGAACCCGTTAATCTCGCGAGAAGAACGCGCCCAAAAAGAAAGAATCCCTCCGCTTTACGCGCCTCGAACATGGCGAGTAATTCTCGCGCGACTGCTCCATACTCAAAGGACCCAGGACCACCGTACGAGAAAAACGTCTCGTCGCCACGAGTCTCGACTTCACCCCATATCTTACGAAAACCTGACTCCACCCGTTCCTGGGATGCAGGTATCCCGAACTTTTTCATCAAACGGGGCAGCAGTTCCTCAACTCGCCAGACGGAAGTGTGATCAAAGAGGTTCGGAGCAACAGGGCGACGGCTCATTGCTTTTTCTTTCAGCCCGGCCTCTCCTGGCCCAGTCCCCGGCACAGTCTTTTGAGAAGCAGTATCCAGCTCAGGGGTCACTAGATAGACAGCGAAAGGAGCGCGAAAAACTGTGCCGGTAAATTGTGGTCTTCCACGAAATACAGCGTCTTCAAGTCCGGTGCCTCCGTAAAAAAGAGTTCGGTCAAACAAAACTCCCTTTGTAAAGACTGTTCGTTCGAATGCGGCACCACGCGCAAAATTACTTCTGCTAAAACACGTGTTTTCTGAGAATGTCGCCTTGTCAAAAACGGCTCTCTGCTGAAAAGTTGCCTCGACAAAGCTGGTTTTTCCACGAAAAACTGCCTCACCAAAACAGCTATTTTTCGCAAAAACTGCCTTGCCAGACCACAATTCTTCTTCAAAGGAAACCCGATCAAACCAAGTGTTTCCAAAAAAGAGGGCTCCACCAAAACAGGCAGATCTCTTGAATGTAGCGTCAGTGAACCAGGCTCCTCCACAAAATTCAGCTTCAGCAAACCAGGAGCTATCTTCAAAGACCGCATTTCCAAAACCAGCACTTCTTTTGAAAAGGCTTCGTCCAAACCAGGCAGTCCCATCGAATACTGCGCCTCCGAACCAGGCATCTCCAGCAAATACAGCTCCACCAAACTGGGCACCACCAGCGAAGACTGTTCCCATCGTGCCACCGGGTGCAGACTCGCCGGCAAGGCGAAACACCGCTCCATCTTGAAAAATGGTCTCACGGAAGTCAGCCTGATAAAGGATGGGACGTCCGGAAGAGTCACGCGGGGCGACACTGAGAAGTTCTTGCAATTGCGCGCTACGCAGACAGCGCAGACTGGATTCGGCCAGCACACAGGGTTGTCCTTCTTCTACGCTCTCCAGAAGATTTTGCCAGGGACCATCTGCCTGTGTGTCTCTTTCAATCGCAGTCATACAATCCCTTTCCTCCGATAGAGGATGGCCATTGACCATGTACAGGACAAGTACAGGAAAAGACGAAAAGCGCAGCACCAGAGAGAACAGACAGTCAAATGTCTGTTCTCTTGCATGAGCGCCGAGGCGCAAAAAGAACCTCCATCCTCGATCCCGATACTGCCCTACTTTGCGTTCTTCAAGAGCACACTCCCCTGATCCTCTCTCTCGCTTCTTTGCAACATGCCTGCATACACCGATAAACAGAAAAAAACAAAGCAAAGTCCAAAGAAAAACCAAGAAGCGACACGACCGAACCACAGCAGTTCAGGAAACATCCCGGCTCTTGACTTGCACTGTTGTGACCACCGGGAAAAGGGTTCCTGCGACCGGCCCACCTAAAGATACAGCACCAGAAAAGTACATCATAAGAGCATCCGAACCTGTCCTCAGGCAAAGCCAGGAAAGAGTCGCGAGAAGGGAACGAATGCCCGATGATATCTCCGAAAATAACCCGCCACAGAGCTCTGCAATCTTCAGAAATTTCCGAAAAATCAGCAAAATACCCCGATTACCTGATATCTCTAAGATGACGCAAAAGACAAATGTCCCAGGTCGCCGGCAGGCAGCTCCCACGAGTGCACAGGAGAGCGGGCAGTCTGTGGAGTGCCCATGAGTAAAGGGTCACCTCGTGGAAATCCGATCCGACATGTTTGCCGCTTTCGCGACAACCCCGCCGGCGAGAAAAGTCCGCCTCGTGCGTGAGCAGAGGGCACAAGCCGCACAGCCGTATTCTTCCGTCCGAGATTATTGGAAACGGCTACGAGAAAGCCTGCTCACCCTGCACCGGGAAAATGGCACAGTGACAGACCTCGATGCACTTGCCGAAGATCTGACAAACCGCTGCCCCACAAGCAAGGCAGAAAACTACAAAAGAGCTATTGAGGGCTACCGCGACTGGTGGGGAGAGAAAAACATTCGGTGGGAAGAGAAACTCGCTCCCCGGAAGCTTCACCTCAATGGTTTGGACATCCGTGTGAGTCCACATCTGAACGCAGAGATCGACGGGGTTCCTTGTCTTATCAGATACCGTTTCATAAAAGACGAGCCTACTCCGGCATTTTGGTCTGATGTCACGATCCATCTCCTCCGCTCTGCCTATGGAAACGCAAAAACAGCATGCGTGCTTGACGTGCACCGCGGCATCTTGCTCTCCACACCTCCTCCCTTGGACATCGCGATATGGGCAACAGGCGAGGCTGCCGCTTATCTCACGATGAGTCATAATCTTGCGACAGAAGTCGAGAACCTACACTCTGCTGTGCAACGCGTCAGCCGCAACAGGCCCAATGCCGGCCGGCAGAATCAGTCTCTCCCTCGGAGTAGCGGAAAAGGGCGCAAAGGGGAACGAGCAAGCGCTCCCACTCTTCTCTCTTGAAAACCCCGTTCTCTGCCTCTTTTTTCTTTTCACACGGCTTCTTTCCACACGCCTGTCACGCATGAAAAGAAAAAAGAAATCTCTCACGTGTCTCGCCAGAAAAGTATCCGTCCTTTGTAATAAGATCCCCAAGACGGAATAAGAGCAAAAACAAACAACAGAGAGCAGCTCTATTCTACAAAAAAAAGCACGCAAAATTCTCCAGATTTTTCTCCAACAAACTGGACTTTGCCCTCTTTTATTGGAAACCATTTTTACGTGCAGTTTTTTCAACAAAGCCCATTAAACATGTTTTTTACACATTTCGCAGAGCCGGAGAATGGGAGGAAAACTACTGGTCATACACTGACAACACACCGAACCTATCAGGAAAACCCCATAATTTTGCAAAAAAAGTCGGGGGAAAAACCTCTCGAAAATACCCTTCTCCCCCAGCAAAAGAAAGCACCTACTTGAGAGCAAAAAAAGAAATATCCCAGATCTTTCAAGATTCCCCCACACCCTTACAAACAGTTGTCATATACAAATAATGCAAGAGCAGAATTCTCCTCATACAACTTGGTCCAACCTCTGCAATAGTTCTTTTTCTCCATCACCAGCAAAATTTTCCCCGCAATCTCCACGCATTCTTCCCACCAATACCTC
>DEIU01000022.1:4599-4907 GCA_002352645.1 Acidimicrobiia bacterium UBA2766 | reverse complement strand
CAGCTTTTTCGCGGTCTCTCTTTTTTTGGCTGCCACCGTCAGCAACTCTCCCCTACATAAAAAACCCTCAGGGCAAGTCACCATCCTCCCCCTCTCGCAAGAGCAAGCCCAACAGTTCCCCCTTGAAAACTCGCTTCCCGATACGATTGATGCCCCTGCTCGCAACAACCTGCTCTCACACAACCCAACCACATCATTGACCCACACTTCTCCCGCACCCCCAGTCGATACTCTTCCCTCTTCGACCACGACCCTGCCTGAGAGTTCCTCTCCGACACCACGCCATCCTATTTTTCCACACAGACGCA
>DEIU01000022.1:0-4512 GCA_002352645.1 Acidimicrobiia bacterium UBA2766 | reverse complement strand
GACACCACCAACCCCATCACCGGCACTATTGCATCCAGAACTCCTTCATCTCGGATCTTTCCAAGAAACAACCCGAGGCAGGGCCCTCGACACAGGAGAGAACAGGATGCCTTGTCGAGGGGAATCGGGAACGAGGCCCCGTTACGAGAACGGGTAAGAAAGATTGCAAAAAAAGCACTCTCTCCAGAAAAAGAGAGTGCCGCGTCTTTCCAAAGAAAAGAACCTTCTCTCTCCACCCCAGAAAGAAGAACTCACCCGTATAGAAAACTCACTACTTCTGTAACCCCTCTTCATCCCTCAATAGAAAACCAGGCAAACTCCGGAGAGAACACTTCCAGACTCTTCTCCTGCGTCAAGCTGCCAGGTTCTGACCCTGCTCATTCCCTGTTTTCCTACCTGCAAGCAAAAACTCCGGTACTCCAACATCTTTTTTACAGAGATTTCTGGGAAGCCAAGACCATCCCCGCCCTCCTTGTCCCGGCGTCCTCCCAAAACTGCCATCAGACTCCACAGCCCCAGAAAAATCCGCCACAACCTCCTGCGCACACTCCATCCGCAACAACCTGCGAGACCCCTGAAGAAAGGCCGAGAAGAAGAATCATGAGACATATCCTTTCTCGTTGGTTTTCCTCCTGTGCGTCTCCCAGCTCTTCCTAGAGGAATGTCTTACGCTCTGCTTTTGCTCGGCTCTTTCTCGGGAAGGAAACCGAAACTTTCATGACACTGCGCATAAAAAGCAGAGCGTAAGAGGGGAAAGCAGTGGAATTAGAATGACGAAGACCACCTCGACCTGATACGCTTTTGCAGCGCGTGGACAGATGCAGCGTTGCCTTCCGGCACGCGATCACAGTCAGCGCATGCGCGATATGGTGGCTGTAGCTCAGTAGGTTAGAGCGCTGGGTTGTGGTCCCGGAGGTCGGGGGTTCGAGTCCCCTCAGTCACCCTAGAAGCGTCCCAAGGGATTTTGGCGGAGTTTTTGAAAATATCCCCTTCTCATGGCGCGCCCCGCGCGGAAGCCGCGCTGAAAGAGAATGCAGAGACATTCTTCGCGAAAAGTTCGCGGCAAGGTTTTCTCTGTGTCTTTCTCAGAAGCTTTCACTCTCCAGCAAACAAAATGGCACTCTTGGCGCCTCTCCCTGAAAGACGCTAGGGTGCGTTTGCCTGGGTCGCTAGCTCAATTGGCAGAGCAGGGGCCTCTTAAGCCCAAGGTTGTAGGTTCGATTCCTACGCGGCCCACCAGTCCCATCGTCACGCAAACGATTTCTCACAAGCCTATGCGTGTGTGCCTATACGTGTGTAAAGGTTGTGGGCACACAACAACAGGCTTTTTGCTGGGCAAGCTGCTCCCGCACCCGAGAAGTGCCCGACGCGCTTCCTTCAGGACTGCCAGGACTGCACCACAACCGTCACCTCTGCACGGTTATGAAAGAGGGAACGGGCAAAAACAATTTTGTACTTCTGACGGAGAAGGGAGAGTCCACACGCGGCATTCTCGAGCGGGTCACGCGTTCCTGTTTTCAGCGTGACAATCCCTCTTCCTTGCGGTGCCAGCAAGGACACGGCCTCGTTCATGATTCCCGCCGACCGGGCTGTGTCCATACGCATGTCGTTCACAACCAGGTCATACTGTTGCTGTGTCTCACGCAAAAAGCGGCCCGCGGTTCTTGCCACATGGTGCACTCCCGGGTCTGCTTTCAGAGCCGGATCAAGCGACGCAGGATCAACAGCACAAACCTGATATCCCCTTGCGCGCAGAAGACGCGTCCACCCTCCAGGGCTTGCCCCAAGATCGAGTGCCCATGTGCCCTTGCCCACGGCTCCTGCACAAAGTTTCAAAAGCTCTTCCAGCTTGAACTCGGAACGGGAAATTTGTTGTGGGGTTTTCTTCAAAGACACACGCCCACCCGGCCAGTCGGCAAGCACGTCTTTTGTGGCCGTGACACCAAGACGCACTGCCTCTCGCGTCACGCACACGGCAAGTACCGTCTCTGCTTCTCCGCGTCGCACGTCGATACCCGAGGCAAGAAGGTCTTCCTCCACCGCGGCCCGCAAGCCCCCCACACTGAGCGGAAACCTGGAATCCGGACTCCACACCTGCAAAGAAACATGCCCAGCCTGAGACGGCACGATCTCGCGCAACACGGCACTCACCTCAGCCGAAGTCGGGGCTGTCAGCACAGCCTGCTGTTGCACAAGATGGCGAACGAAAACAAGCGGGCGCTCCCGACACACCTGCGCAAGCGCCGTCGCAGTCAGACCAGTCGCCAAGCCCAGCTCCGACGTCAGTCGCTCTATCTGTGTATCGGGAAACTCCGTTCGGATCTCCTGTGCTGCCGCCGCAAAGTACTCTTCGCTCGCGGAAAACAGCACAGCCTCTGTTTCAGGCTTATATCCACTCATCGCCTATCCCACACATCTCCGCCCGATCCTCGTACCACTCGGCGCGTGAGGTTGCAGGCGCCTTGCCTCTGCAAAGCATGCAAAGTAATACTTCTCGCCGGCCAATGCAGACCTGAGATAACCAAAAAGAAGCGAAAACCAGCTTACATGACGGATGTCTGCTTCCTGTGGCCTGAAACGAAGAAGTCGGCCAGAACAGGAATCGTGCACGCATCCGGGCTTGCACCAGGGGTTTGACAACACTTTGCATGGTGCGCGAGGTGGGACTCGAACCCACACGACCTAGGTCACAAGGTCCTAAACCTTGCGCGTCTGCCAATTCCGCCACTCGCGCGCAGAGTCGCCCCGAAGTTCTTTTCGCCTGCGACACGAATAGGCACAGCCGGCTTCGAGATTGCTTGCGGGGGGTGTAAAAAGCCATATTGGCTTCCAGACCGCCCTTGCACTGGCGATTTCACAAGAAGGATACATCAGGAAAGAAAGGCCTGAAAACCGTTAACATGGGTTTTCAGATGTCCGTGTCCTTTCGCCCTGCACAGAACCGCACGACGCGACACCGCACCACGCCGGCAGCGGAGAGACGTTTTCTTCCGAAGCAGAGGGAGAAAACGCGGCATACGACCCCAGTGCCAACGTCGTTTCAGCTGCCGATAATACCGCCGTCCTTCTTCACAATATCGATCACTGCCGGCTGGGGGAACTTCCCGCCCGGCCAGGTGCTCGTCGGAGTGGTGACAGTGCCATCTGCACCGGGATGCTGCACCGCGCAAAACATGGTGCGGTTATCGGGCGTGAACTCGGGGCCACATGCTTCTGCACCTCTGGGCACACTCAAAAACTGTTGCACATGCCCGCGTTGTGCGCCCTCGACAGGCACGAAATGGAAGGCGTCGTTGTAGCCAAGTGAACGCGGCTGCCCGTCTGTGGCCACAATCAGGTTGCCCGCGGCGTCAAAGGCAAAGTTGTCGGGGTTGCCAATAGGACTCACTTCGTCCGTGGGGAAACCCGCAAAATGCGTGGAAGCGTCTGCGGGGTCTCCACACAAGAGAAAAATGTTCCAGACAAAGCTTGTCGCTGCCGCGTCATTGTTCTGCTCGAAGCATTCAATCACATGACCTCCGGCATTTGCCACGCGCGGATTCGCCGGGTCTTCCTGGGGAAAGAAAGCATCACGGTTGGGGTCGCGCGTGTTCTTGCCCTTGCCCCGATTCTTATTACCGGTAAGGGCAATGTACACTGCACCGGTTTTTTCGTTGCGCTGAATATCCTCGGGACGGTCCATTTTTGTGGCGCCCACAAGGTCGGCAGCAACGCGTGTCGCAATACAGACCTCAGCCTGGGTAAAGAATCCGTTTTTCCCAGTAAGCGGGTCTTTCCCCGCAACCAAGGGAATCCACTTGCCGACCCGGCTGCCGTCCGTTGCCACATCAAATTTCGCAACAGAAAGGGTGCCCTTGTCGAGCAAATGGGTGTTGGCCTTGCGACGCCTTGGCTGGTATTTGCGCGCGCTCACGAACTTGTACACATAGTCAAATTGCTGGTCATCCCCCATGTACACCACAACCCGGCCATCTTTCGCGAGACTGCAGCAGGCACCCTCATGGCGGAAACGCCCGAGGGCGGTGCGCTTGCGTGGTATCGACGTTGCATCGTAAGGGTCAACTTCTACGATCCACCCAAAACGGTGGTTCTCATTCGGAACCTTCGACATGTCAAAGCGGTCATGGTAACGCTCAAGCCCGTACCGTCCGGTTCCGTTGGAAATGCCGTACCTTTTTGTGACCTTTTCCAGGAAGCCGGTCTTGTCGTGCGCAGCAAAATCAACCTTCCCCGCGTGAGCGAACCAGTGTTGGAAGTTTTCCTCGGCCGTGAGGATGGTTCCCCAGGGAGTGCGACCGCCGGCACAGTTCGCGGTCGTGCCATGGACTTTTTTTCCTGACGGGTCAGCTGGGGTACGCAGCAAGGGGTGCCCTTTGGCTGGACCAGTGATCTCCATTGGGGTAAACAAGGTGATACGCCGGTTGTAACGGCTGTTCTTTTGAAAGGAGAAAAGCTGTGCACTTGTGCGGGCCAGTGCACCAATGGTGCCACCCACGGCATTCATCATGATGT
>DEIU01000038.1:6994-24213 GCA_002352645.1 Acidimicrobiia bacterium UBA2766 | reverse complement strand
GCCGACTTGCAAGACGACAACCAAAGTCCCCATGAAAGTCCTTACTCCAGCACAGA
This sequence comes from Acidimicrobiia bacterium UBA2766, assembly GCA_002352645.1. Taxonomy (GTDB): domain Bacteria; phylum Actinomycetota; class Acidimicrobiia; order UBA2766; family UBA2766; genus UBA2766. The sequence continues at coordinate 24,157 of DEIU01000038.1, read as the reverse complement.
CAGGGACGGGGACAGAGACAGAGACGGGGACAGGGACAGTGACGGGGACAGGGACAGAGACGGGGGCAGGGACAGGGACAATGAGACAGAAGAGCACGATTCTCTCTCTCAAGAAGACATCCACGATATCCTTGACAGCGTACAAGACCTTGGGTTCGAGAAAAGCCCTTTCTCCTCATTTGACACAGAAGAATCAGTCTTCGAGCAGAATCCTTTCTCAGATTCCTCCCACGAAAGCTTTCCCGACTCTCTCGGTCATACGCAAGACCTCGGCCATGGAGATATGTTTGAGAACCTCGATATAAAAGAAGTCATCTCCGAGATCGATATTTTCGACTTCTAATCCTCTGCTTTCGCACCGCCCTCACGCACTCTTCTCAAAACTTCCCCGAGCAAGTGTGTACTGCTGAGGAAGGGGCAGGCTTTTCCCTGTGCAGTGAGTGTGCCTTCTCTCTCACGCCCCACACTCACTGCAAAAAAGATCCTGCTACGCGCTCCATCTCGAACTGTCTTCCGACTTGGCAGAGGCAACTGCCAAAACCGCTCATCACAAACCTGGTTCTTCATTCCCCACACAAGGATCAGAAAAACGACTTGTCGTTTTTCTGATCCCGTCTTCACACTCCAAGCAGGTTGAAGCGGTCAGGAAGCGCGGCACGGCCGGTCAGAGCGCGAAGCACAGGAACAGCTTTCCCATCTTGTGCAGCAAGTTCGGCCAACACATGCAGCACAACACGTTCCGCTTCCCCAGGTACAGACAGTTCGATCTGCAATGCCGCCTGCAGATCGAACGTATGGAGAACAAGCTCAAACACGCGAGTTTCCAGATAATCCGATAAACACATCCCACCGGCAAACGTCTGCACAAGTGCGTCATCAGGCAGATTCTCCATGGCAGTGAGCGCAGTCTCTGCCAGCCTGCGAGCCTCCGTCACAGGATCAGGACCAAGAGATGTACCCGCTTGCTTCCCTCTCTCTGCCACATTTTCCCGGTTCGTCTCTTGCGCAGCCTGTACAAAATATTGAGTAGCCCCTACAAGGTCGCGCTGTGGAGCAGGGGTTGCGCACGCGGACGCAAGCGTGCGCAAAGCCCGGCTCGCATGCCCTGCCAATTCCCGCACGCTCCAAACCCCAAGAGCAGGCATCTCCCATTTATCGTCTGCCACACAGGTGAGCGTCGTGAGAAAAGACTCCGTCATCGCAGAAAAAACAGCACGAGTATCTGCTGTATCCGCAGAAGCTTGTCCCGAGGTAGCCTCATTGTGCACCATGTCGCACTCTTCTCTTCTTCAAAAAAGCGGGAAGCAACAGCAGGACCTTACACAGGACACCCGGCAAAGACACACGAGAAGACAGGTTTCTCCCCAAAAAACATGCCCATATTTCTCTCCATCCACTGCTTGAGAACTACGGTACTACGCACCAAAACCGAAAAAGAATACAGTCCACTTGTGCGATACCGCGCGCTCACACACCTCTCCATTGCGGCAAAAATCACAGCTTCTTAGGCCTCACCCTCACCGCCTGTACGGAAAATTCCTTTCCGAGAGTTTTGCAGAGGAGTATCTGTATCAGAACGAAAATCGAAACCGGTTGGCTCTTGGAAAAGCCTTAGGTCAAAGAGGGGAAGCGTCGCAATCAGATGGTCGAATATATCTGACACAGCATTTTCGTAGGGAACCCATTCTGTACTGGAAAAGAAAGCATAAACTTCAATGGGTATCCCCTGAGAAGTCGGAGAAAGATGTCGAACGAGAAGCGTCGCATTCTCTGATTCAATAACAGAAAGCTCGCGCAGATAAGCCTCAATATATGCTCGCAAAATCCCGAGATTTGTAATATCAAAATGCTTTCGTATCCCCCTATCCGGGAGAACTTCTTCTTTCTCCTCTTGCATGTAAGCGGCTTTTTTTTCTTGGATATAGTCGGACAATCCCGGAAAACTACGAAATTTTTCGACCTCTTCTTCTGTAAGAAAACGTACCCTTGTCGCGTCAATAAAAAGGGACCGTTTGATGCGTCGCAAACCCGCATCCGTCATACCGCGCCAGTTCAGAAAAGACTCTGAGACCAGCTGATGCGTGGGAATAGTGGCAGTAGAGTTATCCCAGTTACGGACCTTCATTGTGTGAAGAGCCAGGTCCACTACAGTCCCATCAACTCCACAATTCGGTACCTGGATCCAATCTCCCACGCGCACCATGTCATTCTGCGTCAGTTGGAGAGAAGCAACAAGACTTAAAATAGTGTCCTGGAAAATCAACAATAAAACCGCAGTCATCGCACCTAAACCAGTAACGTAGTATCCAACTGGCTGGCCGGTTATGACCGCAACGATCACTACACCAATAATAATAAAAATAAAGATCTTTACGAGCTGCAGATATCCCTTCAAAGGACGGGATTCCGCCACCTCCAGAGTGGCATACACATCATGGAAAGCTGTCAGTAAACGGCTCAAGACGAGCGCTTGAAAGACAAGAAAAAATACCCAGATCACACGCTGGACAATGTCCGCTGCTTCATCCGACAAACTCCACACGCCTGTTGTGGGAAAAGTTCCTACTCCCACAACGAATACGCCAAAGGCAACGACCAGGGAAACATACCGGGCAAGCTTCTCATCATTGAGAACATCGTCCCATAAGGTCGGCGTACGACGCACGATCCGCTGCAATAACGGCCATACCAGACGCCGGGTAACCACAGAAGCCAGAATGCCTCCCAATAATGTGACAATTACCGCAATAAGTGCACTCATTTCAGAGGTCTTCACACTGCTCCTCGTCCCTTACAACACACAACATTTCACATAGGCCACATACTGCCTCAAAACAAAAAACAAAGACTACTCACCTGACATTTTCTCCCGTACAGGAAGTCAACACACATCCTCGCGAGCAAAAACCCTCTCCACACAATCTCATGGGAAAATCCGCAGAGAAAAATCCCACAAAAGAAAAAACTTCTAAAATCACCGAATGTCTGAAAATAACCTGCGCCTATTGTGCTTCGACAACGCCGCCTTACTTCCCTCAGGCTCACTTCCACACGCCACACGCATCATCGAGTCCTTCGTTCCTCCCGACAAGCAAAGCACGCAATTTCAAGCCGACACGCTGGACTTCTGCCGCACACACCCCGATGCCCTCAATCGCACCTGCGTCCCAGGACATATCACCGCGTCAGCTTTTCTGCTCGATCCATCACGCAATCGTTTCCTGCTCCATCACCACCGCAAACTCCAGCTATGGCTGCAATTTGGGGGACACTGTGAATCGGGCAACCTCCCAGGAGAATCCTTACGAGAAGCACAAGAAGAGAGTGGCATCAAAGAACTCGCCATCCACCCATCGCCGATCGATCTCGACATTCACCGAGTCTCTCCCCCTGGAAAAACTCCGCATCTGCACTACGATTGTGCGTTTCTCGTGATCGCACCTCCTGATGCCGAGGCCAAAAGAAGTGAAGAGTCTCTTGACCTCGGCTGGTTCTCCTGCAATAAGCTCGAAACAGCCCCGCCAACAGCGATAACACCTATCATGACAACAAGCGGAAAAACACAGGAAATCGTCTTGGAGAAGAGGCTGCACCGCCTCGCGGTCATCAGTAAAAGGCTCGCCGCACTTCTCTGAGAAAAAGGGGGCAGAAAATTCTTGCTCTGGAGGAAGTATGACCAGCATTGACCGTCATGTCTTGTCCAAAAGAGAAATCCAAGAACAACTGAAGTCTCTTCCTGCCTGGCAGGTGCGTCAAGGCAAGCTCCATAGAGAGCTGATTTTTGCGGATTTCGCGGAGGCCTTTGGCTTTATGACCCGACTTGCCATCCTTGCCGAAAAACATGACCATCACCCCGAATGGAAAAATGTTTATAACCGGGTCATTATCGACCTTGTCACGCACGATACCGGCGGCATTTCCCCGGCCGACTTTTTTCTCGCGCAGGCAGCCGAAAAGTTCGCGCAACCTGGCTAGGCGATGAGAACCCCCAAAGGGGATTCATCCGCAGGCCGGCACCAACAAGCATCCCTTACCAGGGTTCATCACTTGGATATTCCGGGTCTTCATCTGCCCAATCTTGCGTGTTGGCATGGCGATCGAGACGCATGAGAACAAACTCATCTTGTTCGGCTTCCCTCTCAACTCCAACAGCCCGTAGCACCTGGTTTATTGCGGTCACATTTTTCGAGTCATCGCCATCAGTCGTATGGATGGGTCCTAAAATAATATTCTGCGCATTCCAGACGACTCCCGACTGTCCGCCAACTCCACCAAAAAACTCCGCTTCCACATAGGCCACGGGGCCTTTTGCCGAGAGAGACAACGCCAGCTGATATGCCTGCGGACTCAATTTCCAGAAGCCCTCAAGAGGAAACTCACGCGTTTCTTCCTCTTCCCCTCGTAAGAACGTAAGAAGGTCTTCTGTCATTGGCAGCATCACAAAGCCACACTCGAGTTCTCGCCATTCAATACCGGGGGGCATGGAATCAGCATTCTGCACAGTAGCATCAGCAGTCACCAACGCTTGAAGTGCGTAGCCCATCAGTCCTCCGTCAAGAACAATTGCTGCTCACATAGGCGTCCCCCCACGTACGCCCCTAGAAAAATAGCAGGTCGCCATGTCCAGATGTCATACGCGCCCATTATGGAAGCCCACCAAATCCCACAAGAATGCTAACACCAAGAAACCATACGGCGCCCATCGAACTGCAGAAAAACACTATTTGTACCGGACAGATTCTCGGCCCGGCACAAATAGCATGGGGAGAACAGGGGAAAAAGATACCTGTTCAGCTCTTTACCCTTTCCTTACAATCTCCCTCCAAGAATCTCACCATAAATGGATAAAGAGCAGGTCAGGGAGTGCTGTATTCCGTATCCCCGTCCGACGCAGAAGTGCTCGCACCCTCATCTGCCGGAACAAAGAAAAGTTGAAGTTCAATTGTGCCTTCGTCTTCCACGGACACCAGACCGAGGGTCGAAGGAGGGTCGATGCCATATTCCGTCATGTCGATCGTGAGGGAACCGACAATCTCAATTGATTTTCCCAAGAACTGACCTTCGAGGGGGATCGTCACCTCTTGGGTTACTCCATGCAGCGTCAATTTCCCCACAGCTTCACCGGAGATAACCTCACCTTCAGTAGGCAGCGCTTCTACTTTGAAAGGTGCACTAAGTATAAAAGACCCCTCAGGAAAGGTATTCGTCTCCAGACCTTTATCCCGCAAATGCTTATCGCGTCGATCATCATCACTTTTCAGTTTCGTCATATCGACTTGTACTTCGACAGCAGTGATCACACCCTCTTCGATTTCCATCGACCCGAGTACTGCTGTGGACCGCCCAACCGCCTCACTGCGCGTCCCTATTTGTGCAATCGTCTCGCCCACGCGGTAACCCACAAAAGAATCCCCAGGCAAAATAACCCAGGATCCTTCAAGAGAGTCGACGGTTGGAGCACTTTCCAGGGAAGCCGGATCATTCGTTGAGAGCGACGCTTCCGCAGGGGAATCGTCCTCCTTAATCCAAGCGAAATACACGACGACGGCAAGTGCAACAATCACTACTCCTGCCACGCCAATGGCCACTTTGGTCTTTCGTTCCATCTCAACTCCTGTTGTCATTCTCACGGAAAAAGGCCCCAAACCTTCATCAAGAACACAGTACACAGTTCCAGAGTCAAGAATGATGCAGAACACAAACAAGACCCACTGCCAGGACAAACAACAAATGCAGTACGTGATGCCTGCAGAAGTAATGCTCTATCACAAAACAGGCTTGCAAAACCCTCTTTCTCAGAAAAAAACCCGAAAAAACAGGCTGATTCCCAAAAGAAATTCGATGTCCCTTCTATCTACCAAAGACCTCTCAAGCCACTACTTATCCACACCGACAGAAACAAAGGCTTGAATATTCGCGGCATTGCAGCAAAACACTGATGAGCGCAATAGTTATTCTGGTCCTTACGTTCACAGCAGCCTTTGCCACAGCACTTAAACGAGCACATACCCTGTCAAAAAAAGACACAGGAATCGCCCATGTGTACGAAATGACCAATCTCGCATTGCGGGATCTCTCTGACAATCTACACGCCACATTCATGGCACCCCCCAAGCTCCGCTCAGCACGGGCATTTGGCGCCGTACAGGGGAAAAAGGGCAATGTCACCTTCACTGTCACAGGCCGCCAAGAAATCCATGTACCAAAACACCGGCTTTTTCAACGTCCTCGCCTCACACATCATCTTGTGATCGTCGCTGGGCCCACAGGAGGCGCCTGCGTCTTGGATCCAGTCGTACTTTGCTCTGCCCCAGAGCCACTGCCCAGGAATAAGTCGATTCGATCCTCAGACCTACAAATGATTTTCGAGGCCTGCTTCAGTGGAAAAACCAGCGCGGTTCCCATGAAAGCCCATCGGCCTCTCTTGAATGTCGCCTGCCAAGCTGAACAACTAGAAATAAACGGAATCGGCGTACAGTCGATTCCCTGTGGACCAGGACTCGTTCCCCCCACAGTGAATGTCCACGCAATCGAACAATATCTCGCGCACATGATTATCGCGGCAAACGCGCTTGCGATATAACAACATCGCGACCAGCTACAAAACGGGCCATGACTGCCCGATTTTTTGCGGCTGCCCTTCCCTCCCCTCATCATGCGTGCTACAGACTTCTTCTGGATACTCAAGGTCTTTCCCTTAAAGACCGAACTCTGTAAAAAGAAGGCAAGAATGCCACTTGTGGCGATCTACACACTCAAGATCTTTCTCTCAAAGAGTAAACAGTTGTATATCACACAGCTATAGAGGGAGAAACCGGCAATGGAACAAGGGACCGGGGAATGCCGCTCGAGATAGAAGCGATGGTCCAGCAGGCCCACTTCCCATCCCCCCCAGCCGCGATCCTGCGGATCACACAAGCAGCGAACGACCCAAATATCTCTGCCCCAGAGCTAGGGAAAATGATCGCTGCCATCCCCTCGTTCAACGCGATGATATTGCGTTTGGTGAACTCTTCTTCGTATGGACTGAGCACAGAAGTCAGCAGTCCAGAGCAGGCAATTACCATGCTCGGAACACGTTCAATGCGCAACCTCGCCATCTGCCATGCCGCACGAGAAAGCGTGACAAAAACTTCGTTACATCCACAAGACGTGACACTTTATTGGCAAGATTCCTTCCGCCGTGCCACCATCTTCCGCAAATTCGCAGAGCTACATCCCGTCATCGACCCAAATGAAGCCTTTACCATTGGCGTACTGCTCGATTTGGGGCTCACCATCTTGTTCAATACGGACCCCTCTGCCACACACGAATGGAAAAATTTTCGCTCCGAACGACCCGAGGCCCGTCGCCTCATTGAACAAGAACGGTTCGGAACAACGCACGACCAAGTAATTACCATCCTGAATACACAGTGGGGAATGCCGGAAAGCCTCATCCTCCCCATCGTCTTCCACCATGACCGCTCTGCACCCGAGCTCAATGCAAAACTTCGAGAAATCGCAAAAATGGTTGCCGAAACAGAAATTCTGGCGGCCACTTTCACCGCACATGACCATCGAGGAGCATTCGCAGAGGCCTGTTCCGTGCTCGAAACAGCCTACAAACTCAACCAAGACGAAATCCTGACTTTTCTCCGAGAAGTAAAAGAGGAACTCACAGAGGCCGGCGACCTGTTCGGCATCAATCTCGGAGAACAACCTTCGCTCGAAAACATTCTCGCAGAAGTCAACAAAGCTCTGGTCGACCAAAACACATCGTATGAAGAGCTCGCGCAACAACTCGAAGAAAGTATTCTCGAAAAAGAGCGCATCGAAGCAAGCTTAAAGGTCGCGAACGCCCGCCTGGAACGGCTTGCCCATCATGACACTCTGACTGGTCTCGCAAACCGACGTAAATTTGCCGAGTGCCTCGAAGAAGAAATAAATCGCGCCGTCCGCAACGGACGACCCCTCTCTTTTCTCATGATCGACCTCGACCATTTCAAACGTCTGAACGATAGGTACGGGCACACCTTTGGAGACGAGGTGTTGCGGCAAATAGGCAGCCAGCTCCAGCGCGTCTCCAGAAAAACCAATGTGTGCGCCCGCCTCGGCGGAGAAGAAATGTGCATTCTCATGCCCGAAACAGATGAGAAGAAAGGCCGCAAAGTCGCAGAACGCGTTCGACAAGTCATCGCTTCCATACGATTTGTCTCTCCGCACCAGGAAGTCCGTTGCACTGCATCATTCGGCGGCTCCACATGTGAAAACATCGCGATACAACCCGAACTTGCCGCGGAACGCCTCATGGAAGAAGCCGATAAAGCACTTTATATGGCGAAAAACCGCGGACGAAACCAGACTGAATGGTGGAATAAAGAAACGAGTTCTGCGCAGCAGAACACGCCGGACACCCCCACCGGGACCACTCCTCCAACAAACCCACCCGGCTAACACCCGCAGACACCGGACACCAGAATCCACACACCATACGGGCCTTCGTGCCCCTTTACAACGATATCTCATAAAGCGCATTGCGCCAACGACACCCCTTCCTCCACGCTTCTGTCAGGAAATAGCCGGAGACTTGCGCTCTTTCTCCCATGAACGACAAGTGCGAGAAACAGACCAGTCGACACCATGAGCCTTTCTCCTTTAAGGTGTCGCTGTGCAAAACAGGAAAAACAACATTACTGCCGTCACTGTCATCTACACAGACGGTGCCTGCAGCGGAAATCCAGGACCAGGAGGATGGGCATGGGTCGTTCCCAATGGTCCTTACGCGAGTGGGGCCGAAAAACACACCACCAATCAGCGTATGGAGGTGACCGCAGCCCTTGACGCGCTCCGCTCCCATCCCGGACCTGTCAAAATCATGAGTGACTCGAAATATGTTGTCGACTGTGTGCAAAAACAGTGGTGGAAAGCTTGGATTGCACGCGGATGGCAAAACAGTAAAAAGCAGCCGGTTGCCAACCAAGATCTCTGGATGCCGTTCGTGGAGATTTTGCGGTCCCGTGAGGCAATTACCTTCCAATGGGTAAAGGCACACGCCCAAGACCCCATGAATCATCTTGCAGATGCTTTGGCTGTTCAAGCCGGCCGGCGTCAAGAAAACAGACGGGGCACAGCAGTGCCGGCTGACATCGCGTCGTCACTTCGGACCCCAAAACAAAAAACCGAAAAACACCAACCACAAAAGTCTCGTTCAGCCGGCCCGCCCCCCGCGAAAAAAACACACCCCCTCGTGAAAGAGTACGCCCTCGCTGTCACAGGAGCCCGCCCCCCTGAGCTTGGGGGCTATGGCCCAAACCCCACAGCCGATCAGGTGCGCAAAGACCTCGTCGAGATTCTGCAGGAGAAGAAGGCCCTACAAAAAGATCTTGTCATTCTGACAGGGCTCTCACTCGGCGCAGAACAACTCGCCGCAGAAGCGGCGCTCATTGCAGACGTTCCCTTTCTCGCCGTTCTCGCTTTTCCCGACATTGATGCCCCCTGGCCTGCTTCTTCCCAGCAGCGTTTTCGCGAGTTGCTTGCCGGAGCACAAGCCCAGATCGTTTTGCGTTCCGGCGCTCCCACAAACAAACAAGACACGGCATCTGCCTTCGCGGCACGCGACCGCTGGCTGAGCGAACATGCTGACGAAGCTGTTCTCGTGTTTCCCCCTGCCGACAGCCGTTTCTATCGCCTCACGGATCTTTTTTTCCAACAATTGGGTGAATCCAAGGTCACAAGGATAGCCCCTTCTCTCAAACCCGACCGCTGAGCCGGCCCCTTGTGCAGCTCGCGCAAACGAGATGGAGCGACACATCCCTTTCACAACACTTCGAGAAAGCGCCGCCGCAAACCGATCATGACCGCAAAAGAAATAAGCAAGAGAAAGAAGCTGAGCACCAGGGCGGTCTCCGGGCGGCTCTGTAGGGCGAGAAACACAGCGAGAGGCAAGGTCTGGGTTCTCCCAGGAAAATTCCCCGCGAAAGTGATGGTGGCCCCGAATTCCCCCAATGCCCGACCCCATACGAGAACTCCCCCTGCAACAAGAGAAGGCCGCACCATAGGCAAGGTGACGCGCCAAAAAACGGTCCAAGGTGAGGCGCCAAGCGTCCGCGCGGCTTCCTCGCACCGCGTGTCGAGTGAGCGGAAGGCTCCCTCCATCGTGGTCACCATAAAGGGCATAGAGACAAAAGTGGCAGATAGCACGGCCCCTGCGAGCGTGAACGACAGTCTGATATCGAATATTTCATAGATCCATTCCCCTACCAGCCCATTCCGCCCAAAAGCTGAAAGAAGCGCGACTCCTCCCACAACCGGGGGGAACACAATCGGAAAAGTAGTGAGACCGCGAAGCAGGGAACGGCCACGAAAGGAGCCGCGGGCTTGCACCCAGGCAAGTGGCACGCCAAAAAGAAAGGAAAAAGCTGTGGCAGACAGCGACGTGACAAGAGAGAGCCGCAAAGCGGTGCGAATCTCAGGAGCAGTCGCTTCCTCCCACACATGTTCCCAGGGAACCTGCACCACAAGTCCCAGCAGGGGGAGAAAGAAGAAGAGTGCTCCCATGACCGCAGCACTGCCCACCAAAAGGGGAACACGAAAACCAGAGGGAAATCGCGTACCGCCAGGCAAAAGCTGCTGACGCACAGAAAAGAGACGCTGTTTCACGGAAGCAAAAACCCGTGCTTTTTCAGGATCCCATGAGCAGTTTCTCCCAGAGTAAAGTCCACAAAAGCAGCCGCGGCTTCAGGATGCACACTCTCAGCGAGTACTCCTATTGGATATTCCGCCAGAATATTCAGATCGGGAGGAAGAGGAATCTCTGTCAGGTCAGAAGAAAGCGCACGTGCGTCCGTCACATACACAATCGCGGCATCTGCTGCCCCGAAAGCCACTTTATTGAGCGTTGCCTTCACGTTGGCCTCCGCGCTTGCGTTTGGGAATGCGAGACCTGCTTTCACAAAAATATCTCTCGTATACACGCCACAGGGCACCTCAGCCGCACAAAAGGCAAGAAAATCATGGGAGCCTGAGAGATCCGCCAAACCGGTCACTCCCGTGGGATTTCCCGGCCTCACAACAATTGTCATCTGATTCACTGCAAATACCTGCGGATCCCCAACAATATGCCCGCCCTCTTGCAGAGTCGTCATGTGCACCCTATTTGCTGAAGCAAACAAGTCGGCCTGCGCACCACTTTGCACTTGACGGGAAAGGGTTGGCGAGCCTGCAAAAATCAAGCGTGTTTCCACGTGTGGATACTCTGCCTCGAAGGCCACAGCTATTTCTGAGAAGACATCCGTGAGAGAGGCTGCCGCGAGGATGTCAATCCTGACAGAAGATCCCGTCTTCCTGCTCGCCCCGCACCCGGAGGTCGCAAGTGCAATCACAAGCGCAACAAGAGAAAAAATTGCCGCTTTTTTCAAGGCCATCCTACTTTTCTTGTCACAGTTTTTCCCTGTACCGGCGCATAGTTCGCAGTACTGGGCACAGTTCGTAACATTCCTCAGGGGACGGCGACAGTCGGCATCATTCCTGGCCTAAGACCATTACCACAGACGAACGCGCAGGAACGTGGTTGTCCACCCAAGCCACCTCAGGGTGAATCATGACGATATTTGCGCGAGAGAGTCCCTGCCACGACGCCTATTCGGTACCCACTCATGCAGGAAACAGTATCAAGGAAGTTTGTAAAAACAAGTGAATGTCGGCAAAATACTGACAAATAACCAGATGGAGAGAGGTTCAGGCCTCTCAGACAAATGTGCAAAAAAGAAGGTGCTCCGCAAGAAACAGCAAGTAGCAAAATCAAAAAAGAAAGTCGTACAGAAAAACCGGGACAAGGAGTCCGTAATGAACGGCATGAACAGCAAGAGGGCTGCCGGCTTCTGAGCCTGACAGCCCTCCACGCTTTTCTCTTGCTACCCAAAAACACACGTTTCTTGGCAACAAGCGACAGAGCGCTCGCGCTCTCGTCGTCTCAAGGCGTCACACGACTTCAGCCTTAGGATTCCTGTTCGAGAAAACTGCGAATATCGGACGCCCGAAAGCGGCGGTGACCGCCAAGCGTCCTGATTGCCTGTATCTTTCCCGACCGGGCCCAACGGGTAACCGTTTTCGGATTTACCCGGAAAAGTCGCGCAACCTCGGCTGGAGTGAGGAGTTCATCGTCCTCGATCGGACGGGTCGGCGATGCTGCTTTTTGCTCCACTCGTGACATTCCGTCCCCCTAGCGGCGACACTGCACTAGTAGTCAGTCTATCCCCTCTGGGCGACGCGAGCAGTTTGGCTGATTCTGCGGAGACGCTCCAGTCGCTCCGCGAGACCGAATCTCCCACCTTTTTGCCTTCCCTCAGCGCGAAAAATAAAAATCCATCATTTCTCGTGAAAATAAAAAAACACGTGCTCACCAGCATTTTTGCAAAAGAACAAAAAAGAAATTCCATTTTTTGCGAAAAATAAAAGCACGTAGAGAGAGGGAACCACGCGCTCCACTATGCCCGAAAAAAACAGAAAAAAATCTTTCACTTCCAGTTATTGACAGGAGTGTCACCCCAGTCCGCCCCCGCCAGGAGTGCGGATTATGACGATATCGCCCGATTTTAAGGCGAAGACGCCCTTACTCGGTACGCACTCTTCTCGCCCCGATCTGACGAGAAAATCTTCTCCGCACCGTCCATCCTCGCCCCCCGCACGCCCTCCAGGAGCGACACGTCGCCGCTCGCACAAGAGAGAGAGCGTGACCGGAGCAAGCACTTCTATTGCACGTTCCACTCCATCTCCCCCCGCCCACTGCCCCGCGCCCCCCGTGCCTTCCCGAAGCTTGTAGCTCAACACTCGTAGTGGAAATTCTCCTTCAAGCGCCTCAACCGGAGTGTTTGCAGTATTCGTCATACCGGTGTGAATACCCGATTGCCCAGCCTGCCCCGGTCGCGCCCCTTGCCCTCCAGCAATCGTCTCGTAATACACAAAAGGTACATTTCCCGGACCTTGCCCACCAATCAGCACATTGTTCATTGTCCCTTGGGAAGCAGCGGGAATCTGACCGGGGAATGCTTCGGCAAGCGCGGAAAGCAAGACGTCCACTACACGCTGACTCACCTCCACGTTTCCCGCTCCCACAGGAGTTGGGAACTGTGCCCCCACCACACTGCCCACAGGAGCAATTACCCGCAACAAACGGGAAATACCTCCATTCTGCGGTAAAGCTGGATCAAAGACACTGCGTGCCACAAATTCCACACAGGCACGCGTGACCGCTTCCACCGCACTCGGCGTGCCCCGCTGCGCCTTCCCCGACCCGGAAAAATCAGCCGTCATGCCATTTTCATTGAAATACACCGCCACGCGTATCGCCACAAGATCGCCATCCACAGGCTCCAGCCAGTCCTCTGCCCGAAAAGGCCCACAATCCTCAGGCGGAAGAACTGCCCGCAGACGCCGTTCCCCATGGTCACAAAGAGCCCGCATCGCAGCCGGCGTCTCTGCTGTTCCCGCCCGACGCGTCACTTCTTTCACACGCAGCGCGGCAAGACGGTTCGCTCCCCATTGCGCGTCAAGGTCTCCCTCACGTTCCAAAGGAGTCCGCGTATTCGCAAGCAAGAGGCGGCGAATATCGACATCCCACTCTCCAGCCCTCACCGCTCGCACAGGGGGAATCGTGAGTCCCTCCGCGATTGCGTCGAGCGCCTCCGCCGAAAGACTGCCGGGCGTCGCACCACCCACATCCGCATGATGTGCACGGTTCGCCACATACCCCAGAAGGTTCCCGTCATCATCCTGCAAACTCGCCACAAACGTAATGTCGTTGAGATGGGTTCCCCCCTGAAAAGGGTCGTTCACCAACACCTGGTCCCCAGGTTCGATTTCTGGGTACGCAGCCAGCGCCGCCGCGACTGCCGTGCCCATCGAGCCCAGATGCACGGGAATATGCTCTGCCTGCGCGACCAGTTCGCCATTCGATGCAAAGAGGGCACACGAAAAGTCTTCACGCTCTTTGATGTTGGGCGAATAGGCCGCCCGGCGGAGCGCCCCTCCCATCTCATCGCACACCCCGGCAAAACGGTTTTGCCAGACTTCCAGCCAAGCACCTTGTTGCGCGTCACGCCTCTCACCAGCTGCCGCAGCAGACCCCTCGTCGACGCTCATCGCTCCTCCAAAATCAGGTTGCCAAGTTCATCCAAGCACACCTGAAAATCGTTTGGCACATAAGTGGTGCTCTCCGCCTCACAGACAAGCAGCGGACCACGCAAAGTGTGCCCAACCTGAAGAAGCGCACGATCAAGCCAGGGAGGCCCGGTGTCTGTGGCCACAGGAAGAGGCGGGCCTAACGCTCGCGTGACGTTCGCTTTCTGTCCCGCCCGCAAAATACTGGGAACATCCACGGGGGATACCACTTCGGCCCGCGCCCGCAAGGTCACCATCTGCACGGGGGCCCCGTCTCGCCGGTAGCCGTTCAAGCGCTCGTGCGCAGCATGAAAACGTGCCACCAACACCTCGGGGCTGTCCTCTTTTCGCACAGGGATTCCAAGCTCATAGCTCTGCCCCTTATAACGGCAATCCACAGACCAAAAAACTTCGCACTGCTCACTTCCCGCCGCCCAACTCACCTCTTTTGTCACGGCATCTGCCAGGGGAATCATCAGGTTCCAGTCAAAAGCAGCAAGGTCTCCCACACAGGTTTGCGACCTGTCCGCTTGCACCGGCGCCGCAAGCAAACCCACTGCAGAGAGCACTCCTGCCATTGGTGGCACAATCACAACCTTGGCACCAAGAGAACGCGCGAGAGAGGCCGCATGCAATCCTCCAGCCCCACCAAAAGCCACGAGGGCGAGATCACTCGGGAACACTCCTTTTTGTACCGTGACCGCGCGTAAGGCCCGGTCCATTGTTGCCTCTACGACCGAGACAACAGCATCTGCCGCTCCTTCTCCCAAAGAGTCAATCGCGCGAAAAGCAGCCTTGCGATCGAGCTTCATCTCACCCCCGGCAAGGACACGCAGCCGTCCCAATACCAGGTTCGCGTCGGTGACGGTGGGGAAGGTTCCTCCGCGTCCATAACACGCAGGACCAGGCAGCGCGCCCGCCGAGGCCGGCCCCACCTGCAAAGCCCCTCCCGCGTCAAACGAGGCAATGCTGCCGCCTCCCGCCCCTACCGTGTGCACTGCCAGCGCAGGCGACAAGCATGGGTAGCCGCCAACTTCTGTCCTCGTCCGCAGGGCAGGACGGCCTGCTTCAATCAAACACACATCAGTGGAAGTCCCGCCCATGTCAAAGCTCACAGCCTGCGGCCGGCCGGCAGCCTCGGCAACAGCCGCGGCCGCAAGCGCCCCTGCCGCCGGCCCCGACAACAAAGCGTCAGCAGGACGCAGCGCAAGGTCGGACACAGAGGACAGTCCACCAGCGGACCGCATCACCATCACACGTTCCGGCAGTCCTGGCGTGGTCGCGAGACGGTGCAAATAAGCTGACGTTCCCGGGCCCAGATAGGCGTGCAAAACGGTGGTCGACATGCGCTCAAACTCGCGCAACTCCGGTGCAACCTCGCTCGAGCGCACCACATGCCAGTCTCCTGCCCCCACAAGCAGTTCCTCAATTTCGCGTTCATGCGCGTCATTGGCGTATGCATGCAAACAACAAATCGCAATCGACTCGGGATTTGCCGCCTTGACCTGGGAGAACATGTCTCCTACACAGAGTGGGCGCAGCACTTCACCCGTATGGTCCATACGCTCGGCGACCTCGAAACGGCGCTCACGCGGCACAAGAGCAGGAACACGGTTTACAGAAGTGTCGTAAAGGTCTGGGCGCCGCTGCCGCGCGATTTCAAGCACATCGCGAAACCCTTCGGTCGCAACAAGAACAGTGCGCGCCCCGGCCCGTTCAAGCAGCGTGTTTGTGGGCACTGTTGTCCCGTGTCGAAGCTCGGTTACCTCGCCTCTTCCGGCGACACGGTGGAAACCCGCAACAGTTGCTGCCGCTGGATCATGAGGCGTCGAAGGGATTTTCGCAACATGTAATCTCCCCTCCTCGTCCCATCCGGCAATGTCGGTAAAAGTTCCTCCGGAATCAATTCCTACTCGCATGGATATGTACTTTCTAGAGGGGATACCAAATCTTACAAGCAGTAAATTTCCGCTTTTTCATAAAAAATGAAAAAGCAAAATCGGGTCTTTCGCTCTCGCAAAAAAACCTGGAATGCCCTCCTCTTCCTTGCTGTACAACTTTTTCTAGAAAAAAGCGTCCTTTCAGGTGTCTCGTTCCAGACGCATGCCCCCGAGATGCCCCTCACAAGAAAAAACAGGGTTGGGAAACAACCCCTTCCACAGCCCCTCATCCCAACAAACATCCCAACAAAAGCAAACAGAAGCCACTGGGCAGTAAAAGAAACAATCTCGGAGTTTTCCTGAAGCTGTGTTCCTGTCGCGCGCACAGGGATACCAACATCACGCATACCCGGGAAAAACCATGCCAAAGCCCAACAGTCCCCACGAATGACCAAGTCCCGATAAGATGCAGCGAGAAAACCACCGAAGCTTCCCATAACCAAAAAAATCCAGGGGAGACTGCTGTCTCACAAATCCCCCCGTGCAAAAGGGCGGAGATTCACGGCACACGGCGCATCCCTCATCCCGCACCTCACACGAAATTTCGACTCGCATGACTGCATCCCACGAGCACAGCACGCAGGGTTCCACGCCGCCGGATACTGCTCTCCCCCCATTATTACTCGTCATTGAACGTACAGGATCCGGAGGGGTGGCCCAGTACACACACCTGCTGTGCTCCCACTTGTCCGCGGCAAAGGCAGCTTCCGTCCATCTTCTCACGCCAGAACGAGAAACACTTCCCCAGGTGAAAGCTGCCTATACCAAGCATGATCGCCTGCGCACACTCGCCCACCGCAGCCGTATGAGCGTGCATCTGACGGAGTTCCGCAACGCGTGCACCACCCTTTGGCTCGCGCTCCGCCTACGCCCAAGCACGGTTCTCTTTCAAAGCACCCAGTGCGGTCGTCTTGATCCTTGGATCATCAGCGCCCTTCGCATACTCCGGACACGCGTTGTCTGGACTGCCCACGACACCACTCCACACGAAAGCCGCGAGTGTTTTCCTCGGTATGCCCGCAGGGTGTACCAGCAAGTCGACGAGATTATCACCCTCTCAAAGTCAGAACGTGACCGTCTTCTC
>DEIU01000038.1:6714-6886 GCA_002352645.1 Acidimicrobiia bacterium UBA2766 | reverse complement strand
CTGCCAAAGTGCTCCTCTGCTTTGGCTACCTCAAACCCTACAAAGGGATAGATGACCTACTCGTGGCCACTGCCCGCCTCCGCCACACTTCTCCCGATATGAAAATCATGCTCGCGGGGGGATGTCAACCCCAAGATGCCGAACAACTCGCACAACGCATCACCGAACTAGG
>DEIU01000038.1:0-6579 GCA_002352645.1 Acidimicrobiia bacterium UBA2766 | reverse complement strand
CACGCCCGTCCTGTTGTCGTGACAAACGCGGGCGGGCTACCTGCCGATGTGGACTGTGGCATCACAGGAGAAGTCTCCATTGCAAAAGACCCACGATCTTTATCAGAGACAGTGACACGCGTCCTGAGTCCCGCCTGGAAGCTCACCGAAAAACAAGCCTTACTCGCAACAAACCCCCCGGAGCGTTTCCTCTGGGAGAACATCCTCCCCGACTATACGGAGGCACTCGGCCTTTCGGACCGTACCGGGAATACCCCGGACACCAAGCGACCCATCATCGTTTTTTACACTGACGTCCTCTGGAATGGCGTGTGGTACTCCAAACAGCACCTCGCTCAAGCCATCACAAAAAAAGCCCGCGTACTCTTTGTCGAAGCACCGGTGAGCCCCGCCTCGGTGCTCCGCTCCCCAAGCCGCGCCGCCCAACTGCTCAAACGAAAACAGCATCTCTCTACCGACCTCGCGGTGCTCGCGCCTCTCGGCATACCACCACAAGAACATCCCAAGCTCGTAAAATGGAACGCACGCCTGCTCGCACGCCAAACCCGTTCCTTTCTGAAAAAGCTCGATTGGCACAACAGCGATGGAGTTCCCGCACCCGACATGGTGATAGCCGGGCTGCCCCGTGCCTGGAGGCTGCAGCCGGCCTTTCCCACTGCCTTATGGGCCGCGCACCTGACTGACCGGCTCGCAAACCCTGAGGAAATCGGAATCAGCAACCGGGAACGTCTGCTCAGTACAGCAGACGTTGCAATTGCCGTATCAGAGCCACTCGTCGCAGAATCTGTCTCCTACGAGTTGCCGGTGCTGCTTCTCCCACAAGGAGTCGATACAGAAACGCTACTGCGCAGCAGTAATCTCGTGGTTCCTCTGGATCTTGCCTGCATCCCCGACCCTCGCCTGCTCTTTTTGGGCAACCTCACAGATCGACTCGACCTTGCCCTGATCGAGAAAACGGCAGCAAACCATTCACAATGGCAATTCGTCTTTGTCGGAGGCACGTCTTTCGCTGGGGCAGGAGACCCCACAGCCCAACTACGCCGCATCCCCAATGTGCATCTCCTCGGCCCAAAGCCGCGAGAACAGCTCGGCACCTACCTTGCGCACTGTGACGCCGCATGGTCGCCCTACACATGGTCGGACTTCAATCAAGCCTCGAACCCCTTAAAGATCATGGAGTACCTCGCCATAGGGCTGCCCGTTGTCGCAAACCGCTTTGCAGCCCTCGTTTCCTTGCAAGAGCATGTCTCCCTTGTGACAGAAGACGGTGACTGGAACCAACCGTTGACCGACGCGCTCGCAGGAAAAGCAGGCACAACACACACCGCAAGCACCGCACAAAAGAAAAACCGCATGGCTTTTGCCGCAGAAAACTCTTGGGAAAAACGAGCAGAAAACCTTACGGCCTTTCTTCTCAAAGAACGCGAGGACCGGCCGCCATCTCCCAGATGGCCATCTTCCTAAAAAAACGCCTCAAGCCGAGCGTCGTTTCCCACGAAAAAAGCGGCGCCGCCCTATGCCCGCAGGAGGCGTGATTGCCTCACGGTAGTGTGGCAAAACAGCCTCATGGCTGTAGCGTTCCTCGTACAAAGCCCGTCCGGCTTTCCCCATCTGTGTCCGCAATTGCGGATCTTCGGCAAGACGCAGCAGCGCCTCAGTCCACTCTTCTGGTGTCTCCGCCCAAAAACCCGTCTCACCGTGGCGCACAACTTCGCTGTTCATCCCGTATGGCGAGGCGACCACCGGCAGACCTGCCGCCATATAGTGAATGATCTTGTTGGAACATTTTCCTCGTGTCCACACAGTGTCAGGCATAGGCATGATGCCGACATCAAAGCGGCTTAGCTCGCTTCCCTCTGTGGCCGGATCCCAAGGCACAACCTGAGGCGTCACGGGATATTCACAATAGGACGCAATGTCGGGATGCGAAAGCAAGTGCAATTGGGCGCCAGTCTTTTCGCTCACGGCAGCGAGAGCCGGCAAGAACGGCACAACAAAATGAAACCCCCCCATCTGCCCGTACCAGCCGATCCGGCAGGGTCCGGGAGCACGCTCCTCTTGCCGGGGGATAATCGCGTCATCCGGCACAGTCGGAATAATCCGCACATCGTCACAATATGCTCGCGCCCACGTGGCCAGGTACTCGTTCCCCACGATCATGCGATCCGCAAGACGCGCTGCCGTAATCACGCGCTCAGGCGTCCAAAGGGGAGGTGTTTTTCCGTCCGGTGGCGGCTCCCAAATAGCGTCGTCAATCTCAAAGACAAAAAAGGGAGCACGACGGGCAAAGAGCTTCTCAAAGACAGGAGGCCCTGTAAACAAAAAGACATCCCGCAAAGCCAAATGCACATCGTACCGATAAGGCAGCAAGGCCGCCTGCACAAGACGTTTCACCGCGCCAACACTGATCCCGCCAATGCGTTTCAGGACGGAAGACCAGCCGCCTTCCCACCCCCACGGATACACAAAAGGCGGCACCGTGCCACTCACGCCAAGGCGCACACCCTGCGTTTCAAGCTCCTCGGCAAAGGCTTGGGCACGCAACCATGTGGTGGACTTTGCCTTCGGACTCCCAGAGCCGAACGCAGTCACCAACACCGCAGTCCCGGCACCCCGATCTTCAATGGCAGGCGGGCCCCCCCGCTCAGACAGAACAGACATAATGCCTTGTTCGCCGTTCTTCTCACCACGTCCTTTTACCGGGGATACACGTCTCCGACGCGTATTCCCGAATCCGTATACCACGGGCCACCGCAAAAGGCACGAAAGACCCCGCCACAAGGCCACAGGGCGCCACAAATCCACGGACCACCACAACCCCCACACGGGAGACAGGGCACGGGACCGCTACGGTCGGCCCTACACAAGCCCATACGGTCGGCCCTACACAAGCCCACAGGACAGACCACGAGGCCGGGACCCCCCGCTACAAGGCACGGGACAGGGCCACAGGCGCCCGGGGGAATCAGCCAAGGGCCATGCGTTCGCCCAGTATGCCCGCAATATGGGCCCCGATGGGGAGGCTTGCCGTCGCCGCAGGAGAAGGGGCGTTCACCACGTGCACCATGTGGTCATCGCTCATTACCGTAAAATCGTCGACGAGAACGCCGGTTGCCGTCAAGGCCTGGGCACGCACACCTGCGGGAGCACGCACCAGGTCACGGGCACGCACGGCAGGCACAATGCGCTGCAAGGCATGCACAAACGCGTGTTTGCTCACTGAACGGCGGATCTCTCCCAGGCCAGTCTTCCAATACGAAGAAGCCAGTTTCCGGAAACCAGGCCAGAGTAGGGTCTCTGTGATATCTCGCAGCACAATGTCTCGCCAGCGATACCCTTCGCGCGCGAAAGCCGGCACGGCATTCGGGCCAACCTCCATACCGCCATGCACAAGCCGGGTAAAATGCACTCCAAGAAAAGGGAAAGAAGGGTTGGGAACGGGGTATACCAGGTTACGCACAAGGTTTTTCTGCTCTGCCACAAGCGTGTAGTACTCACCCCGGAAGGGCACGATCTTCACATCGGACAAAGCAGTTTCACTCATGTGGGCGATTCGATCAGAATACAGTCCGGCGCAGTTCACAAGGTAGCGGCAGGAAATTTCTTTCTCTCCAACCCTAAGTACAATTTCATCTGGTTTTGAATGGATACCCTCCAGAGAATGGCCCAGGAGAATCTCCCCGCCTGCCTTTGTGATCTCGTCTGCCATCACTTCGCAGACACGCACATAATCAATGATGCCGGTAGAAGGCACATGCAGCCCCGCAACGCCGCACACATTGGGTTCGATCTCTTGAATGCCCTCAATCGGCAGAAGCCTCGCGGGAACCCTGTTTGCTTCGCCTCGCTCGGCAAGTTGACACGCCCGCCCCATTTCCTCATCGGTGCATGCGACAACAACTTTCCCGCAAATCGCATGGGGAATACTGTGTTTTTCGGCAAACTCCACAAGAGCAGTCCGACCGGCCACGGCAAAACGAGCTTTCAAACTGCCTGGCGCATAGTAGATACCAGAGTGAAGAACACCTGAGTTTCTTCCTGTTTGGTGGGCTGCCAGAGAGTTTTCCTTGTCAAGCACCACAAGACGCGTCCCGCGAAACTGCTGCAATGTCTGCATCGCAGTAGACAGGCCAATAATCCCAGCTCCAATCACTGCGACATCAAATTTTTTCACCCTGATCCTCCCATCACAGAGGGAAGATACGAACCCGTAACGCCACCTCTCTCTGCCTTGACCTCAACTCTTGTCTCGCCCCTGATCGTGACCTGCACGTTGACCTCGACCTGATTTCTTCATCCAGACGCCTCGACCCTGGTCCATCTCCCTCGCCCCAACTTCGATTTCTTCCCCCTCAGGTTGTCCTTCAGGACCTTGTGTGCATTGTCATGCCGGCTGTGCCAAGAAGTACCTCGCACAGCCCTCTGGCCTTCCTAAAAAGTATTATTTCCTAATAATTCAATATTTTGCCTGATGTGCCAGGAAAATGGGAGGTTTTCCTGGTTTCCAAGACGAAACCATTCTCCATCCTGATACCTCACAAAGGACGCGCTCCCCTTCTCGGCCCATCTGCCCCCTGCATTCCCAACACCAAGACAGAACCCGCAACAGCGCACAGCCCCCACACAACTCGCTCAGCAGGAAGATCACGCGAAAGGCTCTCAATGAAGATTATGGTCACAGGTTCGGCAGGGTACATCGGCCAACCACTCGTGCAAATGCTGAGCGATTCCGGTCATGACGTCACAGGTATCGACATGCGACCCGGTCCCTCTACTCTGCAAGCTGATATCCGCGACCTTGACCCCATGATTTTCACGGGAATCGACGCAATCGTTCATCTTGCCGGGGTCTCTTTCGCCCCCGAATGGACAGACGCCGACGACATTATTTGGGACGCCAATGTCGAAGGCACGCGCCGTCTTGTCGAGCATTGCGAGGCCGCGGGAGTATCTCGCTTCATTTTCGCCTCATCTGCCTCCATTTTTGAGGGCACAAGCGGCACTCCTGCAACTCTCGACACCGCCCCAATGCCTGTCTCCGCCTACGGGCGCTCAAAGGCTTGCGGAGAACGCATCGTACGCGGGGCACGCCTCCCGCAGCGCATTGCACTGCGCAAAGGAACCCTCTGCGGCCTCGGTCCCAACCCTCGCCTCGATCTTGTGTTGAACGCCATGACCTTATCGGCACTGCGCGAAGGAACCGTGCACGTCAACGGCACAGGCGACAACAACCGCCCCATGCTCCGCCTTTCACGTGCAGTACGCGCCTACTACAACTGCGCGACGCACGACTTTCCCGAAGGAGCGCACCTTTACAACCTCTGCGATAATAACGTGACCGTGAGGGGTCTTGCAGAGGCCGTCTCCGACACGGTGCACGCCAAGATCAACCACCGAGAATACATGGGACGCCCACGTTCTTACGTAATGCGCAATGAGCACTCCCCTGGTTTGCCGATCGACATGGGCGCAGGCATCGGGACCGATGTTGCAAAAATGGCCGAGGAAGTCGCAACAGAAATGCGCGACTGCCTTGACAGCCTGCCTGTCCTCTCCTCGGATCCCCGTATTGATCGTCTCAGCGAAATAAACCAACAACACCGCGACGAAACACCGGCCTAAACAAGCAGCCCGCCCCAAAGGCATGCGACCCAGACGAGAGAAACCATGCACGTGCTCATCACCGGAGCGGGAAGCCAGCTCACCGCGCCCCTTACTGCAAGCCTGAAACAACGCGGCCATACCGTGCAGGCGCTTTCCCATGCCGAGCTTGACATCACAGACGACGCGACAGCACTTGGCGTGCTTCGTGAGACGCCAACAACAGATGCTGTCGTGAACTGCGCGGCAGCAAACGCCGTCGATCGTTGCGAAACAGACCCGATATGGGCATACGAAGGAAACATGCGCGGCCCCCTGCAACTTGGCCAAGCAGCCCGAGAAGTGGGCGCGCAGTATGTCACGATATCCAGCGACTTCGTACACGGCACGCTGCCATCCGGCATGCCTCTCGAAGCCACCCCTCTGCACGAGGACCTTCCTGCCCACCCCGTCAACGTGTACGGACACTCAAAGCTGATGGGAGAAGAAGCCGTCCTCGCCCTGCAGTCACAGGCGTATGTCCTGCGCACCTCCTGGGTTGTAGGAGAACGCTTCCTCGACCATGTGCGCAAACAAATCAGCCAAGGCGCCGTACGGCTTCCGCAAGGGGGCCACGCCTGCCCGACCATTGCCGCGGACCTCTGCGAGGTCATCGCGCTGCTGCTCGATCGGGACATCCCCCACGGCCTCTACCATGTGACCAATCCTCCCGCAGTCGAGCGCCCGGCTCTCCTGCGAGAAATCGTGACCTGCCTCGACGCCGACCCCGACCTCGTCACCGTGGGCGAAGACACACGTCCCGCCCCCCGTCCTGTCTATTCGGCCCTTGCCACAGGCAAACTCGCCACCCACAAGATCGAAATGCCCGACTGGCGAGACTCCCTGCGCCACTTCGTCAACGGCAAACCCTCCCCATTGCAAGACCTCTGACAAGCCCCAGCTCCCCACAACCCGCACAAGGGACAGCGTCCCAGCCCG
>DEIU01000025.1:56935-60640 GCA_002352645.1 Acidimicrobiia bacterium UBA2766 | reverse complement strand
CTCCCGCATTTTCGCGTTTTCTTCTTGCCATTCGGTCAATAAGGTGGAGGCTGACATGGTTTCAGAAAGGATGTTGCCTGTTTCGATCAGGCCTTCCAGGTCTGTTTTTTCTGCGTCTCTTTCTTTTATGAACGCGTCGGGATCCAACGCGGTACGACGCGCCTTGCGGTCAAAGCAGAGAAGGTGGCCGATCTGGTGGCGTATCGTCCAGTCTGAGGCAGGGGCGAGGAGTTCCCAACTTTGTTCGTCGAGCCGGGAAAGAATGCCGTGCAATTCGGCCTGTTCGGCAGCGATGTCCGCGCAGAGTTCTTGCATGACGGTTTTCTTTCTCGTTTGTGTTCATGCAGCGAGCTGCTTTTGCTCGTCGTGTTTGTGCGCACACTCTTGCGACCGTTGCACGAGACATGCCTGAAGACGCCTGGCTGTACGTCTGGGCTATTTGCCAGGACGTATCCCGTGTTCCCCCCACTGTTTCTCGATATCTCTCGACCTTCCAGTGAGGTGAAGTGTTCCCCGAATCGGCGATTAGCGGCCTTTCCATTGTGGGGGACGTTTTTCGCGAAAGGCCCGTGGTCCTTCTTGCGCGTCTTCACTCTGGTACACATGCTCCCAGATTTGGTCGGCTTCCGCCAAGGCCTCACTCCAACCTGGTTCAGCTGAGCGGTAGACCATTTTTTTCGCTGCTTGCACGGAGAGAGGAGCCAGAGATGCGATGTGTTTGGCCATTGCACCTGCTGTTTCCCGCAACTCTGCGAGTGGCACAACCTTATTGACGAGACCAATTTCGTGGGCGCGATGGGCGTCGAGAGGTTCGGCAGTAAGCAGAATTTCCAAAGCGACCCGAGGAGGGATGAGCCAGGGAAGCGGCGCTGCCCAGGGGGCACCCCGGCTCCAGCGGGCTTCCGTGATGGCGAAAAGGGCGTGGTCTGCCGCGATGCAGAGGTCGCACATTTGGGCGAGAAAGAAGCCTCCCGCGAAGGCAATCCCGTTCACGGCAGCGATGACTGGCTTGTCGGTTTTGATGTTGCGGTTCAGAGAAGGCAGAAAATCAGGAGGCGGGACTTCGAGGCCAGTTTCGGCCATTTCTTTGAGGTCGGCACCTGCACAAAATGCCTTGTCGCCTGTGGCCGTGAAGACCATCACTTTGGCAGTGTGATCTGCGATAAAATCCTGGAAACCACGCCATAGTCCCTCGCGTGCTGATTTATTAAGTGCGTTGCGCGCCTCAGGACGGTTGATGGTGAGCCAAGCCACATCGTCGACTACTTCGTAGGTAACCGGCGTCTTTGGGGCAGGATTTGTGCTCCCCATTTGTTTTCCCCTTTGCTGTGCACGAGACCTTGGGAAGTCTCTGCTGTGTCGCCCGTTCGGCCGGCGCTTTGGTGTCTGGTGTTTGGGTCGCTAGCTGGTGTCCGGGTCGCTAGCTGTTTGTTGTCTCAGTTTCTTGCGTGTCGGTGTGCAAGACGACGAGGACGAGGCCAGTTTCCACTTGCTCGTTCGTTTCCACGCGTACTTCTGCAACCTGGCCGTCTTCAGGAGCATGTACCGTGTGCTCCATTTTCATGGCTTCGAGCACAATCAGCACTTGCCCTTTTTTTACTATGTCGCCGGGAGCTGCCGCAATGCGTACGATCTTGCCTGGCATAGGCGCAAGCAGCGAACCAGGATCGGGCGCGCGTGTTGCGTCAGGAAAACGTGCCCGCACTCGCAGTACGGCGTGCCCAAGTGGGCTGTCCACAAACACACATTGCTCTTCTTGCACTGTTGTGCAGTGCACACTGTACCGACGTAGTACGCTGTTTGTCTGCATTTCTAGCTGTTCGGGGTACGGTAAGGAGAAGTGCACGGTTTCTTCGTGGCTTTCCGGGCTTTCCGGGCTTTCGCTGTGTGTCGTGTGAAGATCGGCGTTCGGGCCGGCTTGAGGGTTGCTGCCGGCTTGGCTGTTCTCGGGGGTGCCGGGCTGCGCAGCCTCTTGCGCTCGGGCCGCGTCTGGGGCCGTATCTGATTGGGTTGTGGCCGTGACAGAGGCGCTTCCATCACGGCATATCCTGTAGGCAACGGTGATGGTGCCGTGTGTGCCGATGAATTGCACCTGTTGGGGGGCTGAAAAATTGTTGCGCCAGCCTGACGGGATTGAAGGGAACGCCTTGGCGTTTTTTGCGTTGTGTGCCTGTGTGGTGAGCGCCGCGGCAATGGCGTGCAGGCGTTCCTCTGCTGGGGTCAGGGTAGGTGCCCCGAGCGAGACAGGAGAGTGTCGTTCGAGAAAGTGGGTGTCGGTTGCGCCTGTAAGAAAGTCGGGATGTTGCAGCAAACGCACGAGAAAATCGCGGTTTGTGACGAGCCCGTGAATCTGGCTGCGGGAGAGACTGTCCGCGAGTAGGGCCGCTGCCTCGGCTCGTGTGGGGGCGTGCGCTGTGACTTTTGCGAGCATCGGGTCGTAGTGCACGCTCACTGTGTCGCCGTCAACAACGCCGCTGTCGACGCGCAGGCCGTGTCTTGCCGGCACGTGAAAACGGGCGAGTTTCCCGGTGGTGGGGAGGAAGCCGCTGCTGGGATCCTCGGCATAGAGGCGTGCTTCTATGGCATGGCCGCGCGAGACGGGTTTTTCCAGTTCAGGGGGGAGCGGGGCGCCATCTGCCACAAGCAGCTGGGCGCGTACGAGGTCGATTCCTGTGATGCATTCGGTTACAGGATGTTCGACTTGGAGGCGGGTGTTGACTTCGAGGAACCAAAACTCGCCATTGGGAGCGAGAATGAACTCGACTGTGCCGGCACCTTCGTAGCCAATGGTTTTGCCTGCTGCGACTGCTGCTGCCCCCATTTCGGCGCGCAATGCGGGGGTGATGGCGGGAGATGGTGTTTCTTCCACGATCTTTTGGTGGCGCCGCTGGATCGAACACTCTCGTTCGAACAGGTGGACAAGGTTGCCGTGGCTGTCCCCAAAGATTTGTATTTCTATATGGCGTGGGGCATCGATATAGCGTTCGAGAAAGACACGGTTGTCGCCAAAGGCGGCCTTTGCCTGGCGTTTTGCTCCGGCAACTGCGTCGGCAAGGTTGTTTTTGTCCCGCACAACCTGCATGCCTTTTCCACCGCCACCTGCTGCTGCTTTTACCAGCACAGGGAAGCCGATTTTTTCTGCTGTGGGGAGGAGCGCGTCTTCTGGGATTGTGCTGAGGTCAGCCCCAGGCAGGACCGGCACCCCTACCTTTTGCATGTGGTTTTTGGCGGCAAGCTTGTCGCCCATGAGAGCGATGGCTTCTGCGGATGGCCCGACAAAAACGAGACCGGCCATGCGACAGGCATTGGCAAAGGCCGCGTTTTCCGCAAAAAAGCCATAGCCGGGATGGATCGCGTCCCCTCCGACCTGCAGGGCAGCTGCGATGATTGCGTCTTGACGCAGATAGGACTCGTCGGGGCGCGCTCCGCCCAAGGCGACGGCCTCATCGGCTTTTCTCATAAAGAGGGCACCCCGGTCGGGTTCAGAGAAGACCGCGACGGTTCTGATCCCCATCTGGCGACAGGTGCGGATGATGCGTACTGCGATTTCTCCCCGGTTCGCAATGAGGAGTTTGTGTATCACGAGAATCGCCTTTGTCAGAGTCGGGTCCAGAGTCGGGTAAGGGAAGCGCAAGCAGAAAGGGGCAGCGCGTCTACGGGTGCAGGCGCATGCAAGAGGGCGGGATAGGGGGAATGTGGGGACAG
>DEIU01000025.1:42438-56855 GCA_002352645.1 Acidimicrobiia bacterium UBA2766 | reverse complement strand
AGGGGGAATGTGGGGACAGGGTCGGCCTCATGTTTTCTTGAGTTCGACGGTTACTGTGCAGGGAACACAAAGGGTTTCGCTGCTGTTTTCGCGGTTTTTCCCGTTCGCTTCTGTGTGCAATGGGTCCTGCGCGAAAATGCCGGCTTCGATGTCAACGAGTTGTTTTCCGTTGACATTGCGGACTTCAGTGACATGGCCGCGCACGATTGCAGTCTGGCCTGCGTAGATGGATTGTCGCATGCTGATGGTGCGGTGGCGGATGCATGCTCCTGGCCCGGACCAGTCCGTGACGAAACGGTCAACCAGGCCGTGGAAGAACAAGGTCGACAAATAGATAGTGCGTTGCCCCTGTTTGCGGGCATAAAAGGGGTTATGGTGACCAGGGAACCAGTCCCAAGTGGCAGCGGCGTTCAGGATGACACGCTGATAGGTGATGGGCAAAATGACGGCAGGTAGCTCGTCACCCGGTGCCGGAGAGCGCGGATGTGCCGGACGGGTCACGGCTTGCCAAGGTGGGGCGGGGCGTGTTTCGGCGAGCATTGCCGCAAGGTCGGCTTCAATGGTGAGGTCAGTGAGGTCGGACCCCGCGGGAGTGGCAGGTCCGTTGTCGGTGTCGTAGCGTAAAATAAGGTTGGTGTTGCGGGCGACTTCCCTGCCGCTCTGGTTGGTGTAGAGGGTGCAGCTTGTGATGAAATGGCCGAGGCCGAGTCGGGTGCGTTTTTCTGGGCTGATCTCTGTGACTTCGTCGATTGCATGCACATGCGCACCGACCTGCAATGGTCCGAAAAACTCTGTTTCGGTGGACACATTGATGAGATGGCGACCGGGAAGTGGCACGTCCATCGCAATAATGCCGGTGCGCCGGTGGTTTTCCGAAGGTCGCCAGGGGGCCGGCATGAGCCAGGCCATGAGGAGTCCTGGTGGACTGATTCCCTCCTCCCAATAGTCGGGGTTGGCGTCTTCGACGAGAGCGCAATAGTTGCGGATCATCGCCTCGTTCACAGGGACTTCAGCGCGCCGTTCCAGGCGCCGGCCGATCCAGGAACGTCCGTCTTCTTCTGTGCCGAAGCGTAATCCGAGCCCAGTCGGGTCAGTCTTCTCGCCGATTGTGTCCATGGCGGGACCCTACCAAACGGAACAGGAAGGCTTGTAGACAGCTTGCCGATGGCTTACCGGTGCGAGTTTGTCTGAGCGAAAGGACAGGGGCAGCGCGGCAGGGCACAGTTGTATTGCCGAGGTGTCGCAGCCTGTTGCAGCAATATCGCAGTGGTGTTGGAGAGATATCGTGGTGACATTGTGCAGGTGCATTCCTGTCGTTCGCTCAGGCTGTTACGGGGCTTTCGCAATGGTGCTGAGGGATGTTGCAGGGCTGTCGCAGTGGTGTCGGGGAGATGTCGGAATACCCCAGGGACATCACAGGGATATCGCAGTGGTATTGCGGGGAGGGTGCATGTGGCAAGACGGGTGGACGCGTGGGGCTTGCTCAGCCCGACAAGGCTTTTTTCGGTGAGTCCCGGGTATGATTGTGCGCTATGCAGACAGGTGTATTTGGGAAAAAGCCGAGCGAGCCCATTGCGACAATTGTTGCTTCGGCAGAGTTGGATCCGGCGAAAAATGGGCGCTCTTTTCTTGAGCTTCACGTAGCAGCGGTCGCGGCGGCGCTTGCCGATGCCGGTATCGCCCCTGCAGATGTGGATGGTCTGGTGTGTGTGGGCGACATGATGGGCGCCGGAGTGGAGCACACTTTTCTCTCTGAGGAAATCCAGGACTACTTCCTTTTTCCAAACCTGCGTATGCAACTTGGGGTGCAACTTGGTGGAGCCAGTCATCTGGCCATGCTGGAAGTCGCAGCGCGCGCGATACAGGATGGAACGTGTGCCCGTATCTTGTGTGTTTCCGCTGGGACTTTCCCCCCGATTCGGGATTCTGGCCGTTCTCTCATGCAGATGGTGTGCCATCCCGACTACGAGTTGCCCTTTGCCCCTTCGATTCCCACAATTTATGGGCTGATGGGGCAGGCCTGGCTTGATGCAACCGGTTTGGGAAGAGACGCGCTCGCGGAAGCGGTGACTGCACAGCAGGCGTGGGCGACGAGCCATCCTGTTGCGCTTGGTCGTGCTGCCGGACCTTTGCCGGTCGCAGAGGTTTTGTCTGCGCGTCCTATTGCCGGACCTTTCGCCTATTACGACTGCTCTATTCCCTGCGAAGGTGGCGGGGCATTTGTGTTGAGTGCACCCCAGGCTGCCGGTGATTTTCCGCACCGTCCCGTGCATATTGTGGGAACAGGAGAAGCCCACACGCATGGTTTTGTGCTTTCTCTGAGAGATCTCTCTACGACTGCCGCGGTAGATGCGGGTTGTGTCGCTTTTGCCCGTGCCGGTCGTACCCCTGCCGACATGGACTTTTGTCAGCTCTATGACGCGTTCAGCTCAAATCCTCTGATGCTTTTGGAAGAGCTGGGTTTTGCAGAACGAGGCAAGGCAGTGGAGCTGTATCGGGAAGGTCGTACCTGGCCGGGCGGTGATCTGCCAGTGAACACGAACGGCGGATTGCTGCGGTTTGGCCACGCGGGGACTGCCTCGGGGATTTGTGGTCTGCTTGAGGCGCATGCCCAGATGACGGGAAGAGCGCGTGGGATACAGCTCGAACGGGCTGATCTTGCTCTTGTGCACGCGTACGGTTCGATGCTTTGCAGCCATGTCACTGTGATTCTGGAAGCGGGATGAGCCCAGTATGAGCGATCGAGCAGAAGAAGGCGCAACTGTCTTTTTGCATGATTTGGCAGATGCAGGGGCATTACCTCGTCTTACCGAAGTAAACCGGCCTTTTTATGCCGCGGCAGCCCGGGGAGAGCTTCTCCTCCCTTGGTGCACACAGTGTGCTGCGTTTTTCTTTTATCCGCGTTCTCTCTGTCCACGCTGCCTCAGCAATGAAGTGGACTGGCGGTTGTCGAACGGGTATGGGCATGTAGTGGTTGCCGTAGTGGTGCACCGTCCTCCCTGGAACGACCTGTCTCGACCCTGCCCCTATGTAGTCGTGATAGTGGAACTTGAGGATGGGCCTCGCCTGCTCTCCACAGTGGAAAATATCCCAATTGAAGAGGTGCATGCGGGACTTTTGGTGCGCGCTGTTTTTGAACGTGTCTCTGATGAACAAGGACTTGTGCGGTTTCTTCCGCGTTGAAGCGGTGTTTCCCAGGGCTTGGCTGGGCCGTGTGGGCGAAAGCGGGGCTGGGCTGGGGCCGGCCGGAATGTAATCCTGGGTAGAGGGGAAGATGGCGGGCTGGTGTTTTTTCTGGCGTCTGCCTGTGTGCCGTTTTTGTTGTTCTCTTTTGACTTTTTGTGATTTCTGCAAAGAAAAAGACGGTGTTATCCGGACGTTTTTCTCCTGATTGCCGTGTTTTTTTGCTGTCCTTTTTTTGGTGTGGTTTTGGTAGCGGTTGTTTTTTTTGGTTCCTCTTTTGTGAAAACCGTCAGTAGGGGCGATATTTTGGCCAGATTCGGCGCGCCCGCGCGTCTTTGCGCGCTATAAGTGTTCAAGATAGCGCGCAAAGCGATATAGGCGGCGTGTTCGCTGAGATTGGAGAAATAGCATGGGAGTAGGTGTACGGGTGCGTCGTCAAGTAGGGGCGGTCATGCTTCTGGTGTTGACGTGGACTCTTACGGTGCCTTCTGCGCTTGCACGGGGAGCAGTCGGAAGAAGAGGAACAGCTGTTGAGGCAAAAGCAGCGCTTCCCTCCTCTTTCTCGAAAGAAGTCCAGGTCGAGAAAGGTCAGGTGACGACGAAAGACCGTGAGGCTGTCCACCCGAAAATCTCTTCCGATGTGTTGGCTTCTGTTTTCTCTGTAGTCCTCGCCTCTCTTGGAGGTGGAAACAGGGCAGAAAAAAGTCAGCTGGAGCAGGCTTCTCCGGCGGCTCCTCGAACGCTTGCTTCTCCCATGCTGCAGGATACGATCGTTTTGCATGGTGGTGATGGTCGTGACGTGGATCTCACGCAAACCGAGATCCGCGTGCGGGTAGACGCGGTCTCGGGCAAGGCTGAGGAGGCGCGTGCTGCGATTGAGCGTGCAGGTGGGGTTGTGGAAGTGCGGGGGCAAGGAGCTCTGCAGGCGCGCGTGCCCTTTCGGGCGGTCACAAAGCTCGCGGGTTCCGAGAGTGTGGACTATGTGTCTTTTCCGCGTCATGCAGTGAGTTTTGAGCTGATCGAAGAAGTGACGGAGAAAACGGCGGAAGAAGTCGCGCAGGAAGCGAGGCAGCGGGAAGAGCGGCAGTCTCTCGGTATTGGGGGCGGGATTCCCGGCCAAGGAGTGAAAGCTACAAATGCCTCTTACTGGCATGAAACACTTGGGATTCTTGGGAAAGACGTGAAGGTCGGGGTGATCGACCTTGGTTTCTCTGGATACGAAACTGCGTTTCATCATGGAGAAGTGCCCTCTCCTGCCGGCACGTTTGATCTTTGCCGCGGTGCATTGTCGAGTGCTTCCCTACATGGCACGGCCGTTGTGGAAATCGTGCACGATATGGCACCTGCTGCCGATATCTACTTGGCGTGCGTTGCGAGCGCCTTGGAGTTCGGCAGAGCCTATTGGTGGTTGAGAGAACAAGGCGTGGATATTATTTCCAGTTCCATTGGGTGGTTAACTGGTTCTGGTACTGGAAAAAGTGGCCCAGGAACGCCGGATGCTGTAGTGGCACAAGCCCGCTCCGAAGAGATTTTCTGGGTGACGGCTGCCGGGAACGAGTCCAAATACCATTGGGGTGGTCCTTTTCAGGACGCCAACAAGAATGGCCTGCACGAGTTTTCGTTTGGTGTTGAAGCCAATGAGTTCAGTTTGCCTGGTGGCAAGAGCGCTATCTTGTCACTTGACTGGGAGGAGTACCCGTTTTCGAACCATGACTACGATCTGTATGTCCTGGATGATGGCGGTTTTATTGTCGGGAGCAGTGTGGGTTTTCAAACTGGTGTGGAGTTTCCCGTTGAGATTGTTACCCTTTCGAACACTAGTATGTGGACAAGGAAGTATTCTATCTTGATCGTGGGGGAGCAAACGGCAGAAAGCCCAATACTTGACCTGTTCGTTGGTAGTTTTCCTTTGTCGGTGCAAACGTCTTCCGGAAGTATCGTGGCACCGGGAATGTCGGCAGATGTCATGACTATTGGCGCGTCAAACTGGGTAAATGGTTTCGTGGAGGGCTATAGCTCTCGTGGCCCCACGCACGATGGCCGTACCAAACCCGACATTTCTGCTCCCACAAGGGTGGCAAGCTTCACTTACAAAGGGCTTTTTGCCGGGACCTCTGCGTCGACACCCCATGCGGCAGGGGCTGCTGCGCTCGTTCTGGAGGCCAATCCCTCATTTGGCCCTGCCGAGATACAGGCATACCTGGAAGGGCACGCGATCGATGTCGGAATATGGGGGAAAGACAATACTTCCGGGGCAGGGAAACTCTGGCTGCCCGAGATTCTTCCCTCAGAGGCTGCTTCCCTCCCCACGGAGACTCTTCCACGCGCGCGTCCCGATGACAGTTCCGGTGAGGACTCTGCGGAGGGGTCTGGTTGACAATTCTGCCCTCCCCCTTCCAGAGGGGGCGGGTCCTCTTCTCCCTTCCAGGCAGATCCCAGCGTGAGAAGAGAAACCTGGGTATCGCACGGGACTTGGCCTGTTGTGCAGCGGGGGGATTGGCGCGATTCTGTAAAGGGGTTGTGTCGCAGGGCAGAGGTGCGAGTTCCCCTCCCGTTTTGCGGACAAGTTCCAAGGGTACATCCGGCCAGGATTGTTGAGACTGAATGCCGGCATTGCACGCTGTGCAGCGAGGAAATTGATTGTTGTCTCCCAGCTTGTTACGGTAGCGTTTTCCTGGTCCTGGCGCACGGTTGCGCGTCGTCAACACTGAGCAGAAGTGCACGCGTGCTATCCCAAGGTCTGACCGGCGCATTGTATGAGATGTACGCCGACCGGCTTGGCTTGATCGTGCAGGGGACTGCACCGGCCACTCTCGCACAGCGGCTTGAGATCATGCTGGATAAATGCACGATCGGCCGGACCGATGGGCATTGCGAGGGGGACAGGGGACCAGCTTGTTCGCTTTTGAGAAATGAGTAAACCCCTCATCGATGACGCGCGTTGTTTGGCAGCCTGGACCATTACTTGTCGAGCCTGCCCGTCGATGTCCAGGCTGATGCCCAGGCCAATATCCAGGCCAATGCCCAGCGAAGGAAGTAGTAACCGTTGACGGACTTGCTACCAGTGAACCCCTACAGGGGGACGCGTGACTTTTTACCGGACGAGATGGCTGTTCGGCAGGCGGTTTTTTCGGAGTTCTACAGAGTTGTCGAAATTTACGGTTTCGAGCGTTACGATGGACCACTGCTCGAACCAGTCGAGATATATGAGGCAAAGTCAGGTCGCGAAATTGCAGACCAACAGCTTTATTCGCTGACCGATCGTTCGGGTCGACGACTCGCCCTGCGTCCGGAGATGACGCCATCTGTGGCACGTATGGTGGCGCGGTTCTCTGGTCAGCTCGATTTTCCCTTGCGGTGGTATTCCCATGTGAATTGCCATCGGTACGAACGTCCGCAACGTGGTCGAGTGCGGGAACACTGGCAGATCAACTGTGACATCTTCGGGTCCGCGTCTGAGGTATGCGAGTCAGAGATTTTTGACCTTATCCATGCCCTCATGGCGGGGGTCGGAGCGACTCGAGATGACTATCTGCTCCGTGTGAACTGTCGCATTATTGCCGAGTCGGCGATGCGACACATTGTCGGTATCTCTGAGCAGGCAATGCCTGAGGTATTTGGGATTATCGATCGGTGGGAGAAAAGCGATGAGGATGCCCGGATCGCTGATCTCATTGGAGCTGGGCTTGATCAGCGACAAATTGAGCGGCTCGGCACTGTGCTGACAGGTGACCGGAACGTGATGGACGAGCTGCCGGACGAGGATCTGCGCGATTCCAATGTCGCCAAGTTGCTGAAGTGTAGTGAGAGCAATCTTTTCAGGTTTGATCCACTCATTATCCGGGCCTTTGAGTATTACACTTCCACAGTCTTTGAGGTTTTTGATACTGATTCAGATAATCGGCGGTCTTTATTTGGTGGTGGCCGCTACGCGAATCTTGCCGGGCTGTTTACCAAGAAGGACATTCCTGGCATTGGCTTCGGTATGGGCGATGTCACGATGCTCGATTTCTTGGACACGCACGATCTGCTTCCGACGCCCCAACTTGGGAGCGATGTTGTTGTTGTGCCTGTCAGTCTGGAGATGAACGACGCGGCTCGCTCCGTCGCGCGTTCGCTCCGTGCAGTCGGGATGAAGGCTGTCCTTCCGCTTCTGGAGCGGTCGCTGTCGACTGAAATGAAACGTGCGGTACGAAATAAGAATCGAGTCGTTGTCATTGTTGGCGAGGCTGAGTGGCGACGGGGTGCTGTGACCGTGCGCGATTTAGGCTCGCGTGCACAGTCCGAAGTGGCGATCGATCGTGTTGTCACACAAGTCCAAGAAATCCTGACAGAGTAAGCAGGCTTCCTACCTGATCTGGGACCTGGTCTGGGAAATATCTTGTGGTGGCTTGTCGCGCTCAGCTGTGATCTCTGCTTGTGTGTGGTCAGTGCATGATGGGTGTGCACAATCTCAGCTGAGCCCTGCATCGGGGAGAAAGCTGCAAACTCTTGTCTATGAGCCACCGGTCTTGGCCTGGTTTGGGTGTGTCGGTGGGGGTATTGGGCGGTCGGCAAGCAGGGCGACGGGAAGGTCGACATGCCGGGAGCGAAGGTATTCTCCGAGGCTTTTTGCTTGGGCATCAGGACGGATTGAAGAGGCGACGCCCTCTCCGAGCAGGCCTTTCACGACAAAGTTGAGGGAGCGTAGGTTCGGGAGTTCGTAGCGTTCCACTATGAGAGAAGCGCTTTCCGGGATGAGCCGCTGGAACTCTTTTATTGTGAGGTGTGTGGCGAGCCAGGCGTAGCCGAGATCACTGCGCGCCCACACGCCGACATTGGCGTTTCCTCCTTTGTCTCCTGAGCGGGCGCCAAAGACGGTGCCGAGAGGAAGGCGTGTAAAGGGAGGTCCTGGTGGAGACGGCTGGTCTGGGATGTAGGGTGTGACGGGATGTCCTGCCTCATGTGGGGTAGGAG
The DNA here is from genome assembly GCA_002352645.1 of Acidimicrobiia bacterium UBA2766. GTDB lineage: Bacteria > Actinomycetota > Acidimicrobiia > UBA2766 > UBA2766 > UBA2766. Next base: position 48,716 of record DEIU01000025.1, on the reverse strand, counting down.
GAATATCTATGGATTCTCCGTCGGGGAGGACGACATGATGGGGGACGACAGAGGCGGGAACGAGCGCAGGCCAGTACACCCCAAAGATACGGGCATCCCCCGGCGGGGTTGTTGTGTACATGCCTGGATAACTTGCCAGGAGTAATTCGACGACGGCTCCAGAGAAAAAGCGGCCCGCCCGTGCCCGGTCGGGGTCTTTCACGGTGATGGTGAGTGTGGCGCTTGCCTCCGCGTTTGAGCGGGCATCGGCTTTATCAGACCGCACAAGAGAGATGTCGAGTTCGGAAAAGGCATCTTTGCCGCCGGTCTTTTCTAAAAAGGCGGTGGTTGCAAGGGCTGCTTTTGCTTCGATATCCAAACCGGTCAGCACGAAAGTCATGCTGTTGCGGTAGCCGCTCTCATAGTTGAGACACACCTTGGTGCTGGGCGGGGCAGCTTCGCCTTGGGCCCCTGTAATACGCACCCGGTCTGGGCCTACCTGGTCGAGGCGAATGGTGTCGAAGCGTGCTACCACATCGGGGTTGGCATAGACCGGACTGCCAATTTCATACAAAAGCTGGGCCGTGACGGTTCCCACAGACACCATGCCCCCAGTGTTGGGGTGTTTCGTGATCACACTGCTGCCGTCTGCGCTCACCTCTGCGATCGGAAAACCCGGAGCAAGAAGGTTGGGAATCTCCTGGAAGAAAGCATAGTTGCCGCCGGTGGCCTGTGGCCCGCACTCGATCACATGTCCGGCAATCACCGCTCCCGCGAGACGATCCCAGTCTTGTCGACCCCATTTGAAATGCCAGGCAGCCGGCCCGACCACCACAGAGGCATCAGTCACGCGCGGGCACACCACAATGTCGGCTCCTGCCTGCAAAGCAGCAGTGATACCCCAGCCACCAAGGTACGCATTCGCGGAAACAGGAGTTGCCCCGGCTTGGGCAAGCGGAACTCCTGTGTCGAGGTGGGCGAAATCGATTCCTGTTGTTTGCAAAGCCGGCAGCTGCGCAAGCAGATCGTCCCCCGCAACATAGGCAATATGTGGAGCAAGACCGAGATGTTCTGCCAGAGTTTGCAACTCTGCCGCGAGCCCAGCAGGATGCAACCCCCCTGCGTTCGTCACGATTTTCACGCCTTTGTCAAGAGCGAGCCCCATGACCTCTTCCATTTGCCGCAAAAAAGTTAGAGCATACCCTCGAGAAGGGTCTTTGCGACGCGCCTTCCAGAGGATAAGCATGGTGAGCTCCGCCAGATAATCGCCGGTGAGCACGTCAATTGGTCCGCCTTCAAGCATTTCCCGCGGCGCGGACATGCGGTCGCCATAAAAGCCGGAACAGTTTGCGACGCGCAGTAGATCGGGCGTGGGAGCGGACATCAGTCGGTTTCTTTCAGTTGGCTTCTCGTCGAGGGCGGTGCTTCTCGAAGGTAGTTCTCGACGAGGCTAGCTCTCGTTCGCAGATCTTCACATTTTTCCAAGGCGAGTTTTTTGAGCGAGAAGCGTTGTTCTCGTATTGTCACGGCGTGGTGGCTGCGATGATGCTGATGCCCGCGAGAATGCAAAGGCCCGGAAAAGCGCCCTCTGCCCAGAGGATGTTTCGGTTCGGTTCTGGATGTGGTCTGCTTTTTCCCGCATCCGTCATTTGTCATATTTGTTCTTGTGGAAAGTTCAGCCGGGAAGCCGGAGACCGCTTTCCTTTTCGCATATCACCGCGGCAGCCTCGATGGCGGGATCGTTGATGTCAAGATCTATACCCAGGTTGCTGGGATTGGTAAGGTCGATATCGGGAATAGAGTAGCCTTTTTCGCGCATGCATCCGGCGAATTTGTTGAAACCCTTGAGGAATTTCTCTACTTGTTCCTGGTCACCGAAGGGACCAGCCATACTCTTGAGCTGTTGAGCGCATGCTGTTGCAGCTTGGATGCCGTCGGGGGTTTCTCCGAGTGTAAACAGTAGGGTATTGAGATAAGCGATGCTGCCCGGGAAATCGTTTCCTTTGAAGCTCCGGTCTTCCATCTCAAGTCCATGATCTCGCAGGCATTGATAAGCAGAGCGCGCGTTTTCTTCTATTTCGTTGAAGAACGTGTCTGCAGCATGCTCTTTGTTCTGGTCATCGTCGCCACAGGCCGTGAACAGGAGTGCCACAGCAATAAGGACAGCAGCGCTTTTTTTACCAAGTGACCGGGACGGTTTTCTACGCATCGGGGTTCCTTCGGGGAGGGAGTCTCGTTTTTTGACAAGAAATGAGAGAGGCGTTTCTTCCGGTGCTTGGGATTTACTGAAAGCTGACTGTTGTATTTGTGCAGAGTGTTTATGTTCCAGCTTTCCTGGCCTTTTATAGGCCGGCTTTCCAGCCGGCCTTCTCCAGGAATGTCTGCCGGTTTGTTCTTTTCCGCCAGTTTCGGAGGTTTGTTTTTTTGTCGCGAGTGGGACTCCCTTGTGTATCTATACTGTTCATTGTTTCTTATGAAGTGGAATATGATCATTGTGATGTGTTTTCTGGGCCACGGGGCACGCACGGGACAATGCTGTGAGAAGATTGCCTACGAGTCATCGGGGAAATCGCGCAGCTTGCTGGGCGGATGGTGCAGTTCGTTGGGCGGGGGGAACCGGTCTTGCACTCGCATTTTCCGGGCATGGTCGTGTGTGCGCTCGACAGTGGGCTGAAAATGGAAGTGCCCAGTCATCTTGTGCGTGTGTCACCGCAGTTTTGGGATGTTTTTTGGCAGTCTGGAGTGCGGTTGACGACAAGCTATTTTTCTGAGAAGGCTCGTGCGCGCGCGAATTACGAAGTGATCTGGTAGTCATGCTCAGACGCGGAGGAATATTCTTGAAGCCTTGCGGCGGTCGATGCCGCTTCGGGTAGGGGTGGTTGAGGTGTATGGCGAACAGTAACGCCACTGTCTGAAACGGGGTGTTTCTTGTTGGGCCTCACGTTTGCCGAATATCTCGGGTGAGACTCCTGAGAGTACGCGGGTAGCGTGAGGACTCTTTTTCCGCAGGTAGGGCCAGTCGCGTCTTTTCACATTTTTGAGGTTGTCGCTGTGTTGGCGGGGCTTTCGCCGTGTTTTTCGGTTGTTTCCGGCGCGTCTTGGGGCGTGTTTTGGGCGACTCGCCGGTGTGGCGATGGCGTTACATGCGGAAGACGCCGTATGCGGTTTCTGTGCCGTGTACTTCGGTCATGTGGCAGGCGGTGAGGCACATGCCGAGCACGGTTCGGGTGTCGCGGGGGTCGATGATGCCGTCGTCGTAGAGTCGGGAAGAGTTCGCGAAGGCGATTTGTTCCGCTTCGATTTGTTCTTGGATTTTTTGCCGGTTTATTGTGTCGGCTTCTTCGTCGAAGGGTCTGCCGGCTGCTGCTGCGGCTTGGCGGGCGACAATGGAGAGTACTCCGGCGAGCTGTTCTGGGCCCATGACGGCCATTTTGTGATTGGGCCAGCTAAAGAGAAAGCGGGGGTCGTAGGCGCGTCCGCACATGCCGTAGTTGCCTGCCCCGTAGGATGCTCCCATGATGATGGTGAGGTGGGGGACCTGGCTGTTGGAAACAGCATTCACCATTTTGGCGCCGTTTTTGACCATGCCGCCTTGTTCGTAGGCTTTTCCTACCATATAGCCGGTTGTGTTTTGCAGGAAGACGAGGGGTTTTGCGACCTGGTTTGCCAGTTGAATGAACTGGGCTGCTTTTTCGGCTTCTTCTGAGAAGAGGATGCCACGGCTGTTCGCGAGGATCCCGATGGGGTAACCGTGTAGGCAAGCCCAGCCGGTGACAAGGCTTGACCCATAGAGGGGCTTGAACTCGTCGAAACGTGAACCATCGACGATGCGAGCGATGACTTCGTGCACGTCGATCGGGATTTTGAGGTCACATGAAGCGAGGCCGAGAAGGTCCTCGGTGTCGTACAAAGGCTCTTCTGTGAAAGTATCTGCGCTCAAGATACTTCTGGGGGGACTCGTGGCGTGGGCTGTCGGCGCGGGTGTTGCCACGGGGTAGGGGGGAGACTGGGCCTGGGTGTATGCGGGGGCTGGGCCGCTTCCCTTCCAGTGCAAGTTGGCGATGATTTGGCGGCCTATGCGCAGGCAGTCGTGTTCGTCGACCGCGAGCGCGTCAGATAAACCTGAGATGCGAGAATGCATGTCGGCTCCGCCGAGCTCTTCGTCGTCGGCGTCTTCTCCTGTTGCCATTTTTACGAGAGGGGGCCCTCCGAGAAAGACTTTTGCGCGTTCTTTCACCATGACGGTGTAGTCGCACATGCCGGGAATATAGGCCCCGCCTGCAGTGGAGTTTCCAAAAACAAGAGAGATTGTGGGGATGCCAAGGGCGGAAAGGCGGGTGAGGTTCCGGAAGAGCTCTCCGGCAGGGACAAACAATTCTGCTTGGGTGGGGAGGTCGGCCCCGCCTGATTCCACCAGGTTTACCAGGGGGAGACGGTTTTCTCGGGCGATCTCCATCGCGCGCAGGTTCTTTTTCAGGGTGATGGGGTTCATTGAACCGCCACGGATTGTGGACTCGTGCGCAATGATCACGCAGACTGTGTCGGCAATGGCCCCCATGCCTGTGACAATGCCCGCGCCCACATGAAACTCGGTTCCCCAGGCAGCCAGGGTGGAGAACTCCAAAAAGGGAGAGTCGGGATCGAGGAGAAGTTCTATACGTTCTCGGGAGAGGAGCTTGCCCCGGGCACGGTGACGGCGCACGTATTTTGCGCCACCTCCTTGCACAAGGAGTTGCTGTTGGTCGTGCAAGGCGGCGAGCTGATTGAGCATACCTGCCTGATTCTCCTGATGTCTTTGTGAGGAGGTATCGAGACAGGTCGGGAGGGTACGCGTGAGTCGCATGTGCCGATGGTAGCGGGTGTCAGTCACGAGAAGGGAAGACAACCTGACAAGTGAGGCCAGGGGGAGTGCGGCATTGCGCGTGCACGCGCAATGAGAAGAAGTCTTGGGGTTGCGGTGATCTGTGGGGATTGTTCGGGCGTGCGTGCAGAGATTGGGGCATTATGTGCGCGAGTGCCATGTGTGGAGGAGCGCCGTATCGGCTGTGACAGGATATTGTGTTTTTCTGCTGCAAGAGAGAGGGGAGTCACATGAATATTTCGAGTACACAACATGAGGATGTTGTGCTGGTGGAGTTTTCTGATCCAGAAAGTTTCAATGCGTTTGAGACCAAGACCTTTGCGGCGTTGGAAGACGCCGTGACCGATGCTGCAGACGCGGGAGCACGCGCGCTTGTGCTTGCTGGTGCGGGGCGCGCGTTTTCCAGTGGGGCCGATGTCGGGACTTTTGTGTCTGGAGTCAAAGACAAAAATTCCGGTGTGATGATGACGTACACCGTGAGTGCCGCACATAGTCTGCTCCGCACCTTGCGTTCCGGGCCACCAGTTGTGGCCGCAATAAATGGGGTGGCAGCAGGTGCTGCTCTTGGCATTGCCTGCGCGTGTGACCTGCGACTGTCGGCAACGACTGCCACTTTTGTGTCAGGGTTTGTGCGTATCGGGGCCACCCCAGACAGTTCCGTATCCTATTATTTGCCGCGTCTTGTGGGCATGGGCAGAGCTGCAGAGATGCTTTTGCAGAATCGGAAAGTGACGGCCGATGAGGCATTCGCGTGGGGGCTTGTTGCAGAAGTCGTGGAGCAGGAAGCGCTGCTGGACCGCGCCTTGACAATAGCAAAAGAGCTGGCAGCAGGGCCGCAACAGGCTTTGAGGAGAACCCGCTGTCTTCTCGACACATCGTGCACGGATACATTGGAAACCCATTTGGATCGTGAAGCCGATGTCATCATTGAAGCAAGCCGGGGAGCAGAATTCGCAGAAGGGGTCGTTGCGTTTACAAAGAAGCGTGCGCCGATTTTTCCCCGCTGAGGCTTCTTTGCCGAAGGATCTTTGCACGCACGAACCTTTGCGCACGCAAATCCATGCACGAGGGGTTTCAGGTCACAGCCTCCTCACCCCATGAAACCCTCACACAAATCCAAGGCAGCAACCCGCAAAGCAGCAACCCGCACGGAAACTCTTCAAGAAGCCTTCAAAAAATGCTCTAGCTTTCTGTGTTTTCTGCGGGATTGTTGTTGGTTTCTTGGGAAGAAGCGGCTTGGGCTGGGGGGGAGGTGGATACGTGAGAAAAGACGACAGGCTTCCCACCTTCGCGGATGCGGGTTGCTTCTTCAAGACGCCAGGTGTGCTCGTAGAAGTCTGCGAGCTGCTGCCGGCTTGTGAGAGTGTCGGGGTGGGTCGGGCCAAGCAGGTTTTCTTGTCTTTCGAGCACCGTAATTTGTAGTGCGAGGGCTTCGTCG
>DEIU01000025.1:34487-42308 GCA_002352645.1 Acidimicrobiia bacterium UBA2766 | reverse complement strand
GTGTCGGGGTGGGTCGGGCCAAGCACGTTTTTTCGTCCTTCGAGCACTCCTATTTGTAGTGCGAGGGCTTTTTTGTGATGGCCGAGCTGGTCTTGCCATTGGGCCAGATAGTGGGTGCTGCGCAGCGTATCGGGGTGGGCGGTGCCAAAGATGCGTTCATAGTCGTCTCGAGCGCGGGACCCGGAGCGAAGCGCCTTGTCATAATGGCCGGCATGCGCGTGATAGCGGGCGAGATTGTGACGACTCTCCAGTGTGGAAGGCTGATCTGCGCCGAGAAGGCGTGTGCAGTCGGCGAGTACTTGTTTTTGTGTTTCGACAGCCTTTTCGTGGCGGTTCGTGTGGTCGTAGTAGAGCGCAAGTTGATGGCGGCTTGTGAGAGTGTCGGCATGGTCAGGACCAAACAGGTCCTCTTCTTCCTTGAGTACCTGTTCTTGTAGGCGAACAGCCTCTTCGTACTGTGATGCGCCGGCGTAACAGCGGGCGAGCTGCCGGTGGCCGGCGAGGGTATCGGGATGGTTGCGGCCAAGAACCTGCTCGCGGCTTGCAACGACTTCTTCTTCCAGCCTGCGGGCTTCTTCGGTGTAGCCGGCACTTGCGAGATAGAAAGCGAGATCGTGGCGGCAAGTAAGGGTGAGGGGGTCGTCAGGACCGAAGATTTCTGCGTAGTCGGTAGCTACTTGTGCGGCGATACGTGTTGCTTCATCGTAGCGGTGTGCCTGCGCGTGGTAGCGGGCGATCTGAAAATACGCACGTGCGGAGAGTCCCGGGTCGAGGCTGTGTTCTTGAAGGTGGCCGGCGAGGCCGAGGAGGTGAGGAGCAAGCCTGCTCCATTGGGCGCGCTCTGTCGGGGCGAGAGGCGAGGATTGGTCGCCTGCCGGCAGGGATTTTTCGAGGAGAGTGAAGGCTTGTTGCAGGGAGTGCTGTTGCTGTGCTGCGGGCTGATGCTCTCGCAAAGCTCTCTGGACAAGTTCATGCAGGGAGAATTCTTTTGGGATATCTGTACGAGGGGTGTTGGATGTGTCTGTGGCCGGTTTGGCTGTCTGGGCTGTCGGGGATTCCTGGGAGCTGACTTCTCCTGTGGTTGTGTGCGTGGCAGTGTGTGAGGAAAGCCTGCTCTGGGGTGAAGACGTCAGCTCTGGAAAGCCGGGGCCGAGCAGGGAACAGTTCTGCAGGTCTTGTACGAGTATGGCAAAAGACGTTGCCGTAGGTTCGTGTCCGGTTTTTTTGCGTCCCTTTTCATGTACCCCTTCGCTTCCTTCTTCGTGCTCCTCTTTGCGGACCATTGTCGCGAGCGGTGTGTCGAGCAGTTCGGGATGAGCAGCGAAGAGATGGCAGGAAATGTTTTCTGGTGCAAGCCATGCGCAGAGATCAAGGAGGTTTTCGGCTGCTTCGGCGAAAAGAGGGTGGCGGCTCTTGAATGTTTCGCGCGCAAGCTCGGTCACTGTTTGCAAGATCAACGATGTGTCGTCCTGGGCAGCTGTGTTTTCCGGAAAACTGCCCTCTCCCACAGTTTTCTCGGCAACAAGGCGGGCACGCTGCGCTCTGTAGCGTTCTGTATATTGGGGTATGCTGAGATGCATTGTGGGGTTTGGTGTGGGGTGCATTGTGGCAGCAGCGATTTCAAGGGCAAGCGGGATTCTGCCCAATTCTTGTGCGAGTTCTTTTGTGGCCTGCTTTTCTCCGTGTCCTCTGCGGTCGTGCAAGAGCTGCGCCGCGTCAGTCAGGGGAAGCAGCCCGATCTCCACAATTGGCGCTTCAAGCCTGCTGTCTTGTGCTTCCTCTTTTGCTGCGTCTTGTGTGATGTCTTTGTCCGATGGGGAGGCGCCCGTCGTGGTTGTTGTCCAGTTTCTATGGGGGGAAGTGACAATCACTTGTCCGTTCCCGGTTGTGGCCCGATGCAGGTCGAGAAGTTGTTGGTCCTGCACGCCGTCGAGGATGAGCAGCCAGTTTTCCCATCCGGTGAGCAAAACTCGAACGAGATCAATGATTTCTTCGCCGGAAAGCCCTGTTGCGGGGGCGCCGAGGGCTTTCGCGAGTCGCGCGTAGTCTTCGATAATTGTCTCTGGATGCCCAGCCCGCACCCACCACACAATGTCGTGTTCTTCCCTGTGCTCTTTTGCATAGGCGAGGGCGAGTGCTGTTTTGCCGATACCGTCCTGCCCGGACAGGTCCTGTATTGGTACCACGACGGCGACACCGTCTTCGGCGAGCGCAAGACGAAGGGCTGCTGTCTCTTTTGTCCGGCCTGTGAAACAGGAAAAGGGAAAATCTGGCAGGTGCTCGATCATGGGACGTGCTGTAGACGGAGGATTTCTGCGCAAGAGATCGATCCCCACGATGAGAAGCTCGAGGGCGATGGCCACTATTCCCAGTAAGAGATGCACCATAATGGCGGCCATTGTGACAACCGCTCCCACAAAAACAAGCGTTTTTCCAGGCCATATTGGGATTTTGTTCCACCAAGACGTGCGCGGTGACATCGCCTCTTCCATTTTTTGCCTCGCTGTGTAGCTTGCCCTGTTGTGTTTTTGGGTGTGTCGCTTACGAAAGCGCGTCAGAATAGTCTGGACAACAATATCTTTGCCTGGGTCTTTCTTGTTTCCTGGAGTGCAGCCTCTTTTCCCGCCAAGCTGTGTGATATGCAGTATTTTTTTTCGGGAAAGATGTTGTATGCCGGCTTCGGGTTCACTGATGGGGGGGTGCACGAGGTGTTGTTGTGGCGGCTTTCCTGCGTGTTACAGGCCCTTCTCCGAGAAGAGGAAAACTTGTTTTTGTGAAGGGTCCAGGTCTTTCTGCTGGAATTACCGGTCGGGTGGTACACACGCAAGAGTCCTGTGTGCCCATCTGTTTTTCTGCGGTTTTTTTCGATGTTTCTCCCTGGAAAACAATTTTGTGGGGAGCAGTGGAGAGGCTCGGGAGTGGGTCTGATGGTGGGGCGAGACGGCCGGCAAGTGAGCTGAAAAGTGGGAAAAAGATAGTTCGAAGCGGGAAAAACAAAGAGGGACCGTGGTTCGAGAACACGGTTTGAAGTGAGGAGCACCATGGCCGATGATATGCCGGCGGGACCGTTGAGTGGGGTGCGGGTCGTGGACCTTACCTCTCTTTCCCCAGAACCATATGCCACTATGCTGCTTGGCCGATCTCGGTGCGGATGTTGTGACGGTTGAGCCTCCTCCGCGCCGGCGATCAGGGGCTTCTATTGGAGATATTCCTGCTTACGGGTCGGAACGTGCCCGTCAGGCGGGCTTGAATCCTATTTTTCGTTCGCGCCGTTCGATTGTGGTTGATCTCAAAACCGAAGAGGGACGCGAGGTGGTGTTACGGTTCGCGCAAACAGCTCACGTGTTTATGGAGGGGTTTCGTCCTGGGGTGTGTGATCGCCTCGGTGTCGGATACCAGAAGGTTGCTTCACGTCACCCGAAGGTCGTCTACTGCTCGCTTACCGGTTATGGGCAGACCGGCCCTCTCGCACAGCAGGCGGGTCTGCCCTGAACTGTATCGCCGCGTCTGGCCTCTTGTCAGCGAGCACGCGTGCCGGGCAACAGCCAGGTATTCCTGTGAATTTTGCTGCCGATACGGCGGCAGGTGGACTGTTTGCTGCGTTTGGGGTGTTGGCTGCTTTGCATGGGCGGCAAACGACAGGACGGACTTGCCATGTGGATGTTTCCATGCTGGAGGCGCTGCTGTCGCTGACGTCTTGTGTTCCTGCCTGGTCGGAAACGGGTGCTCGAGTCCCTCTTGGGGTGGGGGTTTTCTCTCGGGGGCGGTTCCTTTTTATGGCTGCTGTGCAACAGCAGATGGTCGCCGGCTGAGCGTGGCCGCAATTGAGCCGAAGTTCTTTACGAATCTGTGTGCAGCACTCGGCCGGTCTGAGGCCGCGACATGGCAGGGGGATGCTGCGCGCTGGGATGAGTTCCGTGCTTTTTTCACAGAAGCATTTGCAAGGCAAACGCAGGATAAATGGGTGGAACAGTTGTCCGGGAAAGATGTTGCAGTTTCCCCTGTCGTTCTTTTTCTGAGGCGTTTGCTGCTGGGCGAGCAGCAGGGTCTCGTACAGGGTGTCGCGACTGTGGGTCCTGTTCCCCGTATGAGTGGCTGGGGCCCTGTGCCGGGTGAAGTGGCATCTCAGCCCGGTATGCACACACGTGCAGTGCTCGCTGATCGCTGGTGGAGCGACGAGGAGATTGAGCGGCTTTTGCAGAGTGGGACTGTTGCCACAGCTGCGCCGCCGGATGTATAAGCGCTTGTCTCTCGTTTTCCCCCGCACGCTGCAATGTCTTCTCGCTCTGGCAGGTCTCGGAGGTGCGCTTTCGCTGGGTTTTCGGTATGGTTGATAAATATTTCGCTATGTTCTGAATGCACTTGGATTCGGTTCTTTGGGCGTGTGAGACGTACTTTTTTTGTGGAAAAGACAGCACGAACTTGGTGAATGAACTGATGGAGGAAGAATCATGCCCCTCTTCGACCCGGTCACTGTGGGGGATGATGCCGGTCTGTTTGGTGCGGACAGCATGACCTGGCAAGTGCACTCTCATCCGATCATGCTTGTGGGCGGAGTGCGTGCCTTGATGATGCAGTCGCTTCATCCGCTTGCGATGGCGGGTGTTGATCAGCACAGTGGATACAGGGAAGATCCTGTTCCCCGCTTGCTGCGTACTGCAGAGTATGTTTTGAATGTGACTTTTGGTGATGTTGACACCGCAGAACGTTGCGGAGAGCTTGTGAGAAAAGTGCACGCTTTCGTGAAAGGCACCGATCCCGTCACAGGAGAGTCTTATTCTGCGGAAGACCCGGAAACGCTTCTCTGGGTACATGTCTGCGAAGCAGATTCTTTTGCCACGGTTTATTCGCGCTATGTGAAGCGCTTGCACACACAAGAACTCGACCGTTATTACGCCGAGAGCGCCAAGTCAGCGGCTCTTGTTGGTATTCCAGAAGAACTGGTGCCGCGTAGTGCTGCCGCAGTGCAGGAGTATTACCGGAAGATGCGGCCACGTCTTGTTGCCTCGGAAGTGGCGATGGAAACCGTGCGTTTTGTCCTTTCGCCTCCGGCCCCTTTGTGGCAGAAACCAGGTATGCCACTCTGGCACATGATCTCCCATTCTGCTGTCGCGACAATACCCAATGAATACCGGCGCATGTGCGGTATTCATTGGTCACGTCCTTACGACTATCTCACAGGTGTATGGCCCGTTTGGGCAGCGACAAAGTCGTTTAACGCGACCCTTGGCACAGTTGTTCCGCTCAATCTTGTGATTAAGAACACGCGCCGTTTGGTTGATCAGTACAGTTTTCACAAGCGAACTCCGGCCTATTTTCGCTCCAAATCGACGAAGTGAGTTTCCTGTCCGGCCGCTGCTTCCTGCGTTTTCGGTCGTCCTGCCTGTGATGTGTGTGGTGTTATCCCCGCCCCATGTTGCAGAAGTGATTTCGCCAGGTCGCCTCGGGATGTGATCCGGCGAAAGCCGCTGGGGTGCACAGGGAGGCAGATGCCGTGTCGCCACTGTGTTGTTAGTAGGACCTGGGGAGATCGAGGGAGTGCCGGGAGACGAAGTTGAGGATCATTTCCCTGCTCACGGGGGCAATGCGCAGGAGACGGGTCATGCCCCAGAGGTGGGCAAGATTATATTCGCTTGCCATCCCATTGCCGCCGTGTACCTGGATAGCCTGATTGAGGGCCTTGAGACCGGCTTCAGCGGCAGCATATTTTGCCATATTTGCGGCTTCACCGGCATCCTGGTCATTGTCGTAGAGCCACGCGGCCTTCTGTGTCATGAGCCGGGCGAGCTCTATCTCGATCTTGGCTTCTGCAAGAGGGTGCGCCACACCTTGGTGCGTCCCAATTGGTGTACCCCACACCTGTCGTTCTTTTGCGTACTGGGCTCCTTTTTCGAGAGCGTAGATACCAAGACCGTTCGCGAGAGCGGCGCCGGTGATGCGCTCTGGGTTCAAGCCATGGAAAACCTGACGTAACCCGTCGCCTTCTGTGCCGATGAGATGGTCGGCAGGTACCTCCGCGTTGTCGAAAAAGAGTGTGAACTGTTTTTCCGGTGCAGTGATTTCCACAGGGATGAGCTCGAAAGTCAGACCCGCGGTCTCTTTGTCGACAACGAAGAGAGAAAGACGGCCCTGCCCGGTTTTTTCGTCAACACCTGTGCGCGCGACGACCAAGATGGCTTCTGCTTCATCCACACCCGAGATGTAGTATTTCTGGCCATTGAGTCGGTAGATGTCGCCGTCTCGCGTTGCCGTCGTGGAGATGTGGTGACTATTCGAGCCGGCGTCTGGTTCGGTAATGGCAAAGGCCATGCGATCTTCGCCACTTGCCAGACGTGGGAGCCATTTTTCTTGCTGTTCGTCTGTGCCGAAGCGGGCGAGAATTGTGCCACAAATGGCAGGAGAGACGATGAGAAGGAGAAGTGGACAGCCCTGGGCTCCAAGCTCTTCGCACACAATGGCCAGTTCACCAATGCCACACCCGCCGCCACCGTACGCTGCCGGCAGGTTCACCCCGAGATAGCCTTGGCTTGCCAGCGCGTTCCACAGCTCGTTTGTCTTTTCTCCTTTGCGGGCCTTCTCGCGAAAGTAATCAGGGCCAAAAGAAGTGGTGATATCGCGGACGGCTTCGCGGAGCATTGTCTGTTCTGAGGTCTCCAGGAAGTCCATGCTTCTGCCTTTGTGTGGGTTTATGCGCCGTGGGGGTGTCTTGGGTTGCCCTTGTGGAACAGTGGAGTTGTGCAAGGGGTCACTGCGTTGTGACGGCAGGGAAACTCGTGCGTTGTGGGATGCGCTTCAGATATGCGTATCGGGCAAATGGCTTGAGAAGGGGATGTGTTTGCTGCTGCCTTTGTCTGCCCCTCGTCCCTTTCGAGAGGTTTCTTTTTGGCGCAGCGTCTGGTGCGTATTGCCTTGGTTACGCCATGGTGAGACCGCCACTCACAGAGAGAGTCTGGCCGGTGATGAAGCCCGCCTCTTCTGAAGCAAAGAAGGCAACTGCCGCGGCAATTTCGTGTGGTTGCGCGAGGCGTTTCATGGGGACAGCGCGGGTCATGGCATTTATGACTTTGCTCCCATCGTCGGCGGAGTCGACGATTCCTTTGAGCAATGGCGTGTCGGTTGGACCTGGGCAGACAGTATTGGCCGTAATACCCTTGCGGGCAGCTTCGCGTGCGATGGTCTTTGTGAAGGCGATGACCGCCCCTTTTGCACCGGCATAGACAGATTCGAGGGAAGAACCGACCCGGCCTGCGTCAGACCCTGTGTTGACGATTCGTCCCCATTCGGCTTCGAGCATGCCAGGAAGCACCGCGTGCGTCAGGCGGAGCATGCCTTTGAAATTGATATCGAGAATTTTGTCCCAGAAGGCCTCATCGGTGTCGACAAAGGGGACGAGTTCATCCCAGCCTGCGTTGTTGACGAGAATTTCGATCGGTCCGAGCTCGTCTTGCGTTTGCAACACTGCCTGTGCGACGGCATCTGTATCAGTGATGTCAACGGGGACGACGAGACCGGTGCCGCCTATTTTCTCGATCTCTGCCACAGTTTCCGCGGCTTCCGGTTCCCGGATGTCGGCCACCGCTACTTTGTGGCCTTGCGCGGTAAGTGCCAAGGCAATGGCGCGTCCGATGCCGCGTCCAGCCCCACTGACAAGAGCAACCCTTGCTGTCATTTTCGCTCCGAAAAATGGTTGGATGCTGGGATGTTAGAGGACTCTTCTTCGAATCATCGAGAGTTGCCTCTTGCTCGTGCTCTGTTCTCCTCCTTTTTCCTGGATGGTTGCACAGGTTTTCTGGAGTATTTTCCGCCGGCTTGCGTTTTCTT
>DEIU01000025.1:0-34341 GCA_002352645.1 Acidimicrobiia bacterium UBA2766 | reverse complement strand
TTGTGTATGATTTTTTCTTGTTGGTTGATCTTCCTTTTTGAAAGAGGCACACTTGCAGGATGGATTTTACGCAAGTTCCCGAAGGCACTCCTGTGCTGGTTGGCACGAAGACAGTCCCTATGCCGTCTCTTGCGCCAGGGGACACTCTCTTGCCTGTGGCTGCAACAGGGGAGCTTCTTCTTATTCCCCAGGCAGCGCGTCAGGCTGCAGTCGAAGCGGTAGATGACGCCCTTGATGCGTTTGCAGTGGTTTCTCGGGCAGATCCTGCTCAGATCTCAACTTTTTTCCAGGTGTTTGCCGATCGTCTTGCAGATGACAATGTGTGGGCGGAGATTTCTGAGGCGAACGCTGCAGATGTCACGCGTGCGCGTGCGGCAGGACGCCTTGTCGGTCGGCTTCGCGTGTCCGACAAGATGCGCACAGACATGATCGAAGGCCTGGCGGCCTGGGCTGTGTCACCTTCGCGAGTCGGGGAAGTCATCGCGCGGCGCGAAGCAAAAGACTTCGTGATCGAGCGTCGCCGTGCTCCTCTTGGGCCAGTGGCGTTTATTTTCGAAGGGCGCCCCAATGTGTTTGCGGATGGGGCGGGAGTGCTGCGTAATGGGAATACCGCAGTGATGCGGATTGGGAGCGACGCGTACGGGACGGCCAGGGCTGTGGTGGAGGGTGCGCTTGGTCCTGCCCTGGATGAGGCAGCATTGCCGCGTGGTGCTGTGCGACTGGTGGAAAGTCGCGAACGCGCGGCTGCCCAGGCGTTGTTTACGCTGCCGAAAGTGCGACTTGCAGTGGCGCGAGGTTCGGGAGCAACGGTTTCTTTGCTCGGTTCTATTGCCGAGTCGCATGGTATTCCTGTGTCCTTGCACGGCACAGGAGGCGGCTGGGTGTATGTCGATCGCTCGGCACGGGAAGAAACTGTCGCCAATGTGATACGTAGCAGCTTGGACCGAAAGGTGTGCAACACCTTGAACGTTCTCGTGATTGACGAAGAGGCGATCGAGCGTCTTGGGCCGGTGGCTGTGCGTGTCCTCTCTGATCTTGGTGCGAAAGTGCATGTGACACATGGTGGACAGCGTATGTTGCCTGATGGTCTTGCGCTTGAAGAAGAAGATCTTTCTCTGGAGTGGGAGTGGGACGATATCCCTGAATGCACCTTGATAGTGGCAAAGGGGTTTGATGACGCGGTGTCGCTGATAAACCGGTACAGCCCACGGCTTGTGGCGTCTGTACTTACGACGAATGACGCAGTTTTCGAGGATTTCTACGACAAGGTGGAAGTGCCGTATGTGGGGAATGGTTTCACTCGTTGGGTGGATGGCCAATGGGCATGGGATCTTCCGGAGCTGGGCTTGACGAATTGGGAACGTGGCCGTTTGCTCGGACGGAGCGGGTTTCTTACCGGTGATGATATTTTCAGTGTGCGCGATGTTTTTCTTGATACGTCCGGCGCTGGTGTGCAGTATCGCTGATGCAAGTTCACTGGGCCGTGGTCATGCAGCCCAGCTATTTTTGGCTTTGTCTTCTGCTTTGCGGTGAGTAAACTACGGAAAGTCGGAGAGTATCTTTGCGGGCCTGCGGGTGTTTTTGCCTCGATGCTGCGTCACGCGGTTTTAGAAAAATTTCTCAGAAGCCCTTATCAGACGGCAGCGATACGTGCTGTTGTTGTGCGATGTCCCTGGGGAGTCCGGGGAGCTATCGCCGAAAGGTTTTTCCATGTCAAAGGTTTGTCAGGTCACAGGAAAGCGTCCTCTTACTGGGAACAATGTGTCTCACGCCCAGAACAAAACCAAGCGACGTTTTCTGCCGAATATACAGAATCGCCGGTTTTGGGTGCCGAGTGAGCGGCGTTGGGTGCGTCTCAAGGTGAGCGCCAAAGGGCTTCGCACAATCGACAAGCAGGGGATCGACAAGGTCTTGGCGGACATGCGTCGCCGGGGAATTAAGATCTGATCTCTTTTCCTTTCTCACGTTTTCCATATTTTTTGTACCCGCGCGCGGGCTTTTGTCTCTGTTTTCCTGAGGTATTCCGCTGGAGTTTCTCGCGTGTGCTGTTGTTCTGATCGAGCGATTGTGGCGGCTTGAGATTGCCGCCGCGTGATTTTCTTCCCTTACGCGGGAGTTCCGAGACCCCTTCTCGGGGGTTGCCTTTTCAGCTGGTTTCTGCCGGAGTACTGGCGAGGGCGTCCACAATAGTACCAATAATATTTGTCATGTACGATGTGTAGCGGTTGTCCTGAGGAAGGGAACGGATCTGGACCTCGACACGGCGGGCGTCGGTGCTGTTGATGACGGCATTGACGATGGTCTCCGATTGCCCTGGGTCTGTGAAAAAGACAGGTATTTTTTCGTTGCGTATCATGGTGACGAACTTGTCGAGGTGGCCGGCGTCGAATCTGGTGGGAGTGGAGGCTTCTGCTGCCCCAAGGAATTCGAATCCGAAAGCCTTCGCAAACCAGCCGAAGTTTTCTTCACTTGAGATGATTTTTCGTTTGTCACCAGGGACAAGTCCGGCTCGCTTTTTTCCTTCTTCGTAGAGTTGTTGTAGTTCTTGAGTAAACTTTTCCGCGCGCGCGCTGACCTCGATATTGAGGGTGGAGAGTTTGCGCCCGAGAGCGAGAGAGAACTCTGCTGCTGCTCTTGGGTCGAGCCAAAAGTAGGGGTCGGCGGGAGGCGGAGAGGGTGCAGTCGTTGCTGTTTCTCCGACGATGGTTGTTGGGGTTTGTTGCTGAAAAGACGCGTTGAGGAATTGCCTTGGGAGGTGTTCAATCGCGACAAAGACGGGTTGACCGGCTTTTTCGCGTTCTTCAATGCCTCCTGCAAAGTGGGGTTCGAGATTGCCCCCGGTCAACACGACAAGATCGGCTATTTCAAGTTTTCTCAGGTCACCATTGTCAGGGAAGTGCTCTCTTGGGTCTCTTCCATTCGGTATGAGGACGTCAACACCGATGTCTGGTCCAACTGTTTCTCTGATGAGAGCGCCGAGAGGTGCATGGGTTGTGACAATCAGGACTGGACCGTCGTCTTCCGGGGAGAGGTTTCCTTTTGTGGAAGTGCTGTCCGAGGATTGGCAGCTTGTGAAGAGAGTGAGCAGGGCCATTGCGCTGAGAAGGCATCTTGGGGAGAGGCCTTTCCGGGAAGATGTCCGAGAGATCTTCGTCATCTCGTCTTGGTCCTTTCGCCGGTCCAAGGAGCGGGGGATTGCTGGGTGCAGTATGGTGTGGCGCCGGTTGGGAGAAGTCGGCGAACAGGCTGATGGTACTTCTACTGGGTGGGTGTAGGACACAAGAGTGCGAGGAGGAGTGGTACTGAGGGCGAGGAATCGAGAACCGGCCCGAGACATGGTCCGGGCCGCGACATGAATGTACGCGGCCCGGACCATGGAGAATGTCAGGAGGGGAGAGTCAGCTTTCTTCGGTTGTGCTGTCCTCTGCGGTTGGTGTGTTGCTACTGGGACAAGAAGGTATGGTGGCGTCTATGTAGACCATTGTGGCGACAAGGTCGCAAATGCCCTGTCGGCTGACGAGCCATTGTCCGTCTTTTTCGATAGCAGTGAGGGCGAGCGGCATTGGGATTGATATGCCAGGCATTTCAAGCTTGACGCTCGCCTTGGTGGCGCTTTTGAAGGTGACCTCGCCTACCTCGATGTCTTGGAAGTTGAACTCTATGTCTTCCGCACCAGGGAAGGAAGGGGGAGTTTCGATCATGTGGGTGCCGAAGTTTTGCAGGAAGACCAAGAACTCTTCACTCTGGTCTTCAAGCAATGCGATTTGTTCCTTTGCCTCGCTGAGGTCCTTTATCTCGGTGAAGTCAAGAACGAAAAAGCTGCCGACTGCTGTTTTGATCGCGGCGGAGGCTGCTTCCGGGTTATCCGGCTGTCCTGTTTCCGATGCCTCCTCGACGGAGGTGGGAGAGGGTTCTGTAGAAACGCTGCTGTCGTCGTCATCATCGTCGGAACAGGCACTAATGAAGAGGGCTGCTGCCAGCATAAGGACGAACCAGCGGAATTTGCGATGCATGTGTCTCCTTGGAAGAAAGCCCCGGGGTCAGAATTGTGAAGGAGTCGCTGGCAGAAGTGCAAGCGGCGATCGGCGGGGTCCATTGTTATGGAGTTCGTATTGTACGCATCATGTTTGCAGGGTATGCAAGGGGTAAATGGGAAATACTGGACAGTTTTCTTCTTACTCGAGAGTCTTTGAAAGAAACCCAATGGGTTTCTTTTTTCTGTTTTTACTGGGAAAATGTCACGCTCTTTTTTGGGAAAGCAGGCAAGATACGGCATTCTCAAAGTTTGCGAATGCCGGCGTTTTTTTCGCGTTTTTTTGCGAGAGGAGAGTGTCTTTTCAGGTCAACTTTGATTTCGCTCTTGGCTATGGCCGGTCTCCTGATTTCGCGGATTTCAGGAAGGGGAAAGAGGAGCGAGCAGCGTGTCGAGCAGGATCTTGCGACCTGTCCGGGCCATAAAACGCGTGGCGAGTCTGGAATTTGTCGCGCCGTTTTCGAGCGCGCATGTGCCGTCGTTTTGTATGATAATACGGGTTTTGTCGTACCTCAATAGGTGCGAATGTGTGAGTGCGAGGGCGGGAACGAGGTCGTGTAACAGGACAGCATGGGGAACACTGCGACCGGGGATGGGGGGAGAGGTGCGCCAGTGGCGTGCGGACCGTGCCAACATGGCGCATAGAGGATTGCCGCGTATCAGACGATTGAGGTCTTCTTCAAAGAGCCGGAGATTGCAGGTGAGATCATAGGGGTGAATAAAAATATTGGGGGAGAAAAAGTGTAGTGCCTGTTGGGCTGCTACTGGATCACACTGCAGGTTCCACTCTGCTTTCCGCCCGTCTGGGAGTGGTCCGATATTGCCCCCCATTATCATTAAACGAGGCATGGGGAGTTGGGAAGGATGCGATTGAAGGTCCCTTCCGATCAGGGCAATGTTGGAGAGCGGCCCGATGGAGAGGAGAACATCAGGCGCAGCTGCACGAAAACTCTCGCATAATTTCGTGAGATTGCCGGGTATGGTCTCTTGTGAAAGGATTTCCTCCCGGCGAGTCCCTAACCAGACTGCGCCTTCATGGCCTGCCATTTGCCCTGTCAACCGGTTTATTGCCGGCTTTTCTTTTTTCTCTTTTTCAGTTTTTTCAGGAAGAAGAGAAGTGGGGAAGTCCGGGGAGATAGCGGCTGTGTGTTTCTCAAACAGCTCAGGGTTGTTTTGTCCTGGGAATACCGGGATTTTCTGGTCAGTGAGTTGCAGGAGGGATGCCGCGATACGGCGGCGTAATTCCACATTGCCGAAGACGGTGGAGACGCCAACAAGCTCGAGTGTTGGGGAGCGGGCGACATAGGCCAAACAGAATTCGTCGTCCACGTTTGTGCCGATGTCAGTGTCGATCCAGACTCGCATGTTGCCCATTCTTTTTCTGTTTTTTTGATTGTTTGTTGGTTTGGGTGGGGCTTCGATGGTTTTCTTCCTGGTTTGTGACTGTTCTTGTCTTCTTTTCGTAATCTCCTTAAACATCAGGAGAAGACACTTTTCCCAAGACTTTCGGTTCTTTCTTCAGGGCCTTTTTGTCTTTGTGTAGTGTGTCCGCATCCTGGCTGATTGCCCTATGGGAAAGAGAATTTTTTCTGGAAGACAACGCCAAAAAGAGCAGTTCAGATCAGGAAAGAGACGATAAGGAAGCGCGTGTGAGCTTGGGAAGAAGGTGACCAGGAAGGTTGGCATGTGGGATGGGAAGGAAGGGAAACCTAAAATGGTGGTATTGGGGTTTTCGGTGAGGCCGTGAAGTATGCCGAAGAGGGGCGCGGTCTGGTCGTCTGTCGACAGAGCAGGCTGTGTTGGATACAACAAGCGGTGCATACCGCGAGGTATCTCGGCGAAAAGATCAATGAATGGGGTTGTTCCGTGTCTGATGTTTCGCTGTCTGGTACTCCGCATCTGGTCGCTCTTGTCAAACAAGTGCCGCGTTTTGAGAGTATGACGCTGGGAGAGGATGGGCGTCTCGTGCGCGAGGGGATCGCGTTGGAGATGAACCCCTATTGCCGGCGTGGGGTCGCCAAGGCAATAGAGCTGGCCGGCGAGGTCGGCGGTGAAGTGACTGTGGTCACCATGGGGCCTCCTGGGGCAGAGGACTGTCTTCGAGAAGCGATCGCATGTGGAACCGATCGGGGGTTGCTTCTGACTGATCGAGCGTGTGCCGGTTCCGATACGCTCGCTACTGCCAAGGCTCTGCAGCTTTTGCTTGAGCAGACTGGTCCTTTTGCTGTGATATTTACGGGAAAGAATTCGGTTGACGCTGATACAGGGCAAGTGGGTCCTGAGCTGGCGCAGCTTATGGGGCTTCCTTTTGCCGGCTCTGTGAGAAAACTGGATGTGGATTTTGAGGAGATGACCTTCAGCGCCCTATGCGAGACAGATAATGGTACTCGTGTGATTGAAGGAGAACTTCCTGCAGTCATTTCTTGCGGAGAACGTCTGTGTGCTCCGGCAAAGGCAATTCCTCCGTTGCGGGCAAAAGTTGATGCTTCTTTGATTGAGACTTGGGACAGCAGTCGTCTTGATCCTGCGGGGACACAAAAGTGGGGTGCCGCGGCTTCTCCCACACGTGTGGGAGAGACGCGCCAGATTGAGATGAAGCGTTCTTCCCAGATCTTGCAGGGCACTTTGGAGACACAGGTGCGAGAAGCTGTCGATTTGCTTGTGGATCGTGGTCTTCTTTCTGCGTCTGCGCAGGCTTCTGATGCCGGCAGGGAAACCTGGGCGGTTCCCGCTCCAGCTGCACCAAAAGCCCCTGCAATCTGGGCACTTGTAGAACCGGAGCGCAAACGTATGACGCAGGAACTGGCACAGGAGGCGGTGCGCCTTGCGGTACGGGCAGGAGGGAGAGCCGGGGTCGTCTCGATTGGGGAGCATCCTGGCCAAGTGCCACTCGGTGTCGACTGGGTTACTGTGCTTGAAGGCGGACCGACCTGGGCCGATGAAGATTATGCGAGGGTTCTCACAGAACTTGTGCAGGAACAGCGCCCCCGCGTGTTTTTGGCTCCGAGCACCGCTCGAGGTCGGGCGGTGGCATCACGTGTGTGTGCTGCGCTCGGTTTGGGGCTTACCGGGGATGCCGTGGAGCTTGAGATTGAGAACGGAACGCTTGTTGCCTGGAAACCCGCCTTTGGTGGGCAGCTTGTGGCAGCTGTTTACTCTTCCTCCGATGTGCAGGCAGCGACAGTACGAGCCGGGGTATTGGCTGTAGACGAAACTGTTGCAGCAGGAGTGGCGGAGGTGCGTGTGTTGCCGGTCCCGGCGCTTGGCCATGTGCGTGTGATTGAACAGTCCGTGACAGACAACCTGGATACTTTGGCGGTAGCGCCTGTGGTCATTGGTTTGGGCGCGAGTGTGGACCCTGACGAGTATCCCTTGTTTGATGGGCTCTGTGACTTTTTGCGTGCTGAACTCGTTGCCACAAGGAAAGTGACGGATGCCGGTTGGATGCCGCATAGCCGTCAGATTGGTATTACGGGGCGGGCTGTGACGCCTCCGCTTTTTCTGTCTATAGGGGCGTCAGGAAAATTCAATCATAGTGTGGGTTTTCGGGCCGCTGGTACTGTTCTGGCGATAAATAAAGACGCTGCTGCTCCTGTGTTTTCTGTGGCAGATGTCGGCATTGTGGGTGATTGGCGGGAAGTACTGCCTCTGCTCGAGGGGGAGATGCGTTCACGTCTCGCTTCTGTGGAATAGGGCAGCGGTACACACCGGCCCTGTCGTGCGAGAATTTTTTCTCCGCAGTGTTTGGGATGCTGTCTTCTTCTCTACAGGTATACGGGTTTCGTCGCGCGGGCTTTTTTTGTCCTGTCTTCTGGGCGCGTCTTGCAAGCTGTTTCGCAGTCTTGGGACAGCTTGTATGCCTGTGCAGTGGAATTTATGCCTAAGAAGTCAGAGAAGCTTGTGCCCGCCGACTACATTCACTTTTGTCATGGGAATGGCGCGCATAGGGGAAAGCGCTCCATGGTGTGCTCTCTCGTAGACCGACAGGGTATATGACAATATGTCTCGGGATTTTTCAGGAGGTATGTTGTTTTTCCTGTTGGAGTGTGTTGCGGGGTGAAAGAGCGAGGAAAAGATGGAGGAAGAGTCATGTCCAAGACAGCGCAAGAAGTTGTCGGCGCGTTTATTGCTGCGGTCAATGCAAAAGATCTTGACGCGGCGCTTGCGTACGTGGCTGACGATGTCGAATATGAAAATGTTGGGATGTCAGTCTTGCAGGGCAAGTCGGCCATGTCTGAGTTTCTTGGTCCTTTTGTATCGAACGCGGAAAGGGTGTTTTTTGAGGTACATAAGGAATTGGCGAGTGATGTCCTTGTCATGAATGAGCGGACGGACCGATTTTTTTTGCCAGGAGGGAAAGAGATTGCGATACGGCTCATGGGGATTTTCGAGGTGGCTGAAGGACGTATCATAGTCTGGCGAGATTATTTTGATACGGCTTCTTTTGCTGCGCAAATGGCAGGGTGACAGGGATCCTTCTATAGGAATATTTGCTTGTTTTGCGTTATCTTGAAGCTTAGGTAGGGTTCAGGGTACTCGTTGCTATTCGGGTAATAAAGTTTATTGAGAGAAGGAATATGGAGGTCCTGGGACTGGAAAGAAGATGGTTTTTCAAGGTTTTTTTGTCTTTTTTCGCTAAACAACTGTTTGTTCTTGTAGTTTCCTTCTTTTCATTTCCTGTGGCTTTTTGAGAGCTCATGATCAAGCCTTTTCTTCGCAGTGGCAGTCAATGGCAGACAAATTCTTTTTTCATGTCCGCCGAGAGAAAAAAAGCGCGTTCATCTTTGCCGACGCGTTTGGTATGTGCTTCTTCAGTGCGCGGCCTGGAAAATATTCCTCAGAATGGACCTGTGCTTTTTGTTGGGAATCACACCGTGTTTGCGGACCTGGACGCGCGTGCAGTCGCTGCAGAGTTGTATAGGTGCCGGGAATTTCCCGCGAGTGTGGTCAATCTTGAGGAGACAGGGGTCGTAGGTCGCGATTTCCTGGGAGAGGGATGGAGAAAGAAGTCTGCGGGCGATGTGTGTCTTTCGCTTCTGCATTCCGGGAGGTCTCCGCTCTTCTTTTTCGGGCAGCAAAAATCTGCAAGTGAAATGGAAGGCGACACATGCGGGCTGGTATGGCAGGAAGTTCCGAATTTTGCGCGTCTCGCACTTGAACTAGGCATACTGATTGTGCCGTTTTCGGCATTGGGGTTTACCGGGAGCAACCTCGACTGTTCTTGCGAACATCAGGGCAGCGTTTCTGCTGTGTACCCTGGTGAAGAGAGAAGTTTTTTCTGGAGGGAACCATCCAAGGACGGCTCTTTGCTGTCGGACTCCGGGCGTGCTGGACGTTGGGCTGGTGCTGGTCGTCGGAATGTTGTTCGTTCTCTTGTGGACGCTGACTGTTTGCGTTTCGATTTTTCTTCTCCCGTGGACCCTGCAGAGTTTCTCACAAATGCTGTGGGCGAAAGAGCAGAAGCCTTGTGGGGGACTGTGGCTGTTGCGGTAGAGCGGGGAGTGCAGCGTCTTCTTGCCGATCGGGTGCGAGACGGGAAAGCGGGAACAACGCAGCGTGGATGGGGACGAACATTGAAGTACCGCCCGATCTGATCTTGGGAAGAAGGTGTTGTGGGGCGTTTCGGGCGGTATGGTGAGATTTTTCCCTTGTTTGGCTTTTTCTCCTCCTAGAGCTGCCCTGAAAAGGCTTGTTCCTTTTGTCATGTTTTTTACGTTATTGGGACAATACTGGGACTTTCGTCCCTGTGAAAAGGGCGTTTTTTCTTTCACACTGGTATTGCTTCTCAGGTTTTTGGGGAAGTCACCTATGGGCTGATGCCAGGGGAGATTCGCAGTGTCGGTGCGTATGAATGATACGTAAGCGCAGCGAAGTTCTGGGATAAAGGGGCTGTCCGCGATGAGCTACAAAATTTTGTATGACTGTTTAGGTTGTGGGGCTTGCGAAATGGCATGCCCGACGGAAGCCATCGCTCAGTCGATGGACTTCCGGGTTGCGTATGTTGTTGATCCTCTTCTCTGCAATGACTGCGCAGAGTGTGTACCTGTATGCCCAGTTGAGACGCTTGTTCCGGATCCTGACTGGGCTGTATGTATGGGTCGTGGCTGTCCACTTACTTCATCGCGTTTTACCGGGTGGGGTTGCAGCCAAGGATCGGTTCGTTGCGAGACCTGTGGGGCCATGCTCTGGCAGGCTGCGCAGAGTTCAGAATGGGTGTGTCCTCGTTGTGACGAAGGGCGCAAAGTAATATGTCCGAAGGTGCGGAAAAGCGAAACTTCGGAGATCTGTACAGACGTCTAACAGATTTTCTTGTTGTGCTGTTGGTTTTACGCGAGCTGACACGGAGGATTGCAGGTCGCGCGGGTTCGCACGGGTGCGCGCGCTACTTGTCGCTTCGTGTCCTACCGCGGGGGGAAGCGCTCGAAGCTGTTTCCCTGGCCGTTGTCTTTTCTGCTCTCTGCACTTCCATGTTGCCGTTGCCGTTGGGAAATCTGGTCTTCCAAAACCGTGGGTTTTTTTGTCCCGAGTTGCTGTGTGGCACCAGTTTTTTGTCTTTGGTATTTTTTCACCGGGTGTTGTAAATAGGGTGTTGATCCGGCTTGGAGCGGGAATACTGCCCAGTTTGCCTGTGGATGTTTTCCTGGCGTTTGTGTCGAGCCCATGAATAAGGTCCCTGACAGGATTTCTCCATATCCATGGCTCTTTTTCCTTGGGACAATACGCAAGAGAACGCCGGCAGAGATGTTGGGGTCGTCAGCACGTAAATTTGCGAAGGAAAGAGCGTGCAGTTCTCTTTTTCAGGTTTTTTCCTGTGTGCGATGTATCAAGGATGGTGCTGGTGAGCGATCTTGAAGCTGCGAAACAGTTGGCTCGTACCAAAGTTGAAGAGCAAGAGCGCCTGCTGCGTGAGATTTCACATGGGCTTGCGGCTCGTCCAGAGCTTGCAATGGAAGAGGAATATGCGCACTTGTTTTTGACTGGTGTGCTGGAACGCAAAGGTTTTGACCTTGTGCGACATGCCTACGATCTGCCGACGGCTTTTGCGGCTTCCGCTGGTCAGGGGCGTCGTCATATTGTGCTCTGTGCAGAGTACGATGCTCTCCCTGATATTGGTCACGCGTGTGGTCATAACATTATTGGTGCTGCTGCGATTGGTGCTGCTCTGGCCTTGCAGCCCCTGCTTGACTTGCTTGACTGCCGGCTCACGGTTCTTGGGACTCCCGCGGAAGAGGCAGTTGGAGGGAAAGTCCTTATGGTGGAACAAGGTGCATTTGATGGGGTTGATGCCGCTCTCATGGTGCATCCTGCCCCGCATGACATGCTGATTGCTCCCATGCTTGCGCTCCAAGGTCGTGTCATTAGGGTGACGGGGAAAAGTGGACATGCCTCGACGATGCACACGCGGAAAGGAAACGCTCTTGACGGGATTGTGGAGATTTACCGTCTGCTTGCGTATCGTTCCTATGGGCCGTACGAACGATGCCACGGTGTGATCACGCAGGGAGGGACTGTTCCCAATGTCATTCCCGATACCACGAGTGCGCTGTACTATTTGCGGGCGCGTGTCAAAGATGATCTCGCTCTTTTCTCGGAACAAATCGAGAGAGAGGTGACATCACTTCTCTCGGAATTGGGATGTACTGTAAAATTTGAGGATGAAGGTGAGCTTTATCGCGAGATGAAAGCAAATAAAACTCTGGCCGGCCTGTATCGGTCGAATCTCGAGGCACGAGGCCGGGAGTTTGTTCCTGAGATTTTTGTTGGGCCAGAGTCAGCTGCGTCGACTGACATGGGAAATGTGTCGCAAGTTGTTCCTTCTATTCACCCCATGATTGGAATTGACTCTGGACCTTATATGAACCATCAACGGGGTTTTGCCGATGCTGCCGTGTCGCCGGAAGGCGACAAAGCAGTGATTGACGGAGCGATCGGGATGGCTTGGTGTGTGATTGACCTTTTGCTGCGCGAGGGCGTGCTTGACGCGGTGCAGCAAGAGTTTCTTCTTGCGGACGCGATAGGGACATTGCCCAAAGAATGAGGCGTTGTCGGGTTTTTTTTGCCGGTTTTTTCAGGAGAGGCCCGAGAAGACTGCAGAGAAGTGTGCAGGTTTGTCTGCAGCGTGTCGCGGTCTGTTTCTTCTTCAGGTACTCATTTTCGTCGTGTCTTTCGGTAAGCTGAGAGCACTTTTGGGAGTGAGGCGCTTCTTTGCCGGCTCTTTGCCTGTGGAAGAGCAGCGTGTTGCAAGGCAGTGTGGAAGGCGAAGAGCGTGCCGCATGCTGGACTGGGGAATCGCGCGCAAGCCCGTTTTTTCGTGGCGCTGTTCTCTTGTTCTGCATTGTGTTTTCGGGATAGTGTACTCGGTCTTTTCTTCCTATTTTTCGGCGATAGCTTCTTCCCATCTGCAAAATAGTCTGGTGGTGAGGGTTTGTGGGAAAAGGCAAAAAGAGAAGGCGCTGAGATCAGAATGAGAAAGAATGCCTGGTACGGATTCTCTTTTTTCTTTTTGGGAGTATGAGGGGCGGAGTGAGTAAGGGTGAGCGCAGATGAAGCTGACTGGGACAGGATGAACCCGGATCCCAACAGAGCAGATGCCAGAGACGCGGGAGATTCCCCATTTGAGGGGCCTTTTCCGCTGTCGCCGCCAGGCGACCTTGATGCAGATTCCTGCGATCTTGATGAGAGTTCCTGGGATTTCGCCGGAGAAGCGCTCGAGGCTGTCACTGCGCAAGCATGGGACAGCCTCGGTGAGCCAAGAGAATCTCCTTGGCTCGAAGGCCTCAACCCGAGGCAGCGTGAGGCAGTACTCCACGCGGATGGTCCTCTTCTTGTTGTGGCCGGGGCCGGGGCCGGGAAGACCAGAGTGCTTGCCCACCGTATCGCGCATCTTCTGACCTATCACGAAGTGCCCTCCTGGTCTGTGCTGGCGATCACGTTCACGAATAAAGCCGCGGCAGAGATGCGTTCTCGCGTCGCCGCTGTTGTTGGTCCAGATCTTGTGCGACAGATGTGGTTATCGACTTTTCACAGCGCGTGTGTGCGTATTTTGCGGGACCATGCTGCTTTGCTGGGATATACACGGTCTTTCACGATTTATGATCAGTCGGATTCGCAGCGTCTCGTGGCTTTGTGCGCGCGAGAACTCGACCTTGATCCGAAAATCTTTGGTGCCTCAAGTGTGCAGTCAGCCATAAGTGCGGCGAAAAATGAATTGTTCTCCCCAGAGACACTCGCTGCAAAGGCTGTGACGGAACGCGACCGGAAAATCTCACAGATCTATGCCTTGTACGAAAAACGCATGCTGGCCGCGAATGCCATGGATTTTGACAGCCTCCTGTGCGAGACCGTACGACTTCTGCGTACCTATGACGAGGTTCGCCTGTCGTATGCGTCCCGCTTTCGCCATATTCTCGTAGACGAATATCAAGATACGAATTTCGTGCAGTACACATTATGCCGTCTTTTGGCGTCGGCACATGGGAACTTGTGTGTGGTGGGGGATTCTGACCAGAGCATCTTTTCTTTCCGTGGCGCTGATATCCGCAATATTTTGGAGTTTGAGCGGGACTATCCTGATGCCAAAGTTGTGACCCTCGAACAAAACTACCGTTCTACTCAGCCTGTTCTTGATACAGCGAACGCCCTTATTCAGGTGAATCCGGGCCGCCCGCCGAAACGGCTTTTTACGGAAAAGAGCGGGGGCGACTCCGTGAAAGTTTTCCAGGCAGACAACGAACACGACGAGGCGGCTTTTGTGGCTCGTGAGGTTGATCGCCTCATGGATGAAGAAGCCTATCGCATGGGCGATGTCGCCGTTTTTTACCGAACGAATGCGCAGTCGCGTGTCCTTGAAGAAGTGTTCCTCCGAGCTGGTATTGCCTACCGGGTTGTAGGTGGCACGCGTTTCTATGACCGCAAAGAAGTGAAAGACGCTCTTGCATATTTGCGTGTTGTCGTGAATCCAGCGGATGTTGTGTCTTTGCGCCGTATCATCAATGAGCCAAGACGCGGTATTGGTGACACGACCTTGCGACGCTTGGAAGCGGCGGCAGACGCGCAGCAAGTCTCGTTGGGAGAGATGGTTTTCCACGCCGACCAAGTCACAACACTTGCCCCACGCGCGCGTGCCGCAGTACAGAAATTCGCAGAGATTCTCACAGATTTACGGGCAGAACTTGCCACAGGTGGTCTTCTTGCTCTTGTGGAAGCCTGCTGGGAGAAAACTGGCTACGCGACCGAGCTGCGGGCCGAGAACACCATTATTGCGCAAGGACGGTTGGAAAACTTGGAAGAGCTTCTTGCTGTCGTGCAGGAATTCGATCGAGAAGGTGGAAGCGAGTTGGCTGCGCAAGAGGCGCTCGCCGTTTTTCTTGAAGAAGCATCTCTTGTGAGCGAGGCGGATAAAACCGATCTCGAAGAGTCGGCAGTGACCCTTATGACTCTGCATAATGCGAAAGGCCTGGAGTTCCCCGTTGTGTTTGTGGTGGGGCTTGAAGAGGGGGTGTTTCCCCACGCGCGCACGCTTTCTGATCCGGACCAGATCGAGGAAGAACGCCGCCTCGCGTATGTCGGGATCACAAGGGCGCGCGAACGCCTTTATCTCACCCATGCCGCGACCCGTTCCCAATGGCGGGGTAGCGCTCCTGTAGGGCGCAATGATGTTTCGCGGTTCCTGTGTGAGCTGCCTGATGAGCTCATTGAACGCATAGGCGGCTCGAAGCAGGGAGAGGCTTGGCGGCGTGTCCGAGGCTACCGGAGCGCACAGGACCAGGAGAGCTTTCCGACTCGCGCCAACGGTTTTGACGACAGCCGGGAACTCGATCAACGTACCGGAAATAAGGACGATGGGCCGGTTATTGGAGCAGGACGAAGCGGGACGAGCGAAGCAGTGAATGCTTCTTTGTCGCTTGCGACAGGTGATCGAGTGCGGCACCGGAAATTCGGTGATGGTGAGGTTGTAGGGGTCACAGGAGAGGGCGAGAAACAGGTTGCTGCAGTCCGGTTTCCAGAAGTAGGCGAGAAAAAGTTGGTTGTGGCATGGGCGCCGCTTGCGCTGCTTCCGGCCTGAAGATCGGACGAAGCCGGCATGCCTCTCATAATTTTCCTGTGATCGATCTGTGTTCGGCCCTTTTTTTCCTGCTGTGCTGTCTGCACATATTGCAGTCTGCTTAGGAAGTAAGAACCGAAGACATGACCCTGCCGTCTTGAATGGAGATCCGGCGGTCGCCAATTTCGGCTGCTTCGGTGTCATGCGTGACGAGAGCGACGGCAGCTCCGTGATCTTTTGCTGCTTTTTTCAGGAGGGCGAGGACTTCAGCGCCGGACTCCGAGTCGAGGTTTCCTGTTGGCTCGTCGGCGAGAATGAGGGCGGGGTTGGCGATCAGCGCGCGTGCGACTGCCACGCGCTGCATTTGTCCGCCGGACATCTCGTGTGGCTTGTGTTGGAGACGATCCTCCATACCGAGGCTGCTGAGGAGTTCCTCCGCGCGTGCGTCGGCGTTCCGTTTGCTTACGCCATCGAGAAGGAGAGGGAGAGAAGTATTTTGAATGGCGTTCAGGGTGGGAATGAGGTTAAAGAACTGAAAGACAAAGCCGAGGTTTTGTCGCCGGAATCGGGCTTGTTCGCGGTTTGTAAAAGAGAAGATGTCTTCTTCGCGGAAAAAGACAGTCCCCTTGTTGGGCATATCAAGGCTGGCTGCCACGTGGAGAAGAGTGGATTTTCCGGAGCCAGATGGTCCGGTAATGACGATGAAGCTGCCTTCTTCAATCGTGAGTGTGACATTCCTTAGGGCATGGATTTCTTCAGCGCCCCGATAATAGCTCTTGGAAACCTCTGCAAACCGTACGAGCGGCTGAGGCATGATGCAATCCTTTGCGGGCTTTGGGCAGTTGTTTTTTTGAGGAAAGATGCCCGGCTTGTTGACTTCTCTTGCTCGGAGTCAGTGTGCCCTGGACATGTCGCGAGCAATTATTTGAGAATACAGCGAGGAGTTTCTTTTCTTGAGAAGAAAACTTCTTTAACGATATGAGGATCCCTGCAATTTCATGCTTCCTGTTGTGGCGTGGCAGGAATTTCTTTTGTCCAATGTGGAAATAGCCTATAGTGCGAATATTCGAGGAAAAATCTGGTTTGTGATGGTTCTGTGCGGATTTCTCAGGACAGCTGGGGAGGCGACTGAGAAGACGACTGATGGTGGGAAGTCGATTGCCGGTATTTTTTCTGTTTGTGTTGGGTCACGCCTCAAGAATTAGATCATGTTTTTAGGTGATTATTTCCTGCCTTGCGCCAACGATCGAGACGGTATTGGCGGTTTTTTACAGGAGAATCGATCGCAGAGAGTTCATCGATGTGGTGAGCAATTGTAAGAGAGAGTTCCCCAAAGTCGTCTGGCACAATTTCGTCGATAATGCCGTCTGCAAGAAGCTCTGCTGGTGTGAATCGGAAGAGTTCTGCGACTTCTGGTGCGCGGGTTGCGTCGCGCTGCAGAATTGTCGCGGCCCCTTCGGGGGAGAGGACGTAAAAAACGCTGCTTTCTTGCATGGCGAAGTTGTCTCCGCACCCGAGTGCGAGCGCGCCCCCGCTGCCTCCCTCCCCGATGCACACGCTGAGAATAGGAGTGGCCAAGTTCAGGAGGCACGCGAATGTTTGTGCAATTTCTGCGGCTTGACCTTGACGCTCTGCCTGCTCGTTCGGGCACGCTCCTGGTGTGTCGATGAAGGTAAGAAGAGGCAACTCGAGACGCTCGGAGAGCAAAGCAGTACGTCGGGCAAGACGAAATCCTGCTGGGGTTGTTTGCCCGGCTGCTCCTGATTTACGGTCTTGCGCAATAATCCCGACAGGGCGCCCATGCAAGCGTCCGAGACCTGCCACGATCGATGCATCATCTCCGCCTGCACGGTCTCCGCGCAGACGGAAGAAGTCTGTGGTGAGTGCTGCGACTGCCTCTTTGCCGGAAGGTCGTGTGGGGGAACGCGCTGCGCAGACTGCATCCCAATTGCTAGGTTTTGCCTGTTTTTTTGTGAGGGCTGGTTGCTGGGTCGGTCGTTGCTGGGCTGGTAAAGGGAGAGGATCAGCTTGCAATGCTTGGAGAAGACAGGCGAGTTCGGCGCGTTGTGCTGTGGGGTTGAGCAGTGCATCTGCTCCTCCTGCAGCGAATAAAGTTGTCGCAGTATGAGAGCTGCCGTCAAGCGGACGGTTCAGTAAGGTTTGCGCGACAATTGGGCCGGCAAAGCCGATTGTGGCTTCTGGTTCAGCAATGATCACATCAGCCAGCGCACCAAACGACGCGTACATTCCTCCTGCGGTTGGATCACGGCAAATAGTGATTTGCAGGAGTCCTGCTGTGGCGTGTGTACGGGCTGCGACGACGGTTTTTGCCATCTGCACGAGGGCAATCATTCCCTCTTGCATGCGGGCTCCACCAGAAGAGAGCACGCTGATGACGGGTAAGCCGAGATTGGCTGCCTGCTCGAATCCGAAGGCAATGCGTTCTCCTGCGACGAGGCCGAGAGAACCGCCAATAAAAGAGAAGTCGCAGAGAATGACGGCGACAGGGTGTTCTTGGAGGTTGGCGCGTCCTACGCGTACAGATTCCGTAAGAGCAGTTTTTGCGCGGGCATTCGCCAGTGTTTTCTGGTACGTGGGAAAAAAGAGGGAATTGTCGGCAGAAATATCGACGGGCCACTCCTCGAAAGAATGCTCATCGAGCAGATTGGAGGGAAAATCCTGAGAGTTATCGCTTGCGCTCACGACCTTAAAATTTACTGGAGAAATCGGCATGAAACGCATTTGATGAGACTTCTTCTGGCTTCTTTTTCCCCTGCTACTCTCGATAGAGCGATTCCTGCACTCTTGACGGGTGCTTCTTGCTCCGAAGAAGAGTGTTCTGGGGGTTGCCGGTCTTCCGAGGGTTTCTTTCCACAAGAAAAAAGGCAAGGAAAGCTGGACCATTTCCTTACTTTTTCAGGAAGTCATCAAGAAGTCATCGGGAGAGGTCCTTTGAGGAAGGTCACGCGGCATCTCAAATGTCGTGCTCGTTGCGGGGAAACTGGGAAAGAAGTACTGGTAACGAGTTTTTATTACGCGCTCTGCGTTTTCCATACGCGCGTTTTCCATACGCGCGACGGGAAGAGGAGAGTTGTGCTGAGCCTGGAGTAGGCCTGGTGATTCGTCCCTATCGTGTTGTTGTGAGTAAACCAGGGCTCGATGGCCATGACCGTGGGGCCAAGGTGGTTGCGCGTGCCCTGCGAGATGCTGGTTTTGAAGTTATTTATACTGGTTTACGACAGGCACCAGACCGGATTGCAGAGTCTGTACTTGAAGAAGATGCAGATGCTCTCGGTATTTCCTGCCTGTCAGGCGCTCATATGACGCTTTTTCCCCGGATCGTGAAAGAGCTGCGTGACCGCGATCTTCATCATGTGATTGTGTTTGGGGGAGGGATCGTCCCAAATGAGGATATATCTGGCTTGAAAGAATCGGGTGTTGCTGCTGTTTTCACGCCTGGTGCCTCTTTGCAGAGTATTTCTTCCTGGTTGGAGACAGAACTTGACGCGCGCACTCGCGCGTCAAGTGAACAGTAACCATAAACAGCAGTCCTGCATGGTTACGCGCGGAACAGTCTGAGTGGTCAGAAAACTCGTGGCGTGTGTGTGCCTATCGTTTTAGGTGTGGTGTGTGTTTTGTTGCGCTGAAAGTGGATTTTTCGCGAGCGTGGCAGACTGAGGTGGAGACGAGTGTGAGCGTATCAATTCCGGTTGAATGACGAGGAAGAAGAGCACAGTGGATCTTCTTGAATATCAAGGCAAGCAGTTGCTTGGCAGCGTTGGAGTTCCTACTCCTGCTGGGGAAGCAGCGGAAACCTCTGATGAAGCGGAGGCAGCTGCGACCCGTATTGGTTGTCCTGTTGCGGTGAAAGCCCAAGTGCAAGTGGGCGGGCGTGGAAAAGCGGGGGGCATCAAAGTTGCCCAGACTCCTGCGCAAGCCCGTGCAGCGGCCGAGGCGATCATTGGTATGGACATCAAAGGCCATCACGTGCATCGTGTGTGGTTGGAACCGGCAGCAGATATCGCGTCGGAGTATTACGCCAGTTTCACCTTGGATCGGAGTGCCAAGAAGTACCTGGGAATGGTCTCTGCTGAGGGAGGTGTGGAGATCGAGACGGTGGCAGCGGAGTCGCCGGAGAAAATTGCTCTTGTGCACATTGACCCTTTGTTGGGGTTGCGTAATTTTCATGTGCGGCGTTTGTTGTTTGGCGGAGGCATCCCAAAAGAACAACACAAGCCTATGGCAAATGTGTTGACCAAGCTCTATCAGGCGTTTGTTGAACTTGATGCCGAGCTGGTGGAAGTGAATCCGCTTGTTGTCACGGCTTCTGGTGAGATTGTGGCGCTTGATGCCAAGGTGAGTCTGGATGATAACGCAGAGTATCGACACAAAGAGACGTTTACTGCTTTCCATGAGATTTTCGCGACGGATCCCCAAGAAAAGATTGCCAAGGAAAAGGGCTTGAACTACGTGAAGCTCCAGGGAAATGTCGGGATCATTGGGAACGGGGCAGGCCTTGTGATGTCGACGCTTGATGTTGTTGCACAAGCTGGCGGAAAGGCCGCAAACTTCCTCGATGTGGGCGGGGGTGCGAACGCTGAGCTTATGGCGAACGCCCTTGAGCTTGTGTCGGGTGACCCGCAAGTGAAAAGCATTTTTGTGAATATTTTCGGGGGAATTACCCGAGGTGAGCTTGTCGCCCAGGGCATTGTGGACGCGCTCAAGAGTGTGGATATTCGCCAGCCTATTGTGGTTCGTCTTGATGGAACCAATGCTGAAGAAGGTCGCCGTATTCTGGCTGACAACCCGAACGAGAACCTGCACTCTTCCCCCACAATGCTGGACGCCGCGAATATGGCTGTACAGCTCGGCGCTTGAGACGAGAAAGGCTTTTCCGTGGCGATTTATGTGAACCAAGAGACAAAAGTGGTGGTTTCTGGTCTGACCGGACGTGAAGGCCGCTTCCATGCTTTGCGGAATCGGGCATACGGTACCCAGGTGGTTGCCGGTGTCACTCCCGGTAAGGGCGGGCAAGACGTTGAAGGCATTCCCGTCTTCAATAGTGTGAGAGAAGCAGTCGACGAGACGGGAGCGAATACTTCTCTGGTTTTTGTTCCACCGCCATTTGCTGCAGATGCCTGTCTGGAAGCAGCCGATGCCGGGGTTGACCTTGTTGTTTGTATTACAGAGGGCATCCCGGCCAGGGACGAGGCGGAAGTGTATGCCTATCTACAGCAGACGGGCGTTGAGATGATAGGACCGAACTGTCCTGGTGTCATCAGTCCCGGTAAGTGCAATATCGGCATTATGCCTGCGGAGATCTGCAAAGAAGGCAGTATCGGACTTGTAAGCCGTTCTGGGACGCTGACTTATCAAGTTGTGCACGAGTTGACGCAGCACGGCCTTGGCCAGAGCACCTGTGTCGGTATTGGTGGCGATCCAGTAATTGGACAGTACCATATTGACGTCTTGCGGAAGTTTGAAGATGATCCTGAAACGACGGCTGTCGTGATGATTGGTGAGATTGGTGGTGACGAAGAAGAGCGGGCCGCTGAATTCATCAAAACAATGACGAAGCCTGTTGTGGGCTATGTGGCAGGGTTTGAAGCGCCTGCTGGAAAGAAGATGGGACACGCCGGCGCCATTATTTCTGGTTCCAAAGGTACGGCCGCCGCGAAAGCAGAAGCTTTGGAGGCTGCTGGTGCGAAGGTCGGGAGAAACCCCACAGAGGTTGGGCAATTGATGGCAAATCTCGTGCAAGGGTGATATCCCTGCTGACAGGAATGTGCTGTGTTTTTTCCTGATGCCGGATAGTAATGACTGTATGGGCGCTGAAGAGTATCTTGTAAGATTTCGTATGTTTCTTGCGTCTTTGCAGGCGAGCCGGGTGCACTTTGCAGGAGAGAACAGTGTGACGAGTGTTGCGGGATACGTCTAGTGAGGTCTGTCCGAGGACGATGGTCTTGAGTGCCCTGTAGTTAGGTTGACCTTTTTAGGATTGTTCTTTATACGCAAGGATAGACAAGGAAGAGCCACCCTTGAAAGGGTGGCTCTTCCTGTTGGAACGGGTTCCGCTACTGGTTTGTCTGTCAACTGGGGGCGTTGTGTGGTAGAGGGGGTATAGGCGCTGTTCGTTGTCGTTTCTGCCTCGGGCGATGCCGCAGTCTTGTGGGTTGCTGCGGCTCGAGAAGGAGTCTTGCCATCCGTGGAAGAAAGATCAGTCTCGATACTGTGATGCAATCCAATGCAGGTCACAAGGGCTTTTCCGTTTGTTGCCCTCGGGAACGAGGTTGTTTGTAACGAGGTTGTTTGTAATGTAGTGCTTGTCTATTGCCGGGGGCGTGGAGGGGGTGGGGGTGTGTCGGGGGGGGGGGGAGAGGAACCAGGTTGTGACCCTGGAGGAGGCGGTGGCTGGGGTGTCCAGCTCGATCCTGGAGATGAGGTGAAGTCTCCGTCTGCTTTGTGGGGCGAAGAGTTTGCGGCGTCCATGAGGAATCCACCATACGTAACACCTGCAGCGGCAGCGATGGAGAGATAGAGGCCGAAAGCCGCGGAGAAATCGCTACCGGGTTTCAGGACGAAAGCAAACAAGACGGTGAACGCTGTCAGTACTCCACCGGCGATCAGGACGAGTCTGCCATCCGATATCGGGAGGTCGGGCAATTGGGCATCTTGGATGCGCAGGACCAGGAAGGCAGTGATCGCTATGGCAAGGAGCCAGAACAACCAGCGGAGATCTCCGGCGTCTTGTCCACTTATATTGAAAGAAGTGTAGCTTCCCAGACCCTTTAGGGAGAACGTGTACCAGGGGAAGTAGAAAAGGATCACCCAAGTGAGAGCGCTCCCGCCTGCGATCCATTCATTTCGAGTGGGTTGTCGTTTCATGGGATATGATGTGCTTTCTGTTGTGTAGAACGATGTACGTAAATATTTTCACGCGAGTGAAATCAGGATTATTTTCCCTGGGAGAAAATGAAGTTTTAGGGATATAGAAGCTATTTCTTCCTATTTATCATTTTTTGATGATAATGTCACCATTGTGACAGTTTTTATGCGCCTGTCAAAATATAGATTTTTGCAAAAGGGGCCGCGCTAGTGTAGCCCATTGTTGTTTTATATATTTTTTCGTTCCTCTTTAGTGTTTGGTAGCGCATGGGTGTCCATGTGAGGGGTGAAGTGGGGTAAGTGTATTTTGTCATAAATGTAGGAAGATGTGAGGAGATGTGAGAAGTGATACCGGTTGGGATTGCATGATCTGTTGTGTGAGGGAAAAGAGTTGATATCCCTGTCTGTTTTGTGAGGATTGGGGTTTTCGGTCTCTATGAGGAATCTGCTGTCCGTAACACCGATGCCGGTGGCGATGGCGAGATCGACGCCGGCGGCACCAGAAGTCTCTCTACCAGGGTCCTATGGAGGGCTGAAGGAGAAAACCCAATAAAGGGCGGTGCACGCGGGTGAGGGCTGCGCCGTTGAGGAAAATGAGCTTGCCGTCGGATATCGGAATGTCAGCTGGTTGCTCACCTTGAATGCGAAGAAAGAGAAAGGCTGCGATTGCCGTTGCAGTCACGCAGGGGAGCCGGTAAATCCCGCCGATGTTTTGCTGCACCTCTCCTTGAGGAGTTGAGGAGACGGTGCTGCTCGTCAGCGTGCACCGGGGGAAGAAAAAGCGTACAACCCAAGCGAGAGCGCCTGTGCCTGCAATGAACTCGTTGCGTGTTGGTTTTCGTGTCATTGGTGGCATGCACCCTTAATGAAAACAGCGCGCTTTCCTTCTCGGACACAAAAAACAAAAGAACATGAAAAAATCCTGCCAAAGATAAACTTCCCTGGTCCATTCGTGGAAACCATCCTCATGCAGGGCTCTTTAATAAAAAAGAGACTGCAATAGAGAAGCAGGCGAAAGATATTTTCGTGAACCCGATCTTTCTTTTATTTTCTGGTCAGAAGTCCTGATGATGGGAAGCTTTTTGGTAGTGAAAATGGGGGAAAATCCGTTTGGGAATTCTCCCGTAAGAAGGGGGGGAGAGGGGCTTTTGGCAAGAGAAGGTTTTTAGTTTTTGTGAGTATTCGTGCGCTCTGTTGAGGTTGTCGTCTCCGCTGGTTTTCCTGTCAAAGTGGGAGGTCCCGGCTATCTTGGTGACCATGGTCCGAACAGCAGTGCTCGCTTCAGGAACAGGAACAAATCTTCAAGCAATTCTTGACGCGGCGAAGTCTGCTGGTCCGTTTGAAGTGGTTCTCGTTCTTACAGATGTTGATGGGTGTGGCGCTTTGGCGCGTTCTCAGGCGCAGGGGGTGCCAACCGAGATAGTGACTTGGGAGTCATGTGGGGGAGATCGCAGTCTCTTTACTCTTTCGATTACCCGGATACTGCAGGCGTATGATGTCGAACTAGTGGCCCTGGCTGGCTTTATGCGAATTTTGACCAGTGAGATCATTGAGGCATTCCCTCACGCAGTGTTGAATACGCATCCAGCTCTTCTTCCCGCTTTTCGTGGCGCGCACGCAGTTGAGCAGGCATTGGAGTATGGAGTGAGGGTGACGGGGGTCACTATTCACTTGATCGACGAGGAAGTGGATCATGGGCCTATCGTCGCGCAAATGGCAGTAGATGTGTTGTCAGAAGATAATGCGGCTTCGTTGCGGGCGCGTCTCCAAGAAGTAGAGCACCAGCTTTTTCCCCAAGTACTCGCTGATTGGGCAGATGGTTTGTATCGAGTGGAAGGCCGTCGGGTTATCCGGCTGCCGGCACCTGGGCTTTCCTCATGATGGGGAGTGTGCGGAAAGCGGAAAGAATGTTGTTTTAAAGTGCCCTTGTCCAGCGTCTGTAGTTGTGTTGCTGCAGTCGTTTGAGAGGGGATGATGTCGAGAGAGCGAGAAAGCATGAAGGGTCAGCCGGTGCGAGTGCGCCGAGCGCTGTTGAGCGTCTGGGACAAAACAGGGGTAGTGGATTTGGCGCGTGGCCTCGTCCAAATGGATGTGACAGTTCTTTCTTCGGGAGGAACAGCACGCATTTTACGTGACGCCGATATTTCTGTCACGGAGGTTGAGTCTGTTACCGGGGCGCCGGAAATTCTTGGAGGGAGGGTAAAGACCTTACATCCGCGTGTGCATGGTGGCATTCTTGCAGTGCGGAGTAACCCGGAACATATTGCTGATTTAGAGCGGTTGCAAATCGAAACGATAGATCTTGTGGTGGTGAACCTGTATCCATTTGAGGAGACAGTTGCGGATCCTGATGCTTCCGTCGACAAGATTTTCTCGATGATCGACATTGGTGGCCCCGCTATGGTGCGAGCTGCTGCGAAAAATGTTGCAGATGTGTGTGTTGTGATTGATCCCTGCCGGTATCAGGGCTTGTTGCATGAACTGGAAAATAATGATGGGCATGTCTCGTTTGAGACACGACTGGAGAATGCGAAGGCCGCTTTTGCTCTCACGGCTGCCTATGACTCGGGGGTCAGTGCATGGCTCACAAAGGACGAAGCCCTTCCTGAACAGCTCTTTCTTCCCTTGCGGCGCGCTGACCGGCTCCGCTATGGAGAAAACCCGCATCAGATTGGGGCGCTTTACCTAGACCCTTTTACTGATAGCTGGCTGCATAAAATGGTGCAACATGGAGGCAAAGAGCTTTCTTTTAACAACCTGTGGGATGTGGAAGCCGCGTGGCGGTTGGTGCGGGAGTTTGAGGAGACTGCTGCAGTTGTCATGAAGCACGCAATGCCCTGTGGAGTGGCAGAAGCCATCTCACTTCCCGAAGCCTATATTGCGGCTCGTGCCTGCGATGAGCTTTCGGCCTTTGGCAGTGTGGTCGCGCTCAACGCGATTGTTGAAGAAGATACTGCTGTAAAATTGCTCGAAACTTTCATTGAGGCGGTTGTGGCACCCGGATATACCGCTGCAGCACGAGCACGCTTGGCGGAAAAGCCGAATTTGCGTGTGCTCGAAGCTCCTGTTGCGTGGTCGCCACAGGGTTTCGATATGAAACGTCTTTCCGGTGGGTTTGTCGTGCAGGATTTCGACAGTGTGTCGCTGGAAGGGTGGCGGGTTGCGGGAAAAAAGGAACCGACGCTGGAGCAATGGGCCGACCTCAATTTTGCATGGCAGGTAACGGCGCATGTGCGCTCCAACGCCATTGTTCTAGCCAAAGGCCGGCAGGCTTTCGGGATTGGTTCTGGGCAGCAGAGTCGGGTGGATGCGGCTGATTTGGCGACACGCAAGGCCGACGGTCGTGCGATAGGAGGCGTCGCTGCGAGTGATGCTTTTTTCCCGTTCCGCGACGGGTTGGATGCCTGTGTTGCCGCGGGAGTGAAAGCGGTTGTGGCACCGTCTGGATCAAAACGGGACGACGAAGTGGTTGCTGCTGCCGATGAACTGGATGTGGCGTTGATACACGCCCCTGAACGGCATTTTCGACACTGAACGATCTTGAGTGATCTTGAGTGATCTTGAGAGACTTTGAGAAATCGCCGTGCGTAAAGAACTGAGCGAGTCATTGTTTTGTGCCCTGGACTCTTGTGGTCGCGAGGGCTGGTGACGATGATGGTATAGACAAAGTCACCTGAATGAGGCAAAGGAGCACCATGGCTGACGCCATCATATTGAACGCCCAAGGTGGGGTGGAAGTGCCCGCAGAGCCAATTATTCCCTTTGTGGAAGGTGACGGAACCGGCCCAGATATTTGGGCGGCATCTGTCCGTGTGTTTGATGCTGCAGTTGCGAAGGCCTATAGCGGGAAGCGCAAGATCGCGTGGAAAGAAGTTCTGGCTGGGCAAAAAGCATTCGACGAGACAGGTGACTGGCTGCCAAAAGAGACAGTCCAGGCGTTTCGCACTTATTTCGTGGGAATTAAAGGCCCTTTGACCACTCCTGTGGGAGGAGGGTTTCGTTCATTGAACGTGGCCTTGCGGCAAATTCTGGACCTGTATGTTTGCTTGCGTCCAGTGCGCTGGTTTGAAGGCGTGCCTTCTCCTGTGAAACGACCTCAAGATGTGGACATGGTGATCTTTCGAGAGAACACCGAGGACGTCTATGCGGGGATGGAAGTTGAAGCAGGAACCAAAGAGGCAGAGAAGCTGCGGCAGTACCTGACGGAGGAATTCGGCTGGAAGATCAGAGAAGAGTCCGGTATCGGCATTAAGCCTATTTCTCGTGAAGGCTCGCGCCGGCATATTCGGGCAGCTTTGCAGTATGCCGTTGACCATAACCGTTCCTCTGTGACGTTTGTTCATAAAGGGAACATTATGAAGTTCACGGAGGGTGCCTTCCAGAAATGGGGCTACGAACTTGTGCGGGAAGAATTCTCCGATGTTGCAGTCGGATGGGAGGATTGCGGTGGTGATCCGGGAAACAAGATCCTGGTCAAAGACACCATTGCTGACATTACGCTGCAACAGGTTCTGACCCGACCGCGTGAATTTGATGTGATCGCCACGACGAATCTGAACGGGGACTACCTCTCGGATGCCTTGGCAGCCCAGGTGGGAGGCATTGGTATTGCTCCTGGTGGGAACATTAATTACCAGACAGGCCATGCTATTTTTGAGGCGACGCACGGCACTGCCCCGAAATATGCCGGCCTGGACAAAGTGAACCCTGGTTCTCTCATCTTGTCCGGTGTGCTCATGCTGGAGTACATGGGGTGGCAAGAAGCCGCGGATCTGATTCTGCAGAGCCTTGGGCAGACCATCAAAGACCGTATTGTGACATATGACTTTGGCCGGCTCATGGATAATGCGACTGAAGTGAAAACAAGCCAGTTTGCCGAAGCGATGATCGAGCGTCTCTAGGAACGCAAGCGACGCTCGCGTCTTTATTTCTCGTGTCACGGGTCCCTGCTTTCGACCTCCGCTTTCTCATGAGAGACGGAAAGACGGCACAGGCATTGGCCGAACAAAAAAGCCTTGAGGCATCCCTTCTCGGAAAGCCTCAAGGCTTTGCAGCCTATCTCTGGGTTTGTTGGTCTTTGCTGTGTGGCGGGTTTATTCCGCAGGTTTTGCACTGATCATGCGGTGTGGCTGGACAATCGTGTCGTATTCTTCGCCAGTGAGGAATCCACTCTCTACTGTTACTTCTCGTAGGGTTCGATTGTCTTCGAGTGCTTTGTTGGCAATGGCTGCAGCGTTGTCATAGCCGATTTTGGGGCTCAGCGCGGTCACGAGCATCAATGACCGTTCCACAAGTTCTGTCATCCGGTCACGGTTCGCCTCAATGCCTTCAACGCAGAATTCCCGGAATTTATGGCAATCGTCACTCAAGAGGCGGATCGACTGCAAAAGGTTGTAGATCATGACCGGCTTGTAGACATTGAGCTCGAAGTTTCCTTGGGATCCTGCCATGGCGATGGCGGTATCGTTCCCTATCACTTGGCAGCAGACCATGCTCATTGCCTCACACTGGGTGGGGTTTATTTTTCCGGGCATGATCGAAGAACCAGGCTCATTGGCAGGGAGAATAATTTCGCCGAGACCACTGCGTGGGCCTGAGCCGAGCCAGCGGATGTCATTGGCGATCTTTAGCAGTGAACAAGCGAGCGTTTTCAGGGCGCCGCTCGCCATGACGATGGCATCATGCGCGGCGAGAGCTGCAAATTTGTTGGGTGCCGATACAAAAGGCAACCCTGTCGCCTTGGCGATTTTCTG
Source organism: Acidimicrobiia bacterium UBA2766 (assembly GCA_002352645.1). Classification (GTDB taxonomy): domain Bacteria; phylum Actinomycetota; class Acidimicrobiia; order UBA2766; family UBA2766; genus UBA2766. Next base: position 6,626 of record DEIU01000025.1, on the reverse strand, counting down.
CGCCACTTTTTCGCCGAAGCCGGCAGGGGCGTTGAGTCCTGTACCTACGGCAGTCCCGCCAATGGCAAGCTCGTAGATGCCTGACAATACTACTTGTATGCGTTCGATGCCGGCGTCAAGCTGTGCGGTGTAACCGGAGAACTCTTGTCCGAGCGTCAGAGGTACTGCGTCCTGAAGGTGGGTGCGCCCTATCTTGACAATGTCGGCAAACTCTTCGCTTTTTGCATGCAAACTGTCGCGGAGGCAGGTGGCTGCCGGGAGCAGTCCTTCCGTGATCTGGATTGCGGCTGCGATGTGCATCGCAGTCGGAAAGGTGTCATTGGATGACTGCGACATATTGACATGGTCATTCGGGTGGACTGGAGTTTTTGATCCGAGTTTCCCGTTTGCCATTTCAATGGCGCGATTGGAAATGACTTCGTTGGCATTCATGTTGGATTGGGTGCCGGAACCTGTTTGCCAAACGTAGAGGGGAAAATGCTCATCGAGTTTTCCTGCAATGACCTCGTCGCATGCTGTGTAAATCAGCTCTGCGACATCATCGGGAAGAAAACCGAATTCCTTGTTGGTTTCGGCGCACGCCTTTTTCAAAATGCCAAAGGCATACATGATGTTGAGCGGCATATGCTCTTCTCCAATAGAGAAGAAGCCAAGAGACCGTTGGGTTTGAGCGCCCCAGTATTTATCGTTGGGCACTTCGATCGGCCCTTTTGAGTCGGTTTCAACGCGGAAGGTTTCGGGCATCGGGCGGCCTTTTGTTGAGGGACTTTTGATTGAGCGACCTTTGGGCGAGGGACAAGAGGACTGTCCGGTGGAATCCCCAAAAGGGACGGCAGGTAATCACCTTACCTGGAGAAGTGCGGAGGAAGGAGAGAATGGGGAAGGATGTCCTGCTGTAGCGAGGGTTGGACCGGGTGGAGACGTGTAGGGGTGCGGTGATTTTCGAGATTTGAGATTTCTGGTAGGGAGGCGCATGCAGGCTTGTGTGGAGGCATTTATCTGGGGAAAACAAAGCGAAAAATAGCAGTGTGCTTACTCTTTGTGATGTTTTTTGTTTGCTGTGTGATGGTCGGGCTGAAAGGGCTCATAATGCTGGTGGGAGAGGTAGGCAAGAGCGGAGGGAGGCGAAGGGAAAAATTGTGCAGGAGGCATGATGTGTGTTCTTGGAGTGTATCGAGTCTCCTCCTTTCCGTGAGATACCTACAATGAAGATCTCTGCCTGCTTTCTCTATGAAGTGAAGGGCATCTCCCCATTACAGGAGTTCCATCGTGAGCAAAATTACTGTTGTTGGCGCGGGAAAGTATGGATCCACGACAGCCCAGCGTTTGGCTGAAATGGATATTGTGCAAGAGGTTGTCTTGACCGACATTGTCGAGGGACTTCCTGAAGGCATCGCGCTCGATATGAATCAGTCTGGTGCGATTGAGGGTTTTGACACTCTCGTGGTCGGTCAGTCTGATGGCTATGAGAAGACTGCTGGTTCTGATGTGGTGGTGATCACGGCTGGTTTGCCTCGGAAGCCCGGCATGAGCCGTATGGACCTGCTCGAAGTCAACGCCAAGATAGTGGGTGACGTGTCGAGAAAAGTGCTCGACGGAAGCCCGGATGCAGTTTTTATTGTGGTTTCCAATCCCCTTGATGAAATGACCGCCCTTTGCCGGCAAGTCACTGGTCTGGCGCATCCCCGTGTCCTAGGACAGGCCGGCATGCTGGATACTGCCCGTTTCACAACTTTTATCGCGTGGGAGTGTGGTGTCCCCGCGCGGGAAGTACAGGCGCTTACTCTGGGAAGTCACGGGGATACGATGGTACCTGTGCCTTCGGCCTGCAAAGTCGGGGGAAAACCGCTTCCCGACGTGCTTTCTTCTGACGCAATCGATGCTTTGGTGCAGCGGACGCGCGATGGTGGCGCCGAGATTGTCGGCCTGCTCAAAACAGGGTCGGCATATTACGCGCCGTCATCTGCCGCTGCTGCGATGGTGCAGGCAGTCATCACGGATTCTGGCGTACAAATGCCGGTGTGTGCGTGGGTTACAGGAGAGTATGGAATTAGTGACGTCTATCTTGGAGTTCCCGCGCTGTTGGGAGCGGGCGGAGTGCGTGAGATCGTTGAGCTTGACCTGACTGGTGAGGAGCTCGGGAACCTGAAGGGGGCAGCAGATGCCGTGCGCGCGAAACAGTCGGATGTCGCGAGTTTGCTGTGATGCTGTCGTTGTAACCATTTCCCCAATGGCTGTGTGATGGCGAAGTGTATCTCCGGTGCTTGGTCGAGCTGCGTGTCGAGCTGCTGTGTCAAACGTGTCCGTTGAGTTCGATTTTGCGGATTGTTGTGTGTGATCGAGCTTGTCTCCTTGTTTGTTGGGATATCGCTGCGCTTGGCAGCGGGCTTTGCCGTGTTTCGGGTAATGGCCATACGTGGCTGTTTGAGGCCGCCAGACAGCACAAAGCGTCTGGCGGCCCGTTTTTTAGGTAGACGGAGTCGGGGCGCCGAGGCTGCGACTCCACAGTAGAGCGACTGTATGCGCGACGTCGTCGATGCTCTCGTCTCGTTCTTCTTCTACAAACCACACATACGCAAAATGGTCCAGCATGCTTGTAAGAGCGCGAGCTGCGATGTCGGCATCAAGCGGGGGGATGTGTCCTGCAGATGTGTATTCAGTAATAGCCTTGTGCACGCTTTGTACAAAAGACTCGCGGATTTTTCGACGTGTTTCGGCGATTTTCTTATCGTGACTTGCGGCTTCGGTCCATATGCGAACTAAGTCGGGATTTTGGTGGTATCTCTCGAAGAATATAGTAATATCACCACGTATTGTTTCGTACAGATCGGCTTCTCCCCAGTCATGACGGGGGAGTGCCACTGTGTCGCTTGCTTCAGATACGAGTGCGGCGAGTACGTCTTGTTTATTGCGGAAATAGCGGTAGAAAGTACCGTGGGCGACTTTCGCGATTGCAGTGATGTCGTCTACGGTGGCGCGCGCGAAACCCTTTCTCACGAAGACTTTTCGGGCGGCAACGAGGATATTTTCCATGGTCGCCCGCCCTTTTGCTTCCAAATGATTTGAGCGGATTGGCATGGGAAAAGAATCAGACTTTTCTTGCTCTGATGTCAACAAAATGATGACACATATGTGATTTCTGGTGATGGAATGATGAGAGAAGAGGTTTTCTCTGTGCAGAAGTTCTTTTTGTAAAGAGACTTTGTGACGAAGAAGACGAGAAAACCTCACGCGGAAGGTGTGAAGTGAGTGGATACTATAGGAGAATATGATGTTGCGAGAAGTCTTCGCTCAAAATGGGGGAGAAATGAGCGATATAGTCATTAGTCTGGAGTCTGGGAGTAGTTCCTTTACCAGGTCGCTGAGTGTGGCCTCGAATGTTATGAAGTTCGCTGCTTGCGAACAGTAGCGTGGGAGAGTGTGGCGAATGGCCTATTATCATGCTTGACCAGTGTGCCTGTTTGTGGAACGGGTCTTCTCGAATGAGTATGATTTCAGGTCGCACAGGTATTGTTTTCGGAGATGTGATGACACGATGAGCATGCACAAAGACTGCCGTCATTATCATCGACGCACTGTAAAAAATGGCGAGAAAGTCGAATCGTGCAGCCTTGATGTTGCGCCGGATGCGCCACTTTCCTGCCCATCCCGTTGTCTTTATTTCGAGAAGCGCAAGCTGGATACGTCGGGATTTACATTTGGGTCTTTGGGGCCGCAACAAGACGACGAACCTTCTTTCGATGACGCCGACTCACAGGCCGTTCTCGAGGCATTGCGCGAGACGCTTGCTGATGTGGAGGATGAAGTCTTGTCTGACGAGCGGGAACGGCGAAAAGCGGCTTCTCGGGAAAAAAAACGGTCAAAACGAAGACGCCGAAAATGAGATTAGTCTGTTGGCGGCGCACGAGCCTGACTAGTTTGAGAGCTGGAGGCTGTGTTTTCATGCCTGGGGTGTGATCGGCCAGTTTTTACTTTGTTCCCGTTCTAAGTTCTCGTACCGAAGAGATATCTGTGCCTTACGGGATCGGAGAGGTCCTGGAATGATGCCACATGCTGTGATCGCGTCGTCAGATTCTTTTCATGTTATGCAGCCTGAGGGAGTTGAGCAGGCCGGCAAGGGGCTGGTCTGGCGCGGGAATCGGTTTTTTCTGTGTGGGCAGCTCGACAAAGTGGGATTTCTGCATTGGCCTTTTCGGGCGATTGATGTGCAACGTCACTTGCCGAAGAATGTCAGACTAGAGACCTTTGATGGTCTTGCCTATGTGGGATTAGTTCCTCATATGATGACGCTCACCTCGCCCCGACTTTTTTCTCGTTCTCATTCTCGTTTTGTGCAGTTCTTCCAGACTGATTTGCGGACGTACGTGCGTGGTCCTGACGGAGAGCCTGGTTTGTGGTTTTTCTCCGTGGATGTGGATCGTTTCAGCTTGGCGGTGATGGCGCGTCTTGTTGCGGGACTCCCTTGCTTATGGTCCAAGACTTTGATAGTGGTTGAGCGTGGGACTTTTGCCTATGAGTCGAAGCGGCAAGGCCCCCGACATCGTGGTTCGGTGAGTTCGGGTGTACTCGAAGTGGACGACTTGTGTAAGTCTGGACAGCTTTCGGTTTTGGAACACTGGTTGATGACAAGACGCCGGTTTTATGGACGCTCAGTACAAGGTATCCATAAAGGTATGTATGTGGGATGTTTAGACTATAATGAGTTACCCCTGTACCGAGCAACTGTGCTGGACTTTCAGGACGAGTGGCTGTCGATAGCTGGTTTTCCGCAACCCTGTGGGCCCGTTATCGCCCATTATTCTCCCGGAGCAGAAGGGGGGGTTTCTCTAACTTTGGCATTTTCTGTAGGGATTCCTGGATTATGGAGGCCTTTGTCAGAAAGTGCTGGTGGGTGGGTATGATTGCTGAGTTTTTGTCGATTTGTTTCTCTCATGGGGAGGCCTTGAGGCTGACGAAAAATGAGGAGAGAGCGTTTTTTGTTGAAAGATGTCCTTTATACTTATATCGATATGCATCCCTGTGGGTTGGTGAGAATGATGGCAGGGATGCCAGGTAAAATTTTTCGTAGGTGGTATTTTTCTTGTCCGTTTCTCACCTGTGCCTTTCTAGGGAGTTTTAAGGTTTTTCTTCTCAGGCCCCATGCTTTTGCTTTTGCATTGCGGAAACTGGCATTTTTGGAAAAGATGCGTGGAGAGAATGGAAAAGTCTTTTTGTGGACAGTGTGCGAACCGGGGAGGGCGACACGTTAGATGGAGATCATGGAACGGGCTGCTCGGGATGTCCTCGAAGTTGCTGATGTGCATCGGTTTGTTGCCCAGAAGATGCCCAGCATGTTCCCAGAGCAACTTGTTATCCGCGGTGAAGTGGGGAAATGCACATACGATGAAGGTTGGGTGGCATTCCAGCTACATACATCGTCAGGTGGGGACTTTGAAGAGTCAAGTGACCTCATTGTCTATTTGAATGGAATGCGATATGAGCGAGTTGTGGCGAAATGTCGGCGTGTGCTGGACAGCGAGAATTTTGTTCTGGAGGAATTAGTTTCTTGCGGCCAACCTGTGGTGATTGGCGGCAGATTGGAGTATCAGCCGGAGAAGCGGCGCATTGAATTGCGTATGGATGACCTGTACCCGGTTGCCACGATAGATGTACTTCTCGGCGAACGTGAGGCAGCACGTGAGCGTCTGGTGGGAGAGTGCTTGTGCGAAGTGCAGAGCGAACGGCTTCTTCCCGCTGCCCCCACGCGTGTGGCGATTATTGGAGAAAATTCTTCCGACTCAGTGCATACAGTGCTACAGATGTTTGAGGATTCTCCTTACTGCTTGGACGTCACTGTTTATGACGCGAAGCCTTTTGGGAATAATGCCATTGAGGAAGTAGAAGAGGCGATTGTCGAGGCTGGTCTGGGTTCTCCTCACCTCGTGCTTCTTGTGCGCGATGCCGGGGATCCTTGGCAGTATGCGGCTTTTGACTCGGAAGCTGTAGGGCGGGCAGTGGCACTGTGCGACGTCCCGGTGGTGACTGGACTCCTGGCATCTCGTCCCTGTCTTGCGGAAGACGTTGCGTACCTTCGTCGTGAAAGTGCAGAAGAGGTCGGGGCTTTCGTTTTACAATTGCTTGCAACATCGCAAGAACAGCTTGCGCGCGCAGAGGCCGCGGTTGTGACGCGGGCCGCGGAAGGTTATGAATTGGCGCGTGGTGCGTACGAAGAAGTGCGAGTCGCAATTGAAGCTGCGAAAATTGCAGGGGACGAGCGGGCGCGTCAAGCTGGGGCGAGCATGCGCCGCCTTGTTGCACTGCTTTTGTTCACCTCTTTTCTCACGGTGGGATTTCTCGCTTCACAAACTGATTCGTTTGTATGGGGGAGCGTGCTTGGCCTGGTCATCGTAGGATGGACGTTAGGATGGCTCACGGTGGGCCGTCGCGACCGCTCGGACCAGTGGTGCCGCGAATGGAGGCAGGACTTCATGGAAAACGTGGAGGATTCGTTTGAGCGAGCTTTGGAAGATCTTTGGGTGATTGAAGCGAGATTGAGCGAGACAACAAAATTGCAAGAGATAGAAACGCTTATGGAGCAGGCAGCGATGCTGGGAAGGCGTTGCCGTGATCTTCTTGGCGCAGGGAAG
>DEIU01000058.1 GCA_002352645.1 Acidimicrobiia bacterium UBA2766 | reverse complement strand
TTGCAGGATGTCCCCTGACGCGATCGAGGCGTGATTGTTGTTACATGGCGTATTTTCTCGATGCTTTTTCTTGGGGGATGATTCCTTGGGGAGAGATGCTCTAGATATCCAAACAATCTTGTTTTGGATCTTTGCGATCTTGGCATGTAGGTAGTGGTTGTTGTCGATCCTGAGGATTTCCATTCCTATGGTGTTGCTACAGATATGTCGGAAAATATTGTTGATCACTTTTGTGGGGCAGACGAAGTTGTTCCTTCCGGGGTATCTACGGAAAAGCGTGTCTGTTTATTATCTTGCGATATCAGACTTTTGTGCTCGATGGTGCCCGGTCGGACACTGTCGGCAAAGATATTTTTCGCGCATGCGACAGTCTGGAAGAAAATCGGGATTTCGCTGGGAATCTTGGGTGCAGTGTTGGTCGATCAGCTCAAGAGCGCAAGATTCTGAGAGACAGTGATCTTCCTTCTTTTCTTTCTCCAAGAATCTCGATCCTGAAGCCTTCCTGCTTCGAGAAAGCAGGAGAGTCGCGCGGCTTTTGCACATGTCTTGATTGCACACTAGTCATGGAAAGTACTTATTTTCACATTTTGGATAGATCGTGTACTTTTATGAAAGTATTTTTTCTATGTGAGGCCAATATTGTCGATAGAAAAGGGTAATTATCTAGTCTTTTGTTTGCCATATTGAGGAAAAGCTCTGAGAATGACTCCAGTTCCTTCTTCTGAACAAGTGCAGCTTTTGCGTGTTTCTTTTGCCAAGATTTTGGGGAATCCGAAACATATTACCTTTGAGTTTTATGAAAATCTTTTTCGGGTGAGGCCTGATCTTCGTTCTCTTTTTCCTTCTGACATGACGGAGCAGCGTAAGAAGTTTTTGGATGCTCTTCGTATGCTCTTGGGGGCCGTACAGCGTCTCGATTCCATGGAGGGAACAGTGCGGGTGTTAGGGGAGCGTCATCGGAAAATGGGAGTTTGTCCTGCGTATTTTCCTGTTTTGCGAGATGCCTTTATTGCTGCTTTGAGCGAAGAGCAGTGTGATGATTTTACGGAAGAGGTAAGGGTTGCGTGGAGTCTGTGTTTTGACCTGATCGGGGAGAAAATGATGGCGGAGACTTTGCAGGACGTCCCCTGACGCGATTGTGATGTGACTGTTTCTGCTGTTGTATGGGGTATTTTCTGGATGTTTTTTGTTGAGGGGGCGCCCCCTTGGCAAGAGGTACTCCACCTATTTAAATAATGCAGTATTTTTGTATCGGTCGGGGAGAAAAAACTGCGGAGACACTTTGATTCCTGAGTTGTGCAGTGTGGGACCTGGGATATATGACCTAGTGATAGGGTGTGGGACAAAGTGTGGGTTTTTGCTGTTTTTTAGTGTTTTAAAATGTATTTACTGTTATTGATGGTTTATTCTTTCTTTTCACTGTAAAGTGTCTTTGTCTGATTTGTAATGGATTTTTAAAGAGGGAAATACCGGGCTTTGTGGGGATGTTGGAGATTTTGTTCTTGTCTTTGGTTTATTGTCCCTGTTCTCTGTGTTTTTTCTGAAGAGAAAAGGGTTTTTCTCTTCAGAAAGAAATATACATTTATGTATTTCTAGGTGCGTATTTAAAGAAATTCCTGCATCATGCTCGTATTTTTTAGCTTTTTTTATCTTGAAATATTCTAGATAATATGTTTATATGCTGTATTGACTTGTATGAGCTAATACTTTGCTTGCATGCTTTTTTGCAGACTGAACCCTTGGAAATCATTCGGGAATGCTGCAAATTGTAGGTGTGGGCGAAGTGAAGAGTTCTTTCAAGGATTGTCTCGTTTGTGTCTCATACATGGTATTTAAGGCTATTTCAGAGGTTGCGCTATGGAAACGAGAAAGCGACGACGTAGATGGTCAAAAGCGCATTTTGCCTTGCTTCTCGTGGGGTTACTGGCATTTTTCTTGAATTTTCTTGGAGTGCGTACCTGGGTGCGCACTGTGCGTGTGGCAACTGCAGCCCAGCCTTTACGCTCGGGGAGTGTGTTGAGTGCCGGGAAGGTTGTTTTTGTTGATGCGCGCATGGGCGATGAAGTGTTGGAAACTCTGATACAGCCGGATGATTTGACGGATTTTGAAGGCTGGGTGACGGTTGGCCCTATTGCCTCCGGTGGCGTTTTGGCCCGAACCAATCTGCGACCACCTGAAAAATCCCCCGTTGCTCGCCGGTCGATGTCGGTTCCCGTTTCTCCCTCTCTTGCAGTTGGAGGCGCTATTCGAACGGGAGATCGAGTGGACATCATTGCTGTCGAAGATGGCGTAGCCCGTTATGTGCTTGTTGGGGCAGAAGTGCTTGCGGTGTTGCAACCCGGCGCGGGAAAAGGCGTGCTCGGAGGGGGACGGAGCGAGCATTCCCTGGTTGTGTCAGTGGATGCTGTTGCTGCGCTTGAGCTGGCGTGGGCAATAGCGACCCGTTCTGTGCAAGTTGTTCAAGCTACTGGTGCTGCTCCTGCAGAACGGCAAAGCCGATTTTCTCCACAAGCCCTGCGATTTCCTTCTGACCTGCATGTTGCAACAGACGTACAGCGTAAGGGGAAAGACTAATGCCGGAAAAGAGTGATCGTCGGGTTGTCGGTCCTCAAATCGCAGTGAGTGCCGGAGAATGGTCAAGAGAACTTGTGAGGTATACACGCAATTATGGACATGCCAGGTGCCGTTATGCGGCGATTGAGAGTCGGAGGCTATTCGAAGAACATGTGGATGTCTTCGTTTCTCATGCTTCATGCAGTTTTTTGAATGCGCAGCTTGTTTTGGATCTTCGTGATCTTGGCACGCAAGTAGTGGTTGTTGTCGATCCTGAAGATTTTCATTCTCGTGGTGTTGCTACAGATATGTCGGAAAATATTGTTGATCACTTTTGTGGGGCAGACGAAGTTGTTTCTTCCGGGATATCTACTGAAGATCTTCTCCTTGCCATTATCGTGCTACATGAGACTTCCGTACTCGACCGAACACTCGCTACCAAAGATATTCTTGGCGCATGTGGAATCCCGGAAGAAAGTCGGGATTTTGCTGGGAATCTTGCGCGAAGTACCGGTCGATTAGCTCAAGAACAGGAGGTTTTGAGAAATGCTGACCCCTCTCCTTCTCTAAAAACCCGGATCCCGGAGCTTTTTCACTCCGAGAAAGAAGAACAGTCCCGTAGCCTTCGCACACGTTCTAGCTGCACAGTAGTTGTAGGAAGTCCGTGTGGGGGCTGCGGTGCAACAGAGGTATCCATAGCGCTTGGTCACCTGCTTGCTTGTCGCGGACTTTCCAGTCTGCTTGTTGAAGCAGACGACCTTTCCCCCTCTCTTGCGCAGCGTCTCGCTCTTGATGACGACACTCCCAGTATTCGTCGCGCGATTCTTGCAGTAGCACGTCAAACTTTGCTGGCTGAGGATGCTGCTGCTTTTTGGCCTGCTGGGGGATTTCACGTGCTCACAGGAGTCGCGAATTCTACAAACTGGCGACAGGTGCGGCCGGCAGACATGGAAGGAGTGCTCCGGGGCCTTGCGCATCGCTGGCCACGTCGAATCGTGAACATCGGTCATCAGCTGGAAGATGTGCGCCTCGATGATTATACGGGAAGGTACCAAATGGGTCGAGAAATGGTGGCCCAGGCGGATGTCCTGGTCGGAGTAGCCACGCATCTTGTGCTTTCTCGTTTATTTGAGTGGCTTGATCAGGTGCAACGTCTCCGCCGTCCTGGTACTCCGCTTTTTCTCTTGTTTAACCAGATCGATCCTGGTGACCGCCGGTTTTTTCAGAGCGAAATCACTACAGAAATGGCGAATATCGGGTTTTCTTCACAAGAACTGTTTTTTGCTCCTTTTGATACAAAGGTGCGGAGGAGCGCGTGGAATGGAGAGTGTCCAGGCCAGGGGCCTTTTCTGTATGCGCTTACTCCGCTAGTGGAAACAGTTTTTTCTCTTCTTCCTTACCAGGGATCCGGCCGTGCATGGAAGAGGTGGAGCTTGCGTCAGCTGGGACAGAAGTTCTCGAAACGAGAACTCTCCAGCTCAGCAGAGGATGTTTCAGATGCGCGTTGAACATGACCCTTTTGCTGTGATCTTGGAAGACACTCGTTTGCGATTGCAGACAGAGCGTTGCGATGGGAAAGAAGATCCCGAGGCTGTTCGCCAGGCGATTTTGGCGTCGCTTGGCTCTTATGAGCGTACAGCTGAACGCGATGGTCTGCCTGATCTTGCGGATCCTACAGATATGTTCCGGCGCGTTTTCGACACGGTCGTAAGCTATGGCCCCCTCACGCATCTCCTTACCGATCCTGAGATCGAAGAGATCTTGATCGAGGGAGATGATGTTTTATACATCGATCGTACTGGTGCCTTGAAGGGCGATACTACCCCTTCTGTGGGAGATGAAATTGAAAAAGCCGTGCGTAGGCTGCTTAAACGTTCTACGTCCCATCGAGACTTGAATGACACCTCCCCCATTGTGTGCTGTGGAGTGCTCGACGGTACGGCTCGTCTTATTGCTGTGCAGACGCCAGTTGTAAAAAATGGACTTTCGGTTTCGATCCGTAAACAAGTGTGGAAGCACGTCACTCTTCCCATACTGCTTGATGCGGGATCTTTGTCACGTGAAGCTGCTGGTTTCTTGTGGACTGTGATGCGGGTGCGCTCTTCCTTGCTTATTTCAGGACAGCCGGGTGCTGGTAAAACTTCGCTTTTAGCTGCTTTGCTGGATGCGGAACCTCCTGAGCATGTGCTGCGTTGTTGCGAAGAAGTGCAAGAGCTGCCGCATGCGCGTCATGCTGCAGGTTATTACGAAGCGCAAGATCGTCCTGGTCAACGTCTACGTGATCTCGTGCGGCTCGTATTGGGCATGCGGCCTTATCGAATTGTGATTGGGGAAGTGAAAGGAGAAGAGGCGTATGAGCTGACGAGGGCTGCAAATGCCGGCTGTGGCTTTTGCTGCACAATTCATGCTAATAGTGCGAGTGATGCGCTGGAAGCCCTGGTGAGTGCTGCCCTTATGGCAGGGGAAAATGTGGCAGAAGCCCATTTGCGCCGTGTTTTCGGTCGGACAATACAGTTTGTTGTTCATCTCGATATGGCGATGACTGATGAAGGAATACAACGTCGTGTGATGGAGATTGCGTATGTGCAATCAGACCTGAACGGTTCTGGGTTTGTGCTACAACCGCTTTTTACGCGCGACACCCTGAGCAGCCCTCTTGTTTGGAAGGGAGTGGAACCTCCTGACCCTGTTCTGCTTGCCCTACTGAATCGAGAGCTGGCTTCGCGGGATCTGACTGTGCATGATGTGCTCGTTGGACGAGGGAGCCCTCTGTGATTTTTGCTCTACTCGGATCCTGCCTTATGGCCGTTGTGTCCTATGGGGTAGCTGCCTTGCTCTTCGGGATCACTCCTTTTCCCCGCGTGGGTTTGTCTTGGCGGGCAAAACACTGGAGTGACCGCCATACTTCCTGGTTGAGAGAAGCCGGTATTCCTTTCCCTGCCTTTCCTTTTTGGATGGGATGTGTGGCTGTTGGCGGGGTGAGCTTTTTGGTGCTATGGAGGATTACAGGCGTTTGGGCAGTGGCACTTTTGCCGGCTTGGAGTGCTGCAGCTTTTCCAGTGCACTGGTTTCGACATGCCCATATGCGTTGCGAGGATGCCCGTCGTGAGGCATGGCCGGATGCTCTTGCCGATGTCGTGTCGAGCTTGCAAAGTGGGCGGACCATGCATGATTCCCTTGCGGAATTGTCTGTTTCGGGTCCGGTCGCCTTGCGGCCTGCACTTACTCGCTATGGAGAACTGCAGTTTACGCACGGGCAGACAGTGGCGCTCGAAATTGTGCGTCAGGAACTCGCGGATCCCATTTCAGATCTCGTCATTGAAGTCTTTTCTTTGGCGATGGGAAGGGGAACCGGAGAAGCTCTCTTTATTTTGCGCGATGTGGGTGAAAAAATTGCTGATGAGCTGGATAATCGACGACAGATTCGGTCAGATGCGCTGGAACACCGTATTGAAACGACTGCTGTTGTCGTCATTCCCTGGTTCATTCTTACTTTTCTCGTGATGAGCCATGGGGACATTCGTGCTTTTTACCGTACAGAAAGCGGCCTGATTGTTCTAGGAGTCTGCGTTTTTATCCTGGAAACCGGTCGCCGTGTTGTTGGTTATCTTGGACGAGTTCCTCCGGACCCCCGTGTTTTTCGCGGAAAAGGTGGCTTACTCACAACTCCTTCCTTCATGGCGGACGAACGCATCAAAGGAGGACAAGGATGACGGGTGATGAGTTACGGGTATTTGCCGGGGCCATTTGTTCGGGCATTGTAGTAAGCCTGGGAGTTTTTCTCGGAGGAGTGCATCCCCCGCGCCGTTTGTCTGCTCGTGTGCACCCATACACCCGTGGGGTTCGTGCCCGTCTTGGTGTTCTCCCTGATACAGAATCGCCAGTTTTTACTTATGTTCCCGGGACGTCCCGATTATCTCGCGTACTTGGCAGGTTTCTTATGGGAACTGTCGGGAAAATTCCGGTACTCGGTCCGCAATTTGGCGCCCAACCAGATCGAGATATTGACCGTCGTCTGCGCCAAGCCGGAATGCGCATAAAACCTGATGACTATCGATCTGGGCAGATCCAATGGGCTGCCTGTGCGGTGGGATTGTGCGGATTCCTGACATATTTGGCGAGTGGCAACATGCTCTTGGCACTTCTTGGTGGTGTAGTAGCTCTTTTTTTCTCGATTAGCTGGCAGAGCGCGCAAGTCGACATTTCCATAGAAAAGCGCCGGCAATGTATGCGGAGAGAGCTATATCCCCTGCTTATGCGACTTGGTTTCCACCTGAAGACAGATGGACGCATCCTCAATGCAGTTGAAGAGACGGTGAACCGGGCAGAGGGAGAGGTTGTGGAGGAACTACGGGAAGTGGTGGGGGCAGTGCACAATGGCAGTTCTCTTGGTGATGCCTTTCGCCAAGCGGCAATAGACACTCCCGAAGTGTTTACTGCGCGTGCGTATCGCATGATTGCGAACGGGGAACGCACTGGGTCTCGTCTTGCCGAGAACATCATGACGCTTGCTGTGGAAGTCCGTCATGGTCTCTGTCGAGAGGCACAAGATAAGGCGACTCGGCGTCGTTTCACCATGATGGTTGTCACCACAGTGTGGATGTTGCCGGTCATTGTCCTGATGTTGGCTGCTCCTATGGGATTTTTACTTTATGGGGAATGATTTTGTACATAACTCTGTCTCCGTGCAGGGTGTGACCGAAGGGGAAAAATGGGAAGAATACGAGGACAAAAGAGCGTAGAAATTTTTTCAGAAAGGAAGTGTGCGAATGATGCCGGTTTCACTGTGGCACAGGAGCTGATGGTTGTGGCTGTTGCAGCCATCCTTTTGCTCGGTCTTTTTCTTGCCTTTGATCGGATACAGGGGCAGACCATAGAGGAAGTCGAAAAAGTGCTCGATTTGGATTCGTCTACGAGGTAGAGGTTTTGGGGAGATCCCTCATGTGGAAACCAGTACTGGTGAGAGAGTTCGTGCACGCGAGATGCTGCAGAAGAAGAACAGCACCCTGTGTCTGTCGGTCCCACTTTTCTTTCTTTTTTTGCATTCTTACTTCATGAAAAGCAGTGAAGAAGTTTGTATGCGGGTGCAGAGAACAGGAAGAAAGAGTGGGAGCCTGGAGGAAAAGGAAAGTGCGATTTTTCCTTGGTTTGTCGGGTTTTGTCCCTGAATTTTGCTTTTGCAGGAGAGTTTTTCCTTTCAAGGAGCGAAAGGAAAAACTCCTCATTGGCTTGGGAGCAAATGTGGACCGAAATCAAGACCAAGGCTTTGTTGGGATTCGGTTTTGTTTCCTGCTCGCAGTTTCTTTTCTCGCCTTCGTCAATCTTGTGGAAATTGGTCTGCATTATTACGCAAGAGGGGTCGTGCAAACGGGCCTTGATGCTGCTGCACGCGCGGGATCTCGTGCCGCTGACTCTTCTTTCTGTGCGCTATCTGCTTTCCCTCAGACTGAAGGTGAGCTTTGTGCGGATGACACAGCTGCACTTGTTCTTTGTGAGAAAAAAGCACATGAGGTGTTTTCGCTTGGGTTGGGAGGGCCTCTTGGTACCCAGGTTGATCCGATCTGTTTCATGGAAGAAGACACGGTTGTTGCCACAGTAACGCATGAAGTGGTGTGGCAAGCCTGGTTTGCGGGGATGCCTGATTTTGTTTTTCTTCCTGAAGCACGCGCACGGAAGGAGCGTGCCCCGTGAGGGATAGATTGCCAAAAGATAGCGGCGAAACAGGCTGTGTTGCGATCGAAGGTCTTCTTGGTCTTGCAATGCTGCTCCTTGTGGGAGTTGTGGCATTATCCCTTCCCACCTGGGCACATCGTCAGGCAATTGGACGTTCAATGGCCCGAGAAGCAGCGCGAGAACTTGTTTTGGCTCCGAACTGGGAAATCGGAGAAACACGGGCCTTGCGGGTGGCAACAGAGACTGCTGAGAACCGTGGCCTTGGAGATGATCGATGGCGCGTTGTTGAAATTCGCTGTGAAGGAGATGGAGGGGAGGACTGTCGGCAGTCTGAGGTTATTCCCCGAGGTGGCAAGGTGACAGTTGTCCTTGAGCTTACTGTCCCATTTTTGGCAATTGCTCGATATGGCGGAGGTGCTCGCTATGGCGGAGGGTACCACTGGACTGTTTCCCATACAGAGGTACGTGATCCTTATGGGAGCTGGTCAAGATAAAAAACGAGAAACTGCACGCGAAATCTGGGGAAGAGAAGATGGGCAGTCAGAAAAAACCCTTGCGAGGGGAAGATGGACTATCTTTTCGCACTGGGACTTCTTCACGAAGAATATCTGGGCATACATCATCTGGTAAATCTGATGCCGGTTGTCTCGGCGTCTGGTTTTTGGGTTTGTGGGTGTTGCTTCTCGCTTTTGCGGGTGGAATTGGCCTGTTTATGTGGCGGGGAGTGCGGATCCACCAAGATTTGGCTGCTGTGGCAGATGCTGCAGCAGTGGCTGGTGCGGCAGGTGGTCTCGATACAAAAGAATATCGACGCAGCGGACTGCTTCTTCTTGATCGACCTCTTGCGCGCGAGATCGCGATAAGTGTTCTCGGCGAGCATGAAGTGACAGATAATTACCGGGTACTTGTGGAAGATACAGCGGTAATTGTGGAACTTGATGGAGAAATCACGCCTTTTCTGCTTCCTCTTCTTGGCCCTGCCAGAACAATAGAGTTTACTACCGTTGCCGTTTCAGACTTACGGAAATCAGGATGAAGAAGCCTGATGATTTTTTTCGTAGATGGACGGATTCTTTGTGGGTAGGACGGGATGTACCGAAAACGAGAAAATTTCTCCTTGTCGGTATTTTGTTGGGATTCTGCATTTTCGCAGGAGCGTTTTTTCTTATTTCTGGAGTCGGGGATAGTACAGAGAGGGGAGTCCGGCGGGATTTTTCTCAAAGTGATCCTCCGGTGGCTTCTGCGGAACAGAGCGAAAAGGAAGGATCTGCTTCTCCTGTACTAGACGAAGACCCTGAATCAGCTGTAGTGGGGTTGGTGAGGGCACGGAGCTGGGGATACGCGCATCCTTTTCGCGCTAATCCTGCTGATTGGGCCATTGGTCGAATGGCAGATGCAGACAAAAAATTTCTTGGTGAAAACGCGGCGAAAGAGCGTTCGATCCAAGGAGAGAATATGCATGATGATCTTCCTCTCGCGCGTGTGTATCCGCAGGCTGTCGAGTTTCCGTCTATCGGAACAGTTGGTAATCGGCATCCTTTTCTTCTCCCCTTTCTGCAGCCCGAATCGATAGGCAAGCAGATTCTCGTGGCACGCGTTTATGTGCGTATTACGAATGGGCGTGGGAGTGTTCTTGATGAGAAGGGAAATTTTGTGCCGCCTTCAAGGAATGATGTTCTTGAAGGCGTTTATACATTGCTGTTTTCTTCATCTGGGTGGCGTCTTCTCCACTTTGAAGAAATGGTTTTCACTCGGGAGGTCTAATGGTCAGCAAGAGTTTGCTTGTGGTAGCCGTTTTGGTTGGGTGTTGTCTCGGGAGTTATGCAGCCCGGGCTACTGAAGTTCCCATGCCTCGACTGAAAGAGAAAATGCGCGCTGATCTCGGTACTACAGAAGAGGGAGAGGTTGTGCTAAGCCTCGACGGAAGAGAAGCTGGGTGGTTTCCGCGACGAGGGGCTTCTCATAATCCAATTCTTCATGTGCACTCTATTCCTCTTGGTCCGTGTGAGGGAGGAGTGAGTAATCCAGAAGGGATCTTTTGGATGATGAGTGTGAGTGTTCCTGATGATGGGAAAATAGAATTTTTTCTTTATGTCGATATGCCTGCTGAGGGGGAAATAGAGGGAGAGGATTGGCCTGCTTATATCGAAGAAGAATATGGGCCAGTTGAGGCTTTTCGTGTGCCTATAGGTCGCCGTATACGTTCTATCTATTATTTTTGTGGGGGTCTCACTCCGCCTGTATCTACCCCTCCGTCGCAGTTCGCTGTATGGCAAGGAATTGAGGATCGCGTGGCTTTTCCTCGTATTGACCTCAACCCAGATGAGAACGTTATTACTGGAATGCCTGTCTGGTATTGGTATGATGGTCCTGAGAAACTGGGTCCGTTATCTCTTTCTTTTCGTAATTGGACTGTCACGGTTACCGCTGCTGCTGATCTTTGGATTTGGGATATGGGAGATGGGGTTTTCCATCAGTCGAAGCGTTCGGGCGACTGTCAACTCCATGCTGTGTCCTGCCCTGATCGAGCGGGTGAACATGTGTACGAGAGGAAAGATGATTTTTCAGTGATACTTGATGTGGGGTGGTGCGGGGTCGCTCTTCTTACCCATCCCCTTCCGAATGGAGATGTGCTACAGGAGGAGGCGAGTCTCAATTGTGTGACGGTGAGTGGGAAACGTTCTCTTCATGTTGCCGAAGTCCGAGGTGTGCTTGTGGGATGAAGATTCATCACACGACACGAACCTGGAGAAAGTCTTACGTGGCGACGTGATTTCTTGCCAGGAATATTGCCCTTTTTTGATGGAGTAAAGCAGTTTTGGGAGAGGAGGACTGTTCTTGTTTTGAGCAGAAGTGGGTCTTTGGGCAACCGCTAGGCGAGAGGACGGCGTGCTTCAAGGATCTCGTGCCAGCGTTGTGCTGCAGCGCGAGGGCCTCCTACCCATTGTTGATCCCGAAGACGTTGCCGTGCTATCTGGGTTTGTTGGTTAAGCCAGGCTACTTCTACAACACTGACCCAATTGTCGCTGATACCAAGAGCCTCAGCGTGAATTTTTAGCCATTCTAAAGTGTTGACGGCGTCATTCTGCTTGTTCGAGAGAATTGCTTGAAAGGCCTCAGTCAAGCGAATACTAATTTCGCCACGTCGATAGCCCGTCTTTTCTGCAAGGTTTCGTGCATTTTGGATGTGTTCCTGCACTATTTTGTTGGCATTGGGAGCGGCATCCGCGATGGCGAGAGCAATATGGGCGTGGCATTCGTGGACCGGATTTCCTGCTGCCTGGCTGAGCTTGATCGCTTCAATGGCGCGTGCCCTGCCTTTGCTTGGCATTTTCCATGCAATTGTGCTCGCGAGGTGTGCAAGGGGTTGGGCAACCGCGCCGGTGCCTCCGCCGGCTTGACGAGCGTTTTCGAGAGCTTCGGCATAGTATTTTTCTGCTTCGGATAAAAGGCCGTTGCAGCGGTGTGCGTGTCCGAGTAGCTGTTTCCAGCTGGTATAGAAGAAGGGGTCTGTTTCTGGGTCGGGATCGATGGCTGCGGCTTTGCTGAGAGCATCGCGAAACCTACCTGCGAGACAATCGAGTTCTCCCAGGTGAAGGTAGGCATATTTAGCATAAGGTCCATTTTCTTGCACGATTTTTTGGTAGTCGATTGCTGCCAGTCGGTACATTCCGAGATCGCAATTAACTCGGACGTGATAGTACTCGATGAGGGAGCGGGATTTTCCAGAAAGTACTGGGGACCGTAATGCTGCAGACAGTTCAGCGGTGCTTTTTTCTAAATATCCTTGTTTATAGTGCTGGATTCCTTTTAGTCCCTGGCAGAAGATTCCTGTGTGATTCTTGGGAGAGGAAGGCGGTTTTTTTTCTATGCGGAGAGGCTTCCAGTAACCGCCTGATGCAAGGCGGTGGGCGGCGTCCACCAGCCAGCCTGGACCGAAATTGAGGTCGATAGCAGTGCGTACCATGTTTGGGAAAATGTCACCTAGCTCGTCTAAAGGAGCGTTGGCGGCAGCAATGCCTAATTTTGCAAATTGGTCTGCATATTGTTCGCGTATCTCCTCGCTTAATGTTCCCACCGTTGTTCCTTGTGGAATGAGGGCTTCTGAGACGCGGAGGAGAAGGGGCTGGTTAATGGCTGCGAGCCAGGGGCCAATACGGGGGAGGTCCCAGACTGGGCCGTCGGAAAAAATCCTATTTGGAGGAGGCAGGGGAAGATGGGGATGGCCGTTGTGGTGCCAGTTACTGACTGTGTTCTCGCTTTCATCCAGCAATGATGCGATGCCGGAAAGGGTAAGAGAGCGAGGAAAGTCAGAAGAAAGAGGGATAGGGGTGTTGGCAGTTTCTTCTTCTGTGTGCACTGAGGAAGATGTGAATGGACCAGGTTGAGAATTCTGCCTGTATAGTGGATCACTGATGCATAGTGCTGTTTCTTTTGCAATCCAGGGTTGGATAGTTTCAGGAAGCCAGCGTGGTGGGTGGAGTGCATCTGGTGGGGGTAAAGGGTGTGTGGGGTGTTCCTCCTGGAGCCATGTGTGCACTGATTGCCAGCTGGCGCCAATTGCTTCTGCAAGATGTCCGATGTCATAGACAAGGATTGGCGCCAGTACGGGATCGCAATTGTGCATATCTATTAATCCCCCTAAAAATGGTCAGAGAATACAAATTACAGAGTTTTTTTTGGTGTTCTCTGGTTTTTTGCTTTCGGCAGACTTGTTTTTACTCGCGAGTGTTTCTGGAAGAGTTGTCAAAGTGCAGGCAAGAGCGTTGCAGTCTGGTGAAAGGCTGATGTGCTCATTCTGAGCAGTAGGGAAAGAAACTGTTAGGAGTGTGAGGTGTTCGCATCCTAAGGTGTGGCTGCGCGTGCAGAATTTTTTTGCCTCTGTCTTTCGGCAGGGTTGGGGTCGCGCTCTCTTTTGAGCAGGGTATTTCGAGTGAAACGATTTGAAGAGCTCTTCGCTGAGTTGAGCGAAAAAGCAGAGGCTACACAGGTGGGATCGAACACTGTTCGCTTACTCGAAGCTGGTCCGCATGAGATTGGCAAAAAATTGGTGGAAGAGGCCGCCGAAAGCTGGATGGCGGCTGAGTATGAGAGTCCTGAGCGCTGTGCTGAAGAACTGTCTCAGCTGCTGTATCACGTACAGGTCATGATGCTGGCGCTGGGTCTAACTCTTGAGGATGTATATGAGTGCCTCTGACGTGCTCTTGCAGAATAATCCCTGTGAAACAGCTCGTTCTGAAATTCGGGTTGCGGTGCCTTCCAAAGGAGCATTGGCAGAAGGAGCAACAGATCTTCTGTGTGAAGCCGGCTACCGAAGTCGTCGAGACGTGAAGTCATTGCGATCTTTCGACAGAGCCAATGGAATAGAGTTTTTTTTTCTACGTCCGCGTGACATCGCCACATATGTGGGAGAAGGGATCATTGATCTTGGCGTGACAGGGCGCGATTTGCTTGTGGATAGTGGGGCAAAGGTAGTGGAAGTTTTGCCTCTAGAGTTTGGCCGATCAGAGTTCTGCTTTGCTGTCCCACAAGGCGTTGTTCTTGACCTGACGGCCTCCCCTCCCTTGCGAATTGCGACGTCTTATACACGGTTATTGCATGACTATTTGCAAAAAGTAGGAAGCAACGCCTGTGTGGTTCCTCTCGATGGCTCTGTTGAGATTGCCCCTGCTCTGGGAGTGGCTGATGTTGTGGCTGATGTTGTGGATTCCGGGAGAACTTTACGAGAGGCGGGATTGGTGCTCGCCGGCGATGTCATCCTCTCTTCGGAAGCTGTGTTGATTTCTCGGAAACCAACTGAGGAGTCTTCTCCTGCTGTGCGGGTTTTGATCGAACGCTTGCGTGGAGTAGTCGTAGCTTCGCAATACGCGATGGTGGATTATGACATTCCCGAGTCGCTTGTCGGGGATGCAACGAAGCTCACCCCAGGTATCGAGTCACCGACAATTTCGCCTTTGCGGCGGGATGGGTGGGTGGCAATTCGTTCTCTTGTGCCTCGCAGAGACATCAACAACGTTATTGATAAATTACGGGATATTGGTGCAAAAGGTGTGCTTGTTAGCGATATAAGGACCTGTAGGATTTAGCCCTTGCTGCGTTTACCTGCCTTTGGCGTTCCGTTTTTATCTTGTTTTTAGGGGCGTTTTGCTTTTGTTGATGTTCTTGATGCCAGTGGGAAATATGCCTCTTGCGTGTTCAACGGAGCTTGTTGTGGACCATTCAGGTTATTTCAGATCGCTTCTTGCCGCCTCTGGAGAGAATCTCTGGAAGCTGGCGAATGTGCAGATTTTTTTGTGGCCGGAAGTGAGAATGAAAGGTGTTGGTGGCAATGGTGGAGTCCTGCGTATGCGTTCAATCCTCCATATCCTTTCTATCTTTCTATCTTTCTGCAGGTAGAAGCATAATGTGCAACTTTTTCTCGTGAGTTACCTGTAGTGGGAAGTAATAATACTAATTTCGGTGTTCTGATCAAATAGTGATAGCTGTGTTTTCGGAAAAATATGAACTATATGATGCAAGATAGGTAATGCAGCTTTGATGCTGCAAAGAGAAGATTGCAGACTACGAGTGGTTTCCAGGAAATAACAGGTATTTCCGTCTAGGTATGTTTGTAATAGTTTCCATCTGCCTGATCTTTCAAACGTCGTCATATTGTTGCTCTAGGGGCCTACCTGTAGAACTATTGGTTTTGCACGAGCTGTCTCGTCGATGACTTTGTTGTTTTTGTCGTGAGCTGTGGTGTGTGCTGGCTTTTCCCCTACTTGGTGTGTTGCGCGGTGGCCGTGTCTGGAGACTGGGCTGGTTTTCCTCTGCTAGTGGCCTGGTCTCTCCCTATTTTCTTGTTTTTGCTTCGGACTGCGGCATGTGCTGGCTTTTCCTCTTTTGCAGTAACTGGGCTAAAAATAGTGTCTTTTTTTATTTTCTAATGACATTTTATCTATTGATATCTTTGAGTTTGTTTTTTATTATCGTGTTGTGATGAAGGTTCGTACTAACAGAAATGTGCGCCAAAGGGTCTGCCTGGAACAGCAGCTAAGTGTTTTTTCTACGCATAAATACTATTCAAGGCATATGGGCGTAAAGGTGCGTGTCGTTCGGCAGAGAGTGCAACCGTCTTGGTTGCGGAAACCTTAAGGAGGTAAAGGGATGGGAACAGGACTGCGCAAAAGCCTGAACGATGTAGGACAACGAGTCGCGGGCAATCCGAGCAAGCAGGCTGAGGAAAGGGAGAGGGGACTCGGGGGTGGGAATGGAGGTGGTGGAGGGAGGGCACAGGCGGCAATGAGCCTGCTGTGCTGGGGATTGGGGTCAGGAGCAGTGGTACTCCTGGCTCATCGACTGGGGAAACGGGATGAACTGCAAGTGCCTTGGAGCCGTTTTTTCTGGTGGGTTGAAGTGGCAGCTCCGGCAGATGTCCTTATGGCACTGTGCCGGTATCTCGTATTAGGGGTGGGGTATTGGCTTTTGCTTTCCACTTTGGTCTGTGTGATCGCTGCAATAACACGGCTTCCCAGTGCTCTGCGGGCAGTGGAGCGGATGGCCTTCCCTGTTATCAGACAACAAGCACAGCGTTTCGCAGCGGTGTCGTTCTCTGTGGTCAGCCTTGTGGGAACAGCTGGTAATGCGATGGGAGTGTCTGTCTTTTCTGGAGATCGGGGGTCTGAACTGCAAGAAGAAACTGTCTATGGTCACGTACCCAGCAGCCTGGTTCCCGATATTAATACATGGATATTTCCACATGTTGGTGATCCTCTTCTTGCAGTTCAGGAGAAAACAGAGACAGCTGGAAAATTGTTGGAGCAGGAAGATCTATTACCCAATATTTTGTTGTTTTCTCCTCCATCTAAAGTCTTTTTTCCGGAGAGAAAAAATGAAGAAGGAAATTTTGTAGAAGTCTTTTCCTTGCCAGACATGCACACAATTGCTGATGTTTCTTATACCTATTCACATGTCATAATGTCCGGTGAACATATGTGGGGAGTTGCTATGAAATATTTTCAAGATTTAGTTGGAAGTTCTCCTACATTTCGTGAAGCAACAGATTATTGGCGTGAAGTTCAAGAGATCAATAGATCTCAACTGCGTTCGAAAGATCCTGATCTTATTTATGTGGGCGAGATATTATATTTGCCTATTCCAAATGCTTGTCGAGTCCTTTCAGAGGAAGGAAAAAATTCGTGTCTATAACACCTCGTAAACAGCCTCATTGCACATTTTCCCATTCCAAAAAAGATCATGTGATAAATGCTTTTGATCGGAAAAAAAGAAAATTATCAAATTCTTTAGTTTTATCAGATCTTTGGTTTTCGTCTGGAAGGGGGAAAGGAAACTTTGTATTACAAGGTGTAACTTTAGAAATAAGACGTAATAAACGTGTGGTGATCGAGGGAAGACCGGGAGCTGGTCTATCTACTCTGCACGCCTTGGCTGCCGGGTGGAGATCTCCCGATTTCGGGGAAATTACGCTTAATAACCGTCTTCCATATTCGGCAGAAGTAGCTGCTTTATCTTTTCCTGTGCTGTTTTCATATGCGCGAGATAATTCAATGAGTTTTTCTTTTCATGAAAAAGGAGAATGTCGTCATGAAATGTGGAATGAACAAGATGAAAAGAAAAAAGGTGGAAAAAGAGAAGTCAGAATATGTTGTAGCAAAAAGACCTATAAGATGTCTTTGGCTCAGAGAATGGGAGTTTTGTCTTTGGATAAAATTCCCTTAGGGGAGCTTTCTCCCCTTGAACAGTTCAAGCTTTATGTGTATAAAGTTCTGGCTTCTGCGCCTAGTTTCTTTCTTGTAGATGAGCCGGATTTTCGTTTTTCAGGTCGAGACGCGCGGCAGGCGACCGAGATTTTACTTGATGCTGTTGGGTTTGCAGGTTGTGGGCTTCTCTGGATGACACACAGAGCATCTGAAGCTGTGGTTGCAGATGAGTGGTGGGAATTGTCGGGCGGTCGTTTGTCGAGAGTTTATTAGCGCGCCTGGTGGAGGAGAAAGTGTGAAGTAAAGGATATTCGGCATGGGAATTAATTCTTCTTTTTTTGAGCATGCATTTGATGAGGGAACGAGTGGCTCTGATGAATCACTTGAGATTGTGCCAGTGGAAGAACAAGAAGAGGGGATAAATAGGAGGTTAGATCAAGAAGAAGAAAAGAAAGAAAAACCAGAAGACGCTGAGATTTCCGGAGACCGTTCTTGGCTGGAACAATGGTTATCAACGGAGCATTGGGCTGTTCCGGAGCGTTGGATGACACCGGACGGCTGGACTTCTGAAGAACTCGCGACTCTGAGAGGGGAGGATGGTGATTTTCCTTGGTCTCCCGCAAGAATTGCGAGAAAAGAAGAGTCTGTACAATTGAAGGAAAAGGCGGAGGCTCTTGTGCAGTCTGTCGCAGCAGAGGGAAGTGTAGAGGAAAGAGAACCGGGGATCTCTGCAGAAGGTGCTGAAGAAGAAGACAAGAGCTGGGGAGGTAAGTCTTCGCCTTTTCCTATGGAGTGGGGAACAGGTTCTGGAAATAGTGATTGGTATCAGAAAAAGGTAGGGGGAAGACGCATGGCTCGGCTTCCCGAGCCTGGTCCGGATGCGAGACAGACTTTGCGAGCCTGGTGGGGACGAACCCGGTTGAAGAATATCCGGCAAAGGCAGATTCTGATCGTTGCCGGATTCTGTGTTTGTGGGGTTATGGTTTTTTTCGTTGGAAATGCGATCAGGAGAATCAAAGATCTTCCTTCTGCAGTAACTGTCGAGGGTTCGATGGAAAGTTCAACAGGACAAGAGCAAAACGTAGAATCTTCTGGGTATCCGCAGAGTATACCAGTAGGTTTTGATCATACTTCTGAAGGTGCTGTAGAAGCTGCAACCTTTTACTTAGCAGCTTTTACTACTCCTCTTTTGCGTAATTCTCACGCACATATCGAGTTTTGTAATGCCATAGTAGTGCCTGGGCAACGTAAGGATTTTGTTGCGCAAGCTGCTGTTGCCAGAGAAACACTTGTGAAGTATGTAAATGAATTGAGTGATAGCGCATCGGAAGAGCGTGTGCTATTACACGCGTATCCCCTGCGACATACGGTTGAAGGGGGAGACGGTAAAGCAGCCATAGTGTCGATTTGGGCAGTTTCGCTTTTTGGGGTAGAGAACGCGGTTCCCCTGCGCTCTGGTTTTGTTGATTATCAGTTTGAATTGGAGTGGTTGGAAGATGATTGGAAGATACGTGATGCCAGAGTTATGGAAACTCCTACAGGGGAATCGTTATTGCCCTTTCAGATTGATACCTATATAGCGTATGACTATCAGCCTGGACAAGGATGAAAAGTGTTCTTGTTATTGGGAGAGATCAGTTTTCTACTCTTACTAGTTTTTGCTCTGAGGTCTATATTATTCTTATTTATGGGAGAATAAAATATGTATGGAGCTGGAGAAAAACAGTGATTTGATGGCGGAGAAATCGAAGAATTATTTGCCTATATTGTGGAAGTATGATGCTGCGTGCTGTTCTTGTTTTCGTGTTTCTATATATGAGAAATGCTGATATGGAAGTTGACATGGAAATTCGATCGGGTGCTGTCATAGTGCGGTTTTATCCACTGGGGTGGATACTTGGGAAATTCTTCCTCCTGACCAGTTCAAAGAGATAAATATGCCTTTGGGACGGCCCTTTTCCGTGACAATTGGATCGAGGCAAGAAGAGTTTGAAGGAGTGGTATCAGCGCTTCTTTCGGCGGAAACTATTTTGCAAAATGCAATGATTGTTCCTCCTTCATGTTTCAAATCTGACCAGAGGAAAATTTCCTTTGTTATTGAGATGAAGATGGGAGTTTGTAACAGAATAATATTTAGCTATATTGCTCATATATATGTAGAGGAGAGTATTTTTTTTGATATATTATGTCTCATCTTTTCTGTAATAATTTGCGCTACTGTCGGACTATCTTCTTTAAACCAAAGTGATTGTCGACCATATTTTTTCTTTTCGGAGGAGGATATTAGATCTTCTTCTCTTTCAAGAGTACTTCTTCTTTCCATCGAGGAAGCATTCTCTTTCTTTCATGTAAA
Source organism: Acidimicrobiia bacterium UBA2766 (assembly GCA_002352645.1). Taxonomy (GTDB): domain Bacteria; phylum Actinomycetota; class Acidimicrobiia; order UBA2766; family UBA2766; genus UBA2766. The sequence goes on along the minus strand of DEIU01000058.1, from coordinate 2,164 downwards.
AGCTTTTGCTGTGAATATGTATTTGGGGCTAGCAGGAGAGGCTGAGACTGCAGTTGCTCTGTTTGTTTTTCATCCACATCAAGCTCCTTGGCGGGAGGCAAGAGTGTGATGAGTGACATTCTCTTGGCAGTACGAAGCCGAATGGGAGGTGTAGGCGCGAGCGGTACGAAACGAAACAGATTTTTTGCAGGTATTTCAGAATTCTGGTGAGATCGTTAAAGAGTCGCTGGGAAAGGAAGTGATATTTGCATGCCATATTATAAATATGGGGGTGCCTGGGTATGGTTCTGTGTCTTTTTTGGAGGGAAAAGTAGATTTTTCTGGGCTTTCTCAGTGGATAAAAGTTCTTTTGGGTTCTGACGAGAGGGAGATATTGGGGGTGACAGTAGTTGGCCTTCTGGTTACTGGGACAAGACGAGAATGGTGGCGTTTGATGCCTTGTTGTGCTTTTTATGGGCAGCGGTATGTGGGGCTTTCGATGGTTTTTCGACTTGTACTCGTGATTCCGTGTCTTGTCATTGTGATGTTTTGGTTCGCTGTAGCAGCAGTGGCCAATAGTTTTTTGGAGGTGCGATATGGTCGCATTAGTGAGAAATAATGGGGTTCTTTGGGTAACGGCTGATGATGCTTTGTATGCCCGACATGCTGGACCAGAAACGGTTCAGGTGGATCTATTAGGGGCCGAAAGAATGTTGCAGCGGCTGCGGTGGGCTGTGACTGTTATTGACGAATGGCCTGTTGACGAGGGGATAAGGGTTGTGCGAGCAGCTGCGGAGCAGGAATGCCCTGTGGTAGTGATTGTGGGAGAAGATGATCTGGTGATCGCCCGTGGTGCCCTCTGGTCTGGTGCTCGTGCAGTAGTTGCACGGACTGCGACGATAATGGCACTGGGAGCAGTCATCGATCTCGTGGAGGCGGAATATTGTGTTCTTCCTTTTCTCGCGGGGAAATCCTCTGTGGATGGACAGTCTTCTCGGTTTAGCCTGTCTGTTCGGGAAACAGAAATCATGCACTTGTTGTGTCGTGGGAGAACGAATAAGCAGATCAGTACTGCTCTTTGTTTAGCCGAAACAACAGTACGGAATCATTTGTCGCGAGTCTTTGTCAAGTTAGGAGTTGAATGTCGAACTGCTGCGATGGCAGTGTTCCTAGGTACAATTTAGTGTTTTTGTTTTTTAACATAAAATTATGACATATTAATCTTCCATAGAGTTGCTAATTCTCTTAGAGTGGGTTTTGTCGAGAGAAGGAGTTTTCAAAAGTGCTTTCAATGCTGGAGATCATACGAATACTGCCAGTGATTTTGGAGAGCGCAAATATATGTGTAAACCGAGGTGAATATGCGAATAAAGAAAGAGGATATTCCGGGATTCTTCTTTACGTAAAGAAGAATCCCGGAATAATTAGAAGAACTGAAAACAATTTTCTCAAGAAAAATTTTCTTATGAGAACGATCTCAGTTTTCTATAGAAAAGATGAGGAAGATTTTTAAAGAGGAAAGATGGAAGTTTTATTCCTGTGGATTGGATCGGTCTAATACTTGTCATAGTGATTGTTCTGATGGTTTTAGCTGGATATTTAGGTGTCTTAGCGTGTGCCAAGTGTGTGCCATTGGGGATGGAGTAACAGACATGTTAGATAAAATCTAGGAGAAATAACCTTCTTTGAGAGGAAAGAAAATGGAATTGAGAAGAGCAGTATTCTACAAATATGGCATTTTTTCTCGTGTTCCATATGTTTTTGATAGCAGGGTGGGATAAAGGTGTCGCATGGGTGTTGCGGGAAGCGCCCGGCGGCAATGAAGGGTCGGCTCTGTCGGCCCTTCATGGTTTTTTGCTTCACCTTCTTTTCCTCAGAACCTATCTTTCGTTTTTCGGGAGCATGCTGTCCCTGCAGGCTGCAGTGTACACAGCTGTAAATCCCATTACACCTGCAGCTATTCGCGACTGGAAAACGAGTTCCCTCCAGACCAAGGTCGCGATTTACAACCAGATGTAAAAAGACCGAGTAGAGATTCACAAACAAGAGAATCATGAGTGTTGGTTAGGTGAGTCGTGGGTGGTGTGTGAGTTTGTGCTGAGTAGCGAGTGGTGCGTGGGAGCGTGGTGGGTGGTGGGTTTAGCTGGGAAGGTGCGTGAGTGTGTTGGTTAGGTGAGTCGTGGGT
>DEIU01000076.1 GCA_002352645.1 Acidimicrobiia bacterium UBA2766 | reverse complement strand
TCCCTCGGCCCCATCCACTCCCTCATGGGAATCATCAAGACCGAGGAGAGCCTCCAAAACCTCAATTCTCTGCTGCAGGTGCGCCGCGCGTTCTCCCACATTTCCCGAGAGGCCGGTTTTCGATTCGAGCTCTGCCACACGCGCATTGGCAAGATCCAAACGCTCCAGGGATTCCTGTCCGAATTGGGAACGCACCCGCATCCGATAAAGGACGAAACCCGCCTGCCCCACAAGCACTGACATGATCAGGACACTCACGAGCAAAGAGCGACTCGCAGCAGGCAGACGAAGAAAAGGCGGCCATATGCGAGAGAAAAACCGAGAAACCGGGATCAAAAAAAAGCGAGACACCAAAGCGGGGAATCCTCGCACAGGAGGAGGAAGCTTCACAGCAAGGGTACCGATCGGCGCTCCTGCCTTTTTTACGATATCCCCGACAATCTTCTCGCTCTTTAAAAACAGAGGAGAACGTGCAACAATCCGGGCAAAAAAATCGGGCAAAAGGAAGAATTGTTGAAGAAATATCAGCAACACCGCAAAAATACTTAAACGTTTCTCTGACCGCCCTCTCAGCATGTCGGTAAAGATATCCATGTCGACGTCGACATGACTGCCCCTACGCGCAGCCTTCTTCCGGGCCTTCTCGCCGGCGCCGGCCTTTTTGCCGGTACTCTTCTGCTTGCCGGCACCGACCTTGCGCACAGTGTCCTTGTCCCCAACCACGCTTTCCTCATCGGGCACAACATTGCGGACCTCTGCAGGGTTGTCGCCTTCGCGTTTTCCTGTCGTGGCCAGTACTGTCGGTTCCTCCACCTGAGTCGCTGCATTCGGTCCGGGGGAAGAAGTGTCTTGAAGGAGCGACTCAGGCATATCTCTCCTGTCAATCATGCTCCGCATCGACCACAACAGCACGTCCATGAAAAGGCTGTACAGGACGATTGTTTGGCTCGTGCAAAGTATCTTTCAGTACATCAATCTGATGCTTTGAGAATTGCTTCACTCCGGCAAGCACGTTCCAACGCACTCTTTCGCTGCAGGGAGGAGTGGTGAGAGAGCCTTCATAGCGGTACGCGCGCCGGTCATCCGGCAGAAGCGAGAGTGCATTGAAAGGAGCCTTGGTTGCAGATTCCTCGCCTTGCACAGTCGGGAAAACTTCGAACAGAGCATTAAATGCCGCATCCTCTTCTCCCTGATATATCATCACACCGACAACTGCGAGCGTCCTATCACTGGCTTGGTGCACAAGGTGAATTTCGGCGTGCGCAAGTTCGCCTTTTATCGCGTGCTCGCTCGGAGCGTGGTAGTGAAACTGTTTGAGTTCATAACGGTCCCCGTCGAGTAGGAGGAAACTCCCTGGGGCATAGTTGGCTTGTACGGTGTGACCATTGTTCACAAGCTGAAGTGGCGAAGAATGGTAGTCAAAGACAAGATCAGTGAGACCAACGGAGAGTTCGCCAACAAGATCGATCGGCGACTGTTTCTGTCCGTCCGCACAAGCCACAAATTCATCTGACAAACTGCCCCAGTGCGCAGGGCCAGACTCTCCCCCATAGGTCCAATGAAGTGCGCTATGGCCACCACTCCCGCTGGATCCTGTCACTGCGCTTCCTCCGCCCTCGCCGACCTTTTTTTCGATCACTTCCAAACGATCTTCGAGGCTGTTCAGCATGTCAACGGGATCTTCTGCCGGCGAACATCCCGCAAGCGCTCCGCCGACAAAGATGCCTGAAAGCAGGTATCGAGCAATGCGAAACCGATATTTTCCCATGAAACGAGTGTCCAAGTACACCATAGAAAACTCCACGTCCTCAGGCATCGGCCACTTTCCCAACGTGATGAGCAGGACGCTCCCAGAAAACGCCGGAAAAATCTGCGCACACCTATGTACTGTTCAAACAATGAAATATCCCACATATACATGACCAAATAATCAGAAATAAACTCTCCACAAATCCCGAAAAATACAGAGGAAACAGGGCAAACTTTCTTCCACTAGCGGACAGACGATACGATCGCCTCGGAAACCGCGCGAACTGCGCACAAAGTTGGCACAACAGACCAACTCGCAAGAACATTCATGTATGACTATAGGGAAAGTCGGCTAAGCGCCGGAGGGGGGACAAAACCGTGGCAGATACTACTCCACGATTGTCAGAAGAAGAACAAGAGCAGCGGCGTAAAGCCCTCACTGACATGATGACCAAAACCCCATTCATATCGAGTCTCGGTATGGTTTTCGACAAGTACGAACCTGACGAAGTCATCATGCGAGTGCCTTTTCAGGCAGAACTCACGAACGACGGAACTTTTTATCATGGGGGTGTCGTGGCATCAGCCATCGACACGGCCGGTGCCGCTGCTGTCTGGTCAAACCATGACTTCAACAAGGGCATGCGCGCCTCCACCATCTCTATGACAGTCCAGTATGTGGGCGCTTGTAAAAAATCCGACCTCGTATGCCACGCCCGATGCATCAAACGAGGAAAAGAACTTAGTTTTAGCGAAATCACTGCCACTGACTCCGATGGAAAAGTGGTCGCCCACAGTGTCCACACCTATCGCATTGTCTGATCTCGACTCCCCGTCGACCCGCGCCTTTGTCGCCTTTGTTCTCTGGCCAGGCCGTCCGCACGGGGCGAGCGGTCTGTGTCCGCCCGCGCAGGCACGCCACTCGCACGCGAGAAACAGCCCGCACACTCGGAGGCCATATGCGTTCTCTAGCAGCTCTTCTTCTTACAGGATGCCTCGTACTTGCTTCTTGCGGGGGAGATGACGACTCCGCGTCTGCCTCTGCAGACAACGCCCCATTCTGTAAGGATATGCAGCTTTATCTTGACCAAGATATCAATGAAGACCCTGATAAATTCCTCGCCTCCCTAGAAACAACTGCTCCCGAAGAGTTCAAATCCACCATCACAAACCTCCGGGCGATTCTCAAAAAACAAGCAGAACAAGAAGTGCAGCCTGACGACGAAGAAGCCGTTCTCGCTCTTATTGAAACCATCGCCAAAGAACAAGAATCCGCGGACAAACTGATGGAATACGCAGAAGAAGCCTGTGGCTCTTTGAAAGTGAACAATCCTGGCGCTAACCCTGAGATACCAATCACGGACCTGCTGGAAGAGAAAACTTGCTCCTTCTTTGACCCCATCCTGGACCGGCCCGGCACAAAAAATATCATTACTGCCGGCGGCCTCAAACAACATCTCGATGCCACACAAAGTGACAGCGGCCTTTGCGAAAAACTCAACACCATTCGCGTCAACAGCAACGAGGACACCTTCACTATTCGTCTCCGTCTCACGGAAAAAGACAAAAACCTCGCAACCAAAGCGTGCGAAGCCGCCTCTGCGTATCTCTATGCAGAGAACAACAAAACCAAGAGCGGAAAAGAAGTGACGCTCACCGTTATTGGCACCGAGTCCACTACTGCCAAAGAGATCACACGCGTTACTCGTTCCCGCAAAAAAGGAACGTGCACCTTGCTCCCCCAATAGGCAATCTGCAGGCAACGGACACGCCAATCTCAAAAGAGGGAATCCGCGGGAAAGGCAATGAGACAACGCTCGGTTGTTCGCGCTCTCCCAGATTATTCACTCTCTTGAAAAAGAGTGGAGTACTGCAGTATCGCCCTTTCTTTTCCCCCGGTTTATCCTCAGGGGCGCGGGCCCGCAAGCCCTGCGGCGTACGCCCCTGAGGACGCTCCTGGAAAGACGCGACAGCGCATTCCCCCCACAAAATTCTCACACACACCTGCACGACACAGCTTTAGAACATATTTATACAAAATAACTGCAGGAGACACGACCACGCGCAAAGCCTGGCCGCAGGACAGGAAAACAGGCAGAATTTTTCCCCCATCTCTGCCCTTCTCGTCCCTCACCTCGGAACTACACCTGGGACGACCACCCCCCTGACAGACCTCGCCGGCGTCGACCCACCCCTTCACACCCGCCCCTACAACAAGGAAGCACGTGTTTTTCAACAGGTTTCCTCTCGCGTTGGAGACTTATTGCAAATAATTCGCAAAAAAGCTACCTTCGGAAGACATCAGCGAAGGGAGGACCCGCTGTGCACATACCCGATGGATTTTTGGGCGTTCCCATGTCCCTGGGAATGGGACTCATCGCCGCAGGAGCTGTCTCTTTTGCACTACGACAAGCTGCACTGGAACAACCCCTCCCCTCCCCAGAAGATTCTTTTGAAGATTCTTTCCAGGACTCCTCCGGCAACGTTTCCGCCCTCTCCTCACCCGGTTTCTCTTCTCTTGCAAGAGAAGAGCTTTCCATTGAAGCCGGCGCACCCGTGGCAGGATTGCTCGCAGCCTTTGTCTTTGCTGCCCAAATGTTGAACTTTCCCGTCGCAGCAGGAACCAGCGGGCATCTCATCGGCGCAGCACTGACTGCGGTCCTCATTGGGCCAAGCCTCGGCATCGTCTGCATGACAATCGTGGTAGTCCTTCAGGCATTTGTTTTCGCAGACGGCGGTCTCACTGCAGTCGGAGCAAACCTGATAAACCTCGCGGTCATTCCAGTTCTGGCGAGCACAGTCCTCTTTCGGTTGCTGCGCCGGGTCACCGGAAGATCTCCTTACGGAGTGAGTTTGGCGGCTGCCATCACCGCAACAGTGTCTGTTCTTCTGGCAGCTACTGCGTTTTTTATAGAGTTCAGCCTGGGAGGAAGCGTCTCACTCGACACAGCCTCATTTGCCCAGTCTCTTTTTGGCATTCACCTTCTTATCGGCCTCGGAGAAGGCGCAGCAACCGCTGCAATTATCGGAACAATTGCAAAAACACGTCCCGATCTCTTGGGAGACTCCCTCTCGCAGGACTGCTTTCTCGAAGACAGCAACCGAACCGCTCCGCCTCGCCAAATGTCTCTGGAGGCCGGCCTCTTTCGAGGAGAAAAAAGCAAAGGCCGGCGATGAAGAAGAGGAAACTCACTTCACGCACAGTACGACACTGTCTCTTGGGGGGACTCGGCATCTGTATCGCGCTCGCCTTTCTCTCTGGGTTTTTTTCCTCTTCCGCTCCCGATGGGCTTGAGCGCGTCGCCATTGACGAGGGATTTACACAAGCTGCGCACGAACATGCTCTTTCCAAGAGTCCTCTCTCCGGCTACAGCTCTCCAGGAATCGAGGATGAAAAAACAGGAACCGGCATAGCCGGAGCAATCGGTATTCTCGCCAGCTTTGCCGCCGTCTGGGGCCTCTTGCGTGTCTTGTCCTGGCGCGCTCGGCCTGCTCGCTCTCACCCACCCCGGCTCACACCGGAAAGCCAAAAGTGAACGAAGCACACCGGGCAGGCAGAGGCATGCACGTGCCGGGAAACACCCTCCTGCACCAAATGCCAGCACAGTGCAAAATTCTCGCTGCCATCCTTCTTGCAGGCGCAATTGTGACAACCCCCCGGAAAGCATTTTGGGCCTTTACCTGCCATCTCATCCTTCTGCTTTTTTTGCTGCTCGCAGGGCACGTCCCCTGGAGCCACGCCCGCGGTCGTCTCCTGATCGATCTACCTTTTCTCGTTGCCGCCTCTGCTCTTCCCTTTGTCGGCACTGGCCCTCGTGTCGAGGTGCTCGGCCTGTCTCTCTCCATTGAAGGCAACTGGGGAGCATGGAATATCGCGGCAAAGTCTCTTCTCGGCGTGATCACAGCCCTCGTCCTCACGGCTACCACCACGCCTCGCGACCTCATCACCGGATTCGAACGCCTGCGAGTACCCCGTGCGCTCACGCTGATCGCCCACTTCATGTTGCGCTACCTTGATCTTGTGATTGGGCAATTTTCTCGCCTCCGTGTGGCCCGTATCTCACGTGGCCATAACCCACATTTTTTTTGGCAGGCCCGCGCGGTCGCCGTCACAGCCGGCACTGTCTTTGTGCGCACTTTCGAGCGAGGTGAACGACTCCAACAGGTCATGCTCTCACGCGGTTTTCAAGGTACTTTTCCCCCTGGACCCAACAACAAGAGCCCTGACCGGCAAGACTGGACAGGAGCCCTCTTCCCTTCTTTCTGCGCCTGGAGCGTAACAATCATCGCACTTGTGCTCCACTAACACATCCTCTCGCACCCGTCCACATGCTCCAGCACACATCACACAAACAGGTATGCCGGAATGAGCCACCCGATCTCGTAGTCCTCGCCCTCCACCCCACACACTCTTGACACGCTCATGAAGGGCCATATTCTTTTGACATCCGCTTTTCCAGATTCAACGCCCGTACCTCCAGGGCAGTCTCCCGAGACTGCCAAAAGTCCACCTGCGGTAGAAATGCAGGATGTGTACTACACACACCCTGACGGACGAATCGCCTTGCATGACCTGAACCTGCGCATCCCACAGGGCGAGCGCACCGCACTGCTTGGGCCAAACGGGGCCGGAAAAACCACACTGGCACTGCATTGCAACGGGGTACTCCGCCCTCAGGCCGGCATAGTCACTGTGTTCGGACGCCGGCTCACGCCTCGCAATGCCCGGTCAGTGCGCCAAGAAGTTGGGATCGTCTTTCAAGACCCAGATGACCAGCTCTTTTTGCCAACAGTTGCACAAGACACGGCTTTCGGCCCCGCAAACCTCGGCCTGCGCGGAAAAGAACAAGAAGAACGGGTCGCCCAAGCCCTTGCCGCAGTTGCACTCTCTCATCTTGCAGATCGGCCTCCGCACCATCTCAGCATGGGAGAAAAACGGCGCGCTGCTTTGGCGGGGGTGCTTGCCATGCGGCCTCGCCTGCTCGTGCTCGACGAGCCTACCGCCAATCTCGACCCACGGGCACGCCGTCTTCTTGCCGATTTTCTGCGCGACCAAACCATCACTCAGCTCATTATCACGCACGACTTGCCCTTCGCACTTGACCTGTGCCCAGCAGCGATCCTGCTCTCCGCAGGATCCGTTGTGGCGCATGCCCCGACTTCTTCCTTATTACAAGACGCGGCTTTGCTTGCCCAACATGGCCTGGAACTGCCCTACGGTTTGGATCCTGCGCTGTTGCAGCCTCCCCCTGCCTAGTGCAGGCAAAAACAGCGTTTCCCTGATAAATGGACTCAGTAAGACCCTGTTTCTTCTTTCTCCGCGCACTGCAGACAGACGCAAGAGAGCGCAAAATGGTGGGAGAGGCGGGCAGCACCAAAAACCTGCAGCAATTGGTCGAACGGACCGATTTCTTCTCTACTGAGAGGGCGTGTCCAACCGCAGCGTTCACAATGGAGGTGATGATGAGATCCTTGGGGGAGACGCAACTTCCATTGGGCGGAACCATGCCCTACATGTACATGCTCCACAAGACTAATTTCTTCAAAAAACTCTAGCGTACGATAGACTGTCGAGGTGTCGACAGTCTCTTCGCTTCCCTGCAACAGGGAAGTCAGCCGCTCTGCAGTGACATGATCACCAGCCTGCACAAGCGCGCCATAGACACGACGGCGCTGGCCAGTCCAACGTCGCCCCTGTGCACGTACTGCTTTCGCGACAAACGCGAATTCTTCTCGTGGCTCTTGTATCAACGAAACCGAAACATGTGCGGGAGTCTCTGGAGTTTTCATTATGTTGCCGGGCAATCAGAAAAGACAGGAAAACACACGCAATGCCTCCCATCTCACACACTTTTGCGTCCCGTCCCTCCTTAAAAACCCGTGAAAGCTCACAAAAATCTTGCAAATTTTTACGCGACAAGCTGACAGTACCTCAGGAAAACAAGGAAAAACAGTAACCCGTTTTTCACCTGGATCCTTCCTTTTCCTGAGCGTTCTCCCTTCGAACCAGGCAAAGGGAGCAAAGGGAAAAAGTTCCAACCCAACAGATCTTCCACGTACACACTACTCGGAAGGAACCAGCATGACAGATCCTCTACGCGTATCGGAAAAAGCTTCCCCCTCCTCCCCTCTGGCCTGACCACAAGGCATCTTCCGGCTTCCATGCCACCCGAGACAGCAATCCAGACAACAGCCCGGACAACGGCGCAACACGGCATACGACGCAGTCCGATCAGACTGTGCACAAAAGGAAAAGCTACAATCCAACACCTTCATCCAAGGAGATGGACAGGCTGAAGAGGAAAAACTCCAATCACAGACAGATTCTCCTCTCTCTCCACAAAATTTGACATCTTTTCTCGTGAAACCAATGACAAAACCCACACGTCCCACACCCGAACGTCCCTGGTCGTTCCCCCGTCCCGCACCTGGACCAATGTCTGCTCGTTTCACGAGGCCGGCAACGATGCCAAGCGACGACACCTTTCCCGCCTACATCGCGCGCAATCTAAAGTGGGCAAAAGGAAATCGTGCCTTCAGCTGGATGCACACAAAGCTTCTCACCAGATTCGCCCATCTTCGCCTCCATCAACCTTGGGTCGACACCGATGGTCCCGTTTTTATGGGAAAAAACTGCGACATCATGGCAGCACATGGCATCGGACACATGAGCTTTGGCAAATGGATATGGATCGGAAACGGCTGCGCAATTCGCTGCCACGAAGGACACCTCCGCATCGGAGACAAAACCGTTTTCGGGTCAAACAATGTCATTAATGCCTATCTTGACATCGAAATCGGACGAGAGTGTATTTTTGCTGACTGGATCTACATCACCGACTTCGACCATGTGTTCGACAACCCCCACTTGCCGATCCGGTCTCAAGGTATCCGTACCTCCCCAGTCAAAATTGGAAATGGGGTATGGATGGGCGAAAAAACGAGCATACTCCGCGGGGTCACCGTCGGTGACGGCGCGATCATTGCCTCCCATGCGTGTGTCACAAAGGATGTACCTCCCGGTGCCATTGTGGGAGGTGTACCCGCCAAGATCCTGAAAATGCGGCCCGGCTGGGAAGATGGCATCCCTGAACAACGAAAAGGCCATGCCGGCTGGGGAACCACCATGACATCAGACCATAGTGTACCGAATGCAGGCTGGGACGACCGCCCCACAGAAAATCCGGAAGCACACGATACTTTCCCAGCGCCGGCACCAGCAGCAAAAGCGCCGGCACCGTCTTCGCTTGCGCCGTCTCTCCCACCCTCAATAGAAAACGCCCCAACTGCAAAAAGCGAAAAACTCCACCCCAAAAATCCCTCTTAAAACCACGCACTTCTCAAACTTGCACGCTGATCCTGCTTTTCGGTGCAGGAAGCAATCAGCGGCCTGGAAGAAAATACCAGTCCTCCCGAGTGACCCGTCTAGGATACCTTGCACGTGTCGATCGCAGGAGTGGCGTGACCCGGGAAGCTTTGTTCGTCATCACCGACAGGTACGGATCAGATCTTTTTCCCGACAATCTCAGCGCCTCTGACTCCGCCCGCCTGATCGAACTGTTGAAACGCCCGACTGTTGGGGGGTTTGATGCTGTGCGCATGGCCCGCAACACCCCCTCTTTCCGCCTCGCCAAGATGATTGAGGAGTTCTTCCTTTCACGACGGGGACGCGGGGACCTATTGGTTCTCTATATCAAAGGATGCTTGTTCCGTGACAATACCGGGGCGCTGCGTTTTGCCACAGTTGACACCCGGCAAGACCGGCTGCAAAGCAGTTCTTTAAGTGGCGCATTTCTCGAAGAAAAAATGAATGGCAGCCGTTCTGACAATCAAGTTCTTTTGCTCGATACTGTTTTCTGCACTACCTCGAAGAATACGCCGGTGTTTTCTTTACATCTGACCACAGAAATTGGAAGTACGCTGGCAGGCCAAAAGAACCAGCGTGTCGTCCTCGCCGCGCCTGACGCCTTGCGGGTTGTGAGCATGAAAGAAGAGGCACTCTGTGCTGAAGCTGCTTCTCCAGAGCCTTCCTTTACAGAAGTAATCATTGACGGGATCCAGAGTGGGGCTGCCGACACGGATCACACAGGAAAAATCACAGTCGCCAACCTGTTTGAACATCTTTTTGACCGGGCCGTAAACGAAGATCGCTCCCCACCCCACCGCTGGCCTCCCAACGCGGGCGAGGGAATGGTTCTGGCAAAGCACCCGCGGGTCTCCCATTTCGAGGTTTTCAGCGCGACAGAGCAGACGAACAAGGCTGACACCTGGATGATCAATGAGGACGAGAGGGGTGCCCTGACTGATGTACCGGTGACTTCTCGCGCAGCAGACCTCTTCGGGAGACATCCATATATTGAGAGTCTGGCCGATATCATCGACAATTCCACAACCCAGACGCCACTTGTGATCGCGCTCGATACTGCAGATGGCAGCGGCAGAACGTCTATTGGCCACATGCTTTACGAAGAGCTGCACCGTCTACGTGCAGGATTTCACCCGGTGGGTGGACGCCATATTCTCTGCTGGTTTGACGCTTCATGCCATAAGGAAGCACCACATCTTTCCTCAGTGCTTCTCGCAAGCCTTCTCACGTCTTTGCAAGCTTCTCGTTCCCTCCAGCATCGCGTACAGCACCCAACAAGCGCCGACTTCGTCTGCGCAAACTGGTGGCAGCAACGCGCATGGATCGGGAGTGCCGTACTCACTTCACTTGCCACAGGCGCCTTCTTCTTCCCGGCACTGGCATCTGCCCTGGGGGGTGCAGCCCTTGTTGGCGCGTGCGGCACGTGGACAGCGCACCTTTACGGCACACGCAGTCCTCTCGGCACTTTTTTGCGGGACCCCCAGCGCTGTGCGCGCCTCGGTGCTGTGCCTGCAGCACGGGCCCAGCTAGGCCGTTTGGTTGCACACACGACGGCAGAAGCAGGAGGGCGTGTGGTGCTTCTGCTCGACAATCTCGACCAGTGCCCCCCTTGCGCCGTGGCCGAAGTACACACCGCTTTGGAGCAATTGTTGAATCATCCTGAGGTGGTCATCGTGCTTTTGGGAGGAGAAGAAAGTATCGGCAGCAATTTTGCAAGTTCCCCCACACACACGCGAGAAGACAGAGAGGAAAAGAGAGAAGCCAAAATAAGACAACAACGTATCGAACGCACAGTGCAATTACGGGTTGTGTTGCCCGCACCACACCATACACAGATCCGTTCGCTGCTGCTCTCTGCTGTCATGCCAGAAAAACGCGCTTTTTCTCTCGGGGAACTTGATGGTCTTCCTGGAGAAAGTACGCCGGAAGGTACCGCACCGGAAGAGTGCCCTCTTGTCGATGATCACCTGACAGAAAGTGCAGCAGCAGCGGCACGACGACGCATGCAGCGCCGCGCTCATGTTCAAGAGGCGCTTGTCCCTGCTTTTCGCGCCGCGGCACCTTGGGCAGGCCCAAGGCCACGAGACAGCCTGCATCTGGCGAACCGTCTCATCCTCTCTCTCTCGATCGCCGCGGGAACAGGCCTTCTCGATAGAGAGGATGTCACACCAGAACATATTGGAAAATGGACGGTACTCGCGCAACGATGGCCCGAGCTCGCTGTTTTGGTCACACGCGATCCGGCATGTCTCGCGGAGATTGAAAGCCGCATGCTCGCAACACTCGCAGCAACAGAAAAAAGACAGCCGGAGAATTCCGGCGGGAGAGACAAGGAAAACACGGAACTTGCGCTGTTTCTGGCGACGCCACCGGGTTTGTCGCCTGTTGCTTTTATTTTGACACAGACACTTCCGCCCGCTGCTGCAGCATTGCAAGAGAGAGGAAAAATCGAACTTGACGTGAGCGAGCACACCCCGAGGGAGCAATCTCCGCCCATCACGCAAAGGCCGGCACAGAACGACCGAGTCGTCCTCCCGGAAAAACCTTGCAATAATGCGCACACCCCGCTCATCTGATCTCGCTTTTTGCAGGAGATTTCCAGAGGAGCTTTCCCCAAAAAAACAACACAAAAAGCCCCGTATCCACTGTTTTCACCCTCTTGGCCCGCAGCAACACGAAGCGGAGAGGAATTTTACGAGGAAGCCTCGCATTCGCTATCTTCATCCTCGCTATTCACAGAAGTATCGAAACGAATAGCATCCCGGTATGCCGCGGATTCTTTCCAGACGAGAGAGAGACGTTTTTCTTCAATGCCAGACCCGGCAGCATTTTCGTCGATTGCCTCCTGATAGACAGCAACCGTACGCCGGGCGATCTGATCCCAGGAAAGCTCTGCTACAGACTGCAGACCTCCCTCTATGAGACGGCGACGAAGGGAAACATCAGTCAGCACACGGATTATGGTGAAAGAAAGAAGCCTGACTCTTTCCGGCGGAATACGCAGGCCATTTTCTCCGTGTTGCACAAGCTCCCGCAACCCTCCGGTATCGCCCACAACAACAGGTATTCCACAGGCCATTGCTTCCAAAACAACCAGACCAAAGGGTTCGTAGATACTTGGGGCGACCAGCAAAGATGCCTGCTGATAAAGGGCTGACATCTCGGATTCCTCCACAAAACCGAGGAACTCGAAACTGTGGCTGAGACCGAGAGTTGCGACTTGTTTGCGCAAGTCGTCTTCGTAAGTGCCATGTCCGGCCACAAGAAAACGGGTATGAGGGAGCTGATCAATCACACGGGGTGCAGCCTCAATGATGGTCTGCACACCTTTTTCATATTCAAGACGACCAACAAAAAGCACAGTGTGCCGAGTTTTTTCGACAGGGTCACAACACGGGTCAATGCGAACTGCCACTCCGTTTCGTATGACCCTGATTTTGAAAGCAGGCAGGTCAAAGATCGAACGGATCTGTTCTTCCATGTAGTCGCTACAGGTAATGACACGACGAGAAATATGGGCGAGTCCGCAATCTATCTGGTGAATGCGGCGGTTCATGTCGTTCGGGAGCCAACCTTGATGGCGACCATACTCGGTTGCGTGAATGGTGGAAACGAGCGGGACACCGTAGGCGCGGCGTAGATCGTCTGCGACATGCGCGACAAGCCAATCATGCGCATGGATGAGATCAAAATCTTCAGCATTGAAGAATTCATGACCTTTTTCGAGCAGTTTACCATTCAAATTAACAACATACTGCACAAAACCATCTAAATGTACATCGATACCGCCATCAGACACGCGGTGTACATGCAAATTTCCCTCATGTGTTTCCACTGCCTCATCAGGGGCAGCTCGAGTAAGCACATGGACTTCATGACCGTCAGCCACGAGCGCTTCGGAGAGACGATCAACGTGTCGACCGAGCCCACCAATAACACTCGGCGGAAACTCCCAGGTGAGCAGTAAGAGGCGCATTGTTAAAAAAGTGTAGAGATTTAGCTGTTCAAGAACAAAGCAACGTCCATTTCTGCATGGTGTGCAGAAAAAATCTACTTCACGAAGGCAAGAAAAAAGACCTTCCCAAAATCATACCCAAAACAGGCAGAACATATACCAAAGACACATTTACCTACATTTCCCGAGAGGTGCTACCACTACGTCCGCACAGGATACTTTCTCGCCTTTTTCGGAAAAACCTACAGCAGGAGACATCGCACAGGCAGTTTCTATGATGATCCCGGTCGGGCTGACCCCCAAAGCCCGCAGCGAACGGCGCGAACGCACCAGCCAGTCATGCACCTCAGCAAGGAACTTCTGCAGCCACTCCTGCAAAAAATCTGGCGCGTCGGGAAAGAGATCCACCACCAAAAAGCCATTCTCAACACGGGAGAATACCGTACACGAAGTCTTTGCTGCGGTCTCCACACGCCACGCCAAAGCATCACGAGGAGCACGGTCAACATCGATCAAACGACATCCCTCAAATGATTCTGTAACGAGCACCATAAGGTGCGAAAAAGTGATCTGCAACCGATCAGTGTCGCCAAGGAGTAGGCAAAAAAGATCCGTTGCCGTTTTCCTCCCGAAACAACGTCGGAATATCTCCAGACCAGCCCGGAGCAAAGGAGGGAACAGAGAGGGTACCTCCTCCTGACAAAAAATCTTTTTTGAGGAAACGTGGATCTGACGTTCAGTAATAACCTGATCACAGGTCTGCGCACTTTGCACCCAATGAGAAAACGGAGGACGTACAGAGAAAAAATCTACTCTGCCCGCAAGACTCCGCTCCCCTGTCTGTGCTCGTGCGACACAAACCTCTCGGTCGCCCTCTCGTGTTTCTCTCTCCAGACACAGGGCTAAAGCCGTACTCCGCAGCGCGTCGTCCACAGGAATCGGCGCACCGTCCTCAAAGAACTCCACAAAACGCTGGCAAACTGCCTCGGCACGTTGCACCACGGACAAGGATAGCCACTCCTCTGGGAGCAAACGCACCATGCCATGTCCCCGTTTCACCACCACTTCGTCAAAGCACAGCCCCACCCTCGCCACTCTTTCTCCCTTCTTGCATCACCGGTTCTCTCTGCCCCACATTTTCCGCGAAATGCGCAGAGGTTTTCCTCCCAGCCAAAAGGGAAACAGGTGCTTGCAACTCACCAACGAGTGCTTCGCGCACATGTTTCTCCACAAGTGCTCGATCAAGCTCCTCAATCACAAGGAAGCGGGCACCAATCAGCCAGTCTCCTCTTATGTCTGCAGCATGGTCTCCCGCGAGGTCTCCAGCTTCCCTGTCGCCGTCATCGGCCTGCGCCTGCCATTCGCCTCGATCAAGCGCACTCTCCGCCATACCCCCCTGCCCGTTCTGCGCAACACTCTGCACACTTTCTGCTCGTCTGCCACCTGACTCACCCAGGTCTCCGGAACAACATTCCCGTATCCGTACTACTTCAGCGATGGCCACCACCGTCACCCCCTTTTCCAGACGAAGATGCAGTTCCACAAGCATGCCCAGAGCAAGACGGATATCTGACAGAAAACCCACCCCTCCTCCACTTACGTCCACTGTGGAAGTGAGTACTCTCTCAGGAGCAAAAGCGGTCCGGTCCAAGAGACGAAACCGTAACGGTAAATGGAAGTTCCAACGACTATGGGCGCGACGCACACGTTCTACTGCGTCGGGGTTTGCCACAATCAGAAGCGAGCGCCCGTAGACTGTTTGAGCCTCCACAAAAGACGGAAACACTTCGTCTGCGTAGAGACTGGGAAAACAAAGTTGCAGAGCAAGTCCCTTTTCCAAATCGAAAGGACCATCTTCCCTGTCGTCGAGCCGTAGGATCAAGACCGTAGACAAGGATTCCACAACACATGCAGAGAGAATCGTCTGTGCGTACATTCCCTCCACGATTTCAATCTCCGCAACATCACCAGGGAAAACACGACACACGTGCTCGCTCATGAGAACTCCGCCGTCACACTCGGTGTCCCGGCTTATCAAAAACTCCGGCTGTTTCTTTCATCGACAGCAGGCTTTGAAAGTCAACAAAAAGCAATGAAACATCAGAATTTACCGATCTTCTGCTTGTCATCTTCGGAGTTGCCCGTGCATTAAAAAAAGAAAGAAGACGTCTTGTTTCGCGTCTCGAGACAAGACTTCGCTTTCTCACCTTGCAAAAAAGAGGCCATCAACAGTCCAAAATGAGCGACCAGTCATCTCTTTTTTGCTGTCATATCTTTGCCTAAACCCAGTTGCTTGTCGATACGCTGAGATCGCGCAGGCATCGACCACAATCACCAAAACAAGCACATCCGACAAAGAGGCAGGTTGTACGGTGTGGGACAGCCGACATCACATGCTCATCGCCACGATTCGTGGCATTCCAATAAAAACCCATGCAATCAGCATTCTGATTCTCATGATTTTCACGCTGGATTTCACGCAAGACGCCCGCTCTTACGGTTTGCGTGGACTCGATATCATGGCCGTTGTGATCGGCAGTGCCGCACTCATGATCGTCTCTGTCTTCGGCCAGGAATCAGGGCGACTTGCCCTGGCAAACTTCAGAAAGGCGAGAGAGAGAAAATCGGGCCTCACGCAAATCAATCTGGCATTTTTAGGTGGACAGCCTCTCAGAGAACAGCCACCCGCGTCTTGGAGTGCCGCAGTCGTGGCAAGTCTCGTCGGCCCTCTCTTTCACATCCTTTGCGGTTGGGGTCTGCGCGTCGCGGGATTTGAAGAGATTCGTCTGATCGAAAGCCTGATAGTGCAGGATCCCATCAGCGGGATACCGGCCATGGATGTACTCCTCACGCTCTTTGGCAGCTGGAGCATCTATCTCGGAATCATTAATCTGATCCCGGCTCTTCCCCTCGACGGTGGGTATATTTTGAGTGCGACCATCCACCGCGCAGGCAATGAATGGCATCGCGCCCTACTCATCACTGCACGCATAGGAGTACTTTTTCTTGCCGGCATGTTGTTTTTCTGCCTTTTGAACTGGGCGGGAATCAGTAACCTACTCGATACCGAACATATCCGTACGGTGTTTCTCGTTGGGATCTTCGTCGTACCTGTTTCTTATCAGCTCACAAAACAGTATTCAGTCTCTCTCTGGCG
This sequence comes from Acidimicrobiia bacterium UBA2766, assembly GCA_002352645.1. Taxonomy (GTDB): domain Bacteria; phylum Actinomycetota; class Acidimicrobiia; order UBA2766; family UBA2766; genus UBA2766. Next base: position 2,766 of record DEIU01000076.1, on the reverse strand, counting down.
TAACCTGCCCTGGCAAGGACTCCCTCAACAGAAAAAACAAAGACAACAATATCCACGTACAACACGTACCACCCACCCGAAACGGCGCAAACGCCCACGTCTCCACGAAGTACCCGACATTTCTCCAGTGTCCGAAAAACCGTCTCCTCACCCTTCGCGTCAACCAGTCGAGAAACCTCCTTGGGAAATCGAGATCGAAAACACCTGGATACGCGCGACCCATTACGCCGACCAACGCGGAAACGAACGTGTGGGAAGCGGGGAAATTCTGCTCGCAGTGATTGCCCAGGAACGCAATCTCGCAGCGGCAGAACTCCGGAAACAACACATCACTTTTCAAGACATCTGGCAACTTCTCGAAGAAGACAACGCTCAAAAAAACACACGCAAGAGCAATGTCCGCATGGAAAACGGGCGAGAAGTCATTGACCATGCAAGAAAACTGCAGCGCGGAAATGTTGGAGTTTTTCTGGCACTCAAAACAGAATCCGAAGCAGCCTGGCTATTGTCGCAACTCGGTGTAGATCTGGTACTCACACAGCAAGCCATTACCACACAACAGTGAAAACACCCGATAGCCCAATAGTTCGCAAAGAACTCTGTCATAAAAAAATACAGACAAACACACCCTGGCCATCCAAAGACATCTATCATCTTTCAAAATGGGGATACATTTAGGGGGATAAGCCTGATGGAAATGCACTTTGCCACGGTCTGGGAAGCAATCGCTGACAACATCGGCGACAAAACCGCGCTCGTCCACGGCGACGCACGCTACACCTGGACAGAATACGACACCAACGCCGCGCGCATCGCCACCGCACTCACCGAAGCAGGCCTCAAACCCGACAGCAAAACCGCCCTCTACCTTTACAACAGCCCTGAATACCTCACCGCCCAATTCGGCACTTTTAAAACAAGCGGCGTCCCCATCAACGTCAACTACCGCTACCTCGACGACGAACTACACTACATCCTTGACAACGCCGACGCCGAAGCCCTCTTCTTTCACGACGCCCTCGCCGACCGCGTGGCCCGACTGCTCGAGCACAAGCCCATCCCCCTCAAACTGCTCGTCCAAGTACCCGACATACCCGGAACACCCCTACAAAATCCACTACCCCAAGCCATCCCCTACTCCGACCTCCTCGCCAACCACGACCCCGCACCCCGCATCACCCGCTCCGAAGACGAGATCTACATGCTGTACACCGGTGGCACCACCGGCATGCCAAAAGGCGTCATGTACAACATGGGCGCCTTTTGTCGCGCCAATACCACAGGGCTGCATGCCCTTTTGGGTTTGAGCGTGTCGAACGTAAAAGAGGTCGGGAAGGCAGCAACAGACATCCATGCTCGCGGCGAAGGCATGGTGAGCATCCCGGCTTGCCCCCTCATGCATGGAACCGGCATGTGGCTCGGTGCCATGATGCCCCACGGTACAGGCGGCACAGTCGTCACACTGCCAAACCGTTCTTTCGACCCCGATGAACTCTGGCAAACCATGGAACGAGAAAAAGCCACTTTTCTCGTCATCGTGGGCGACGCCTTCGCCAAACCCCTGCTACGCGCCCTCGAAGCAGCAAAAGCACAGGGCAAACCCTACGACTTGTCCAGCGTCAAAGGCATGATGTCCTCTGGAGTAATGTGGACAAAAGAGGTGAAGAAAGGCCTGCTCGAGCATGGCGACTTCATGATTACCGACGCAATGGGCGCCACAGAAGGCGGCATGGGCATCCAGATCACGACACGCTACAACGTCGACTCTGAAACCGCGAAGTTCGCGCTCATGGACACCGCAAAGGTTTTCACAGAAGACGGTCGCGAAGTCGTTCCTGGCTCCGGCGAAATCGGCCTTGTCGCATCTGGGGCCAATCCCCCTCTTGGCTACTGGAAAGACCCCGAAAAATCGGCCCTCACCTTTAAAACCATTAACGGAAAACGCTACTCATTCCCCGGTGACTGGGGAACAATCGAAGCCGACGGTACGCTCGTACTGCTCGGACGCGGCTCACAGTGCATCAACACCGGCGGCGAAAAGGTCTATCCCGAAGAAGTCGAAGAAGCCATCAAACGCCACACTAGCGTACGCGACTGCCTCGTTGTCGGCCTGCCCGACGAAAAATTCGGCAACCGTGTCACCGCCCTCGCCTCCCTCAACCCAAATACCCAAGCAACTCCCGACGAGATCCGCTCTGTGCTCGACGGCGCACTCGCCCGCTACAAGCACCCAAAAAACATCCATATCGTGAAGCAAGTGCACCGCACCGCCCAGGGAAAAGCCGACTACCCCTGGGCAACCAAAACTGCCGCCGAGCTTGAACTCTCGTAGACATCCCAAGGTTTCTCTCTGAGGATCTGCTTCTCAGAGAGAAACCTCAGCCCAAAAAGACTGCACAGCCCACGGACATGTCCCGCTCCTCTGCAGGCCATGTCCTCCTTCTTCCCGCCGTCCTCTTCCACCGGCCATATCATGCTCTTTTGCCCTGTAGAAGATCGTGATATGGGGACTTCACGTTATCAGAACACGCGGGCACAACATCGGGACACACGGGAACACAGCACCCGGCAACCTCCCCCACGCCACCTTCCTATAACCCGCCACCAACCAACCCGCCACTACCCAACCAGAAACAGAAACTATCCCCTCCCCTCATATTCCTCTTCAGCATCCTCACCCTCTTCATCCTCATCGCATTCATCGCCTTTCTTCCGAACAACAACCCCGACAACACCATTACTACAATCAACCTCCTCCACACCCTC
>DEIU01000047.1:522-6993 GCA_002352645.1 Acidimicrobiia bacterium UBA2766 | reverse complement strand
TCGGGCGGGTGCGGAGGACCGTTCGGTTTTTGGTTCTGGCAGGCGCTCAAGACTCTCTTTGATGACTTTGACATCGGCACTGGTCTGTTCGGTGGTGTTTTCGATCCGTTCGGTTCTGTTGTCGATCTGTTTACCGACAGTAGAGACCCATATTTCGTGCGGGGTCTCGCCCAGTGAATTTTCGAGGAATTCCTCAATGAAGATCTTCGCAGCTTGGGCTGGGTCGATACCGATGCCGGAAAGGTCTATTCCTTCGGGGGCTTTTCCGGTTTCGAGGAGTTCGGCGACGACTTCTGGGCGGGAGAAGGCTGTTTCCAGCTGTTTTCTGGCGCGTTTTCGTTTCCAGGGGGAGGGGTTTGACTCGAGTTGGTTGACGGTCTTGGAGATTGCGTCTTTGCAGATCCTCTCCAGGGCTTTTTCCCACTGGTCTTTCCCTACCTGACGCTGTAATCCGCTCAAGATCTCAGATAGAGCATGGGCTGCTGCTACGTCTAGACCCCAGCGTACTGCAGGGTTCTTCGCTATTTCTATGAGACTGTTAAAGACACTGCCCCATTCCGGCATTTGCTCGTTCCCACCTGTGCTTGCCTGTGGCAAACGGAACGNNTCGTTGAGGGTTTGTTGTCCGAGTTGGAGTGCTTTTGCGTAGTTGCCTGCCGCGTGGTGGTAGCTGGCGAGATTGTGTCGGCTTGTGAGGGTGTGGGGGTGGTCGGGTCCGAGGATGCATTCTGTGTCGTTGAGGTTTTGTTGTCCGAGTTGGAGTGCTTCTGCGTGGTTGCCTGCCGCGTCGTGGTAGCTGGCGAGATTGTTGCGGCTTTGGAGGGTGTGGGGGTGGGGCAGGGGAAGTGTCGGAGCAATGGGGTTATTGCTCCTTTAATTGGGGTTTGTGGTGCTATAAAGCCATTCCGACCTGCGATTGTTTCATATGAAACAATGAGATCCAGCATTGGATGTAGCGTACAGGTTAATGCGAGAGGGTGTTGCGGGAGAAGGTGAGGTGCTGTTTCGGAGTAGGGGGGCTGGGGTGTTTCTGTTGTTTGGTATGGGGGGGCGGTTCTTCTCAGACGAAACGGGGATTCGCTGGTCTGACGAAGAACCGCGGACTTGCCCAGGTTGGCGGAGAGCCTTTTTGGACTGTGGGAGTTACTCCCTGAGCTGGGGAATGACGTGATCGCCCAGGGTTTGGATGAGGGGAGCAGGGTTCTCGACTGCAAGGCCGAGGATGGCTTCGTCGATGCCGAGTTCTACATAGGGCTGGAGGTTTTCGATGAACTCTTCTGCTTGTTTTTTGTCTGTAGGGATTGGGGCCATGTGGAGAATGGTTTTCTTGATTGCGTCGTATGAGGTGCCTTCAGTGTCGCAATGTTCTTGGAGAACTTCGAGCTTGTGGCGCACTTCGGTGGGGTTTGTGGAGAAGAGGTTGCAGCCGTTGGCGTAGCGCGCGACGAAGCGGAGGGTTTTCTTTTCGCCGCTTCCGCCGATCAGGATGGGGGGGTGTGGCGCGGAGATGGGCGGGGGGCTGCACAATGTCTCTTCGAGTTGATAGTGGGTGCCCTCGTAGCGGGACACATTACTGCTCCACATTTGTTGGGCAATTTGTAGGGTCTCTTCGAGCCGTTCGAAGCGTTCTTTGAGTGAGGGGAAGGGGAATCCTAAACCGGCGTGTTCTCGCTCAAACCAGGCTGCGCCGATGCCGAGGATGGCGCGTCCTCCTGAGAGCACATCGAGAGTAGTGACTTCTTTTACAAGAAGCCCGGGGTTCCGATATGTGACGCCAGTGACCATTGTGCCGAGTTGCACGCGTGAGGTGCGGCCTGCGAGATACCCAAGCGTGGTATACGCTTCCAGGACTGGGTTCTCTGCTGGGCCGACTTGGGGTATTTGAAAGAAATGATCCATCACCCAGAGGGAGTTGATTCCGGCTTCTTCTGATTCGCCGGCGATGGTGTTGAGTTTTCCCGGGATTGCAGCCGGGCCATCAGCGAAGTTGAAACCGCAGATTGAAAAACCAATATGCACCTGAGTTACTCCGTTTCCAGGCAGATTCCGGTTGCGTACCGTGTATGAGATGAAGAGACATGCTCGCGAGAGTTGTTTCTCATCTTTTTTGTATGTTACCTACCATTTTGTTAATACATTCTTGTATGTTATGTGGTTGTTGCGATAATCCATACGGCATTGAAGTGGGAGGGGAATCTGCTGTTTGTTTTTTTGCAGGAGCACTTCTTCAGAGGAGTTTTTCGAGAAGAGTTTCTTGGGGCAACGAAGCGCATGCGATGTGTGGTGAACTGCCCTGAAGTGATTGTTCCTGCCTTGAGGGAAGTTCCTTTTCTGCATGTATCCAGCGGGAATAGTGAGGAGAGTCAAAGAGGGTGCACATTCCGGTGTTTTCCCCTGTGAGCAGCTGGAATACATGAGAAAAAGCTAGCAGATCCTGGAAGGTGCCCGGGGCTGGTCGAAGAAAAATCTTGCAAAGGTCTTGTTTGGCATGATGCGGGAGGTGAGGGGCGGTCATACTGTGGGATGGGTTGTGGAAAGTGCTCGAAGGTGAGAATGAAGCGGCATAAAAAGTGAATGATCGACTTCTGCTGTGTGCGTGTGGAAGTGCCTGCGCAATGCCTATTTCTCGCGAGTTGATCGTTTGTTCTGCTCCTTCTTCCTGTGTTTGCGTGCACTCGTCTTTTTCTCCGAAGCCGCTTTCCCGGGTGTCTCGTTGGCGGGCGCTTGAGGCAGCATATGCGTCACGCGGTTATGCCGGAGCTGGACCTCCTTGGAGTGCGGTGTTGCGCACTGGTTCGCTTCCTCTCCTTTGGTCTGCGCCGCACGCGGTGCGTCATATGCGGCATGGGCGTGTCAAACGCGCCGAGAGAGGAACCGGGGGCCTCGCTGAACTTCTTGCGCTTGAAACGGGCGCAATTGCGGTGTGTGCTGCTGGACACGTGGGAAACTGGGAAATCTGGAAAGAGCGAGAAGATGCTTTTGCGGCTTCTTTGCGTTCCTTTTCTCAGGGCAGGCTTGTGATTGATTTGCATGGCATGACGGATCACCATCAGGCTGATCTGTGTATTGGCCTCGGTCCTTCTCCCTCGCTTCTCTCCCGGTCTTTTGCCGCGCTTCTTCTGTATCGTTTCTCTGCTGCGAAAGTTCTCGTGAATGCCCCCTTTGACGCGACGCCTGCGTATACAGTCACAAGTTTCGTGCAGCAGCATCTGCACGGAGACGCGCTGCAGTTGGAGATCCGCGCGGGATGGCGCGAGCTCGACGAGCTGTGTACCTGGGTGAGAGGTCTCGTCGATGTGGCAGAAAACTGGCAAGGTGAGCATTATTAGGGGTCCAGCTGCTGGGTCTGGAGCACTCCATGAGGCCGGCTTGTGTGGCGCATTCTTCGAGCGAGAGTTTCATGTGCCTGGGAAACTCAGGAGAAGACTCGGGAAGTGTGGGCCCGGCGAGATGAAGAGTGCCCCAGCGCAGATCTTTGGGTTTGGGCGTGATCGACCTGATGGGATGCCGGGCTTGCTGTCGGGTCTGGCTGCCCAAACCAGTGTTTCCTTCGGGTCAAGGACCTGTGCGATGGGAACTACAACCGGCCCGACGCGCCGACAGTCTGATTTTAGGGATAGGCCTTCGCGAGTGAGCTTGAAAAAAGACAAGTCCCAAGAAGATCGGGCTGTTTTTGCCGAGTGGATCGATCGTTTGCCGGGAAGTCGACGTTCGCTCTCGCGTGCCTGTCTTTTCGCAGAAAAAGCAGGCGTCTTGGGCATGTCATTACCCCAGGTCACTGTGGTGGGGTCCAAAGGGAAAGGGACTGCTGCAATCTATGCGAGTGCTGTTTTGCAGGCAGCAGGGTTGCGCACGGGGACCATTACCAGCCCGGGTCTTCGTTCAAACCGCGAGCGCATCCGGTTCGAAGGCGAAGCAATCCCCGCACCAGACTGGGAAGCCCTGTTGGATTTTCTGGAAAACATCCGCAAAAAACTTCCTCGGCATGCCTCGCATGAGTATCTCTCTCCCAGCGGGCTTTTTCTTATGGGTGGGCTGCGCTGGCTTCTCGACAAAGGTGTTGAAGCGGTTGTTGTGGAAGCGGGTCGTGGGGGACGCAGCGATGAAGTCGCGCTTTTTCCTGCCCCAGTTGTTGCGGTCACTTCCATTTTCGAAGAACATTTAGGAGAACTTGGTGCGAATCTCCGCGAGATTGCCGAAGAGAAGGCCGGAATTCTCGGATCGAGCACAAGGGTTCTTGCCACTCTCCCCCAATGTCGGGTTGTCACTCAGGTGCTGCACCGAGTGGCCAAACAGCATAATGTTGCAATCCGAGGCCCTGAACTCGACGACTTTTCCACCTTTTCCGACCTGCTTCCTCCTGGCCTGTCTCGTGACAACGCTTTACTGGGTATGACCGCAGGAGCATCCTTGCTCCGTCAGAAAAAAATTGCTTTTCCCGCTCCTGATGTTTTGTCGGGGTTTCTGCAGGGCGTCCTGCTTCCCGGCCGTCTTTCCGTGCATTCGACAGAGACCGCGACATTCGTCACGGACGCTGCGATCAATGGTGCGGGTGCCATTGCCGCGCGAGCCTGGACGCGTTCCCATTTTGGGAGAGATCCGGACCGTGTGCTCGTGTGTCAACCGGATGGCAAAGATATGAGGGGCTTACTTAAGGGAGTGGAAGGTCTTGCTCTGCAACTTGTCACGCTTCCTTTCTCTCATTTGTCTTGGGAGACGGCAGCAAAACACGGAGCGGCCGTTCCTTTTTCTGCCGACCTTGTGCAGCAGGCTTCTGGGCTCATTTTGGTATTGGGGACTGTGTACTTTGTGGGAGAAGTGCTTGACGTTCTCAATGTAAACTGCGACCGTCTTTTCTTCGCCGGGCAGAGTTCCTCTTTGGCTGCGCAGTCCCCCTGACCTGGCCGATTTTTCTCTGACCTTGTGTGCCGGCCTTGCGTCCCGACCTTGTGTGCACTTTATTTGCGGTAATCGTGTAAATATAATTTGTGAAGACCATAAGAAACCCGGGAAGAAGCCCGGGAAAATACGCCAAGTCCGCGCAGGGGTGTGCGAGCGTGACAACAGGGCGTGTGTGGCGTGTGTAAAGAAAGACCGTAGGATCTTTGCTGCCTCTCCCCTCGTTCTCTTCCAGAGAATAATGCTGCCTTTTTATGCTTCTCTTCTGCCGAGAGTGTTGCCCTTTTCCGTGAACAGGTCCGTGAAAACAAGATCAGGGAAGGCATCTTCCCAGGCTTTGATCATGCGTTGTTCGTCTTCTCGTCCTGTGTCGTCAAGAAAGATGTGTGCAGTAGGAGAGAGCTTGTGATGGAGGAGAGAAAGGGCCGGCATTCGTGCATCTGTGCAAGTGTCGTGCGGTGGACCGTCCACAACAAGCAGATCGATATCACTGATGTCGGTAAATGCCGAGAGGTCATACCAGATTCTCTCCTGCTCGTTTTCTGTCTGACTTTCTGTCCGGAGGAGGTGTCTTCCCTGACGAGAAAGCTCTGCAATATCATCCTCTCCAGCTATGTCAAGGGATGGAGTTGCAGCTGAGAGGGGAAGAGGAAGCAACGACGCATAACGTACTTCTGCAAAGTGAGAAAGGCCGGCCTCTGCCAAACGTTCTTTGGTGTGCTCCGTAAATACCGGGTCATGCTCAATCGAGATGAGATGGCCAGTGCCAAACATGCGAAGCAGACTCGCAAGCAAAATAGTCGAAGCACCACTGCCAAGTTCGAGGATTGTTTTAGGTTGCTGTGAGAGTGCGAGCGTTGTCATGGCAGACGCTGCATCAGGAGAGAGTGCCCAATGGCGCAAAGGAGGCAGCGTAAAACGTTGGTCCACCATCCGGTAAGTCGTTGTGAGCGTTTCTGCCTGGAAATAAATATTATCAGCGTACCCTCGTAGTGTTTGTTCGAGATGTGCAACTTGTTTGGCTTGTGCGCGACTGTCTTCTTCTTGGGCATAGAGGCAAAGAGCTGTCGCGAAAGTGATCGTTGCGATACTCGAGAGAGGACCGAACAATGCCCAACCAAGACTGCCCATTGTGGCGACAGCGACGAGTGAGAGAAAAGAGCGCGCAGAAAAGCGGAGCCGCAGCGCGTCAACGCGAAGAGCAGCGCCGCGTCGTCGAGTATTTATCGAAGTGTTCCCTTTTGCTGGGGCAGAGGCGGTTTTCTTCGTGAAATGTTTCATAATTGCCCTGTGAACTGGGATGGAATAGAAGAAAGAGAAGGCTCCTCACGGGAGACCGGAGCGTGGAGCTCTCCTTCGAGCAGGTTTTTCTCTCAATTTTGCAAGGAACTCGGTTCCTTCTTCGAGACGTGTCGGCTAGATTTCAGATTCCGAGTAGGAGGGTTCGCCTAGTCCGGTCTATGGCGCGGGATTGCTAATCCCGTTGGGTTTCGGCCCTCGGGGGTTCGAATCCCCCACCCTCCGCCCTTTGCGCTACAATGAAAAAGCATGTCCTTGCATGCGCTGCATTTC
>DEIU01000047.1:0-412 GCA_002352645.1 Acidimicrobiia bacterium UBA2766 | reverse complement strand
TTGGCAGCGGTTTTGATCCCTGAGTGAAGTGTTCCTTGTCTTAGGGCGCAGTGATCTTGTCGAGAAGGCTGTTCATTTTGTCGGCCGCGTCATGTTTTGCTTTTCACATGAGGTGGGGAGAGAAGTCTGACGTGACCGGCACCTGGGAGTGGCCAAGAGTTTCCATGATTCTCGCTGGGGAAACATCTTTGGCGCAGAAAGAGGCGAAGAGAAAACTCGCCGCGCTATGGCGCAAGTCATGAAAGCGCACCTCTCACATTTTGGCTTCTCGGGGAAGTCGTGTGAAGCGGCGCTCCAAACCCGCAGGCGTAGCTTGGTTTGCCTGTTGGAGAGAGAAATACCTGGAAATGCCTCAATCCCTGTCTTTCCTGTCGGGACAGGCTGGTTGTGCGGTGTCCTGGCGCGTGCGGTG
>DEIU01000002.1:7999-18386 GCA_002352645.1 Acidimicrobiia bacterium UBA2766 | reverse complement strand
TCAAGGCAACGCCAGAACAATCACTGATCAGCAGTTTCCGATCGAACACGGCGAAACGAAAATTGGCGCCCACCAAAAGCTGGAAGGGTCCAAGACTCAGCTCGGTAAAACACTCGTACCAAGAGCACCAAAAAGGGCCAGGACAAGACGAAAAACAGCAGTTGTGAAAGCGGTATGCTGAGGTCAAAGAGCACATTCACCGGGTGTTCCACATCACTGAAAACAAGCGTCTCATGCCACCCCAGCGCCTTTGTCCCCCACCACACGAGCTGCAGGGCTGCCATATGCCAGATATAAACGGTGTAATTGTATTTCTCCAGAGCGTTTACGGCTGGTTCGACCAGAGGGAGACGCGAAAATTTCGTGATTGCGTTGCGTGCGCGCAGCATAAAACACACGGACGCCAGCCCCCCTGTGACATAGGCCGCAGTCGGAGGAAACTGGTTCCCACCTGTCCCATCCCAGAGGGCATCGGGGTAAGGGCCAATCACCATCAAGCCAGTCGCGAGCGTAAGTCCAACACCGATACGTCCTGCCCACTCCTTCACAAAAGGTTGATCGTGTTCTTTTTCGGCATAGAAAAAGCCCAAGAAACCAAAAAATCCCCAGACAACAATCATTTGAAAGGGCATAAGAGGGGTCGCGCCAGTCTGGTAGGTAAACAAGATCCGCCCCAGCAGATCGAAAGCAAACGATACAGCCACAAATCCAAGAACAATAGCGTATCGACTCGCAATCTCCCTGCCAAAAGGCAAACGCACAGCCTTCGTTCGGTCGTACAATTTCACAAGCAGCGGGAAGACAAGGGTCAAGAAAATGTATACCGACATAAACCAGAAAGGAGCCTGCCCCAACCCCAAACAATCAACATGCGGAAAGGGAAGAAGCCAGGTGAACCATTTCCACACTGCGTCAAGACGAAAAAAGAGGTCGGTTCCCGCAGCAGGATCAGCGCATTGTCCAACTCCTCCGATTTTCAATCCCAGCTCAAGTAAAACAAAAACTGCAGCATACGCATAATAGGGAATGAGCAGGCGAGTCAGGCGTTTCCGGTAAAACGCCTGGAGAGAATGCGTCCGGAGAGCCTTGCGCACACCACGGAGATTCAGCGCCCCAAACATCCCGAACCATACCGGGCCAATCCAAACAAAAACCCAGGTCAACCAGGATGGCAACACGGTAAACCGGTCAATTCCAATCTGACTTAAACCATTGGAAAAGGTAACGGCAAGACCCCAGTGTACCACCATCAAAGCCAGGACAGCAAAAGCACGCATTGTGGAAAAAAACCGGTCGCGCTCTTGAGGAGAAGTAGTCGTACCAGATGATCCGGCAGCTGCCAAAGGGGTGTCAAGAGACCGAGGAGAACGCACAGTCCTGATGCTCCTCATGGACAATACTCGCCCAAAAAAGAATTCCGATGAGAACGAAAGACAAATAAAGCGGGAACAGCGTGCTTTCTTCTCGTGCCTCCCGAAAAACAGGCTTACCCATCAATCTCTATAAATAGAAAGAAAAAGCCTAAATTCTACACGAGCGACGCTCCCCTTGCCCGTCTGCCTTCTATTCGTGACAAGATGACAAGGATCCTGCTCAAACTGCCATTTCTCCCTCATTTAGACTCGGCAACTACTTCGGAAAACAGCTCAGCGTAAGGAGGAATCGAAGGAAACCACAGCCGTTTCCGCCTTCGGCGTTGCTCCGTCGACAAAGACAAACACGCCTGGGCCAGAGACGATGCGGGCGCGGCAGAAAAGGCATCCCCCTGCACCGCCGACAAGTCATGGTCATGGCTCCTGCCTGGCTCACACACAATATCCCGGACCATATCCAACACAGTTACAGCAAGCGCTTCCGCATCTCCCGGAAGAACAAGGCGACCACGTTCCGGGAATTCGCGCAAGATCTCCGGCGGACCACCCTGGTCCGAGGCAACAACAGGAACTCCCGAAGCGAGTGCTTCAATCAAAACGAGGCCAAAAGGTTCCGGTGCCGTCGAACAAAGGAGAAAAAGATCGAGATCCGCATAGAAAGTCGGCATATCCTCACAGGGACCGAACCAGTGCACACGGGGAAGCACAGCAGCCTTCGCCCGCAAACCCGCCTCATACTCCTCTTTTCCAAACACGGGCATACCACATATGACCAGGTGCACCGCAGGAAAACCTCGGGGCAGGTCTCTTGTCACAAGCTCGTGCGCCAACAGCAAAAGATCAAAGCCCTTCCACGTGTCAACCCGCCCTGCAGCCCCCACAAGAAACACATCATCGGGAATCCCGCAAGAAGCACGAAAGTTGCCCGCTTCTTCGGGGCAAAACTCGCGAGAATCCACGTCCTCAATCAGGACACGACCATTTTTTGGGTGCAGCTCAGCCGCCACAGCTTCCGACACCGAGACCACCATATCCGCAAAGTGGCGCGTGAGGAACCGTTCGAACAACGCCGCGAGACGCGACTGCACAACAATCTCACGCGCGGACCACACATGCGGAAGACGCGTGAGAAAAGCCGCCGCCCAGCCATACCACGAATGTAAAGAATTCGTATGCCAAACATCTGGCCGCACACGACGGGCGAGCCACACCAAACGGAGCACCGTGACCGGCCAGGCCAAAGCATAAAGCGGCCAATGCCAAAACCCGCCTCGCGTCGTAATCCGCCGCATCGGCAGAATATGAACGGTCGCTCCTGCCGCCTCGAAAGCCGGTCGCAAAGGAGGATCTGTCGGAACCACAATATGACAATCAAAATCTTCACGTGGCAAGCTGCGCACAAGCCGGAGCAATCCCTGATCCGACCCGCCACGTTCGGCAACTGGTTGCAGAGACAGCACACAAATCATGCACATCGCTCCCTTGTTCCCATGCCGGCCGCCAGGGTGCTTCCTGTTGCCATGCTGCTTCTTCTTTTATTTTGCCTCATCCCGGTCTCACCCTCTCTCAACTGAAAACCGGACAGGCCCAAACCGGACAGGCCCCGACAGGCCCGGACCGGACACGCTCTGAAAGAATGCACGCCATGCGCATCGCCATGAATGTCGAACAGCTTTTCCACCAGGTGCCCGGCGGCATCGGACGCTACACACTGCACTTGTTTCGCGCCCTCTCCAGCACAATTCCCGACATTGAACCCGTTGGGTTCTCTGCTCTCCATCGAAAACACACAGCCGTGGCACTTGCGACTCGCCTCAAGTTGCCCCAGCCTCCCTTACGTCTGCCTCTTGTGCGCCCCATCCTCTACGACTCCTGGCACCTACTCGGTGGCCCCCCTCTGCCTTTTGGCATGGCAGCGGGCCCCCGACAACTCCCCAATCCAAACCTTGATGCAAACCGTGATGTAGACCTTGTGCATGCCCCATCTCTCGCGATCCCTCCCAAAGGAAAACGTCCTTTGGTCGTAACAGTGCACGACATCGCCGAGATACGTGTACCAGAAACCCTGACCCGACGGGGGCGGCGTTTCCATAGGCAGGGCCTCGCAGCAGCAATACGACACGCAGACGCCTTTCTCACCGTCTCCCATACCGCAAAAGAAGAATTCTGTGAACATACAGGTATTCCCGCAGATCGGGTCACAGTAACTCATCTTGGGACTGACCTGCCGCGCGCAAGTAGTGAAGACATCGCACGCGTGCGAAAAAAATACGGGCTACACGACACGCCTTACATTCTTTTTCTGGGCACACTGGAACCACGGAAAAACCTCTCCACTCTCATGGAAGCCTTTCTTGACCTGACACGCGAAACCGATTTGGCGCACTCTCTTGTTGTCGCCGGCCCAAAAGGCTGGGGGAAAACAAGCGACACCATCGCCACACATGCCCGCGCGCTCGGCAATCGGGCCATCCTGCCAGGCTATGTGGCCGAGACTGACCTCCCAGCTCTGTACAAAGGCGCCGACCTCTTTGCTTTTCCAAGCCTGTACGAAGGATTTGGCCTTCCCGTGATCGAGGCACAAGCGCAAGGAACACCCGTCGTTTGTTCAACCGACCCCGCCCTCTGCGAAGTCACCGCCGGCACAGGAATACACCTGCACGCGCGAGATACCCCAGCATGGACAGCAACCCTGGCAGATCTGCTCGCTGCCCCATCCAGGCGAGAAGAAATGCGCGCCTCCGGGCTCCGTAACGCAGCAGGTTTCACATGGGAAGCATGTGCCAGTACAACTGCAGAAATTTACCGACAGCTTTGCTGACGACTTTCCCGGCAATTTTTCCAGCAGCTGTCCCGGCGACTTTCCCAGCAGCTTTTCCGGCAGCTTTGCAAAACTGCTTCCCGCTTGTGCCGTGCCTGTTCAGCACAGGAATTCCCCCAGGAAATACTTCCAGGAGAATATTTTAGAGGTCATGCTTCCCCACCTGCTGCACATTCGCCGTGGCAAAACCAATTTTCTCGTGCTGCCGCGCGCTCCCCACAAAAAGGGCGTGATCTGCCAGCTCCAACAATTCTTTATCGCCACGGCTGTCCCCATACGCCCATATTTCTGCCTCTGCCCCATCAAGCCAGGCAAGCAAACGATTCGCCTTCTCTTGCGCGCGCACATTGGGACCTCGCATATGGCCCGTATACAGGCCATTTTCAGTCTCAAGCTCCACTGCAATCACATGGTCAAACCCGAGCACACGCGCCACATGCTCCAAATACACATGCAGTGAAGCTGAGATAATAATGAGTTCATGCTCTTGTGCGCGATGCCATTCGACACGACGAAGCATTTGCGGGCGCAGCAAATCCCGCCTTTCCTCGGCAAAAGACACCGCTAATTCTTCGACTCCGGCAACCGACTCACCGCGAAACACGCGCTGCAAAACACCTTCTTTTCCCTCTTCACGCTGCCCCCCCTTCATATCGCGATACAGGGCACGCACTTCCGCCACACAAGCACGCGCGAGGCCGGCACCTCCTGCAACCCGTCGCAAAAAAGGCACAAGAGAATCACGCACTGTCAAGGTGCCGTCAAAATCAAACGCTGCAATCTGGCGTTTCCCAGAAGCCCCGGCATCGCCAGACCTCGAAAAGGAAAAACTGTTTTCAGCGTTCGCCACTATCCCTCTCCTTCAGCACGCCTTGCACACGCCTCTACACGCCCTGCACACACGAAGGCTCCGCCAAAACCTTGCTCAAAGACCAATCCGGGCACTGACAGCAGCAAGGGTGGCATCAACAGGATCCGGTACTTTGATCTCTTTCACAACACGGTCAGGGTCCTTTAACCCATGGCCTGTGAGCGTCGCGACAATCTTGGCGCCAACAGGGACCGCTCCTTCTTTGGCTTTTTTCAAAAGCAACGCCACGCCGGCCGCCGAAGCAGGCTCGCAAAATATTCCGTCGGTCGCAGCAAGCAAACGGTAGGCAGCAAGAATTTCAGAGTCGGTCACTGCTTCGATCACTCCACCGGACTGATCACGCGCTCCAACAGCCCCTTCCCAAGAAGCAGGCTTCCCAATACGAATAGCAGTCGCAATCGTCTGGGGTCGTTCAACTGGGGCACCGCGCACGATAGGTGCGGCTCCCGCGGCCTGTGCCCCCCACATTGCAGGGCGACGATCAAGCTGGTAGTACTCAAGCGACTCAGTATAACCAAGCCAGGCTGCCGTAATATTCCCTGCGTTTCCCACGGGCAAACAGTGAATGTCCGGCGCGCATCCCAGGGTTTCCACAATTTCAAAAGCGACTGTTTTTTGACCTTCGATCCGCAAGGGGTTCACAGAATTCACAAGGCACGCCTCGCCAGTCTCCGCGAGGCGGCGCGCAATGGAAAGCGCATCATCAAAATTCCCTTTTACAGGAACCACCGTGGCACCGTGAATGAGTGCCTGTGCGAGCTTCCCGGAGGCAATGTTCCCATCAGGGATGATCACTGCGCACGTGATGCCCGCGCGCGCGGCATACGCTGCTGCAGACGCAGAGGTGTTCCCGGTGGAAGCACACACCACAGTCCGCGTCCCTTCCGCAAGAGCACCGGAAAGCGCAACGCACATGCCTCTGTCCTTGAAGGACCCTGTCGGGTTCATTCCCTCAAATTTCAAAAAGACCTCTGCCTCGACTCGTTCGCTTATCCCAGGTACAGGAATCAGCGGAGTATTACCTTCGAGCAAGGTAATCGCAGGAGCATCTATGGGTAGCTTGAGACGGTCCCGGTAGGTCGGAACAACACCACGCCACGCGCTCATGAAAAACTGCTTTCTTCTTCTCCATTAATCACACGAAACACTGCAGCAAGCCGTTTCACGGCAGTCAGGCTCACAAGTTCTCTCAGGGTGGCCCGCACATCGGCTTCCCGGCCACGATGCGTTACCAAGACCAATTCGGCATCCTCTGCGCGGCCTTCTTGTAGAACCTTCTGGATCGACACCTCGTGCCGACCGAACACCCCGGCGACTCCGGAGAGCACGCCCGGCTCATCTGCAACTTCAAGTCGCACGTAGAAATGACTGTGGACGTCCTCGATAGGAACAATTGGGCAGGTAGCAGGGAGAGGAAGATGTGGACCTCGTGCCTGTTGACGGAGATTACGGGCGGCGTCTATCACATCGCCTACCAGACCAACAGCAGTCGGGCCGGCGCCTGCACCACGCCCATAAAACATGAGCTCGCCTACCGATTCACCCTCAAGAAAAATTGCATTAAATGACAATCGCACCGAAGCAAGTGGGTGCGTGAGTGGAATCATCGCGGGATGCACCCGCACTGCCACTCCGAAAGTATCTGCCCAGGGCACCAGGTCGGCAATGGCCACAAGCTTCACCACATAGCCAAGACGAGCCGCCATCTCGACATCATGCGCGCGCACGTCTCGAATACCCTCCCGGTACACGTCTTCATCGTGCACACGGGTTCCGAAGGCAAGGGATGCCAGAATGGCCGCTTTTTGGGCGGCGTCATGACCATCAATATCGGCAGTAGGGTCGGCTTCGGCATATCCAAGACGCTGCGCGTCCGCAAGCACCTCTGCCAGGTCGACACCATCTTCTGTCATCCGCGTGAGAATATAGTTCGTCGTTCCGTTCAAAATCGCGATGATGCGCCGTGCCGACTCGCCCGCAAGCGACTCGGTCACAGGGCGGATAATGGGAATTCCCCCGCCCACGGCAGCCTCGAACAGAATGTCAACACCCGCGCTCTCGGCAAGTTCAAGCAGTTCAGGACCAAACTTTGCCATGAGTTCCTTGTTTGCGGTGACAACTGGCTTTCCGGCTTTCAATGCTTCGGTCAGCAAAAAATTGGCCGGGTCAATGCCTCCTATCACCTCCACAACGAGATCTACCCGGGGGTCCTGCACCACAAGGAGAGGGTCCGAAGTAAACGCGTCTGCGGGAAGGGGCACGTCTCGATCACGAGAAAGATCGCGCACTGCGACCCGACGGACCTCCAAGGCAACGCCGGTACGCCGCAGAATCTCCTCGCTTCGGTTCTGCAAAATACGCACAGCCTCAGCGCCTACTGTGCCACATCCCAAAAACCCTATACCAACAGTGCTCGCGGCACTCCGTTGCACGCCAGTTTCATCCGTCCTCTGCCATTCCGTCATCTCGGTCACCCTGCCAGTTCAATCGCAGTGCTTCGCCCCGCGGCCTGGAGAGTACCGCGGACCCGTCCTTCTTCTGTCTTCACCGCCCGTAACGCAAAAGAATCTCCGGCAAACTCTCCAGAGAGAAAAAGCACATAGGCATTGCCTTGTTCGCGGATCGTCCCAAATGCCACTCCTTCTCCTGAAGAAGTCTGCAAATTAATCTCTTCCACTCCCGCATATTGCCATGTTGCACGCCCAAGTAAGTCCACAACCTCTGCAAGACGGGAGCCTTCCTGCAGCACGGTTCCTGTCGAAAGCAGTTCGGCATCTCCCTCGGGAAAAGATGGAAGAACAGGAGCGTCTTCCTTTCGCACAAGCTGCATCGTCAGCTCCGCGTTACAACGCGCAACTCCTGCGAGCTCGCGCACAAGCCAAAGAGAAACCGTGGTGGATTCGTCCCAGTTCACGGAAACTTTCGCCTTTCCGTTCTCGGTCGCATCTCCGGAAAAAGAAGCCAGTACGCTCAATGAACGGTCGGCTACAGTGCGCCGAACAGTAGAGGCCTGCAAACGATGCGCGTCTCCACCAGTCGTGTTTCCTGTCCAAGGCAAAGAACCACTGGGATCTTCGTCCGCAAAAACGACCAGGGTACCGTTCGCGGCCATGCGCCAGACGACGGATTCAAGGAAAATCGTGAGTGCATCTCGCGCCTCTTCGGAAACGGATATTTCGCGCCCAATTTTTTGCATTTCAAGAGGATCCAAAAAGAGGTCTGTAATATCACCTCCTCTTTGCACAATGCACGTCATGGCCAGGTCATCCTGCACTGCTTCGGTAGTAAAATGAAAGACTCCCCCGCCACTGAGCACTCCCGTCTCAGGCGGCACAAGCGTTAACCGTCTACTGGTGTCAACAGGACCCGTGATACGAGTACGAGAAGGTGCCGTTGCGCATCCCGTGAGGACAAGAGCCACACAGAAACAGCATATTGCGCGTCTCGGATGCGAAAACTTCACGGTTTTCTCCTCTGCGCCTACTCCATCAAAGAAACAAGGTCGTCAAGCGTTTCACGCCGGATGACTACCCGCGCCGTACCCTCTTGCACAAACAGCACAGCCGGACGGCCAACCATGTTGTAGTTATTCGCCATCGCGTAGCCATACGCTCCTGTGGCGGGAGTGACAAGAATTTCTCCTGCCCTGACATCAGACGGCAAGGCCGCGTTCTCAAGGAGCACATCACCTGTTTCGCAATGCTTTCCCGCGAGACGCGCGCTGCTGTCGAGTTCTGCCTCAGGTCTATTTGCGAGAAATGTCTCATACTCAGACTGATAAAGAGCAGTCCTCATATTGTCGCTCAATCCACCGTCAACAGCGACATATTTCGCCACACCGGGGAGCTCTTTGATGACTCCTACCGAATAGAGGGTGACACCCGCACGCCCGACAATGGAACGGCCAGGCTCCACTGCCATGCGTGGAGCCTGAAGGCCTGCCACCTCAGCACGTGCCAGAATTTCCTCGCTCAAAAGACGTGCGAGTACTCCCACTGCCACAGGTTTGTCGTCACGCGTGTAGGCAATGCCAAGGCCACCACCAAAATTCAGCTCATGCAAAGGAGCACCGTAGGCAGTCGAGGCTTCTGCAGCAAGATCAACAACCACGTCCACTGCTTCTCGAAAACCCGCGAGGTCGAACAGCTGACTACCAATATGGCAGTGCAGTCCCTGCAAATCGATCGTGTCGAACGTCGCAAGGTATTTCACGGCAGCCAAGGCCTGTCCGTTACGTACGCCCAACCCAAATTTTGAGTCCTCCTGCCCAGTACGAATGTACCTATGCGTTTTTGCATCAACACCTGGGGTAATCCGCACAAGACAGGCTACAGGCGCAGCATCTCGTTGCCGCACAAGATCATGCAAACGATCAATCTCGTCAAAAGAGTCGATCACAATGCGGCCCACACCCGCACCTACAGCCAAATCCAATTCGGCATCAGACTTGTTGTTACCATGTAACAAAATACGTTCCGCGGGAAAGCCGGAACGCAGGGCAACACCAAGCTCACCTTCTGTCGAGACATCGACACAAAGACCCTCTTGCGCTGCAAGCTGCAGCATCCCAATACTGCTGAACGCCTTACTGGCATAATAGACCGTACCCGGAACAGCCTGAGAGGCAAACGCCTCTTTGTACTCCCGGCATCGGGCTCGCAAAAAACTTTCATCGTAGACAAAAATGGGCGTGCCGAATTCTTCGGCGAGCGCAACCGTGTCACATCCACCAATCTCCAAATGGCCGCCCTCATTCACCGTCGCGGAGGGAGGCAGCACTTCTACAAGATGAGGAGGAATCGAAAGAGAATTCAACATGCGCATCACCGGGAATCGTTGCGTGCATCTGCACAAAAAACAGGAGAAGAACCGTCACTCTGCCACTCGGCACAAGCAAAACCACAAAGCTGTGCACCTGTCACCGAATCACGAAAAGGGAAAAATCCATGAATAGACTCGAACCAGTGTTGCAGCTCAAAGGAGAAAGCCCCTAACCCTGCTTTCGCCCTGCAGTTCACCCAGTTCCACAACATCCGGAAAAAACCCCAATCACGAAAAACAGCTTACGCTCAAACGGCTGGTCTCGCAGGAAAAACGGACTTTCTCCTTTTCGGCACGCTACTCTTCATTCACCTTGTACGCCCGTCTTGCTTTCGCCTTTCCTCCTGCCCGCTTCGCAATGAACAGATTCGCGACTATGCTGCAAACCGCTGCCCCCGTAGCTCAGGGGATAGAGCACCGGCCTCCGGAGCCGGGTGCGAAGGTTCGAATCCTTCCGGGGGCGCCCTGTCGCACAGGAAAATGCTCTCATTTCTCTCCTTC
>DEIU01000002.1:7387-7892 GCA_002352645.1 Acidimicrobiia bacterium UBA2766 | reverse complement strand
GACAAAACCTGCCAGTAAGGAATAAATCCGGCAGCTCTCGGCTTTTCTTCAATAAGAAGTCCAGCCTGCCACGCCGAATACCTATTGGCATGCGACAGAGATGCCAGAATTACCGGAATTACCGGAGAAAATTCTGCGGACAAACCGAAGGAGCAACACTGATGGCTGAAGTAGCCGTCGTCACAGATGACACATTCCAACAAGAAGTTCTCGACGCTACAAACAAAGTGGTAGTCGACTTCTGGGCCCCATGGTGCGGACCATGCAAAGCCGTTGGGCCGGAGATCAAACGTCTTGCAGAGAAACACTCAGATGTTGCTTTCGTCAAACTGAACGTGGACGATGCTCCGAATGTGGCAGCGAAATACAACGTGATGAGTATCCCCACCATCGGTCTTTTTGAGGGCGGTAATCTCGTCACCTCCACAGTTGGCGCAAAAAGTGCGGAACAACTAGAGAAGGCACTCGGCATTATCTGAATCTTCGCTTATTGGACTGTTATCTC
>DEIU01000002.1:0-7241 GCA_002352645.1 Acidimicrobiia bacterium UBA2766 | reverse complement strand
AAAAAAATACGCGAACAGCCTCAAAAAAAAATCTGACGAACGCAACATCCATGTTCCAATGCACATAGGCTGTGACCGTGATTGAACTCGTCTTCGATAAGAACATACAGCTGGAAAACCCGGCGCTTCTGCTTGCCTTCCGCGGGTGGAGCGACGCGAGTAAAGTCGCGACCACATTAATCGCGCATCTCGAAAAAGACCTCAATACCGAACCCCTCGCGCACATTTCTCCAGACCGTTTTTTTGATTTTCAGCGCGCGCGACCAGAGGTTTCAATTGTCAATGGTGTCATCACCGACGTTGAATGGCCACGTAACCAATACACTTTCACTTGGTCCGAAGAAGCCAATCTCATTCTCGGCATCGGACCTGAGCCACATCTGGAATGGCAACAGTTCAGCAAGGCTGTATGCGCGCTTGCGGACACCTGCAACGTGGGTCAAGTCATGATGGCCGGAGGAATACTCGCAGGCGTACCTCATACACGTCCCATCCCACTCGCAGGAACCAGCCCTGATCCGGAAATCCGTGCGAAACTTCACCTCGAAAGAAACAGCTACCATGGCCCAACTGGCATTCTTCCTATTCTCGCCGACCTTCTGACGCAGGCAGGACACCCTGCGACAACTCTTTGGGCATCAATTCCTCATTACACACAAATAACGCCAAACCCTCAGGCTGCGCTGACTCTTTTAGAAGCGCTCTCTTCTCTCCTTGGAAAAAAACTTCCTGATGCCCGACTGAAGAAGGAAGCCATCAAGTTCGAACAGCAACTCGAGAATACGGTAAAAAACAACAGCGAAATCAGTGCGTACGTGTCGCTTCTTGAAAAACAGTTCGACATGAGTAGAAAAAACAACCATCCCAGCCGGCAAGCGGCATTGGACAAAGACTCCGACGAAACTTCCGATGATGCCAACCGTCTTCCCGATGGGGAAGAAATTGCTGCACAAATCGAAGAATTTCTCCGGTCACGCAACGACGACGAGAACGAGTAAGCGGCCAAGAACAAACCACACATAATTTTCGCACAAGATCGTCGCACAAGGCGCGCAGTTGGGATCCTCTCCACACCGCCCAATGCCTTCTCCCAATGCCTCCTAAAGAAGACAAAATGCGTAGCAATCGGGTGCAAGCCGGATTGTCCTCTCAGGAACCGGCACAAAGATCACAGCCATATTGGCCGCTCGGCCCAAAGCATTTCCCCTCATTTTCCGGCATTCCGCGAGGAATACACCGCCTGAGCATCGAATTTGCCCACACAGAGGGAACCTTGAGAAACATCCAGTGAAAAATCAGCATGGGCATTCTTGCGACAACCTCGAAAAAACGCGAACCACACGTGGACTACAACGCGGAGAAAGACCATGCAAGCCCTGGTCTCCAAAATCTTCAAAATTCCGGTGCGATACCGCCGTTTGAAGTTCATCTTGCGCATCAAATTTCTCGCGCTGCTCATGGGAGTAGAAACCGATCTCGACATTGACAAGTCTCTCAATGTCGGGAAAAACTGCCGTGTCATGTTGACAAAAGGCGGAAAAGTCAGCATTAAAATCGGTTACGGGTGCGTGATGGAAGACGGATTCCATCTGCAAATTTTTGGGGGAGTTGGCCAGGATCCCACACTCATCGTGGGTGACCATGTGGTCTTCCATCGCAATGTCTCCATCACCTTGTCCGGAACTCTCCGCATGCAAGGCCCAAACGAGTGGGGCATTGGCACTGTCTTTCGCGTGAGCCAAGGCGTCGAATGTGGTTCGCACTGCGGCTCAGGTGAATACGTATCGATTTTTGATTTCACGCATGCCATCGACGAAAAACTGGAAAACGTCTTCCAAAAGACCCTCATTTGCCAGCCTGTGAAGCTCGGCGACCATGTCGTCCTCTCCTGTCACTCCACAATCAACCCAGGCGTTGTCCTCTCCCAACTCACCCTGGTCTTTCCCCATACTTCTGTATCAGGACAATGGCTGGAACCTGGCACGATGATCTCTGGAGTACCGGGACGAAAGCTCAACAAACCAGAAATCATACCGCTCTTCGAAAACCCCTTCGCCGCCGGCATGATCACTTGGCAGGGCAACGAGCCCAATGCAGGCCCAGGACCAAATTTCAAAACAGCAGAGCAAGCTTTGAAAGATATTCCTGACCCGACCCGCTACAACCACACCGAACACGGGTGGTCTCGCTTCGAAAAAGAAATCGCAGAAAAATTCGCTGCACGATCCAGCTGAGACAGAGACCCGAGTCGACTGTGCCGGCGTGCACCAACACACGCCGATCCTCGAAAACAACACCGTTTTTCCGCGTGTTCCTCCTCTGCCTTTCCTTAAAAAAGGAAGATGAGAAAGCTGCAAAAAACGCTATCCGAGAAGATACAGAAAAAGCAGCGCACACAGAAAAAGCAGAAGCCTTACACTTAGGTCAGGAGAAATGAGCGCGGGACCTCATCTTGCCCTCCCGGGCACTGTGCCCGCAGCTGAAACATGAAGAAGAGGTGGGAAAGTTGCGGCATCACGCGCCCTTGGCAGGGCAGGCTGGATACAGAGCACACGTCCTCAAGGTCGGCGTGCAAGCAAGCATTCACGCAAAATCTCACATCCGACAGGCTCATGCGCTCTAACGTCTGGGAAACAGATCCTGGCCATCGTCCAGGACAGCATTGGCGGCGCGCTCCTCTCTCTCGGAACGACTCTTCTTCTCATCATCCGCGCGTGGCATTCCCCAAACCCCAGCTTCCCAAGAAAGAGTTCTCCGGGAAAGCCGGCGCTACGTCCAGAACCGAAAGTGCCCAGCCTCATCCCGAGTCCAGGGTTCAAGTCGAGGCCAAATTCCTAAAAAACCCAAAGAACTCCGATTCCTCTCTCCATACTGCCCCACATCACATGACGCACACTGCGAAAAAAAAGTCGGGATGGCGGTATCTTGCGGCATTCTCTACTCGCATGGGCTTTCCCATCCAGGCGGAGAAAAAAGCCCCGCAGAAAAAAGACACTACACTCCGCTCTCGAACACTCGACACAGGATCAAAAACAGATCTCCGATCGTTTGCATATAGGGTTCAAACAGCACACGGCACTATTCGACGCGGCAGTGTGCGCGCGCACACCAAACAAGAAGCACACAGCCTGCTCACGTCTGCGGGCAACAGCGTGCTGCGTCTGCGAAAACACCCACGTTTTCCCTTTCTCAAGCACAGCACGCCGAAACTCTCCGACCAGCAACTCGCGTCACTCATCCGTCAAATAGCCGCTCTTCTCAGCACTGGGGAACCCCTCAGAAAATCCCTGTCTGCCATCGGGGAGCACAATCCCAAACGTCTGCAAGACGCGGCGCGCACGCTCGCTGCTGATCTTGATCACATCGCTGCGCACAATCCTGCGCCAGAGTTCCATCTTTCCACGGCAATGCAATGGCAGCCGGGGGTGTTTCCCCGCTTTTTTGTCGAACTGATTCGAGCCGCAGAGTCTTGCAACGACCTCGACACTATTTTGTGGCAAATCGCGGCATACCTCGAACGCCGGGCCCGCGCGCACCGTAAAACGCACACTATTTTCTTCCGGTCAGGTGCAATCCTTGGGCTATTTTGTTTTTTCTTGACAAGCTTGTTTGTCGCGGCTCTCTCCGACTTCATCTCCATTTCAGAAACGAACGCAGGCTTTCTCCAAGTGGGAATCGCGCTCACCGTCCTGACTGGAACAACAGGTATTTTTCTCTGGGGTCGTACTCCATCCGGTCGTCTTCGAAAAGACCGTCTCTTACTTCGACTGCCAGTTTTTGGAAGAATACTGAGATATGCCGGAATTCGCGAGTTTTGCGACATGCTCGCGCTCGCCGTCTCTTTAGGTACCCCTTTTCCAAAAACCTTTCGTATCGTATCGAGTGCTGTCGAAAATACTTTCCTGCAAGAGGAACTAAAAAAAGCAGAGCAAACCATGCTGCGCAGTCGCAGCGTCTCCGCTCCCATCAGTGCTATTGGCCTCTTCCCCGGCATTGTGCCGCGCATGATGCAGTTCGGTGAAAAAACCGACACAATCGAAGATCAACTCCGCGCGCTCTCGGCTTTTTATGCGAATGAGCTGGATTCCCGCCTCGAACAGATCTCTTCATCCCCGCTCAGTTTTTTCGCAATAACCTTCAGCCTGCTCTTGTTCAGTTTTTTCCTCGACCTTTTTCTGGATTTCCCCTGGTCGCTAAACTAAGGCATATCATGAGACCCCTATTTTCGGACCCCTATTTCGCCTTCTCTCTCACAGCTTCCCCCTCGGGATCTCACACTACTGACATACTCGACAGTACTCATTTCTGCAATGGGTTTCTCCAGATAACTGGGCAGTTCCACACAGGCTGCCACCACTGAAACAACACACAGGAACAGCACATCCCATCTCCACCATCCTGACTTCACAATACTCTGCTATCAGAAACCATCCTGCTTCCAATAAAATGGCACACGAACATAATCTGCTTCCCAATCGAGAGAGCAGGAGACAGACAGCCACCGGCTTGTCTGCTCTCCTCTTCTCTTCTCTTCCGACAAGGAAGCGGAAATAGGCTCAGCGAAAAACTCCCAAGATACTTCAGACTCCATCTCACGAGAGTCCCAGAATTAGTAAGCGGACTTTGCTCCTCTTTTCATTCCATCCCTACTCTTTACCCCCTTATCGGAGGCAGCATGACACGCAAAATAAAAGAAGACACAGAGGATCGCCCGAAGAATTTCACTCTCGGAGAAGGAATAGCGGCGATCTTAATTTTAGTGGTATTCGTAGGAGCAATCTACTTCGCCATCACGGGCGTATCAGACGAAACAGAAGAAAAAACCTGCGAAATCCAAGTAGAAACAGTACGAGCCGCTGTCGAGGGATACAGGTTAATCGATGACGATGACGATTATCCCACAGACATCAAGCAAATCTACACAGGAAAAAAACCCACACTTCTCTACAATCCCAACAAAGACTCAAACAATTACACTATCCACATAAAAAGTGATGGGTCTGGCGAAGTTTACACCACTCCTGCTTGTGAAGAACTGTCCGATAAAGCGTAAAGAAGGAATAAGAAAGTATTTTCTCTTCTCATTTCTTTCACTTCTTCCCCTCTCACAGAAGAACTCAAGAGTTCCGCAACAAAAACAAAGTCTCTACCAGCATCCAAAAAATGTCAACAAAGGAATCTAGAGAAAAAGCTGCCTTTGTCATAGGCTCAAGGGCATGAAAATTGTCACCAGTCTTGCGCTAGCGCCTATAAACAGCGCCGACATAGAATCAAAAGCGCATGCGGCCGCTACCGATCTTCAAGCGCCTGCAGATCTCGTCATTCTGTTTGTCTCTGCCTATCTCCAAGAAGAAATCCCAGAAATCCTCGCCACAGTTCATGACGTACTGAAACCAAAAGTCCTCACCGGATGCAGCAGTCTGGGTGTCATTGCCCAAACAAAAGAGATAGAACAGAGTCCAGCAGTGAGCATCTGCGCGATGTCTCTCCCTGGCGTCACAGTGCACGCGACGCATGTCACCTACGGAAAACGAAAGCACAACATCTTTCATGGGTTACCAGAAATCATCCCCGCAGAATCGGGCATACTTGCCCTAGCCGACCCCTACTCGTTTCCCTCAGATGCCTTCTCTTCCCACCTCAACACACGATTTCCGGGAATTCCTTGCATCGGCGGACTCGCCTCGGGAGGTCAAGCCACAGGAGTCTCGCACCTCTTTTACAACACTGAAATTTTGGAAAAGGGCGCCATTGTCGTCACCCTGAGCGGCCCGATCCACATGCATACTGTTGTTTCTCAAGGTTGCCGTCCCATTGGTGTTCCCTACACCGTGACAAAATCTGAAGAAAATACGATCGAGGAACTCGGAGGACAACCTGCCCTGCAACGTCTCATGCAGATCGTCTCCGACGCGAACCCACGTGACCAAGAACTGATCAAAAACGGCGTACAAATCGGCCACGTTATTGACGAGCACAAGGCCGAATTCGAACGAGGCGACTTTCTCATCAGAAACCTCACGGAGATCAACCGGGCCTCAGGAGCCATCACCGTAGGAGAAATCACAGAAGTCGGCTCTACTGTGCAGTTTCATGTACGCGACGCCGAAACAGCAGCAGAAGACCTCACAGAGATGCTCCTTCTTGCGAAAAAAGAAATAGGCACCCCAGCAGGTGCCCTCCTCTTCACATGCTCAGGCAGAGGCACACGGCTCTTCTCCCATACAGACCATGATGCCAACGCAATCGACGAAATTTTTCCCGCTCTCTCCACCGCAGGCTTCTTCTGCGCCGGGGAAATCGGCCCGATTGGCGAACAAAATTTTGTGCACGGATATACTGCTTCAATCGGCCTCTTCGTTCCCACTCACGAAAACTAACCAACACCGCACCTCCTCACCTCAGAAAAAACCACTGGAGACAACCAAAAGCTTTCCCCCATGAAACTGTTCAAAAAATTTCAGGTGCACAGTCCATTCAAAAAAAAACCAGCCATCCGCGTCTCGGACAGCAATTTCTTTTTGCGCCCCTTCCCCACCGACCCCCTTGAAAGCACCGAAATCACCCTGGTCGACGGCACAAAAGCCAGCGAAACCGACCTGCGTATCCTCGGCGCACTCACCCTCACACTCGCCGGCACCTCCCACACAAAAGAGGACCTCGACAACCCCAGTTTCGCACCAGGAAACCAACTCATCCTCATTCCTGAACCAGACAACCCCTACGACCCAAACGCGATCGCCGCATGGGATCTCTCACAAAGCTATAAAGCCGGATACATTCCCGCCCATTACACTCCGGAAATCCTCGACGATCTCGAAGACGGACACCAGCTCGAAACAGTCATCCTCTCCACCTCCCTTGACCGTCAAGGAAAAAGAAGCGGCCTACACATACTGATCAGCGGACGCGACCCCGAGCACCCCCCAACAACAACCCCATAACAGACAACACAAAACCACAACAACAACCATTGCACATTGCACATTGCACCGAAGTGTCCTGACAAGAAGAAATAATCAACCAGCCAGTCTTCCAATATGCAATACCTCTTGCATTGGAAAACCCCTGTAATTCCTCATTCTCATCCTCAGCGTACCCTGGCGCGTCAACAGACCGAAGACACAAGAACCTTGTGATCTCCCCATCGAGAGAACAAAAAAGGCCGATAAACGACAGACCATACAACCCTGTTTCCGTCGGTGATGGCCTGATCCCAAGCTGACTCCGAGGGGTTTTTT
>DEIU01000055.1:3962-21152 GCA_002352645.1 Acidimicrobiia bacterium UBA2766 | reverse complement strand
AACTGTTTGGTTTGTGACACGGAGCCACTTCAGTTTGCTTGCGGGTTTTGGTCAAGGTTTTGGTCAAAAGGCTGGGAGGGCGGGGCTGTCGCAGGGGGTTTTGCCTGGTCAGGATGGCACGCCCGGCAGGATTCGAACCTGCGACCTTGAGATTAGAAGTCTCCTGCTCTATCCGGACTGAGCTACGGGCGCAAAGTCGCCGTGATGCACGCAGGAGCGTCACGGCGTGGAGCGGGTGAGGGGAGTCGAACCCCCGTCACCAGCTTGGAAGGCTGGGGCTCTACCATTGAGCTACACCCGCGAGGACCGTGAAGAGAATATCACGCTGGTGAAATCCCCTTTTTTCGTCCTGTTGATGGTAGCAGAGAGGGGGCGTGATCTTTTGGCAGTTCTCCCTTGTTGTTGTGGTTTTTTGGTGGGGGTGAGTTTTGGCTGTGTGTTGATGGCGGATCTTCGGGGCGTCGACTTTGTTGCGGTGTGAGTGTAGGTATGGTGTGGGTGTGGTGTCTGCTCACCGGTAGACGATTGTTGCGCGTTGGGTGCCTGCCGGTAGCTCGACATTGCGTCCTTGGACTTGGGCGACGGCTCCGTCTGCGTGTGCCGCTGTGACACTGTGACCGAGATGGCAAGGCAGGACGAGCCGGACGGAAGCTGGTGACTGTGCCACTTCCAGTTCGAGACGGGACTGTTGTGCGTCATGACGTAAGGCATAGCTGAATGGGCTGCCGAACAGGGTTGGTGCATTCTCTACGGTAAGTGTTGCGCCGTCTTCGAGCCAGTGGGGTGGTATGCCTGCTGCGAGATAGAGGTGGGCATCGTCGTCTTCGTCTACTTCGTACAAACACATGTCACGTAAGAGCAAGGTGAGTTCGGCCGCTGCCCACCCGTGCGGAATGTCTCCCATGTACCAGGAGCGGTCTGGTATTTCCGAGAAGTCTTTTGCCACCGAATAGGCATGCTGCTCGTTCCAACTGCCGGATACTACTTGCCACAGATGCCCTGTGTCGGCGTCGCGCAAGTGAGCATACGCGGCGTTGTCGACTGTCCACGCGAGACAGCGGTCCATGCGGTCGATCTGTCCGGTCAGAAGAAAAGCATGCGCAAGCTGCAGGGTGAGATAAGGACCGTACGCGTTCCAGGCGCTGTCGTGGCGGAAGCCGCCGTCCATGAAATGTGTCCAGATGGTGTCGAGCGTGAAACGAAAAGCCCTGTCTATGTCACTGTCGAGCTTTGGTCCCAAGGAAAGGCGGCAGGGGTGAAAATAGGCCAGGGCACCGATCATGGTGGAGTCTTGTTTTCCGGGATCGCGCGGGCCGGTCGGCACAAAGGTCTCCCAATGGCCTTGACGGTGTTGCTCCTGTAAAACCCAGCGGATCGATGCCTGCACTGCCCGTTTCAGGTCGTCAAAGGCCGCCCAGAGCTCGTCTCTTTCTTGTGCTTCCAGACGTTCTGCCAATCGTGCCGCTTCGTACAGTCCTGCGAGTCCCCAAAGGTCGTCCCAATAGTGGGGGGCGTCTTTTGCCCCGATATGTTCTGCGCTCCACCCGCTATGCAATAAACCGAACTGATCCCGATTGTCGCGGATCCAGCGTGCTCCTTCCAGCACATAGGGCGAGAACATTCGTGCCCCGAATGCTCGTTTTTCTCCAGCTATCCGGTCGAAACGTCCGATTGCCCACAGGGCTTCCCCATTGCTATCCCACTCTCGGTCGTTTTTTTCGTGTTCGCCGCCAAAGAAACCATGTGCCCGTGCCGGGCCAATCCAGGCTGGACCCAGGTTGAAAATGCGGGGGTAGTGTGTACCGAATTGTTGTTCGGCCAAGTTCGTATCCCCACTGAAGGCGGCGGCGATTCCTTCGATCGCAGAATCTCGCACCCAGAAGGAATCGTAGATTGTCGGACCAGGATGCACGGCCCCTTTGTCTGCCAGGATCAAGAGGTTTGCCCGGCAGATCCGGTAGAGATCCCACAGGTGGGCAGTGATAGGCGGAAAGCCAAGTTGTAGGCCGCTATGGTCGATTTTTCCTTTCCAAAAGCTGGTGTTTGTGCGGTCAAGGGCATTGCGGTCGGCATTGCGTAACTCTACGAGGTCATCTGCTCCCCGATAGTCGTCCACGGGAAGAAGCAGATCAAGCTGAAAAGGAGCGCTGTCCGGAGGGATCGAGAAGGGCCAGGCGAACAGGGCACTGCACAATCCGGCCACACTATCCCCTGCGATTGTTGCCCCGTTCAGGGTCCCTTTCGCGACGAGGTCCTGGAACGGACTGTGTGCCAGGTAGAGGTCGGGGTCGGGGAGAGAAGGCGTATTCCCGTAGCATCCGAAATAGGCAGGAGGAGAAGAAAAGAGCGGTCCCCAAGAGGTGTTCACCTCAACACGTGATTCTTCCGGCAGGTAGCGGAGAAAACCGATTCGCCCATCGGGCAGATAACGGCCTGCCCGGTCGTGCCGTTGAAAACCGGTCGGTCCTGTGGGTGACACCCAGACACACAGCCAGGCTTCGTCCGGCATTGGTGTGGCGGCTGCAACGCGGAAACGCACGAAGGTGACGCTGCGGCGAGATGGCCCGAGGACGGTTGAGAAGACCCGTTGTTCAATGGAGAGTCCCCCGGCGGCGCTGCGCGGAGTATGGAGAGTCCGGATAATCGGTAAATAACCTTCTTCGTGTCCTTGGGTGAGGGTAGGGACCGGGCTGTCTTCTGGCCGTTGTGGGAGGTGCAGGGCTTTTGGTCCGGGTTCGAAGAGGCAGAACCCTACTGCGTACTGGTCATAGACAGGTTCAACTTCACCTGACTGCCCGATCAGGCTTTCTTGATGATGATCTTTGACGCCGACCATATTCCAATAACGGTATAAGGCATTTGACGCGAAGGCCGCTTCTTTCGTATCGAATAAGCCGCTGTCGTACTTTTCGATCCAGTGTCGAAAAGTCTGCTGCGTCCACCAGGGAAATGGAAAAGGCGCCCCTTGTGTCCATGCTCGCCAAAGGACCTCGTAGAACATCTGCTCGTGTGTTTCAGCCACGAACCCTCCTGTCCATTCCGCATCTTGACCGGTAGCCTGCCCTCAGCAGTCGGTCATCGAGTTCAGCGTAGGACTTTGCGCACAAGAGAAGCTGTTACTGGCCGGTTTTTTTGCGAAGACGGAACAGTAGACCTGGCGTTTGGAGTCTGATCTTTACAGTATTTCTCTGCAGAGAAGAGGAACACACCCTCCTGGTTTGCCTTCTCCTGGCATGACAAAAAAGGATAAACGCACAGAATCACCAATATTTCGCCCAGTTGTCCAGGGATCTCCGTCAAGGCCGAGAAGAAGCAAAAAACGAACCAGACGACTATGGATCAGGATCGGAGTATTCGGAGATGGCCACTACACGCTTGATGGCTCATGCGAGGAATGAAGAAGAACGTATTTTCCCCACTATCTGTACGGTAGAGGAGAGTAATGTAGGGGAAATAATATCATGACTCAAACAGTAAAAGCTTCACAATATTTTGGATGAAACAAGGGAGAACAAGAACCTTTTCAGCTGAAAAATCTTATCTTGACTTTTTTCTTAGGTCTGGTCATTGGTGTGGCTCTCACTTATGCAGGGATAATAATTAATACTTGATTCGTGTTGTACTTCCAGCTGTCTTACAGAAAAAGCGCTGGGATCGCCCTCAAGCAGCTGGGAACATTATTGCTCTTGTATCATGTTGTGCAGCGCATCAATGCCGGTAAGGCTTGTGAGCACAAGATCGGCACCAGCGTTTTCCAAGTCCTGAGTTGAACTGTTGCCCGTCGCGACTCCGATCGCGTGCGCGCCCGCATCATGTGCACTTTTGATGTCATGGGGAGTGTCACCAATCACAAATGTGCGTTTTCCCGAAAATTCGACACCATGTTTTGTAGACGCGCGCTCGCATGCGAACCGTACAAGATCGGGACGGTCCTTGCTGTAATCTCCATAGCCCCCAATCTCAAAATCAAGTCTGTCTGCAAGACCAAACGCCTCTAACTTGTTTTTTGCAACCGGTTGAATATTGCCGGTCACGAGAGATTGCACTGCACGCTTCTTCTCAAATGACGCGATTGCTTCATGCGCTCCAGGGAGGGCTTTCCCGATTTCGTGAATGCGATTTTTCATATCTTGGGCTGCTTTTGCAAGAGCTGTGCAGAACCTGTGAAACAACTCGTCGGACGCGCGGATGCCATGCAGCTCGAAAGTCTCAGTTGCAATAGCCCGCTCTGTCTGGCCGGCCATTGGGGCCAAATGCTCAAGAGGTTTCCCGGTGACTGACAGAAAAGCACTTTGGTAGAGAGAACGGCTGAACCCGCCAAGATTGACAAGAGTCTTGTCCACATCCCAAAGAATCAGAACTTCGTCATGTTGATTTCTTGACATTGAAACATGCTCCCAGAACACACTTATACTCTCGTTCTATTTTAGGCTATTCCCTCGACCCATCTTCTGGGAGTCACTTGGACTCGCACGCGAGCATGCTGAGAATGGAACTGTGTAAAACTTTCTTCCTGGCCTTTCGTCAAGACCTGGGCTGTCGGTGCTGTGCTTTTTGCGTGTTCTTGGACTGTGCAGGTGAGCACGCGAGGTAGGTGGTTGTCCGCGTTTTCGCAGACGGGATTGGGATTTTTTGCCCTCGAAAGCCAGGAAGAGTGTTCCCGGATAGGAGTTTCACACGAACTTTTCGAGCCTGGGGGCACTGCGAGGGGCTATGGGCGTCACCAGAACGAACAGGTCCGCTGGGTTGATCAGGCCTCTCTCACCGTACCTGATAGTGCCCGCGTTGCCTGGGAATACGTGCAATCTACCTCGTCACCGCCTACTGTCACTGCCTGTTTGCGAGGCACTTGACCTGAGGCAGATTCTTTGTAGACAACTTTGTAGGTAAATTTGCGGACGACTTCGCGGATGCAAAGAAGGGTTTGGCAGAGGATAAAAAACGTAGAAAGTCTTATTTAGCCAAGGTACTCTCTTAAGATTTTGACCTTCTCGACGATTTTAATCTTGCTTGTGTCTTTGGAAAAGGGGAACTGTTTGGCAGAATTTTCTGTATTTTTCAAGAAACTTATGGCAGGAGAGAGATGGGAGAATCCTGTCCGTACTAATGCATGATTTTCGCTGTCACCACAAGCTAATCTCATCATAAGTAGAGTGCTACGACGTGAAATAACAAAAGAGAAGAAATGACAAATAGTCTATTCCGTAAGAAAAAACGCCGGAGGTCAAGAGGCGTCTCCATGGAAAGTACGCTTGCAGATATTGTGGTAAATACGGATCGAGTTGTTGTCATCGATACTGAAACTACAGGTGTTTACCCTCGCGACCGGGTTCTTGAGATTGCTGTCGTAACTCTCGATCTTTCAGGGCAGGTTATCGACGAGTGGGAAACCCTTGTGAATCCTCGGCGTGACGTTGGGCCAAGCTGGTTGCATGGGATCACCCCCTCGATGCTTGCGGGAGCGCCGGCATTTGCTGATGTGGCGGGGCCCCTCGCAGCCCGGCTCCAAGGAGCGGTCCTCGCTGCCCATAATCTGGCGTTTGATACTCGCATGCTTGTTGCCGAATATGCCGGTCTGGGCGTTGACGTGGATTTCAGCAGCGGGCTTGATACCTTGCGGGCGACTCGCTGCAAACTTCATCTCGCGTGCGAACAGTATGACATCCCGCTCAACGGGGCCCATCGGGCTCTCAATGACGCACGGGCAACCGCGAAGTTGCTTGTGCGTTTGGTTGAGAAATTTCCCACGGCTGCGCAGCCTTCGTGCTTGCACGGAACAGTCCCCCCGAGCAGTCCGGACCGGCGATTTCCGCGGCAGGGTCGAGTGGATACTGTCACAGGGTCGCCAAGTTGGTTTGCTGGTCTCGCGGCCAACTTGGCGCATGATGCCAGCGATATGAGAATCGCTGATTATCTCGAAGTGCTCGATATTGCGATGGCTGATCTACACTTTGACGAACGCGAGCAGAGCGAGTTTGGCAGTCTTGCTCGCGGACTTGGCCTCAACTCGAAGCAGATCGAACGCGCACACCAACAATGGCTCGACGATTTTATCCGGCAGGCATGCGCCGACACTGTTGTCGATAATGAGGAGTACGATCAACTTTGTCAGGCTGCCGCCGTGCTCAAGACCGACAAGTCCTATATTGACGACCGGGTCGCCAAATACCGCACGCAAACCATTCCGATTTCCCTCAAGAACGGCACAGTCTGTTTCACCGGTTCGGCAATAAACAGCAAGGGCGAACAAATCCCGCGCAGCGAGATGGAGGCACACGCCCGCAAAATAGGTCTCATGCCCGTCGAGTCGGTCACAAAAACCCGGTGTGATCTGCTTGTTGCAGTCGACCCGGCCTCTCATTCCGGCAAAACCGACAGGGCGGTCAAGTACTCAATACCGATCGTTTCTGTTGCCGATTTTCTCGCCGCGACCAGTATCACCTTGTTGTGTGGGCAGGTAAGCGCCGGGTCCCTCAGCCTATTCGTTTGTGCCACATGCAAGCGTTCGTGGAGCCGACCTCAGACACGTGGTCACAAACCCGCTCAATGCCCCGAGTGCCTGACCAGTATGCGCAAGAAACCCTCCCAGTAAGGTTGTCAGTTTGGAACTGTCGCCTCGATGAGAAACAGGGGTGTTGGGGTTGGGGTTATTTTGAAGTTCGAGAGGCCGGCCTGTGTGATGACTGTTTCCCATTCTGTTGTGGAGCGTTCTCGTCCTGTGATCAGGCCGAGCATGGTGAGGTCGAGCATTGCTGTCATGAGGGGAGCGTTGTCCGGTGGCATGACGAACTCGAGGATCTTGACTTGGGCGCCGGGTGTGGCCGCGGCTTTGATGTGGCGGAGGATTGTCAGGCATTCCTCATCGTTCCAGTCGTGCAAGATCGAAGACAAGAAGTAGGCATCGGCGCCGGGAGGGACGGACTCGAAGAAGCTTCCCTTGTGGATTTCGGCGCGTGTGTTGACTCCATGTGCGGTGAGAACATTGCTTGCCGATTGCACAACGTGTGGGAGGTCGAACACGATACCCTGCATCGATGGCTCGCGCTGCAGAATCGATGCGAGGTTTGTGCCGTCGGCGCCGCCGATGTCGACGAGGGTGTGGGTGCTGCTCCAGTCAATGCTGTTGATTGCCTCCTGCTTGAAACTGCTGCTGCTCGCCATTGCCGCGCTGAACTGGGCGACTTGTTCGGGTCGGGCCGCGAGCCATTCCCAGAATGACTCGCCGTAATAGTGCTTGGCTGCGGGTTCACCGGTTTTGGCGGTATGGAGCAGGTCACCGAAGGGAGCGTAGAGCGTTTCCATCGTCATGAGGTTCATATCGCGTAGCGAAAAAGGTGAGGTTTTCGTCAGGGTCGTTCCGAGTGGGGTGAGTGCGAAACTGTCTGGTTCGACTTCCTGAAAGACGCCTGCGCTTGAGAGCGTGCGCAGAATCCGGCGTAGTGAGTTCTCATGGGCGCCGGTTGTCGCCGCGATCTCTTTGATCGGTTGAGGTCCTTCGGTCAGTATGTCGGGAACTCCGAGCTTGGTAACAACATACACCGCTTGGGACATCTGGAATCCCTGTATCATTCCCATCATTTGGTCCTGGGGAAGGGATGCGTCTGTGCTCATTTTTCTCTCCTGATACCCGGTTTTTTCTGTGTCAGAGTGCTTTGAGGTCGGCGGGGTTGTGGCCGGCTGCTTTGGGGTCGGCTGCTTTGGGATCAGGGTAGAGCCGCTCTGGGGAAGCGGGACGGATTTCGTGTCTGGCGGGTCAGACTTCCTGCGTGTGGGGCATGGTCTGGCGAAGAGGGCTGGTGCGGAAGGGGGCGGGCAGGGGGGACACAGGGGCAGCGCGGGAATGCCCCCCCTGGGAAGCGCAAAGGAGACAGGGCCAAACCTGTGAACTGGTTTTAGCTTCTAACCTGTGAAAATGATGCATGTTGCTTCTTGTGGATCGCTCAGGACACAAAAGACCGGATAGGAGAGTCCGCTTCCTCGATACTGGGGGGTGAAGGAGGTATGTTCGCTTTTCTGATCGAGGCCATTGCGCTCTCGAGAGGCACAGTCGCCGCTGGTAAGTGCATCGTCGGACCGGCGTGCAAACTCGCCGCCGGCCTTTTGCCAGAATCGCGATTCTCAGTGCCTTCCCTGCTGCTACCGCAACCCCTCGTCTCGTGATCGCGGCCCCCATCCGGGATGCAAGATCCGTTCGCTCTTCCCTGTCCCGACTGCCCCCACTCATCGGCCTGAACGCAGTGCCATTGCCAAACTCGGGTCGGAATATCACCGGGCCTCCCGCTACAGGAGGCCCGGTTACAAGAGGTCAGTCACGGCATCCGCCGGCCGCTCGATCACGTGGCCGGTGATGACCCCGTCATTGTCGGGTTCGGCGATGACCTCAAGTAGGCGGGTGAGGCGGAATTGGTCGAGTAATGCCCTGTCGTGCGTCACGAGTAGGACGGTTCCGTCGAACTGGTCGAGCGCAAGCTCAAGCTGTTCGATGGCATCGAGATCGAGATGGTTTGTCGGTTCGTCCAGTACGATGGTGTTCACGCCATGTGCCATGAGGAGTGCGAGTCCGGCGCGGGTGCGTTCGCCTGGTGAGAGGGAGTCCGAGGCGCGCAAGACGTGGGTCTCGTCGAGGCCGAACTTGGCGAGTAGGGACCGTGTTTCCTCGGTGGCGAGGCCCGACTCGGCGCGAAACACGTCGAGCAGGATCGTCTTGCCGGCGAATGTCTCACGGAACTGCTCGATGTTCCCGACCACGAGGCCGCTGCCGCGCTGCACATGTCCGGTGTCGGGTTCAATTGTGCCGAGTAGCAGGCCAAGCATGGTTGTTTTTCCTGCTCCGTTCGCGCCGACGATGCCGATGCGGTCTTGCCAGTACACGTCGAGGTCGACTGGTCCGAAGCGGTATGCGCCCCGGTCGACGACTGCCTTGCGTAGCTGTGCGACATTCGTGCCTGCCCGCTCGGTACTGCCGATCACAAACTGCAGCTTCCACGGTTCCCACGGCTTGTCGACCTGGTTGAGGCGCTTTAGCTGGTGCTCGAGTACCTGAGCGCCTGACCCGAGGTTCTCGGCGCTCTCGATACGGCCCTTGCGGATGAACTTGTCGTTGTCTCTGGCCCGGGTTTTCGCACGGGATGCGCCCATCTTTGCCCATTCGCGTTTGCGTCGCAACGCCGCCTCGAGGCGGTTCTTCTCCGCCTGATAGGTGCCGTACGCTTCCTCGTGGTGTCGCTGCGCCTCCTTGCGTTCGCGCAGGTACGCGTCCCAGCCGCCATCGAACAGCAACGCGCTGTGTGTTCCTGCCTCGATCTCGAGCACGCGGTTCACAATCCGTCGCAGGAACTCGCGGTCGTGCGAGACAACAACGAGGCCGCGGTCAAAGCCTGCCAGGAACCCTTCGAGGAAGCCGATACCGGCGAAGTCGAGGTTGTTTGTCGGTTCGTCGAGCAGTAGAACGTCGAAGCGCGACAGGAGGATCACCGCCAAGCTGGTGCGCGCGAGCTGTCCCCCCGAAAGCGAGGCCAGTGGTCGATCGGCGACTTCGTCGGAGAGATCGAGACGGGCGAAGGTCTTACGCATCCGCACCGGCAGGTCGTTGCCGCCGAGTGCCACGTACCGGTCGAGCGCGGCCGAATACGCCTCGACCACTGTTGGGCTTGCGTCGTCGGAGAGCGCGTCTGTGATGCGGTCGAGCTCGTCTTCGGCAGGGGCGACCCCGGTAAGGCGGGCGATGTAGTCGTGCACAACCTCGCCGTCGCAAAAGGCAGGCTCTTGGGGTAAGAAGCCGACCGTTATCGATGTTGGGGAGCGAAGCACCTGGCCACGGTCGGGCTCTTCGACACCAGCGAGGACGCGTAGCAGTGTTGACTTCCCGATGCCGTTCGGTCCGACGATCCCGACCCGCGTGCCCGGGCCGACCATAAGGGTGAGGTCATGTAGCACGCTCGCTGCGCCGTACGACTTCGAGACCGAGACAGCCTTCAGTGTGCCACCCACTTGTGGCGCGCTTGCAGTATTCGGTTGGTGCGGTTTGGGACGGGCCACGGGCTCCTCCAGCGATGATCACCAGAACTCGGCGATGCTGTTCTGTGCACGGGGTCGTTCGCCGGCAGGGGAGCTTGACGACAAGGCCACGGGCGGCGGACGCGTACGCGCCGAGTAACAAGTCTAGTAGGTAGCAAACGTACGCGACCGCCTGTTTTGTAGGCGAGCCGGCGATCTGCCCGGCCACGGACCAGCTCCTATGCCCTGCATCGAAACGGAGTGCAAGTACTGATCAGGTGTCAGTGGGACGCGATTGACGCATGGGCGGATGCGATTGTGGACGGGCAGGTGTCGGGTTTGTCTGGAAGCCTGTGGTTGGTGGGCGGATCGTGCGTTTCCGTGATTCGGGCGAGACGCGTGATGTGTGGTCGTTCACCGTGCGCACGCGAGGGAAGAATGCGCTCGGAGAGCGTCCCTGCGATGTCCTTTGTGCGTGCAAAGCGCAGGACGCGCCCCGAATGGGGGGAACAGCGGTTATTACTTCATCAACTGTTCTGCGGTGCCGAGAATTGCGAGTGCGATCAGGCCGAAGCCTTGGTCGAGGTCGAGGTTTTCGGCTTCGTGTGCGAGGAAGAGTCCGTCGGAGAGGACGAGCGTGAGAGTGACGAGCGATTCGATGTCGTCGGGTTTGAGGTCTGTGAAGTAGGCGGTGTAGATGATCCGTGTGTGACTCATCACGGTCTTGCGGATGTTGAGGAAGTCTTTGCGGGCAGTGGGTTCTTCGGGGCGGTGTTCGAGGACGAGCATGAGGCCGAGGCGTAGGAAGTCCGGTGAGTCGAAGAGGGCTCTGCCGATGCCTTGCATGGCGTGCTGAAAAAGTTCTTCGGGGGTTTCGGCCTCCTCGGGTACTTCAGTCGGTTCTTGGAGCAGGTGGAACCAGCGGTCGAAGCTTGTTTGGACGACTGCGGCGATAAGGTCGTCTTTGTCTTTAAAGTGGTGGTAAATGGAGCTGGCGGGAAGTCCGGAGCATTTTGAGACAAGGCTGATGCTGGTGCCTTCGTAGCCGCGTTCTCCGGCGATTTCGGCTGCTGCTGCGAGGATGCGCTGTCGTGATGCCTCGCCGTGGGCTCGTTTTTTTATCCCGACCATGTGTTGACAATAGCATGGATGCTGCTTAGGGTAGTGATTACTCCGAATTGGAGTGAGTGCTACGACAGGTTTGCCATGAGGAGAGGCGCGTGTGTGATGAGCGGTCTGGATGTAGTGATGATCAACGAGCTTGCTCAGCGGTTGCGTGGTGCGTACGACTCGTACGAGCCGATCGCGCCGATTCGTGAGGAGCTGGAGTCGAAGGGACCGGGCGATCTCGACGCGGCATACGCGGTACAGCAGCTCAACACCGAATACTGGGTTGGTAAGGGCCGGAAGATCGTGGGCCGCAAGATCGGACTGACGTCAGAGGCCGTGCAGCATCAGCTTGGTGTCGATCAGCCTGACTATGGGGCGCTCTTCGAGGATATGCGGCTGTTTGACGGGGAAGTAGTGCCCTGTCGGCGAGTGTTGCAGCCGCGTATTGAGGCCGAGGTCGCGCTTGTCCTGGCCCGCCCTATCGAGTCACCGGACGTGACCGTCGATCAGCTTGCAGACGCAATCGACTACCTGTTGCCGTCGCTTGAAGTTGTCGGTTCCCGGATTGCCGACTGGAAGATATCGATCTACGACACGATTGCCGACAACGCGTCGAGTGGCATGTTCGTGCTCGGCAAGTCACCGGTCGACCCGGGGTCGGTCGATCTTGGCAGTGCCACGATGCGCATGGAAATCGACGGGAAGGTCGTCTCCGAGGGTGTGGGGGCCGCGTGTCTTGGCCATCCTTACAATGCCGCTGTTTGGCTTGCCCGCAGGATGGTCGCGAACGGCACGCCGCTGCAGGCCGGTGACGTACTGATGACCGGGGCCCTCGGCCCGATGGTTGATCTTGAGCCCGGTGCCCAGGTTGTGGCCGTGATCGATGGTTTGGGCAAGGTCACGACATCACGTGAGGAAATTTCGTGAGTGACAAGTTGTGGCCGGTTGCGATTATCGGCAGTGGGAATATCGGCACTGACTTGATGATCAAGGTTTTGCGCCAGTCCAAGCTTCTTTCAATGGCGGCCATGGTTGGGATTGAGGCCAATTCCGACGGTTTGCAGCGTGCAGCACGTATGGGCGTTCCCACCACGGCAAAAGGTGTTGATGGTCTCCTCGCAATGCCGGAGTTTGCTGACATCCGTGTGGTTTTTGATGCCACGTCCGCGTCCGCGCACAAGGCAAACTTCGAGAAACTCCGTGACACAGATGTACGGATAATTGATCTCACGCCTGCAGCAATTGGCCCCTACTGTGTGCCTGTCGTGAACTTCGACGAACATATTGATGCGCGCAACGTGAATATGGTGACGTGTGGCGGGCAGGCAACGGTGCCGATTGTCGCGGCAGTCGGACAGGCGGCGCTCGTGTCGTATGCCGAGATTGTGTCGTCGATTGCCTCAAAGTCGGCAGGGCCGGGCACGCGGGCGAATATCGACGAGTTCACCGAGACCACCGCGCGAGCCCTCGAAGTGGTCGGCGGCGCCGTGCGCGGCAAGGCCATCATCATTTTGAATCCGGCTGAACCGCCAATGCTGATGCGTAATACTGTGTATTGCCTTATCGAAGGCGATTGTGATCATGGGGCGATCGAGCGATCGGTGCAGCTCATGGTGGAGCGGGTGCAGGCATATGTGGCTGGATACCGGCTCAAACAGCAGGTGCAGTTCGAGACGTTCAGTTCTGACGACCCGCTGCATATTCCTGAGACCGGCAAGTTCTGGGGTACTCGGGTGACGGTTTTTTTGGAGGTGACCGGTGCGGCGCATTACCTGCCTGAGTATGCCGGGAACCTCGACATCATGACGTCCGCGGCGCTGGCGACGGCCGAGCGCATGGCGGCGGAGGTAGCGGCATGACCGAGACGACTTCCGCAACGGCTTCAGCGAAGAAGCTCTATATCAGCGATGTCACCTTGCGTGACGGTATGCACGCGATCAAACACCGCTACACCGTTGCACAGGTGATTGAGATCGCGAAGGCACTCGATGCCGGTGGTGTCGACTCGCTTGAAATTTCCCACGGCGACGGCCTTGGCGGTTCCTCGTGTGTGTACGGTTTCGGGGCTCATACCGACCTTGAGTGGATTGAAGCGGTCGCCGGTGCTGTCGAGCGGGCCAAGGTTGCGACCCTGTTGCTGCCCGGCATTGGCACCGTGGACGATCTCGGTCGCGCCTACCGGGCCGGTGCGCGTGTTGTGCGGATCGCGACGCATTGTACCGAAGCCGATATTTCTGCGCAGCATATCGCGGCTGCACGTGCGCTCGGTATGGATACTGTGGGCTTCTTGATGATGTCGCACATGACCTCCCCAACCGACCTGGCTGTACAGGCCAAGCTTATGGAGGGCTACGGCGCGACCTGCGTTTATGTCGTTGATTCCGGCGGGGCGCTCACGATGGGCGAGGTTGCGGATCGTTTCGATGCCTTGCGCAATGTGCTCGACCCTGCGACGGAGCTGGGCATGCATGCCCATAACAACCTTTCGTTGGCTGTGGCGAACTCGATTGTTGCGGTGGAGCACGGTTGCAACCGTGTTGATGCCTCGCTCGGGGGCATGGGGGCCGGCGCCGGGAATGCGCCGCTTGAGGTGTTTGTCGCCGCCGCAAGCCGGCTTGGTTGGACGCACGCCTGCGATCTCATTGCACTCATGGACGCCGCCGATGACATCGTACGTCCGCTGCAGGATCGCCCAGTGCGTGTCGATCGAGAGACACTTTCACTTGGGTATGCCGGGGTGTATTCGAGTTTCCTCCGGCACGCCGAACGCGTGACAGAACGCTATGGCGTGCCGACCGTCGATCTTCTCTTGGAGATTGGGCGGCGGCGCATGGTCGGCGGACAGGAGGACCTGATCGTCGACGTTGCACTTGACTTGTTGGAACAAGGGGGTAAGCCATCGTGATACGAAATCTTAGCTATATTGGTTTCGCGTCGCCGGCATACGAGGAATGGCGGACGTTCGGTCCGGAGGTGCTCGGCGCTGAGCTCGCTGCCGGCGGTGATGACGGCACAGTGAGATTGCGGGTCGATGACGCCGCCTGGCGGGTTGCAATCCATCCGGGTGAGGCAGACGAACTTGCCTACCTGGGATGGGATGTTGCACCGGCGGATTTTGACGTGATGATTACACGCGTGCAAGCCGCCGGCTTCAGCGTGCAGCGCGGCGACGCGTCCCTTGCCGGGGACAGGGCGGTGGCGGAGCTGGCCTGGTTTGTCGGGCCGTTTGGGCTTCGCCATGAACTTTCGCATGGATGCCAGAGTGGCGCGCCGTTCGCACCCGGTCGTGCCATGTCGGGCTTCGT
Organism: Acidimicrobiia bacterium UBA2766; assembly: GCA_002352645.1. GTDB lineage: Bacteria > Actinomycetota > Acidimicrobiia > UBA2766 > UBA2766 > UBA2766. Next base: position 6,741 of record DEIU01000055.1, on the reverse strand, counting down.
GACGGGAGAGCAGGGTCTCGGCCACGCCGTCTTGATCGTGCCCGAGCTTGCTGCTGCCGAAGAGTTCTTCATCGAAGTCCTCGGCTTCAAGGACTCTGACACGATCCATGCGATGGGGACGCATCTGCGCTTCTTCCATTGCGCGGGTACGGCTGCACGCCACCACACCCTTGCCGTGGTTCCCATTCCCGGCATGGTAGGCATGCACCACCTTATGCTCGAAGTGAATGCCCTCGACGACGTGGGCCATGCGCTTGACCTGATCAACGAGCGTGAGATCCCACTCATGATGACGCTGGGCCGTCATCCGAACGATCGCATGCTTTCGTTCTACGTGCGTACTCCTTCGGGTTTCGACTTGGAGTATGGCTATGGCGGCCGGCTGATCGACGACCGCACCTGGCAACTTGCCGAGTTTGACGCGATCAGCGAGTGGGGCCACAAGTCCCCGGCTGTCCCGCTGCTGCCTGCAGTTCTTCGTCCATTCCAGCCTGCGACATCTTCCGAAGCAACAGGAGCATCCACATGAGCGCCCCCATCAAAATCTCTGACGTCACCGTTGGCGATTACACCTTCCACATCAACGAGTCGGGTCCGGCTGACGGCAAACCCATCATCTGGCTGCATGGCTCCGGCCCCGGCGCAACGGCGTCGAGCAACTGGGAATGGCTGCTCGGTGAGTTCGGCGACACCTACCACAACATTGCCCCGGACATCATCGGCTTCGGCGACTCGACCCACCCGAACCCGCCCCCCGAGGGTATGGCCGCCTTCGCCGAATTGCGTGTCGCCACTCTGCTTTCCCTGTTCGACGAGCTGGGTTTCGACAAGGTCACCCTCGTCGGCAACTCGATGGGCGGCATGATCTCACTCGAGATTGTGCGCCAGGTGCCAGAGCGGGTCGAAAAGCTCATTCTGATGGGATCAGCCGGCGGTCAGGGCGGCGCACCAAAACCTGGCCTCTTCAAGATGATCAGTTTCTACGAGAATCCGACTGCCGAGTCAATGGCCGAGATCCTTCGCTACTTTTTGCATGACCCGGATAGCTTCGATGGCAACCTCCAACAAATTGCTGAAACCCGCCTCAAGCGGGCGATGCGCCCTGAAGTTGAGCGTTCCCACCGCGCGACATTCAATTTCGCCGCCGGCGGTCCGATCGGCCTCACCACAGAGGACCTAGAACAGATCACGCAACCGACACTGCTCGTGCACGGCGACGACGACAAGATTGTGCCGATCGAGTCCAGCCAGTTCATGGCCGACCACATTCCGAACTCCCGGTTTGAGATTTTCAAGGACACCGGTCACTGGTTGCAGATCGAACAGGGCCCGCGTTTCGCGAAGATTGTTCGTGCCTTTCTTGAGGAGGACGCCAAATGACGAAAGAAACGAATTCCCTCACCGGCGAGAGGATCGACGGCTTCGTCTCCCTCGAAACCGGTGAAATTGACCGGAGCATTTTTTTTGACTCCGCCGTCTTTGAACACGAGATGGAAACGATCTTTGGCAGGGCCTGGCTCTTTTTGTGCCATGCAACCCAGATCCCCGAGCGCGGTGATTTTTTTGAATCTGTGATGGGCCGCGACAACGTGCTTGTCGTGCGCCAAAAAGACGGCAGCATCAAAGCCCTGTTGAACACCTGTGCGCATCGCGGGAACGCAGTGTGTCGGGCCGAAGAAGGCAACGCAAGAAGCTTCTTGTGCTCGTATCATGGCTGGTCATACGGTATTGACGGTCGCCTCAAAGGTGTGCCTGGCCACAAGAACTTCTACAAAGGTGACCTCGACAAGTCGAAGCACGGCCTGCGGGAAGTTGCCCAAGTCGCCGACTACAAGGGTTTCATTTTCGCCACACATGACCCGACAGCCCCCTCGCTCGATGACTTTCTCGGCGCCACGGGACGGCTCAGTCTCGACCTTCTCGCGATGAAGGGCGACATGGAGATCGTCCCTGGCATTCAAAAGTTCACGATCGACTGCAACTGGAAAATCGCGGTTGACAACCTCTTCGACTGGTACCACCCGCAGGTAACCCACGCCTCGGCCTTCGCGCCCAGTGTGCTCGGATCGATGCTCGGCGGCGGGGGACAGAATGGAGCCGAAGAGATTGACATGACTGACCTGCAAATGCAGGACGGTGCCGACCTCGATATTCCGCTTGGTTTGATCAGCGGTACGAACTTCGAGCAGTCAGTAGTCCTGGGCGAGTACGGTCACGCGATTGGTGGCCCCACCGCCACATCATCGGGCAATGCCGACATGATAAGCGGCCCGTGGCGTGACACTCCCGAAGCCAAAGAGGCACTCGGTCCTGCCGGAGCCGGCGTCGCCGGCCATCCGAACCTGTTTCCGACCTTGTGGGTTGTGCAGGAGATGAGTCAACTGTCACTGCGCATCCCGCGTACGCCCGACAGTACCGAGATCTGGTGGTTCACCTTTGCCGACCGCAACCTTGATCCGGGGATGCGACAGTTCTCTGTGAACCTGGTAAGCCATATTTTCGGTCCCGCCGGACTGCTCGAACAAGACGACGGCGAGAACTGGTCACAGGCAACCCATCAGTCCTGTGGTTTTGCAAGCCGCAACATACCCCACCTGTTGAATATGGGCCTGGGGCACGGTGAGATCATTGATGAGGGCGGCCTGAAACGCATCGAAGGCTTCACGAGCGAACACGCCCAGCTTTACACCTACCATGCCTGGGCCCAATGGATGAAAGACCTCGACTGGGACGAGCTCAAAGAGGCCACGACACCTGGCGACACCATCTGAGCTGGTGA
>DEIU01000055.1:0-3831 GCA_002352645.1 Acidimicrobiia bacterium UBA2766 | reverse complement strand
GCTACGAGGAATGGCTCGACCTTTTTTCCAACGACTGCCATTATTTTGTGCCGATCCGGCGCACCCGTATGGCGAAAGAGCGCGATCTCGAGTTCACGAAACCCGGGGAAATGGCCTTCATTGATGACCAGAAAATGATGCTTGCCGCGCGTGTCGCCCGTTTGCGCACCGGTCGGGCCTGGGCCGAAGACCCTCCGTCGCGCACACGCCACCTGATTACCAACATTCGGGTCACGGGCGATGACGGCGACGAGCTTGATGTCGAGTCAAACTTTCACCTGTATCGCGCACGACTGAAGTCGGAGGAAGACTCCTGGATCGGGTCGCGTTGTGACCGGCTGCGCCGTGTGGGCGAAAGCTTCCATATCGTGAAGCGCAATGTCTACCTCGAACATACCGTTCTGCTCTCCCGCAATCTCAGCAACTTCTTTTGACATCACAACTGTACGATTGGAGTGCCCATGGGATGGCTTGACAATACGACCGCGCTTGTAACCGGTGCCGGTTCGGGAATGGGCCGCGCGATCCTGGAACGCTACCTTGCCGAAGGCGCGCGGGTCGGCGTGCTTGAGATCAACGAAGACAAAGCCAAGGCCCTTTGCGAGGACTTCGAGACTGACTTCGGCGGCAAAGTGCACGTGACCGTGGGTGACGCCACGGTCTTTGCGGACAATGCACGCGCCGTGGCCGACACCGTTGCAGCATTCGGTGGACTTGACGTTTTTGTGGGCAATGTCGGCCTCTGGGACTTCAGTTTCTCGCTTGAGATGCTGCCCGAAGAGGCGATCTCTGGCGCGTTTGACGATATTTTCTCGGCAAACGTGAAATCCTATTTACTTGGCGCGAAAGCCGCCCTCCCCGAACTGCGCAAGACCAAGGGCAGCATCATCTACACGGTCTCGAACGCCGGTTTCTGGCCAGGCGGGGGTGGCCCTCTCTACACCGCCTCGAAGCACGCGGTCATGGGGCTCATCAAACAGCTCGCATACGAGCTTTGCCCCGACGTGAGAGTGAATGGTGTCGCGCCCGGTGCCATGCCGACTGACCTGCGTGGCCCGGCATCGCTTGGTCTCGCCGGCATGTCATTTGGCAACATGCCTGTTGACAAGATTGCCGAGTCCTTCACGCCTCTCGAACGGGCAATCGCCCCCGAGGACTACACCGGTCACTATGTCTTGCTTGCGTCACGTGAGAACTCGCGTACCGTGACTGGATCCGTGCACAATTGCGACGGCGGTCTTGGGGTGCGCGGTCGCAAGGATGCCGAAGCTGCCATGCAGAACATGCTGAGCCAGTAGTCGCGTCCACACTGTCCGCGTCCACGCAGCAGGCAGCGTGGACGCGTCGGTGTTCGCGCGCTATCCGGTGTTCGCGCAATATCACGTGGTAGCCGAACGAGATTGACTCCACCAGGATTCCCTTGTCGACCGGATCGGGCGGCGAAAAATCCTGGTGGGAGGCTGGGGCTTCTCTCCAGGTCTTTTTTCTGAGTCTTCTCCAGGGGTGTCTATTTCGGGTTTTCCCTTGTCGTAACCGTCTGGAAAACTTTGCCCGGAGAGGGAGATGAGAAGAGTGCTCAGGGAACGAGTTCGTAGTGTTCGAGTTTGGGCTTCGCCATTTCTTCACGGAAACGGCTGAAGGCCCAGGGCCAGGAGGCGGGAACTCCACGGTCGTCGAGATACCAACTGCGGCAGCCGGTCACCCACACAGTGTTCTTCGTGGCTTCCACACGATCTTCTTCAAAATGGTCCGCAGCTTCCTGTCTGACGCTGACTTCTTGGCAGCGCCCCTGCTTCACAAGGTCGATAAGCTGCATGATGTAGGCGAATTGCAACTCTGCCACGTCGATCAGGGAGAAGTTGCCGACAGGGCCATTCGGTCCGTTCAGCATGAAAAGATTCGGGAAGTTTGGAATTGAGATCGAGAGATAGCCCGACGGGCGCTGCGCCCACACCTCATCGAGCGCCACTCCGTCGCGTCCGACGACTTCGATCGGTCGCAAAAAGCGATCCACACGAAAGCCGGTGGCAAGCACAATAATGTCAAGTTCGTGCAGCTTACCGTCTACGGTGCGAATACCGTTTGGTTCGATCCGGCTGATCTTCTCTGTTATAAGATGGGCGCTCGGGTCCTGAATCGCCTCATAAAAATTGGGCGACATGATGAGCCGTTTACAGGCTGCCCGATAGTCGGGATGCAACTGTTCACGCAATTCGGGGTCAGTCACAGTATCGAGGTTTGCCTTGCACAACTGCTCAACCATCTGCAGTTGGGGGGAGTTGGCGTCGATCACTGCGGTCGCGAAATTGTCTGAGAAGTTATTGTAGAGCTCCTCGCGGGCAGACTGCATGGCAGCAGGGTCAGTGCGGTAAAGCTCTTTGGTTTCCTCGTCAATCTCTGGGTTCGGGAGGGGAAGGACCCATTGGGGCGTACGCTGGAACAGGTAGAGATCGGATACCGTGCCGACCATACCCCCGGTCATCTGTATCGCGGAAGAACCCGTTCCAATCAATGCGACGCGTTTGCCTTCAATGGGAACTGAGTGGTCCCAGCGTGCACTGTGGAAGAGGGGTCCTTTAAAGTCCTCGAGACCTTCAATATCGGGATACGAAGGGTGGTGCAGAACTCCTGTGGCGGCAATAATGAAGTCTGCCTCGTCTTTTTCACCCTGTCCTGTCTCGATGTGCCAGCGTCCGTCCTGGAACTCTATGCGGCTGATTTCCGTGTTGAACTTTGTGTTCTCCTCAATAGAGTACTTGTGGGCGACATCCTCGAAATAGGCCAGGATCTCATCACCCGGCGAACACACATGGGTCCAGTCGGGGTTGGGAGAAAACGAATAGTTGTAGAGGTGCGAGGGCACATCACACGCCACACCGGGGTAGGTATTTTCCCGCCAGGTTCCTCCGAAACGGTCAGCTTTCTCATATATTGTGAAATCAGTGAATCCGGCTTCTTGCAACTTGATCGCACTGAGGATGCCGGCCATCCCGGCGCCGATCACGACAAAGCGCAGTGGTTTGGACTGCTGTTCTTTGCTTGTATTTTTTGGCATTTTTCCCCCTGTGTCTCGTACAAGTTTCCCATTTTTCTGGTCGTATGTCCAAAATTTGCCGAGGCTTCATAATCAGCTGCAGTTTCAGGAAAAGACCAGAAGAGCATCCTGCAACACTGCACAATACGCCCCAATTACTTGTGAAACCCAGAAAAACTTGAAAAAACCAGAATTACTCACTAATCACCACTGAAAGTCCTGCCACCAATGGCAGAAAGCCTCTTGCGAGACAGGTGTTTCCCTGAAAAAATACCGAAAACTATCCAGTACCATATTGCTTGCCAGACCGCGCGCACCCAATATCACGAGACTCGGCAGTCCCTATTGCCACAGCCTCGACAGACCCCAGCCCCCGCTCCTCCGTCCCCAACAAAGTCCGCAAAAGCCCACAATAAAAAACCTCACACCTCACACCAAAACGGGAAAACCGCAACCAAAAACACCTCAGCACCTGCAAACAGCCCCCTACAGCTTCGCCCAGAAGTGAAAAGAAGCGAAATCCCGTCCGCGAAAAAATCTGTGTAAAAAACAGAGATCAAGACGCGTAAAGAACCTGTCGGGCATTCCCCACCTGGTAAAAGACAGTGTGACGAAGCGAAAGCTCAACGGTTCACAAAGGAACGGCGCAGCAAGAGAATGACCATGCTGCCAAAAACAGACCCGATAAAACCCGAAGTCTGCACCAAACCATCTTCAATATCAGCGCCGAAGACAACATACCCGAGAAAACCACCCATAAACCCGCCCGCGATGCCAAGCATCCACGTGCCAAACAG
>DEIU01000028.1 GCA_002352645.1 Acidimicrobiia bacterium UBA2766 | reverse complement strand
ATGGAACCGTAGAATTTGGCGTCGTCGAACGCGAGAACCTCGCCGTTTTTGGCAGCGAGCCAGTAGCCTGTTGCGCTTTCCATTGCCGAGACAATAGGGGTGCTTGCTGAAGAATGAGGGGGATTGTCTTGCGGTGTGTGTGTGGCCAGAGTCGTCGTAGCAGCTGTGCCAAAATTCTGCACTTTTCCAGAGCGCAATATGACTCGGTATCCAGGATTTTCCAGCTGAGAGGCCAGGATTATTTTTTCGGTTTCTTTGCGAATTGCCGGGAGAAGCGCGAAAAACCGCTTTCCGGGACAGAGGGTGGAGCCAACGTCTTTGTGGCCCATGATGCGTGGCAGGTTTTTGTGGATGCTGCGCGGGTTGAGCTTGTGGACTGCGTTTTTCCAGGCAAGTAGGGTGTTGAGTGCGGCAATGCCGGCTGCACTGGGAACAGCTTTCTCGAAATTTCCGAGCAGGGCAATGCCACATGAGCCGGTATTGTGATTTTTGGCGTGTGCGCCGATTACTCCTTGGTGTGTTTGGTCTTCTCCATCATGTAGTTCTTCTTTTTTGTAATCACGTGCCCAGCGACCTTCGTACACATGGCCTTTTGCGTCTATGAGAAAGTTGTAACCGATATCGGACCATTCTCTGGTTTCAGTGTGGTAGGCGTAAATTGCCCGTACGGTTGCTTCTGGATTGTTGTCCTTGTTTGAAGTGGCTGTGTGGTGCAGGATGAAGCGTTCGATCGGGGCATGACTCGGGTTTTTTGCACGCAGACTTTCGTCAGCTTTCCACATGGCCCGTGTGATGATCGAGGGTGCGGGAAGAGCGTCGCCTTTCGGTATGGCAGGAGAAGGACTGTTGCTTTGCGCGTCGATCAGGCTGATTTCCATACGCGACACCAGGCCGGACAGGACCCTCACCTGAAATTCCAGGGCTTGTTCTGTCCGGAGCAGTGCGGAAAAAAAGCGGCTGCTGGAAGTATCCTTGCTATTTGTGAGGTTTGTGTCGACACTCATGTCGGCTGAAAGCCAGAAAGGCTCCCACTGGCTCCACTTTTTGTTGGGGCCTGCGTAGCGGGTTTCGATGTCTGCGTCAGGGGCGCCATGCCATGACAGGCCGGCATGCGAAACTGGAAAAGGTGCACGAAACTGGTGTGCATTTTGAGTGTCTCCCCCCTGTGCCTGGATGTCCGCGGCGCTTGTGGGCAAAGGCATACGCACAAGACGGGGGAATGGCCCAGGCAGAAGACGGCGAGACAGGACGGTAGGTGCGGAGCGAGACGCAATGACAAGGACCGAGAGGGTGAGGAGATTGCGGCGTGAGAGATCAGTTTGTGACACCGTTTGTGGAGCACCTTTTCTCTGTGTGCCAGGTTGTCTGCAACTTGGAATTTGAGCGTGGGGGTGGAGCGCGATGCAGACTGCTCACTATCGGGCCATCCTGCACCTTCCTGCTTGGCTGATGACGAAGATATGAGCAAGTAGCCGGAGAAAGGTGTAGCAGTGGCGGGCTGAAGCGGCCGTTGTTTTTCTTCTGTGAAAACCTGGCATTCTACCGGCACTTTCTTGTGGAAAAGATCGGAACTGGGGATCGATGTCTTGAATCTTCTTATTGTACTTTTCTGAGGGTTTTTCCTGTTTTCATGGGGTTCTTGGAAGAGAGAAGAGAAAATATTTCCCGCAAGAAGACAACTGGCAGGAGAGCAGCGAACGGAAGAATTTCCCGCAAGGAGGCAACTGGCAGGAGAGCAGCGAACAGAAGAAAAGAAAAAGTCTACTATTCGTTTATGCCATCTTCAGTGACTCGATTTTCTGCCAGATATGCTCGAAACTTTTTGCGTACTATAGGGACACAACACGAATGGATGCAGCGTGTTTTGTCTGTAGGGAAACGCGAGTGTGCGACCGCTCTTGAGGAGATTGAACGGCGACGTGCTGTGCTTGCTGCTGCGACTCGTGCAGAAGACGGGATGGACCCGTCCTCCGATTCCTATTACGGAGCGGAGTATTACGGTGTGGGACGAGTTCCTACAGGCGCGGGTACCATTAGCGGATATGACTCCTACGACCGGGTGTCCAGCAACGCCGACCTTTCAGCCTATCTCGTTTGGCGTTTCTTTTCTCCTGTGAAAAGCCTGGATATAGGGTGTGCCCTTGGGTTTGTTGTGGAAGCGCTGCGAGACCTTGGAGTGGACGCGTATGGCTGCGATATCAGCGAATACGCGGTTGCTCATTCTCCGGAAAATATTCGTGATCGCATACAACAAGCTGATCTTTCTGCGGGTTTGCCTTACCAGGAGAAAGAGTTCCCGCTTATTACAATTTTTGAATGTCTAGAGCATCTTCCACCGGAAGTGATTCCTGCTGCTTTACAAGAATTGTGCCGTGTGAGTTCTGGTTATGTTATCTGCACTATTCCGTCTTTTGGTATGAATAAACACGGCCCAAGTGGCTGGTTTGATGGCAAGGTGCTTGAGAGTCGCCTTGCTTATTACCGAATGTTAGGCCCCTCCTACACTGGCCCTATTCCATATGCAGATTTGCAAAAAGATGCTCGTGGTCGACCAATTGAAGGCCATCTTTGTATCGCCTCTTTTTCTTGGTGGACACAGCAATTTGAAAAAGCAGGATTTATACGCGCTGGGGCGATGGAAAAACAGATGTGCCCTGCAGTCGCACGTGTGGGGAAGTCAAAATTATGGAATTTCTATGTTTTTCACCCGGCCGACCTTCCTTTTTTTCTTCCTGTGATCCAAGAGGAAGAGGAGATTGCAAGGGTGGAAGCACAATGGGAAATCGGGAAACATGGTCCTGTTGCCGATGATCTCGCTGCAGTTGATGCGCTGCTGGGGAAAAATGGCCTGCTGCATTCTTCTTTCTTCTGAGGTTTACTTCCGCGCGTGTTTTTTCTTGTGCGTATCATTGTGTGTTGCAGAGCGTGTTGTCGGGACTGCGACTGGTGTGCACGGGAGAGGAGTTATTTGCTCGCGTGTGTGGAGGAAAACACACGCGACGAAATAGTTGGAGATCGGCTTTTTACGCGTTCTGCCATCTCGAGTAAAAATTTTTCATATTGGGCGATGATGGTGTCCCATTGAAAAAAACATTGCACATATTTTTCTCCGTTTTGCCCGAGCGCGCAGCGTAAACCCGGATGGCACAAGAGCAGATTGAGCGCCGCTGCGAAGGTACGATAGTCCTCAAACCAAAGTCCAGCGTGCGAACGGATGGCGTGTTCGCGTGTTGGGCCGCAATGTCCGTTCACGAGGACGGGTGTTCCGGTGCTCCAGGCTTCCAGAAGCACAAGTGAGAAGGCCTCGAAAGGGGAGGGGGAGATCAGGACATCGGCGCCCTGCAGCGCGCCCCATTTTGCGTGTGTGCCAATGGGCCCAGTCACTATCACATCGGGGAGAGAAGGCAGCGGGTGCACTATGGGGCCCGCAAATATCAGAACATGTGGGTTTTCGGGATGTAATTGCTTGAAGGCTTTCCAACAATTACTGAGAATTTTTACTCCCTTTGTGTTGTCGACCCGACCGAGGCAGAGCAGGTAAGGGCGGTTCCCAATGCCTGTTTGGAAGCGAAATGCCTGTTCATCTCCGGTTATCTGTTCTACCCCGAGCCCCAACTGCAGCTGGGGCTTGTGCGCCACACGAAAGATCTGTTCGACCAGACGGCGTTCGTTTTCTGTCTGGAAAACCAGGGCTTGGACCGCAGTGAAAACCTTTTGGAAAATGCTGAGCCGTAGCGGAGGCTCATCGTGCGCAGCAGGATGCATGATGGCACGTTCTGCGACATGCGGGATGCCATGTACTGTTGGGTAATAGAGGTAGGGATAGAAAGCCACAAGGTCGGCGTCACAGGCTTCCACGGCCTGCACGAGGTCGGGCGTGACAGGTCCTTGGAGCTCTATCCAGGCGAGGGCTTCTTTTGTCTGGATTCGAGTTGGTTTTGAGAGCAGGGTCTCGGAGAACGCGGGGAAGGTCTTTGCCCGTCCCGAGAGAGAAGCAAAACGGTGCACGCGCACGCCATGCAGTGTGTGACTTCCTGGGGGAGAAGTATTTTTCCAGGTGATGATGTCGTCGGCGCAGGTGGTGAAGACTTCAACCTCGATGTCGGTATGCGCTACAAGACGTTCGGAGAGCATCCGAACGGCGTGTTCTGCTCCTCCAATAATGTTTTCTCCATACCGGGGAGTTACATATGCGAGTTTCACTATGTGTTTCCAGTTCGCGCGCGTTCTAGAGCGGACAGCATCTGCGCGTGGATGTCGGGGAGGTGAAAATTGCGTAGGCGCTGTAGGCCTGCTGTGTCCATCGCGTCGCGCAAACTCGGATCTTTTTGTACGCGGTCCAGAGTTGCGGCGACGAGAACTGGTGTCTTTGAGGACAAGAGCAGCCCCGCCTCTGACAGAGTCTCGGGAATAGCAGAAGAGCGATAGGCAACGATGGGAAGTTGGTGGTGCATTGCCTCGAGCAGAGGTACGCAGAACCCTTCGTGCTCTGACAAGCAGAGAAAGACATCAGCTGTTTCATAGTAGGCGACCAAGGCGCTCTGGGGTACTGATCCCGCGAAAGTAATTGCGTGCTCGATTTTGAGGGAAGTCGTGAATTTTTGCAGTGCTTCGTGGTAGCGAGAGGAGCTTGACGATCCAATCAAGCGCAAGCGGGCGTTTGGGTCATACAAACGGCGATAGGCGGCAAATGCCGCGATGATGTCGTGCTGGCATTTGTTTGGGGAGATCCGCCCGACAAACAGGATATCTGTTCCGCCGTTTGTTTTTTCCTGTTGGAGCTGGGCGAGAAGGTCGGTATCGACATTGACGGAAAATTCTTTGCTGTCAAAGAGAAAGGGGATGACCTCGGTTTGTGCATAGCCTGCGCCGTGCAGTTCATCCTCGTTGAACGCAGAAGGTGTGATCCCGAGGACGGCGCGCTTCCCCAGCTCTCTCATTTGTTTGCGTCCTAAATTCAAACCACTTGCGAAGTGGGGTTCCCAGAGAGCAAAAAAAGAAGAGGGGGTGATGTTGTGGTAGTTCACTACCAGTCTTTCGGGGCGGCCGAGCAGGAAATCGACGAGCTCTGACCCTGTCGCCAGTTGGTATATTAATGTATCATCTGGGGAAGCCGGGATGTTCCTCCCATACTCCTGATATCGGTGCCCATTGTTCCGCATTTTGGGGTGCAGCACTGAGGCAAAAATCTCTGAAGGGATGCCATGCGCGCGCAGGAGAGCTTGGAGACGCAAGGTGTGAGTTCCGACTGCGCTCGGTTCAAGCACGGGAACAAATTGATGGATTGCGCTCATTCTTTTTCCTCGAGAATGCACGCGCAGGCTTGCCAGAAGGCTTTCTCGTTCTTTTCAGGAGAGAAATCCTGTAAACGGGCAGAACCTGCGGAGATGAGTTTTTGGTTTAGGTCTTTGTCTTGGGCGACTCGGTCGAGTGCGCTTGCCACGATGACGTGTTGTTTCGTTGGAAGGAGCAGCCCCGCGTTGTCGACGGTTTCCGTGACAGCTGAGGAATTCCAGGCGATAATAGGTATCTTATGCGACATTGCTTCCAAGAGCGGGACACAGAACCCTTCATGCTCTGAAAGGCATAAAAAAATGTCAGCGGCCTTGTAATAAGCCGTTAAGGCTGTTTGGGATACGTTTCCTGTGATAACTGCAGCATCGGCGATTTTTAATCGCTGCATGAGTGTACGAAGAGATTTTTCGTACACTGGCGAGGAAGACCCTCCCACGAGCCGGAGACGGGCATGAGGGTCGTGCAGTCGACGATAGGCAGTAAATGCCGCGATGATGTCGTGCTGGCATTTGTTTGGGGAGATCCGTCCGACAAACAGGATATCTTTTCCGCCGCGTTTTTTCTTTTCGAAAAGAACATTGAGGAGAGAACGATCAGGGCCCCTGTCGAACACGACAGGATCGAAAAGGATCGGAGCGATGCGCACCCGGTCGTAACCTGCACCTTCGAGTTCGTTTTTGTTGAAATGAGAAGGTGTGATTGCCAATTTTGTGATATTGGCCAATGCGTGCAGCTGTTTCCTTCCCGAGCGCAGTTCCTCCGTGACGCGCGGCTCCCATGTCGCAAAAAAAGAGGCAGGCGTGATGTTGTGATAGTTCACAATTTTTCGCTCTGACCGTGTTTGTATCCACGATCCCATTTCGCTTCCTATGGAGAGGTGATAGAGAAGGACTGCATCGGAAGTGCCACGGGGAGGAAAATTTTTATAGTTGCGGGCGAGTTTTGTAGGGAGTCCGTGTGCGCTCGCAGTATAAATTTCGGATTCCAGGCCTTTGGAACGAAAGAGATTTTGCGCCCGCCGTGCGTGGGAGCTAATGGCGTCATGCGGCACCAGAGATGGGACAAACTGATGAATTGCTACCACGGTGTTATTTCGTGCCTAAGACCAGGTGGCTACGAGGACCAGACATTTGTTCGCCAAATCTTTGCAGCGTGTCGCGCAGCGAGAGCGGGACGTCGTCGCCGAGATTGGCAAACGGGTTATCGATCTCGCTTTCGTGGATTTCTGTGGTGAGGCGAAGCTGTGCAAACAACAAACCCCAGGTGGTCGCGCGCAAGGGCTTTCCCGCAGCGAGATCGAGCACGAGAGGATCTGCAGAGCGTTCCCACACGCGAGGATCATTGCCAAGAATTCCGACGAACCCCTTGTCCCGTGTCTTTTCTGTTGCCATTTCGAGAAGTACTTGTTTTTCTGGAAGGGAAAAGCTATCGATACTTCCGCTTAATATCACGCCGCCCAACGTGTTGTCCGCGAGTTTGTCGAGATGCGCGAGCGCAGTATCAGATCGTGTGTCAATCCTTGCCGTGGCGCCTTCGAGTGTTGCAGTCTCGGAGGGATCGACACCGTAAATGTCCGCGCCTGCATCTGCAAGGAGGCGTACCAGTGTGCCGGTTCCACACTCGGCGTGCAGGATACGACCAGGTGCTGTTTGTGCTGCTTTGATGAGATGGTCGCTGAAAGGAAAGGGAGAAGGAGCGGGCATGGGCGGGGATATGGTGGTGAGAATTTTTGCTGGTGAGAGGGGTCCAAACTTCTCAATCGAGTTGTCAAGCGCACGCAGGATCTGTGTGAGGATGCTCCCAAACTCGCTGAATTGTGCGTTGATGTGTTGCATATACCAGCGTAAGACCTTGCTTTCCATACGCTTTACATAGCTTCCCCCAGGCAGATTGGAAGCAGTGGGAACAGTGAGATCGAAGTGAGAAGCTTCTGCGAGTTGCTCGATTGAGGAGGGAATGTCGCCGCTTGCCGTACCTGGGGGAGAGGCTTCCCGGAATGCCTTTGTGATCTCGTGTTCAAGGTCGGGGGGAATTCTTCCGTCCGCGCGCCGGCGTTGGACTTCGCGGTGGATTTCTTCCATGATTCGATGAGAGTCGATCCGGTCGACGTCGTTTTTTTCTTTGTTCATCTTCGAGATCCTGTGTCTGCGAATGGGCCGGCCTGTCGCAGGCCCTGTCGCATAGGTGTCACATGGCCTGTTTGTCATGGAACTGATGTCGTCTGCTGCGCCACGCTGTCTGCCGAAAACTGTCTGTCGAAAGACAGCGATGGTTCCGAGAGAGTGAGGAGCAGCATAATGAGCAGAGTCAGGCCGGTGTTCTTTTTCAGTCTGTCTGAAAAACGGGACAGGATTGAACAAGAACAGCCTTTGTGTCGAGATGTACTAGTCCTGCGCTCATATCGGGATTGTTGACGCGAAATCTTTCCTTGTGTTCTTTTTCTTGGAAAAACGAGTTTTTATTTTTTCCCCGGAGCGTTGCGGTCACTGTGTACTCTCCGCCAACAAAGGGCATACTCTCGAACTCGAAAATAACCTGATGGAGAGGTTGTGTCGCGAGAGGGCGCGCGCCCAGGGTTTCTGTGTCTGTTGCAAACAGCAGCTGATTATTCTGATTTTTGATATTGATTGCCACGATGAGGTTGTGCGCTTCTTGCGTATTCTGAAGAGAAACAGCGACTGACATAAATTGCCCGGACACAAAGAATTTGTCCTGGGTGTTTGCCTGTGTGTCCTGGATGCTCTTCTCCGTGTTTCCCTGCGCGTTATTCCGAATATTGTTTTGAGACTTGTGTGGGGTGTGTGCGATGGAGAGATTGACGATTCTTGCAGGTTTTCTCTCCTGCTCGGAACCTTCTTGCTCTTGTCCGCTGTTCTCTGCGCTGTTCGCGCTGTTCTTTTGCGGCTTGTTCTTTTTCTTGTAGGTAGACGGAGGAGCTGTGTGTTCGGTGTCGGGTGTGGCGTGGACGAGCTCTCGATATGTCGCAATGGCTTTGTCCGGAGAGCCTGTGAGTATTTGACGCCCATGGTGCAGGACAGTCGCGCGGTTGCAAATTTGACGTACGAGGTCGGTTGAATGGGTGACAAAGATAATTGTGCGTCCGTCTTGCTGAAATTGTTGGATACGGTCAAGGCATTTTTGTTGAAAGGCTTCATCGCCTACAGCGAGTACTTCATCTATAAGTAAAATGTCTGGAATGACATTGATAGCCACAGAAAAGCCAAGACGCATGTACATCCCTGATGAGTAGTGTTTCACCTGATTGTCAATGAACTGTTCGAGTTCGGAAAAAGCCACGATCGCATCGAAACGCCGTTCGATTTCTGTTTTAGGGATTCCGAGAATAGACGCGTTGAGATAGATGTTTTCCCGTCCAGTGAGGTCTGGATGAAAGCCGGCACCGAGTTCGAGTAAGGCAGCAAGGCGCCCAACAGAAGTGATAGTGCCACTGTTCGGTGGGAGAATACCGGCAATACACTTGAGTAAAGTGGATTTTCCTGACCCGTTGGCACCGAGCAGGCCGAATGTCTCGCCTTTCTTGATTTCCAGGGAGATATCTTGCAGCGCCCAAAAGTCGTTGGATGTTTTTTTATTTTTCCCCAACAGCCCAGCAAAACGTTCTTTTAGTGTTTTCTCATGATGTCTGATACGAAAACGTTTTGAGACCTGATCAACGCGAATTGCGACTGTCATGCGGTCAGAGTTCCTCGGTGAAGTTTGCTTCAAGCCGTCCGAACAACCAGAAGGCTGTGACAAGAAGAAGTACTGCTCCTCCTCCGACTATTGCCAGATTCCGAATAAACCATTCCATTCCCTCTGCGGGGAGGTGTTGTTCGGCTTTTCCAGAGATTGGGCCGACGGGTGCTATTTGCCGGTACAACGCCCGTTGGAACACTAAAACAATGTCGGTGACAGGGTTCATCAAGGGAAGTCCTGTTGGCAAGTTCAGTTCTTGCATGCTCTTTTGCAAATAGGCCCATGAATACACAACTGGGGTACCCCAAAACCAGGCAAGAAGCGTGACTTCGACGAGGTGCTGTGTGTCGCGCAGGTAGACGTTTGCTGCGGAGATTGTCAGCGCGAAAGCCGCAGTCAGGGTGACAAGAATAAGAGTAGCGGGTATGAGAAGAAGTGCGTATTCCCATGCGGGGGGATACTGCATAATTGCCATGAATACCAGGAGGATGAAGAGCTGCAAAAAAAAGTGTACAAGATTGGCTCCAACCTGAGAGAGAGGCAGGATTTCCCGAGGAAAGTAGACTTTGTTGACGAGATTGGCGTTTGCCACGATAGATCCCACTGCACCCATGAGAGATCCCTGAAAAAAGTTCCAGGCGACCATACCGCTGAGAAGGTAAAGCCCGTAGTAGGGGAGATCCATACGAAATACGATGCCGAGGAAAGAGAAAACTGCCAGATACATCAAGGGGTTTAAAAGTGACCAGAGAAAACCCAGCATGCTTCCTTTGTATTTGACCCGGAGTTCGCGTCGTGTCATGCCGAGCAGGAGTTCGCGATAGCGCAGGAGTGCGCGAAGGCGAGCAAGAGTTTTCGTTCTTGTCTTTATTGTTCTGACGGTGACTGTTGTTGTGGGATCGGTCATGTCCAGAGAATTGTCGATCAAAGATGGCTCGTGACGCCAATGTGAACGAGAGGTTATCGGGAGGGTTTTGCGCAAGGGAAACACCTTCCGGAGGGTTCGCCGACAATAGTTTTTTCCGGGGTGAAAGGGTGTAGAAACCCTGTTCTATCCGGTGTTTTTCTTTCGCGTGCTGCTTTCGTCAAAGGTGGTGGCACCAGTCTTGTGCGGCGCGAAAAAACCCCTTCGGCCTTGCTCTTATGCCGGATGGCATGGGGGGGGACGGAAGGAAAAGAGCTACATCTGGGCGGGAGGCCACCGCGCGAAACCCGATGCGAACCACAAGTGTAGAGCGAACGAGGCGTGGCGAATGGGTGGTTTCTTTCGGAACAGCGTGACATGGGAAATGTCTGGGTTTACGGAAAGAAGCTACCGAGTGGGAAACGCAGACCCGGTGGGGTGGACACAGCGTGGACGCGACATGGAGGTAGAGGGAGGTCTTTGCGTGGCTCGATTGTTCCCAACGCCAAAATGTAGGTGCCTGATCCGGCGAGGAAAATATCATGTGTGGCTGCTTTGCAGCGGACTCGGGTGTTGTTTTGGGAAGAATGTGTTATGTGGTGATTTTGCGGTACATCTGGAGTGTGTGTTGGGCGCATTTTGGCCAGTTGTATTGTTTGACGCGTTCGCTTCCTGCGGTAGTGAGCCGGTATTGCACGGTTGGTGTTTCAATGACGGTGCGTAGGGCATCGGCGAGTTCGTCTGGTTTGCCGACGGAGACGAAGAGGGCGGCATCGCCGATCACTTCTGGGAGTGCTCCCGCTTTTGTTGTGACGACGGGTGTGCCCATTTGCATGGCTTCCAAGGGGGGGAAACCGAAGCCTTCGTAGACAGATGGGTAGGCAAAAACCGCTGCCCCGGCGAGCAGCGCAGTTCTGTCTGTTGCGGTGACATATCCGAGTCGCACGATCCGGGCAGAGTGTGCGGCGTGTGCAATGGCCTGGTCAAAGGTTTCAATACCCCAGCCAGGTGCTCCAGCTATCACGAGGCGGACTTTTTTGTGCACGCTTGCGAGCCGGTCAAATGCTTTTACCAAAGTGGGGAGGTCTTTGCGTGGCTCGATTGTTCCCAACGCCAAAATGTAAGTGTCTGATCCGGCGAGGGAAATGCCATGCGCTGCGGCTTTCTCACGCGCTTGCGTGTCTTCCTTGGGAAGAGGGAGATCGGGGATGCCCGGGGGGGCGACGATGATGCGTTCTGGGGAAATGTTGAGCTCAGCCTGTATTTCACCGGCGACAAAGCGAGAATTTGTGTGGACCCAAGCCCCTTTTTCTACCGCGCGCCGGACAAGCACTGGGTAGAGCAGAACGGCTTTCGTGCACATTTCTGGGAAGCGCCAGGAAGTAAGGTCATGCACTGTGACAATGCGGGCGGCTTGTCGGGCTGGGGGGACGACGAAGTTCGTGCCGTGGATGAGGTCGACTTGTCCTGTCCAGTGTTCGATCACGGGGCCTTGCGTGTGTCGCCAAAGGAAATGCAAGGGGCGTGCTGCCATCGGGTGGTGTGTGGGGATTGCTCCCTCGGGGAGTTCTTTTTTGAGTTCCCCTTGCCCACGCCAGCTCACCGCGTAGGGTCGCAGTTCAATCGTGTCGGATCTTGCCTCTGCAGAGGCAAGAGACGCAAGAGCATTGATGAGTCCGTGAACGTACCAACCTACGCCTGTGCGATTGCCGATCAGGGGCGTGGCGTCGAGCGCAACAGTGAGCGACATCTTGCAACTTTAGCTTTTTTCCCCCGTGGATTTTGCCGGAGGTTGTCGTTGGGAAAATTTTGGTTTTGTTTCCGAAAGACAGAGATGCCAAAAAGGCTGAGGAATTTTGCCTCCGGGAAAATCCACGGGGGGGGCAGGACAGCAGGAAAGGTGTTTTGTTTGGGTGTTGCGCAGACGGTCAGATCACGATTGTGCTTGCGCTAGGCTTCGCATTGGGGAAGCGCCAAATTTGAGTGCGGTTTTTGGTATCTGGATGCCTTGTTGAGTGCCGCGTAAGGATCGTGTTCGGGGTTGTTCTATGCGCCGTTCGCGAATTTTATCGTGTGTCCGCTGCTGCGCTTACAAGTGTCGCTATTGGGGTGCAGATGAAAGCGTTAGTGCTTGCAGGTGGAGCTGGAACGCGTCTCCGGCCTATCACATATACCTCGGCGAAACAGCTTGTTCCTCTTGCGAACAAGCCAATCCTGTTTTATGGGATTGAGACATTGGTGGAGGCCGGAGTATGTGAGATTGGCATTGTTGTCGGGGACACCTGGCGTGAGGTTGAGGCCGCAGTTGGCGATGGATCGCGTTGGGGAATTTCCGTGACTTTCCTCCGACAGGAGGCCCCACTTGGTCTTGCGCATTGCGTGTTGATAGCGCAGGATTTTCTGGGTTCTGAGCCTTTCGTCATGTATCTCGGAGATAATTTTTTGGTGGGGGGTGTGCAAGATTTCGTGCGGAGTTTTCAACAGGATCAACCGAATGCCCAGATTCTCCTGTCGAAAGTCAGTAACCCCTGCCAGTTTGGGGTTGTCGAGCTTGATTCACAGGGGATGGTGCGGCGTCTTGTAGAGAAACCAACTGTTCCCTTGAGCAATCTGGCTCTTGTCGGTGTGTATTTTTTTGATGCTTGTGTGCATGAGGCAGTGCGGGCTATTGAGCCTTCGGATCGAGGGGAACTCGAGATTACCGACGCGATCCAGTGGCTTGTGGACAAGGGAAAAAGCGTGCGGGCTTCTACCGTGACGGGGCCGTGGATTGATACTGGGAAGAAAGACGATTTACTTGAGGCGAATCGCATAGTGCTCGACATGATTGAGTCTCGTGTCGACGGTTTCGTTGACGTCTCTTCAAAAATTGTCGGCCGGGTAGTTGTCGAGTCTGGAGCACAAGTGCGCGATAGCGTGGTGCGTGGACCCGCAATTGTGGGCAAGGGTGCTTTGGTGGCGAATTCCTATATTGGTCCGTATTCGGCAGTGGGGCCGGACTGCCGGGTTGAAGATGCCGAACTAGAGCATTCCATCTTGCTGAAAGGGTCTGCTGTGCAGGGTGTACGCAGAATTGAAGACAGCTTGATCGGGAGGGGGGCAATGGTCGGGCGTTCTGTTGACCAGCCTCGTGCGATGCGTTTTTTGTTAGGGGACCATTCAGAGGCGCATGTGTGTGGAAGCTGACCTCTTTTTTTACCTTGAGGTTGCGAGGAGGCTGCGAGCGTTTTATCTGGTTTGCGGGTGCAAGCTGAAAAGACGGGGACCACAAGGTGCGGGATACCAACGGGAGGTGTGCCGGCGCGGTTTTGCCGGCACAGTTTCTTTGGCGTGGTTTCTTTGGCGTGGGTTCGCTCTGTGGGCACAGGCGCGAGACGAAGACAGGAAACGAGATTGGGGCCTGGGACAGAAAGACAACTTGTTTGTTGGTCAGGCCGTGTAAGAGTCCGATGCGCAGTTCGCCTGTGGGTGGGCCTGACGGTGTCCGGGGAAGACCGCTCTTTGTTTTTTGTTGGATGGGGAAAGAAAGAGAACAGGGGAGCAAGGGGCGAGCGTGTGGGGGAGAGCAAAAAAAGATGAGAGAAGGAGAAACTCATGCGTGTGCTGGTAACTGGCGGCGCTGGATTCATCGGGTCGAATTTCATCCGTTACTTGCTGGCAACGCACCCTGATTATCTTGTTCGCAATTTTGACCTCCTCACGTATGCTGGTAACACGCAGAGCCTGAGTGATGTGGCGTCGGATCGGCGCTATGAATTCATGAAAGGGGATATTGCAGACCCCGTTGCTGTACAGGAGGCAATGTCAGGTTGTGATCTTGTCGTAAATTTTGCTGCCGAGTCCCATGTTGATCGCTCGATTATCGATTCTTCAGTTTTCGTTCGAACAAATGTAGTAGGAGTACAGGTCCTGTTGGATGCAGCGAGAGACGCGGGGATAGCGCGGTTTTTGCAGGTTTCAACAGATGAGGTTTATGGGTCGAGAGAAGAAGGGAGCGCTTCGGAAAGTGATGCTCTTGCACCGAATAGTCCGTACGCTGCCAGCAAAGCCAGTGGTGATCTTTTGGCGCGATCCTATTTTGTCACTCACAAATTGCCAGTGTTGATTACGCGCTCTACGAACAATTATGGCCCTTATCAATTTCCCGAAAAATTGATTCCCCTGTTTATTACCCGCTTTCTTGCCGGGAAAGAAGTCCCTCTTTATGGGGATGGCGGGAATGTTCGGGACTGGCTGTTTGTTGAAGATAATTGCCGGGCGTTGGATGTTGTGCTCCATGCGGGGATACCCGGAGAGATTTACAATATTGCTGCCGCGAATGAAATGGCGAACACGGAGGTAGCACGTACTATTGTGGCTCTCTGTGGGGCTGATCCAGGTCTCATAAAACATGTTCCCGACCGTCCTGGCCATGACTGGCGTTACTCGGTTCTCTTCGAGAAGGTTTCCCGTCTCGGGTGGGTGCCAGTGATCTCTTTTGATGCAGGTCTTGCCTGCACTGTGGCTTTCTATCAAGAGCGGCGAGACTGGTGGAAGTCTTTCCAAGAGGAGACGTCTTATGGGGTTTTGCCCCAGTGAAGTTCCCGGGAAAAGCTTTTTTAATGCAAGGGTTTTCCGGCGAGAACAGGACTCTTGCCAGCCTTGTTCGGGAGGAGTGCTGGTCAGTGAGAGCATTTATGGTAAAGTGAAGTGGACAGCGCGTGATATGCTCGTTGCTCTCGGCTCTGGACTTGTTTCTCAGATCGGTCTCCGTTTTTTTCGCACCTCTTTTCGTCTGTTTTCATTACAAAGGGATGCGTGAGGAAGTGCGGTTTTCCGTTCCAAATGTAAGGGTGTCAGGTCGGTGGAGGCCATGTGGCTGGTTCTTGTCCTCTCAAGGGTCCTTGCGGGGCGCTTGTTTTGTGTTTTCGGACCTGGCTGCGAGAGAGGCTGATTGAGTGACTTTCACGGAAGCGTTAAAGCACGTATTTGATAGGGGTTTTTCTACCCCTAAGCCAAACTCGGATTTTATATCAACGGACTTGTAGCGCTGTCCCACTCTGGGGAATGGGGAATCGACCGCATGGACGCCACTACCGACCGAACCGGGCTTGAGGCCAAAAGTAAGGCAGATCTGGAGAAAATGGCGCGTTCTATTGGTGTGCGGGTTGTGTCGTCGATGCGGAAAGCGCAAATGATCGACGCCATTATGGCTGGTCCACCCCAGCTGCAAGACCTTTCTACTGCCAATGGAACCTCACAGAATAGTGCCGGTGAGGTATTGGATGGACTGGTGGCATCGGACTCCTTGAAGAGGAGCAGGAAATCAAAGAAAACAGGGAAGACCGAGGATGAGCCTGTGTCTGGCGCAACGCCGCTTGCGAGCGAGCGTCGATCTGCTCCGGCAGAAGACCGGGCTGAAGTTGTGACGGAACCGGAGAAGAAGCAGTCTGCGCCGAGGGATGACGTTTCTGAGCAAGGCACGTCAGCTCCCAATGAGGACAAGGCTGAAAGGAACAGTGAAGGGTTTGAGAAACGAGTGGAACAGCGTGCCGTCCGAAAAGTGACGCGTCAAGACGGTTCGAGTGGGGGGAGTGAAAAGAGAACGCGAAAGCCGTCATCACCCAATCCCCGTCAACGAAGAGGGCGCCAGCAGCGACAGCCGCGTGGTGGTAACCAAGCGCACAAGCAAGGAAACGAAGGTCGTCACGACGATCGTAACGATGGCCGTAACGACGGCCGAGCTATCAACCGTCAGAAGCAATCCGCGCCAATGCGAGACGCGGAGACGGGTGAAGCGATCGAGCGTAAGGGAATGCTCGACATTCTCCCTGATGGGTATGGGTTCATTCGGACCAGTGGTTGCCTGCCAGGCAAGGAAGATGTGTACGTGTCGCTCAGTCAGATCCGGCGCTTTCACTTGCGCCGGGGAGATCAGGTGACAGGGACGATTCGTCCCCCCAAGAGTGATGAGAAGTTCCCTGCATTGCTCCGTATCCTCGAAGTGAACGACCGGCAGCCCGAAGATGCCATGGACCGTCCTCGTTTTGAGGATCTTACGCCGCTTTTTCCTGATGAGAAGCTGCAGCTTGAGATCGTCGGGGATAAGTCTTGTGTGGCCCAACGGATTATCGACATTATTGCTCCCATTGGGAAAGGGCAACGAGGCTTGGTTGTGTCTCCGCCAAAAGCGGGCAAGACCAGCATCATGAAGTCGATTGCCAAGTCGGTCGAGCACAATAATCCAGAAGTGCATGTGATCGTGCTTCTTGTCGGGGAACGACCCGAAGAAGTGACCGACATGCAGCGTTCGATCAAGGGAGTCACGATTGCCTCCACCTTTGATCGGCCTGCTGAAGAACACACTCAAGTAGCCGAGCTTACTCTGGAACACGCGAAGCGTATGGTGGAGTATGGGCTCGATGTGCTGATTGTTTTGGACGGGATCACGCGCCTTGCGCGGGCCTACAACCTTGCTGTTCCACCTTCGGGCCGTATTCTCTCCGGTGGTGTGGATTCCGCAGCCCTGTACCCGCCAAAGAAGTTTTTCGGAGCAGCGCGCAACCTTGAAGAAGGTGGCTCGCTCACGATTATTGCGACTGCGCTTGTTGACACGGGTAGCAGGATGGACGAAGTGATCTTCGAGGAGTTCAAGGGCACAGGAAATATGGAGTTGCGCCTTGACCGTCGCATGGCGGAAAAGCGTGTCTATCCATCTATCGATATTCTCGGTTCTTCGACTCGTCAAGAGCAGATGTTGCTGGACCGTAGCATGCTGGAGCGGGTATGGAAGCTCAGACGGGTTTTGTCTGCTCTTGACGGTGGTGCCGGACTTGAGCTGCTTATTGACAAGATTCGTTCGACGGTTTCAAACGAAGAATTTCTTGAGGAGATAGCGAAGACTCCCGCCGGTATCTAGTTTTTTTGGTACGCGAAGTTGCGGAGAATTCTGCGCACTCATCAGAGTTGTTTTGCATGCTGGTGTTTGCGTATTTTTTCTCGTAAGAGAATACCTTCGCGTGCTGTCGTGTGCTGTAGATGGGAGTAGGCAAGGGCGAAGTAAGCACGAGAGAGGGTGAAAAGAGGGGATATGCTCGAAAAGCTTCACGAGCTGCGTCGCCAAGTACGCCTGCTCGAAGAGCAATTGAGCGATGCAGATCTTGTCGGACAGCCACAACAGCTTGCTGATTTGGCACGCCGTCATGCCGAGCTCTCCCCGATCGTGCGAGCCTTTGATGAGTATGAGACGCTCCTACAGACCATCGTGGAGGCGGAAGAACTTGCTGCTGCGTGTGATGACGTAGAAGAACGCGCCTTTTATGAAGAGCAAAAGGAGATCGCTTCTGCCGGTGTTGCCGATCTTGCGAATGAATTGCGGCGTTTGCTCGTGCCGAAAGACCCTAATGCAGGGCGGAATGTGATCCTCGAGATACGTGCCGCTGCCGGCGGAGACGAGTCGGGACTTTTTGTTGCCGACCTTGCGCGTATGTATGCCCGTTACGCCGAACGGCAAGGGTGGGAGGCCGAAGTATTGTCTTCTTCTCCCACAGGGATTGGAGGCTTCAAAGAAGTTACTCTTGGAGTGCGAGGGAAGATTGTGTGGTCTCGTCTGAAATATGAGGGGGGAACACATCGTGTGCAGCGTGTGCCGGAGACAGAAACGTCTGGTCGTATTCATACTTCTACGGTGACCGTTGCGGTTTTGCCCGAGCCTGACATTGTGGAAGTCCGCATTGATGAGAACGACCTAAAAATCGATCGTTACCGTTCCTCTGGTCCCGGTGGGCAGTCTGTGAATACGACTGACTCGGCAGTGCGTGTGACCCATGTGCCGACGGGGATTGTTGTGCAATGCCAGGATCAGAAGAGCCAACTCCAAAATCGAGAGCGTGCATTGCGTCACTTACGGGCGCTTTTGTTGCAAAAAGAAGAGGATGAGCGTCACGCGGAGATCGCTGCTGACCGTCGTGCCCAGGTAGGGAGTGGAGAGCGGTCCGGAAAGATTAGGACATATAATTATCCTCAGAACCGGGTGACGGATCATCGAGTCGGGGTGACCGCACATGACCTCCAGGGAATACTTGACGGAGGTCTCGCGCTTTTTGTTGACGCCCTTGCTGCCGAGGAAGAGACCCGCCGTCTCGCTGACGCAGGCGTTACCGATGACAATGCCAGAGACAATGCCGGAAAACGTGCGCCTGGAGGAAGAGTCAGCCGTGTGTGACGGACCGTATTGACGAAGCCGTTTCATGGTTCTGCGGGTCCTATTGCAAAGTCCATGAAGCAAAGTACGCGAGAAATGACAGCGTCAGGCTCAGGTCTGGAAGGGAGACGAAGGTGAAAAAGCTGTCTCCGGAAGCGACTATTCGTGATGCAATTGCTCTTGTGGAAGAAGTGTTGATTGAAGCAGATGTGCCTTCGCCGGAGATGGATGCTCGCCGGCTTGTGTCATTTGCCACAGGGTATCCGCTTTCTCTCTTACTTGTCGTCCTGAAAGAACCTGTGAGAGAAGCCGAGCTGGACTTGCTGGCGAAGGTTGTTGCCCGGCGTGCGGCACGCGAACCACTACAGTGGATTGAAGAGGAAACAGGTTTTCTCGACTTCTCTGTGGAGTGTGGACCGGGAGTTCTCATCCCCCGTTTCGATACGGAAACCACGGCAGAAGCAGCGATTGCTCTTGCGCGGCGTGTGCTTGCTGCCCAGTCCGATCAGGACACCTGCTCTGCTGAGGCCAAGAGTTCGCCTTCTCATCCTGAAGTGCCCGGTGAGGTGTCTGGCGGGGATGTTTTCCCCGTGCGCTTTTTGGACTGCGGGACCGGAAGTGGGGTCCTTGCCATTGCCTTGGCGCGTGCTTTTCCCACTGTAGAGGTCTGTGCGACAGAACGTTCTCTGCCGGCCCTTGTCTGGGCCTCGCGCAATGTGGAGCGGCTTGCCCCGAGTATTATTTTGTACGACACTTGGTTTTTAGGGGCTCCAGGGGACTTTCAGCTTATTGTCGGGAATCCGCCTTACGTGAGTGAGGAGGAATGGGAGACGCTTGCCCCAGAAGTGCGTTTGCACGATCCTCGATCTGCGCTTGTCGCCCAGGAAAATGGGCTTGGCTGTCTGCGCCTGTTGATCGAGCGTGGTTTCGAGCGACTTGTGCCCGGGGGCGGTCTTCTCCTTGAAATCGGATTTGGCCAGGCAGAAGCAGTGCGGAAACTTTTTGCAGAGAATGGGTATGTCGAGATTGCAACATACCAGGATCTTGCCGGACACGACCGAGCTGTATCCGGCCTTCGTCCCAGAGAACTTTCCCCCTGAGCGGGAGTTTCGAGAGAAGTAGGGAATACCGGAAACTTTTTTGCGTGCGAGGAAAGAAGCAGTTGCAAAGAGAGTACTTGGGAGGGCGGTCCTCAAGTCTGTGAGAGCAGCATTGAGAGGAGGGTGGTTCTTTCGCGCGCTGAGTAAAGATCTTGCAGATAGCCAAGAGCAGGGAAAAAAGACATGAGAAGAAGGTCCGGGGGAAAAGAGCGGAGCGCTGCGTGAAAGGCAGACAAGACGCAAGCTGGGAGAAAGATAGGCACAGCAGCCAAAGGGCGCTGGTGCTCAAACCCGATCACGCGGGCATTTCCCGTGTGGTGGCTGCCTTGTGTCGTGGTGAGTTGTGTGCCTTACCGACGGACACTTTGTATGGCGTGGTTGGAGCTCTTGCGCAGGCTGGGGTGGCGAACCGTATTTTTGCCGCAAAAAACCGTGGCCGTGATGTGGTTTTGCCTGTTTTATGTGCTGATTTTGCGCAAGCAGCGGAGATTGCAGTGTTGCAAGGTGAGGCGGCGGAGCTTGCCCACCGTTTTTGGCCTGGTCCGCTCACGCTGGTATGCGCGCGCCGGGCAGGTTTTACCGCTGATCTCGGTGCGGAGACGGGAACTGTGGGAGTCCGGGTGCCGGATCATCCGGTGCCGCGTGCGGTGGCGCGCCGTGTCGGTCCACTGGCGAGTTCGAGCGCGAATCTACACGGTGAGGAACCACCTGATTCGCCCGAGGAGATCGCGGCCCTTTTCCAGGATTCTCTGACATTTGTCGTGGGCGTCGTGGACAGTGTCTCGTTGGCTGGAGAGAAAGAGCTGCCAAAGACACAGGGTAAAGTCGAGAAACCTCTGGAAGTGCCTGGTCGTGCGGCAGGGTCCGGGACGGGAAGGGGAAGCACTGTGGTGCGTTGCACTGCAGAGGGGACTCTGGTCGAGGTCTTGCGTGTCGGCGATATTTCTCCTGCTGTGCTCGGTTTTTCATGACACAAGAGCCATCCGGGGTGTGTGTGCATTGGCTGTGAATTTCTCTCGAGTGGAGAGAAATTGTTCATGTTGTCTTTTCCGGATTTTTCCCGTTGATTTTTCTGCTTTCTCCGGCCTCTCTTGTTTCTTGTATCGGGTAACATGATGGCGTGTTTTCTTTTTATGTGCTCTGCACAGGTAATATCTGCCGCTCTCCAATGTGTGTGCATATTTTGCGGCAAGTGCTTACGCGGTATGGTTTCGTGGATGGGGCAGACTTCACTATTTTTTCAGGCGGAACAGAGGTCTTCCTGGATGGAAAAACTCGCATTAGTGAAGGGGCGCGACGTACTCTCGCGCGGCGTGGTATTGATGCAAGCGATCATGTCGCGCGTTCTCTCACATTTGAACTGCTCCATGCTGCTGATCTTGTCCTTACTATGGAGTCCCGCCATGTGGCACAGTCGGCGTTGGTGAATCCAGCGGCTCGTTCTCGTGTCTTTGCCCTCAAAGAGATAGTGGATGCATTGGAGGCGTTTCCTCAGGAACTGGTTGGTGATGTTCGGTCTTTTGGGGTTATTCACACGGTTCTCTCTGAGCTGGCGAAACAACGTGCTCCTCTGCCTTTGACCTCTGATTGTTTTGATGTTCCTGATCCTGTTGGAGGGTCGGTCAAACGTTTTGAGGAGTGTGCGAATGAGATCGAAGATCTTGTTTGCCGTTTTGCTCGTGAGATTTGGGGTCCTGGGCCATCAGACTTGCATGAAGAAGCGACAGAGACAGCGCGCAACAGTAGTGGTTTCGGGCGTTTCATGGCTCGATCTGCCGATCGGTTGCGTTCTGTCCGGAACCGTGATCGTTTTTCTGGGTGAGATTGGCGGCAGGCGTGTTTTCCTCGTGGTTTGCCTGTTCCCTACCTTATGTGGGCTGAAATATGTGGCCTGAAATGGCTCGTCCAAGGATGTTTTTTCTCGGGCAGAAGTGAGGTTGGGTCAGGATGCTGTGGTTCCCGTATTTTTGTGAGAGATGATCTTGTCTCGTGTGAAGTGAAAAATCGCCCCTACGAAAAGCCACCCTTGCCGGGTGTGTCATTGGAAGGAGTGCAAAATGGTGGAAAGCTGGTTGGCCTGTGCGGATGCCGCTGTTGCAGGGATTGTGGAGAACGAGTTAGAACGTCAACGCACAACTTTGCAGCTTATTGCGTCTGAGAACTACACTTCCCCCGCTATTTTGGCTGCATCCGGGTCGGTCTTCACGAATAAGTATTCCGAAGGATATCCCGGAAAGCGCTATTACGGCGGCAATATGGTCGCGGATGAGGTCGAGGCGCTGGCGATCTCCCGTGCGAAAGCTCTTTTTGGTGCTGACCATGCAAATGTGCAGCCGCATGCTGGTGCGACTGCGAATATGGCTGCTTATAGTGCTTTTCTTGATATTGGCGACAAAGTAATGGGGATGTCGCTTGATCAAGGCGGGCATCTCACTCATGGGTCTCCTGTGAATATGTCGGGCAAGCTCTACGATTTTGTGCCCTACGGTCTCAACGATGAGACCGAAGCGATTGACTATGATCAGGTGCGGGATTTCGCAAAGAGGGAACGCCCGAAAATGATCGTGGCGGGTGCGACTGCGTATCCTCTTCTGTTGGATTTTGCAGCATTCCGGGAGATCGCTGATGATGTCGGTGCTTTGCTGATGGTGGATGCCGCGCACATTATGGGGCTTATCGCGGGGGGCGTGCATCCTAGTCCTGTTCCCTATGCCGATGTCGTGACTTCCACGACGCACAAGACGCTGCGTGGGCCGCGTGGGGCGCTCATTCTCTGTCGTGAGGAGCATGCAAAAGCTGTCGACAAGGCGGTGTTCCCCGGGGCACAAGGCGGCCCTTTTGAGCATGTCATTGCCGCGAAAGCAGTGTGTTTTCATGAAGCGGCCCAGCCTGCTTTTTCGACATATGCCGGGAAGATTCTGGAAAACGCCCGCGCTCTTGCCACGGGCATGAAAAATCGTGGTTTCCGTTTGGTGGGGGGTTGTACCGAGAACCATCTTGTGCTTGCTGATCTCCGGCCTTTTGGGGTCACTGGCAAGGCTGTGCAACAGGCCTGCGATAAGGCAGGCATTGCGCTCAACAAGAATGCGATTCCGCGTGATCCGGAATCTCCCTTTGTGACGAGTGGTCTACGTGTGGGGTCTGCGGCGCAGACAACTGTGGGAATGGGGGAGGCAGAGATGGATCATATTGCTGATCTGCTGGTGCGGGTCGTGCATGCAGTTGACGATGAAGATGTTTTGGAAAGTGTGCGCAAAGAAGTACAGTCTTTGACTGCATCATTTCCTCCGTATGCGCCAGACAGGTCTCTTCCTCAGCACGTATAACCCTCTTTTTCTGGTTCTTCTTGATGCGTTCTTTGGTCCTGGCAGATTTTGTGGTTTTCCTTGTGGCCATGCTGGTCACTTGGATACTCACGCCTGTTGCGGCTCGTGTGGCAAAACGGGTTGGTGCGATTTCCTATCCGAACCATCGCAGCGCGCACACGGTTCCCACTCCCTATTTGGGGGGGAGCGCCATGTACGCGGGTCTCGTGGTCGCCTTTTTTGTCGCGTTTCTTTTGTCCCCGTTACGTGCTTTGATTACGGGAGATACGGGGGCAATGGGGGTTTTACTGTCAGGTCTTATTGTGGTGATTATCATGACTATTGATGATCTCCGCGATATTTCGCCTCCTGCAAAAATTGCGGGGCTTGTGCTGTCTGCCAGTGTGTTGTTTCTTTTTGGTGTGACAATGACTTACTTCAGGATCCCTTTTGGGGAGTTACTCATCCTGTCGGGGGATGTATCGCCATTAGTGACCGCACTCTGGGTTGTTTTATTTTGTAATGCCTTGAATTTGATTGATGGTTTGGATGGTCTTGCCGCGGGGATCGCTGGTATTGCTGCGACTGCCCTTTTTATATTCGCTCTTAGAATGCAATATCTTGGAGTTCTTGAAAAGGATTCGTTGGGACCTGTGATTTGTGCTGCAACAGCAGGGATATCTCTCGGCTTTTTGCGCTGGAATTTTAATCCAGCCAAAATTTTCATGGGTGATGCCGGTGCGATGCTGCTCGGACTTCTCCTTGCTTCGGCCACGATCTTGATTGGGGGGCGTGTCAACGATCAGTTCAGTGGACAGACTTTTTTCTTTTTTGCCCCTTTGGTTATCCCATTGGTGATTCTTGGAATTCCTATAGCAGATGTCTTTTTTAGTTTTCTTCGCCGTTTATTACATGGGCAGGGAGTAGCTACTGCAGATCGGGGTCATTTGCATCACCGTTTGCTCGATCTTGGGCATGGGGAACGTCGTACAGTGGTAATGCTTTATATTTGGAGCATTTTGTTAGCTTGCGTTGCTCTCATGCCGACTTTTGCGCCAGAAGAAGAACAAGGAGTTGGTAATCGGCTTGTTCCTTTTGTGTTAGCAGGGTTGGCTCTATTGCTCTACGCTCTTTTTCATCCAGGAAATCCCCGGCTTGCCCATATTTGGAATCGTGGGGAAAAAAGCCCTGTGGCGAGCGAGCGCAGGTTTCGGCATGAGCGTGGAGAATCTTCTGTTCATCCGAAGAAACAGCGCGCTCGCCCGCTAGCTTTTTTCTTGACTTTGCGCAGTTCAGGGGCTGATCGGAATCTTCCCATGTCCGGCTGGTCCGAGTGTGGCGAAGATGCCCGTTCCCCGGTGTTGGGAGAGGAGAGAGAGCGCGCACCTTCGCCCGCAGCCGCAGGTGCGGTGAGGGAACACTTTGACAGAGGTTGAAGATAATTTGCGGTGGTTTCTCTTTCCTTACGAACTTGTGCAATACTTCACAAGCGATGGAATATGCCTGCAGTTATTGCTTTCTTTGACGTTTTCTTTCCTAGAGGTGGGCCTTGTCCTCTCAACCTAATTCAGGCAAATATGAACATGTGCACAGCGGAATGACTGCCGGATTTGAACACGCCGGTGCCGTTGGTCTCTTTGTTTTTTTTGGTCTCGCTCTCGACCGTCTTTTCGACACACAACCCTTTATGGTAATTATGTGTACCGTTATTGGTTTTGTGGCAGGATTTTTGCGTCTCTTTTATCACCGCGAATACGAAGCGTCGCGCCAGGCAATGCAAGGCACGACTCCCGCGCCGCAACGACAGCCGCCCGAGGTACTGCGTGCGCGTTCTCGTGCCGCGAGGAATACCTCTATGTTTCAGGAAACCGGAAAAATGGCACGGCACTTTGTTGACTGGAAGCCGCGCCGTTTCGGGGCTCCTCTCCCAGACGAACTGCAAGATACCGCTGCCGCCGCTCGTTTTGCTCTTTCAAAAAAAGACGCGTCGGCACAGGCTGAAGTAGAGGTTGCTGCGGCTATGGAAGTTTTGCAGTGCAAGCCGGAGGGAGGGAAAGCAGAAGCATGAAGACGCAACAACAAGCACCTGACTTTTCCTGTGGGCCACGTGGAGTGGAGACGAAGCTGGTGCGAGACGCCCTTCCCTGGTTGGGAATTATCGCTCCTTTGGCCTTGGGGATCGGTTGGTTACTTGAGGGCGGGGAAGGCGCTTTTTCGGCAGCGCTCGGTTTACTTCTCGCTGTCGCGAATCTTTTCTTGTCGGCGGCAGTACTGGAGCGAGCGGCCCGTATGGGACCGCAAGCGCTCATGGGTGCGGCCATGTTTGGTTTTCTTTTTCGCATGGGCTGTTTACTGGGTGTTTTCTACGCCTTACAGCCTTTCGACATTGTGGATCCGGGGATTTTGGGTTGCGTCCTTATCGTCACACATCTGGCGATTTTGATCATCGAGGCAATCGTTGTGACATCGGCCAACGGCAGCGCTTCAGCTGCCCGCGCCAAAGTCTCCTTGTCGGCTATTGACAGTTCCCCCAACACGGAGGCTGCGAGTGAAAAGGGGTAAACATTGATATTTTTCTCGGAAGCAGAAGGTGATGGCCTACATATTCCGGGCACCTATGAGCTGTTCGAGTTTCCGAACCTGCTTCCAGATGATTTTCCCATTGCGCTAAATAAAACAGGGCTTCTCTATATTCTTGCGGCCTTGATTGCTGCCATTGTTTGGATGGTGGCTTCTCGGAAGCAATCTTTGGTGCCCAAGGGCATTCAGAACATGATGGAGGCTATGTATAACTTCATCCACAATAATATTGTGGTTGAAGTTATGGGGAACGACCCAGCGGCTCTTCGCTATGTTCCTTTTTTAGCGACGACTTTCTCTTTCATCCTGGTGGCGAACCTCTTTGAGGTGTTTCCACTGACACTTTTCCCGCCGACTTCACGCATGGCTTTCCCGCTTATGCTGGCTTTTACTGTGTGGGTTATCTATGTCGTTCAGGGAATTATCTCGCAAGGATTCGGTCACTATTTCGGCGGAGTGCTTTTTCCTGCAGGAGTGCCGAAGGCACTGTATCTGCTTTTGACACCGATCGAGCTTGTGTCGGTTTTCGTGATCCGGCCTTTGACGCTGGCGATCCGGCTTTTTGCCAACATGGTGGCAGGTCATACGCTTGTCACTCTGTTTCTTATCTTTTCGTCCTACACCCTGACGCATGATCCTGGTCTGATTCCCGTTTTCATCCCCAGTTTTGCGGGCGCTGTGGCGTTTATGGGGTTTGAGATCTTTGTGTCTTTTATCCAAGCTTTCATTTTCACAATTTTGTCCGCTGTTTACATCGCAGAGTCCATTCACGGACACTGATGCAGCGAGGTGAAGGGCAGAGGTTCGGATCTTTGCCTGCACCTGCAAGCGCAGCTCCGGCTGGCGCTGCCCAGTGTTCAAAAGGCGCGATGGAAAAGTTCAAGGAGACAACACCACATGGCAATTGAACAAATCGTTCTTGCTCAGGAAGCCGTTGAAGCAGTCGCTGACTACACCCCAATTGGTCAGGGTCTGGCCTATGGCCTTGCGGCTATTGGCCCAGGTCTTGGTATTGGTCATATTGTGGCTGCCGCGATTGATGCTTCGGCCCGCCAGCCTGAACTGGCCGGTGAATCCCGTACCACCATGTTCCTCGGCATCGCTTTTACGGAAGCGCTTGCTTTGATTGGTTTCGTGCTCACCTTCCTCCTCTGAGGCAGTGGAGAACGACCGAGAGAGGAGTTCTATGGGTCTCACCTTGCTTGCAACCAGTATTTTGCTTGCCGAAGACGACACAATTCCCGATGGATGGGTTGAGGAGAAAGAGGGTATTGATGCCATCTTGCCTCCAATGGATGAACTCATCTGGGGAACCATTGCATTCTTTGTGCTTTTCGGTCTGCTTTGGAAGTTCGCTTTCCCTGCACTGCAAGAGGCGATGCAGAAGCGTTCTGACACGATCGCGACTGATTTGAAGGCAGCCGAAGAAGCCAAGTTGGAAGCAGAACAGGTTCTCGCTGAATACCGTGAACAGCTCGCTTCCGCCAAGACTGAGGCCGGCCGGATTATCGAGGAATCCCGTCGTCAGGCTGATGACATCCGCAAAGAGATCACTGCAAAGGCCGAAGAACAGGCACAGGAGATCATCGAGAACGGACGCCGGGATGTGGGCGTGGCTGTAGGACAGGCCCAGGCCGACTTGCAGCGTCAACTTGCCCAGCTTTCGGTTGATCTTGCGGGTCGTATCATCAGCGAGCACCTTGACCTTGGCTCCCAGCAGCGTATCGTTGACGATTTCATCGCTGAAGTGGGTAGCTTGAGTGGAGCAGGTGGCTAATGACAATCTCCAACGGCTACGCACAGGCAATTTATGATGTGGCGAAGGCCGATGGCGTGCTCCCCGATGTAGAGGAAGAGCTTTTCCGGTTTCAGCGGACGCTTGAGGCGAATCCCGATCTACTTCAGGGGCTGTCGAACCCTGGGGTGCCTGCCGCGCGGCGCCAAGAGATGATCGAGGAACTACTCAAAGGCAAAGCCCATGTGCAGACAATCTACCTGCTGAGCATGGTGGTTGGCACAGGAAACGGGCGACGCCTTCCGGAAATTATCGCGGCTTTTCTTGGACTGTCTGCTCGTGCCAGAAACAGAGGTATTGCGCTTGTGCGTTCTGCCGTGGAGCTGACGCCAAAGCAGCAAAATCTGCTTGAAGAGGCTTTGCAAAGGGCCACCGGCAAAGAAGTCGAAACGCGTATCGTGGTTGACCCTTCTGTTATTGGAGGACTGCGCGTCGAAATCGGTGACCAGGTTATTGACGGCACGGTGCGTTCTCGTCTCGATCACTTTCGCGAAAATTTGCGTCGAGCGTGAGAGAGCAGACGAACGAGAAGCCCAAGACACAAGCCCAAGAAGGATTGTAAAGAGGATTGTCGAACGCATCCCCGCTCGGGTCGCGCTGGTTCCGGTCTCCGGAGGGAGCGCAAGTACTGTCTCTGCCCCTCGGGGCATGACGGATCCCGGCAGGTGCGATGCCACGGCAGGCCTGAGAGGAGAGGCGAATGGCTGAGGCCATTCAGATTAAGCCCGAAGACATTACATCGGTTCTGAAAAAATATGTACAGGATTATGATGCGTCGATCGATGTTGATGAGGTCGGTCGTGTCATAAAAGTGGGCGATGGAGTTGCCCACGTCAGAGGTTTGCCGAACGCCATGGCAAACGAGATTCTGGAATTTGAGAATGGAGTGTCGGCCCTGGCGTTCAACTTGGAGGAAGCCTCCATTGGCGCCGTTGTCCTAGGTGAAGTCGACGAGATCGATGAGGGAATGGCGGTCCGTTCAACGGGGCGCATTCTTTCTGTACCTGTTGGCGATGAGCTGCTCGGTCGGGTGATTGACCCGCT
Organism: Acidimicrobiia bacterium UBA2766; assembly: GCA_002352645.1. Taxonomy (GTDB): domain Bacteria; phylum Actinomycetota; class Acidimicrobiia; order UBA2766; family UBA2766; genus UBA2766. The sequence goes on along the minus strand of DEIU01000028.1, from coordinate 6,213 downwards.
TGGACGTCCTGTCGACGGCAAGGGGCCACTCAATGCCACAACCACTCGTGTGCTTGAGCTCCAGGCTGCCTCTGTCGTGGAGCGCCAGCCTGTGCATGAGCCCTTGCAGACTGGTGTGAAAGCCATTGACGCCATGACGCCAGTCGGTCGTGGGCAGCGTCAGCTTGTGATTGGTGACCGTCAGACCGGCAAGACTGCCGTGTGTCTCGACGCCATCATTAATCAAAAGGGCAAAGGCGTAAAGTGCGTCTATGTGGCGATCGGCCAGAAGTCGTCGACCGTCGCAGAAGTTGTGGAGATTTTTCGCGAGAGCGGTGCACTTGACTACACCGTGATTGTGAACGCCCCGGCTTCTTCCCCGTCTCCTTTCCAGTACATTGCGCCCTATGCCGGTTGTGCAATTGGGCAGGCGTGGATGTACAACGGAGAGCACAGCCTTATTGTGTACGACGACCTGTCGAAGCAGGCAGTTGCCTACCGGCAGCTTTCGCTCTTACTTCGCCGTCCACCAGGCCGCGAGGCCTACCCGGGTGACGTGTTCTACTGTCACTCTCGTTTGCTGGAGCGCTCCGCCAAGCTTTCCGACGCGCTTGGTGCCGGTTCTCTTACGGCCCTGCCCATTATCGAGACGCAGGCCGGAGACGTTTCTGCCTACATCCCGACGAATGTGATCTCGATCACTGACGGGCAGATCTTCTTGGAGACCGACCTGTTCAACGCGGGGCAACGTCCTGCAGTCAACGTCGGTACTTCTGTTTCGAGAGTCGGGGGCGCCGCCCAGATCAAGTCCATGAAAAAGGTGGCCGGGTCGTTGCGACTCGACCTCGCACAGTACCGGGAGCTTGCAGCTTTCGCAGCTTTTGGTTCCGACTTGGACGCGGCCTCCCAACAGCAGCTCACGCGTGGGGCGATCCTGACCGAGCTGCTGAAACAAGCTCAGTTCAAGCCCTATGAGGCAACTGAACAGGTGCTGAGTATTTGGGCGGGCACCCAAGGTTATCTGGATGATGTGCCTTTGTCAGACGTGCGGGCCTTTGAAGAGGACTGGCTGCTTTTTGTGGCGACACGGTATTCCCAGCTCAAAGACTCTCTTGCTGTGGGCTATACCGATGATGATGTGGCCATGTTGAAGAAAGCAGTTGGGGAATTCAAAGAACAATGGACCCCGCCGAGTGCCGGGTAACCGAGGCTGAGGCGGAGAAGAAACGCGTATGGCAGATCTCAAATCGATCCGAACTCGTATTCGGTCGGTGCAATCCATCAAAAAGATCACACGCGCGATGGAGCTTATTGCGACCTCTCGCATTGTGAAGGCAGAACAGCGTGTCGGAGAGTCTCGCTCCTATGCCGTTGCCATGGCGCGGGTGCTTGGCAATCTCGCCGCTGCGACCGGAGGTGCAGTGCAGCATCCGTTGCTGGAGCGGCATGAGGAGACGAAGGCTTCGGCAGTCCTTGTGCTGTGCAGCGACCGAGGTCTGTGCGGTCCGTACAACACGGGAGTCCTGAAACTGGCAGAAGAAGCGTTTGCGGAGCTGCCAGGTACGAACAAGAGTGTGGTGGCAGTAGGGCGGAAGGCAAGTTCTTACTTCGGTTACCGCAAGATGCCGATTCTGCAGGTGTTCGACGGGATAAGCGACAACCCTTCCTATGCTGACGCCAAGCGTGTGGCTGACTTTCTTATTGAAAAATACCTGACAGAAGAGCTGGATCATATCGAGATGGTCTATACCTCTTTCCATTCGCAAGTGCGTCAAAGCCTGCGATCGACCTCCTTTTTGCCGATTGACACGAGCGAGCTGTCAGAGGTTGAAGAGAAGGGCGGGAAAGCAGCGCTCCACACGCCGGTGGCCGCGGAAACCTCAGATGCGGTGACTGCGGACACTCTTTTTGAGCCGGATGCTGCCGGGATACTCGAGGTTCTTATCCCAAAGGGCATTCAATCCCGTCTTTACTCCGCCATGCTCGACGCTGCTGCCTCTGAGCACACGGCGCGCCGGCGGGCGATGAAAGCAGCGACCGATAATGCCGGTGAGCTTGTTGATGCATTGACGCTTCAATACAACAAGGCGCGTCAGGCTGCGATTACCACGGAGATCCTGGAAGTCGTGAGCGGTGCCGAGGCTCTCGCCACCGCGTAATGGTGAAGTACTGCACGCAGCCCATAGGGAATGTGCAGTACTTCGCTCGCAGTCTTTTTTGCCTTGGTTTTTGAAACTGGTCTGCAGCAGCAGCACAGGCAAATTGGAAGGGTTCGTGGAGGTTCCCACTCGGGACAGCGCCTTGACGCTGAGTGCATTCGGCGAGGTGTAGCCGGTGAGACGCAAGACCGGAGAGCACTGACGCCGGCACTTTCACGGCATGTGCCGTGCGTGGGGGGTTTTGCTGCTTGAGAAGGTGAGCCAAGTGCTGGTTTTGCCCGGTTCTGCAAGGTGTGCACGAGACGGTGGGGTAGAACCGCGAAGCGGGAATTGGCGGGATTGACAGGATTTGAAAGGAACGGCGAATGGCAGAGAATCAGCAAATGGAGAATCGCAAAGAAGGACGGGTCGTCGGTGTGTATGGCCCTGTTGTAGATGTTGAGTTTCCTCCCGAGGCACTGCCCGACATCAACTTCGCGCTGACGCTGAACCGAGAAGTGATCGAAGGCCAGACCGAGACGATCGTGGCCGAGGTTGCCCAGCAGATCGGTGATGGACGCGTGCGTGCAGTCGCGCTGCGCCCAACAGATGGGGTGCGTCGTGGTGCGCCAGTCGTCAACACGGGATCTCCCATTACTGTTCCGGTCGGGCAAAACGTTCTGGGGCACATTTTTAATGTGATTGGCGAGCCTCTGGATGAGCCAGACCTCGATGTCGGTGATGTGCGCTGGCCGATCCACCGCCAGCCCCCTGCTTTTGAGGACCTTGAGCCGAAAACCGTCATGCTCGAAACCGGTATTAAGGTTATCGACTTGCTGGCCCCCTATGTGGCCGGAGGCAAGATCGGCATGTTCGGCGGTGCCGGTGTCGGCAAAACCGTGGTTATCCAGGAAATGATCCACCGTGCTGCGTCTGAGCACGGCGGGGTATCCTGTTTTGCCGGTGTGGGGGAGCGTACCCGTGAGGGCACGGACCTCTTCCAGGAGATGACCGAATCGGGCGTGATCGACAAGACCGTCCTTGTGTTTGGGCAGATGGACGAGCCTCCCGGGGTGCGTTTGCGGGTTGCCCTCTCGGCGCTCACCATGGCCGAGTACTTCCGTGACGAAGCGAAACAAGACGTGCTCTTGTTTATCGACAACATCTTCCGTTTTACGCAGGCGGGATCTGAAGTCTCGACCCTGCTGGGCCGGATGCCTTCCGCTGTGGGCTACCAGCCCACGCTGGCAAATGAGATGGGCGAGCTGCAGGAACGCATCACCTCTGTTTCGGGTCGTTCGATCACTTCCCTTCAGGCGATTTATGTGCCTGCAGACGACTTGACCGACCCTGCGCCCGCGACGACCTTCTCCCACCTTGACGCTACGACAGTGCTGTCTCGTTCCATCTCTGACATGGGCATTTACCCGGCAGTTGACCCGCTTGACTCGTCGAGCCGCGTGCTTGACCCGCGGATTGTGGGCGAAGAGCACTACGATGTGGCACGGAGAGTGCAAGAGGTCTTGCAGTCCTACAAGGACCTGCAAGACATTATCGCGATCATGGGTATCGACGAATTGCCGGAAGAAGACAAAGTCGTTGTGATGCGTGCGCGCAAGATTCAAAAATTCTTGTCGCAGCCTTTCTTCGTGGCAGAGCAGTTCACCGGAACGCCCGGTATCTACGTCTCGGTACAAGACACCATTGATAGCTTTAAAGCTATCGTGGATGGCGAGACTGACGACTACCCTGAACAGGCCTTTTTCATGGTCGGCGGGATTGAGGATGTGAAGCGCAAGGCTGCAGAGCTCGCCAAGATCGGGGCTTCCTGATGCAAGTGGAGATCGTGACGCCCGAGTCGATTACCTTCCAGGGTCAAGCAGACATGGTCATCGTCCGGAGTATCACCGGAGAGATGGGTATTTTGTCAGACCACGAAACAATGGTGACCGCTTTGGGCTTCGGCGAATTGCGTCTCTACACCGGTGAGACCGTTTCTGAGCGTTTCGGTGTTTTCGGCGGTTTTCTCGAGGTACGCGACAACATAGTGTCCGTCCTATCAGACGATGCAATCGCCGAAAACGAGATCGACAAGGCAACAGCCGAAACCGATTTCGCCGATTTGCAAGCCCGTCTCGGCCCCGAAAAAAACCTCGACGACCCGCAAAAAGCCACATTGCGACGAGCACAAGTCCTCGCACAAATGGCCGCACGCGTCTGACCTGCCGGCATGTCCGGGCGTGCACGGGCGTGCTTGAGCGTGTGCGCTTTGGCGGCGTCTTCTGATATTTCGTCGTGCTGTCGCGCTGGTCCCCCTCCTTCCGGGGGGCCTGCGCGGCTCACGGGCGACACCCTCTGGAACGCGCTGTTCCTGTCAATTCCCCGATCAGGAGGAGCGACGTCTGAACTGTCGACAAGCAGCAGCTCTTCTGTTTGTCACCCCAAAAACACTCCGGCACATGGCACGAGAAGGAAGAATCCCTGCCCACAGGGACAAAGGCCGCCGAGACTGGCTTTTTCGAGAAGAAGAACTACTCGAATGGTTTTTCACTCTCCCCCCACACTCTTTCACCCAACCTGTTCAGTAAAAATGTTCCACACACACGTGGGAATGAAGCATTGTTTTCCGTGGTGTTATAAAACCCGAGGAATTTCCTGAGCCTTTCCCCACAGGATCATGACGCGCATACCCAAGATGCCCAGCCATCTCGTTTTCTCGCGTGGATTGCATCAGGTGCTGCACCAAGCCCGTGGAAACCCCATCAGGACCGGTAAGTTCTACCCTCTGATTTCTTGGCTTGCTCGACCAAATCCGCAGCCAACATATCAAGATCCGTCTCTTGCCCAGTATGCACCGTTCTGGATTTGTTCTCACGTGTCACGTACGTAATCCTTTTAGATCACGCACTTCCCCGCACCATCAGACACACCCCTTTCCGTGACGAAACGAGGGAGCCGGCCCTCTTTTTTGTGACGGAGGGTGGGGGATCAGACGTTTTTTTCGTCGTGAGCGCATGAGAGTTGTCCGGGCAATATCTCCCGTGATCTTTCGAGTAGGAACTGGTCTAGCGTTTCACCCGACCCCGCACCGCCAACACCGTAAGGCCAAGAAGAACCGGACCGAAAAAACGCAAGGCAATGCGAACCCACTTGCCCACCCGAGTGAGATCAGTGTTTTCAACTGTGCTCATACTCACGAGCGCTCCCAGACTGAACTGCACTGCGTCATGAAATTTCAGGAGGGAACTCGAGCCTTCCATATCCTCGAGCCCCCACGAAGAAAACACGGCAATGGCCATAACGACAACAGCAACCAACCATGCTCCAGAACGCAAAGGCCGCAAACCGTAGCCGGAAACAAGCCAGTAAGCATCGAGAAGACGACAGGTGCCCCAAGAGTCACTGCGCCGGCGCATTTCCATTTCGCCATAATAGAAGTCTGCGGCTCCTGGTTCGTTTTTCGCGTCTTCCCGGCCTTTCCGGAGGCCCCGATAAATCTGGGCAAGATCTTTCGGTTCCGAAGAGGGAACATGCAGATTTTGGGGGAGAGGAGGAGGTGCCCATTTCTTTTTGAAATGAGAGTGTTGTTTTCGCCAGAGGGCTTCTTGACAGAGGACACGCCGCTTTGGCTGGAAGAACCATTTCGGAGGCCGGCAAAATACAAGGCCTTGCTCAAAACGCAACCCGTCAAGGTTGTGCACTTTATCGAATGAACACTGAGACAAATCCAGACCTGCAAGCGTGAGCATTGACGCGTCCACACCACGCAAGGACAGTAACCGAGGAACACCCTGCTTTTCCTTCTTCCGGGAAAGAACTGGAATGTGTGAAGAAACAAGAGGAACAAGAAGAGCAGCGAATACTTCCGCTGCTCCCCAAAGATCATTGTCACCTTCGATGAGAACTTTCTGCGCGCCGAATCGCGCGCCGTCGAGTACGGTCTCACCACCAGAAAACCGCAACGCGCCTCCCCGCATGAACTGTGTTCCCGAAAAATCCGCTCTTCCCCAAGAAAAAACCGAAAAAGACTCAATACACTGCTCAAACGTCACCCCACCAAGCTTGACCCCCCACATGAACATCGTCTTGTCGAAGC
>DEIU01000021.1:18343-23856 GCA_002352645.1 Acidimicrobiia bacterium UBA2766 | reverse complement strand
GCTGCGGCTGCGGCTGCGGCTGCGAGGCATCGGTGACTGCCACTTTCCCCTCCAGGCCAATCAACATTTGAGCACAGGGTCACTGCTCGACAAGACGTCCCCTTGTCTCCCAAGCACATCATGTGTCAGAAAAAACACTCTGTGTTTTTTCTGATGAGATCTCATCAGAAAAAACACTCTTCCCTATAACTCGCTTCTTTCTACGAAGATAAGACATACCCGGGTATATGAAAAGGATTTTCCTCTCGCGGAGAGATATTCCCATACAAAATCCTACATATATCTGCAGATACCCTATTCCACGCGTTAGAGTTCGTCGTGTTACGTAGGTTTTATAGTTAAAAATACTTTTAATCCATATTTAGGATGATTCTTCCGCAAACAGATGAATATTCCGGATTTACGGCTACATATTCCCTTGCCGACTCTTCTTTCACCCCATTTGTCAGCAAATATTCACAATAGAGACATCAATACATTTTTCGCACCAGATGTCAATTCTGCTGAAATATTCCAAATAATGTGATATGTCAGGCGAAATGGGAAAAGGAACATGGTTTGAGAATTTGCTGTGCGATTTCTTCCCAAGAAAAAAATACGAAATTCAACATTTCAACAATTCCCACAAAAAGGCTGACTGGATTCCCCGCATCAATACAAAATTCAGAGATATATTTCTCAGCTAGTACACATGATGAGAAGAAATTAATATCATTAATACTAAAATTATGATCAGTTTAATCAGAGTTTAAAACCGATCATAACCGAGAAAAACTGGGGAAAGATACACCTTGTAGGAAAAAAGTCCGGCAAATTGCCTCATTCACTTCCAGATACAAAAGACACAGGAAGCAGTCACCAAGGATGCAAACCCTCGTTCGGAACACAGTGCAAAAAACTCAACACACCAAAATAACGCACAGGTTTCCATACATAAAACGCACCCAAAACGAGAAACCACCCGAAAAACTTCTCCTCTGAAGGACCGGAAACACTCACCCTCTGACTCACCCTCTGAAGGAGAGAGTTCCTTACTATTACGGGGCTCCACAATGACCCGAGAAAAGGCCTCCCGAGAGAAAACCTCGGAGACGGCGCGCCCCGGTACCCCTAACGGCGTCCCACGTGCCCCCCCGCACGCACCTCAGGAACAGCCTTCGCAACACTTCACCCGGCGGCGCTCCCGGCCACAGGCAGTAGGTCTTACACAGGAAACGGCTCCCTTGGGCATGCTTTTCGCAGACAACAGGCTGGAAGTGCCCTGCCCTGTTCCTCCCTTTGCATCATTGTCCGGCCGGCCGGACAATGACAGGGGATCTCCTCCACACAAGAAAGCAGGGCGGGAAGCGCAGCGTTTTTTCATATGCTCACTGTGTCGCTTGTGCCCCAAAAGAAGTAGGAAAAAGCAAGGTTCAACACCATACTCACGCCGATGATGAGATCCATTGAGCGTCCCACAGCGAGACCCACCCCCACAGCTCCACCATCGGCCCGATAGCCCTGACTGGCACAAATAATCACGATGACCGCTGAGATCACTGTCATCTCGATGATTATGTACACAAAATCAATAGGAGCGACTGTCAGCCAGAAATAATACTCATAGGACGCAAAGTTCAGATTCGGGTAGAGAAGTGCCGTGAGATACCCGCCGAGGAAACAGGCACCTACTCCAATCACCGCGATAAAAGGCGCCAACAAAACCGTTGACAAGAAGCGTGTCGCAACCAGGTACGCGTGACTATCGATGGAAATCGACTCGAGCGCGTCCACTTCTTCGCTCACGCGCATCGAGCCAAGCTCGGTCACTGTGCCTGCCCCAACCGAAGCGGCCACAGCCATAAAGGTCATGATGAGCGCGAGCGAACGTAGCGCCAAAGAAGACAGGATAGCCCCGGAAAGCTCTTTCACACTGCTGGCCAAAACTTCGATCGCGCTAATCGCATGAATCGAAATTGCTGCACCCAGAAAAAACGAGAGAAAAACTGCGACAGGCACTGTCTGCTGAAAAAGTTTTTTCATATCCCGCAGAATTTGCTGCCAATAGGCCAAACCCGGGTGGCGAATTGCTCTCCAAATGTCATAGGCCGCCAAACCCAAAAGCTCAATGACGGATCCCTGTTCCTCAGGCAGAGCGCCTATTCCTGCTTCTCCTCCCGTGACAACAATTTCAGGCTGTGTTTCCACCTGTTCGGTACTCGTGATCATCTTTCACCTTCTTCTACGGCTTAGGAGGAAGAGACCCCTGAGAAAAACACTCTTACCTGAAACACGAAGTACGCCGCCCGACAGGCAAATTATCGTCCCCTTGTGCAAGGTCTTCTGCCTTCCTTCCCCCAAAGATACTGCATAGGTACACAAATAGGAGAATTCGAGAAAATGCAGATATATCTGTATTAATCATGCGTATCCCGTAGAAAATGCCCCCAAGTATTTTCCGGGAAGAATGATCTGCCCCACTTCGTAAGATCCGTTGGCTTTTTCGACATCGCCACGTGTGCACGTTCGCTTCCCTATCCTCACAACTTCACAGCCCAATAACCCAGAAAAAAGCAGCTCGGAAAAACTCGATCCGAGTTCATTCCCACCCAAGTAATCGTGCCGGTCGCGCGTCCTGCCCCGCCACTCGTCCGATAGTCCTGACATGCACAATCAAGCACTCTCAAGGACGCCGGTTCTCATCACTTTGTGAGAATGTAAAAAAACCCATCCGAATGAGATCCCGCGCAAAAAAACCTGAAAAAACCCCGATATTTAGGTTGCAGCGTACGATCACAAAGCAACAGCAACACAAACCATGACCCTGATAATCACAGGAGGTTGCTGCCTGTCTTTCTTTCTGTCTTTCTTACAGAAAACTAAGGCATATCCTGCTCCACAAAGATTCTCCGGAAAAACACAACATAACAGCTGATCAGTATTTTATTAGGAAATACAAGAATATAAATAAGCAGAACACATCCGTTTCTTACATTTCCGACTACACACCTCCCCCAATTTTTCTTTACAAAACCAAAAAGGCAATCAGGGAAACCACCCAGCTCCGACACACGCAGCAAGACAACAGGCACAAGATAAACAACCCAGTTAGCACAGATCAGGTCAACAGAGAAAAACGTATTACAAGAAGATAATCCAGAAAAAGGCCCCTACATCGACACGAACTCTGCCCACACAGAACCCAGACAACAAGACAGCCCGAAAATCTCGTTGTATGCTGATCCCTCTCGTGTTTTCCGCGGAGTAAAAGAGACTGGTGCCCGGACAATCAGGCTGTCGGCCCTGGCCTTTTTTCCAGACATCACCTGCAGCAAACCCCAATTCGGCTCACAAACCAGGAATAGCGCGACACGAAACGAACAAAAACAGAGGAAAACCAGAAATCTCATTTTTCCATTCGTTTTCTCCCTCAACAACCTGCAAAAAACACATCCTCCTTCTTCAGGCGCTTCTGTCACACCGAGCAAATCCTCCGCTTCTTGCCCGGTTCACGGAAAGAAAGCCGCCATTTTGCACTGCACACCTACATCACAAACCAGAAAACCAACAAGCAGCGCCCATACCCAAACAGATGGAGCTGTACACGCATTGTGCTGAAGAAACGTCCCCAGAGCAAAAAACCACAATATTCTCTCACTCTGCCCAGTGCACCCAGTCCACAAATCTCCCGCGCATTTATCTGCTCGCGCACGCGATCACGCACGCTCGACTCTCCTGCATACGCGCACCACACAACACGTCCCCTACAAGAAATTACACATACCAATGAAGACGCTACCGAAGACGCTGCCGAATGGTTCGCCCGCACTACAGAGGACTTCTCCTGGTTGCCGCAAGAGAAAAACCCCAGGCAGCCTCACACATGCAAAAAAACATAGCTCTCAGAAAAATACCCCTGTCACCAGCGCACTCAGCCTTTCTCACGCTGGAGACCTCCCTCATAGCGAGGAGACCATAGCATGAGACGAAAAATTTTCGCTTCCTGTCTTTTACTCCTCCTCTTGCTTTCCGGATGCCAGATTCTTGGAGGTGGGGGGGACCGGGAACATCTCAATCAGCTTGCAAAAAAACCTAAAAAAGAACAGCAAGAAGCCCAAGGCCTGCAAGCGCTCCTCATGACAGAACTCAGTTCTCCAGCCATGTCATGCGTCGTCACCAAAGGCCTTGATGAGTTCAGCGATGACCCGAGGGGTCCTATGGCCATGCAAGACCCCGAAAATATGCCCCAGTTATTCGGGATCTTCTTCGAGTGCGTGAAAGAGGTTGGGGGCTGGGAGGCAGCGCTCAACTCCCAGGGCAGCGACTCCCTCCTTGGAAAAATGTCGGCATCGTTCGGGCTTCCGGTCGAGATGATGTCCTGCATGCTGAACGGGCTTCTCGATGCAATTACGCCGGAACAAGCGGCACAGCTAGGCGGACAGCTGATTGCGGAAATGAGCATGGAAGCCGGCGGCAATATCGCTCCCACAGCAGACGGAAACACCCCAACTTCTGACCCGTCTTTGCAGAATGGAAGTGCGCCGACCCTCCCAGGCCCAGCCTTGGACATGAACAATCTTGACATCGAAGAACTTCTCGAAGGAGACACTCTTGCCAGACTCTTCGAGGGAGACAGAATCGCGAAAATGCTCCAAGAAGACTCCGAAATGCAACAGGTCGGAATGGTGGCAGTAGAAGCGATGTCCGTATGTGCCAAAAAACTCGGTCTTCCACTGCAAGAGGCAATAGGAGATCTCTGGGACCTGCTCATCTCCGAAGTCGTGAATCAGACGGGCATGGAAATCCCCATGGTCGAATGTATCTTGACAGATGTTGCAGAAAAATACTCGTTCGATCAACTGTTGGGTCTAACCGAGGCATTCACCCCCGGCAACATGACCAGCATGCTGACCAATAAAAAACAGCGCGCAGGAAGCGTGAAGCTTTTACAGCTCGCCTCAGGCTGCGCTCGCAAACAGGGGATGAGCCTGCAGCAAGCAGCAGGACCAATCTGGAACGACCTTATTGCCGGACTCGCAAAAGAGATGCGGGCACCAAAAAGAACAATGAACTGTATCGCCACAGGTGCCTTCAACAAATTGGGAGTAAATGGCACAGTGCGCATGCTTGATGTCTTTGACACAGACGATATTCGGGGTGTCTTTGCCGATGAAGCAATGCGCAACTCGACAGAACAGGTGCTCGGGATCGTGAAACAGTGCGCTGCCTCCGCCAAACTCACCGTCAAACAGTCAATAGGAGATGGCTGGAACATCCTGGTCGACTCCCTCGCCGAAGAATTCAATATAGATAAGGAAACGGCAGACTGCTCAATGTCAGAACTGATCGAAAGACTCTCCCCGAAAGAAATTGTGGACCTGATTCAAGGATCTCTCTCCAGGCAATCCGCTGTCGCCATTATGCGGGTCGCAGGCCAGTGCGGCCTGCCTCTTCCCTCCTGAAGCCGGAAAGAACACTGCCCAAAAAAAACCTGCGAAGAAAGGCAACGGACAGCCCGACAGGAACGACATGAC
>DEIU01000021.1:12961-18284 GCA_002352645.1 Acidimicrobiia bacterium UBA2766 | reverse complement strand
TCAGCGTCCACATCAGCGTCCACATCAGCCCCCGGGTCAACACATCCCTGGGCCCGGGTCAGCCGCTCGGGTCAACACATTTCAGCCCCCGGATCAGCGTAGGCCTGTCTTCGCCAGGTTCATCTTGAAAAGGCATGCATGAATGATCTCAGCGCCCGTGCCTTGTGGAGGTAGCTCTGCTCGATGCCGACGCGATGCCGACGCGCTCTGCCTCGGGCCACTTATTTGCAAGGGTCGCGAAGGGCCGCGAGAAAATTCCCGACTCGCCGGCTTGGTTCGAGGACTCTGGGAAGCTTCTGCGCCTCGAAAAGCTTGGCGATCTGTTCGCCAAGCTCGATTGGCGGCTGAAAGTCATTGGGATCCCTGCACATGGGTGAGAAGATCCGAGACTGCAGAAACGGCATCGGGCGACAGTCCTATAGCTCGGCCATACTGCAGGCGGACTGCCGGGCATTCGGGATCCCAAGACACCCGATTTGTGGAAGATGGCATTTTGCAATGCAAGATTTTGGTGGGCGCTGACGGACTCGAACCGCCGACCTTCTCCTTGTAAGAGAGACGCTCTTCCGACTGAGCTAAGCGCCCCCACGCAACCAGCAAAAAAGAGTTCGAGGCGGGCCGAAGCGTAGCAGGAAAAAGGCGCAGAATCACAGATGATTACGTGCCTTGCACCTGTTGTCCTGGGTAGCAGCTCTGCTTTCAGGCACTTCATACCATATTGCCGACACCCATGATGGCCCCGGGATAGGCCCATCATGGGAAGGAAGTGATGCGGCCCAAAAAGGCAGCGGAAAGGCAAAAAAGCATCCGAAAGGCCTGTATGCCTTTCGGATGCCGGGCACCTCTTCTCACAAAACCCCGTCCGGTGTTTCAGGGGGATTCAGTAAAGAAGTCCTCCAAGATGCCTCTTTCGATTTTTGCACGGCCCCTTTTCCGTCGGGTTTGGTCTTCGTCTTCGTCTTCGAGTTCATCCTTGATCGCAGGACAATCCTCGGGCGGAGTGAACGCAGGAGACGACAAAAGAAAGAGAAGCTGCCCTGATCCGAAAGGCAAACTGAAACGATCGCCTTTCATTTTGCGGGACCAAACCACCTTCCCGGTTTCCGCGGAAACCGCAACGAGCTTGTCTTTTTTCATGACGTAAAGCTTGCTGCGAAAGGCGAGAGGAACCTGTTTCCCGGAGATCTGCCACTTCACTTTTCCGCTTACAAGGTCGACAGCTCTGAGTCTCGGATATCTTCCTGCAGTGTTATGCGTCGCAAACAGCACATTTTTCTTGACAGCCCCTCTATCTGCAAAGGGCAGCGCAAACACGCTGTCAGAAAAACGCTCGATACCGAATCCCCGGCCTTTGAGGGACCAAAGGAGTTCGCCTGTGCGCGCCGCGTAAAGGCTCAGAAGAGAGTCACTGTGGGCGAGTACTGTGTGACGCCCAACGGTGTCTAGTCCATCGATGTTGTCTTTGTCGGTCTGCCAAAGCTGGGTCTCTGTCTCAAGGTCAAGCGCCATCACGCGACTGGTTCCAACAAAATGCACGACAAGCACATCATCTACCACTGCGAAACGAACCCCCTGCGGAGTTCCTTCACCTTCGTACAAGTCATGGTAAACACTTTGACGTATTCCGGAAGCGGCATCGAGTGCTTCGATCACACCCGAGGAAGATGCCAGGAAAATTTTTCCTGCAGCCGGAGCCACGACAAGGTCGTCAAGGTCTTCCATTGCAGAAGACCTGAAGTTTTCTCGCCACAACTCGTCACCGGTGTGCACATGGATGGCGGCAAGTCCCTGCTCGTCTTCAACAAAGAGCAGTGGACCGGCATTACCCCAGATCTTGCCGCTTGGGAAAGGATGCTTCCAGCGGCGTTCTCCAGTGAAAATATCCAGGGCAAGAAAGTCAATCTTTTCTTTTGACGCGAAGATCGCGTCATCGTCTGCAGTGGTATCAGAACGGTCCACAAGCGACGGGTCGATTGGAGCCGTCCCCTCTTGCGCCTCGCCCTCTCCTTCCACAAGCGGTAGTTCACGTAAAGGTGCTGCCTCCTGTACACGAGCAAATAAAGTACGTTCAATCAGAATGGGTTCGATATCTGCGAGTCCAGTTATCGTGCGCTCCCACATGGTTTTCCCCTGTGTCGCACGATATGCCGTGAACTTCGTTTGATTGTGATACGCGGTTTGCGTGGCAGTGACAATCACAGAGTCCGAAAGCAGGGCAGAAGGAGCCCCCGTCGACCATCCGGTTGTCTTTGTCCACTTCACAACGCCCGTATCAGCGTTTAGAGCTGTCACAACTCCATGAGGAGCAAAAAGCTCATATTTACAAAAGGGGGTCGCATTATCAGCGGCAACCGCTTCTTTGCGCAATCGACGCTCGTTCAGCGTCACCCCCGAGGAGGAATCTGATGAGCTACAAGCAGCGCAGAACACAGCAAACCCTGCAATGAGGGCGCCAATTCGGATCCGCGCTCGATAAGTGTGTCCAATCCCCAAGATCATGCACAGGCTAGTTTCTTTCACGGAATGCACGAATCCTCTTCTGTGAGGCAGCTATTCCGCCGTCTGCCTCTGATCTGCCTTCTACCTGCCCCCTCTCGGGGTTTCTTGAACCTCCCTCAAAGGGAATACTGCTTCTCGGAAAAGACCATGACACCCCAGAAAAACCTGAAACCGGAGCAAATTTCGACACTCTCCCTATGAGCAGCATGAGTACCCCAACAGATTTCGCCGGCCTCTTTCATCTCTCAAACCGGGTCGCCATTGTGACGGGAGCTTCCTCCGGGCTGGGACGGCGCTTTGCTCTCGTCCTTGCCGGGGCTGGGGCAAAGGTGGGCACCGTCGCGCGTCGCGCCGACCGTCTCGACACACTCGCAGCGACCCACCACAACATCACGGTCTTCCCCTGCGACGTCACGAACGAAGCAGAACGAAAAAACCTTGTCGCGAGCGTGCTCCGTACACATGTACAGCGAAACTGCCCCATGCAACGCCTCGGAGAACCACACGAGCTCGACGCCGCCCTGCTCTTTTTGGCAGAAGACGGATCAAGGGGCAAACACTCATGCTCGACGGAGGCTGGAGTGCAAGCTGACAACAGCAGGGCGTCACACCAAGGAGCGACACCCGACAGCACTGTTTACTCCCCGCAAGGCCATACGAAAACTGTCACAACCTCCAGGGTTTCCGGGTTAAACGCGCCTTCGATACCCGCGGCCTCTGCAAAAAAAGCCGGCCCCACCATGCTTACGGCATCCACATCGGGCCAGTGATCCCCCTGCATGCCTTCTACGAGCGCCTCGACACCATACGCTTCCCGCACGTCGAGATCTGTGGAAGCCAAACCGATTCCCTCTGGCGTTGTAAGGCCAGGCACGTCCCCATCGCCGGCGGTTTCGTCCCCAGCCTCGCTCGCCCCAAAGTCATACCCATAGCTATAGGCAAAAAAGTGTTCCTCCGCGTCTGCCACCCCGAAAGAGGTTTTCCCATTTGAAAAGCCGACTCGTAACTGCGGCCATTGCACAGTTCGCCACCTCGTCCCGGGACACACACCCGGACTGTTCTCGTACCCCTCTTTCCAGCCCGAATCCACGTCAGGAGGTCCCAACACCGCTTCGAGCAACTGCAAAGTCTGCGCTGGAGCTGTCCCAAACGACACGAGGCCAAGCCCATCCCCGCGCAGCTGTAAACCAGGGAGCACTTCACCCGAAACAGTATCTTGTTGTTGCTCCACGGTTTCCAACAGAGAATCCTCGTCGCTCTCAAACAGAGCACAACCTCCAAGCAGCAGAAAGCCAATGAGAGAAAAGAAAAGCCGGCGGTTCTTTTTTTTCCACAGAAAAGTGTGGGGAAAAGCATCTACCACCAGACCGGCAGCTCGGTCGCTTCTTTTTGACGCAGGAGACGCTGTCCAATCGTGAGTCTCTTCTCTTGACATTTCCTCTCCTCTGCTTCCTCTTGCGTACCGGCCTTACGGACTTCCCTTAGGGACTTCGCTCGCAGGCTTCACTTCCGGAATTCCCAGCAGCCAAGCAGTACCTTGTGCCGCTTGCACCTATCCTGTGCACCTGCCTGCAAAACACGCCGCTCGTCCGCGCCCTGCCTGCCCAAGGCCTCGTTCGCCTACACGTCCCCACACCTCCCCGACACGCTCGCGTGCATCACGCAAGCACACGCGTCCAGCAGCCAAGGGCGGCGCAAAAAAACTACAGAGGAGGAAGCAGGTCAACGGTCCGCTGTCGCAAAAAATGGTCTGCAAGCACAAGGCAGCACATCGCTTCCACCATTGGGACTGCCCGTGGCACAACGCAGGGATCGTGCCGGCCTTTTCCCGCAAAAACCACGGAATCTCCGTCTCGGTTTCGCGTTTCCTGGGAACGAGAGATTGTGGCAGTCGGCTTAAAAGCAACACGAAAAAAAATGTTTTCGCCGTTTGTGATACCGCCCTGCACCCCACCAGAATAGTTTGTTCGCGTGCGTATCTTTCCATCGGGGTCAGTGTCGAACAGGTCATTGTGCTCGCTTCCCCTCAAGAGGACACCGCCAAACCCACTGCCAATCTCAAATCCCTTCACCGCGGGCAAAGAAAGCATGGCTTTTGCCAAGTCAGCCTCAAACCTGTCGAAAACTGGGTCCCCAAGCCCAGGCGGGACACCCCGGACAACACACGCGACAACTCCCCCCAGGGAATCGCCGTCACGACGCGCGTTTGTAATTGCAGTCGCCATTGTGTCACGTACACCAGGGTCAGGACAGCGCGTGGCATGCTCCTCAACTGCGACTCTTGTCACAGTCTCAGAATCAATATGCCCAGTGATTTTTCCCACTTGACAGACCCAGGCGACGATTTCAACCTCCCCCACTGCCGAGAGCAACTTGCGGGCAACTGCACCGGCAGCGACACGCCCAATTGTTTCACGCGCACTCGCCCGCCCGCTTCCCTGCCAGTTGCGGTGCCCGTACTTCGCCTCATAGGTGTAATCAGCATGGGAAGGTCGGTAGAGGCCTTTGAGATGCTCATACGCGGCCGGCCGGGCGTCCTTGTTGCGCACAAGCACACCAATAGGAACACCGGTTGTATATCCCTCGAACACCCCGCTCAAGATCTCAACCTGATCTGCTTCCTGCCGCTGCGTCGTCAAATGGCTCTGGCCAGGTCGGCGCCGATCCAACTCAATCTGAATGTCGGCAAGAGAAAGAGGCAGACGAGGCGGACAGCCTTCAATCACCGCACCAACGCCGCCACCATGGGACTCCCCAAAAGTGCTGATCTTCAACACGGTGCCAAAACTGCTGCCCACACTCGCCTCATTCCCTTAGTCAATAG
>DEIU01000021.1:0-12917 GCA_002352645.1 Acidimicrobiia bacterium UBA2766 | reverse complement strand
CAACCACCCCGGAAGCAACCACCCTACCGGGATATCCTTACGACTCTCGCTGCAGCCGATTGCCTGAGCCTCTTGCCGAAAAAGCAGCGCGCTCACAGAGAGGTCGCAGAGAGCTCACACAGAGAAAAGATCGTCCCATTCCTGCGGTTTGAAGCCGACACGGCCAAACTCGCTCTCGTCTGCAGGTCGCCGGTTCGGTTCTTGCCCTGATGTCGGAGCAGCGCTGACGGGCGCGCCGGCTGCAGGAGCACACACAAGAAACGGACGCCGCAACAGACGACCATTTCCGCGAAGCATGGCAAGGGCCTCTTCATCTGACATTTCCTGCAGCTTATCCTTCAGCTTCTTTTCCCGATATTCCACGCCAGATGTGTTGAAAAGTCTCTTCACCTTTCCGTTGTACAGAGACAGCATGGACTGTAGATCCTCCATGGACGGCACGGCCTCATCCAAAGAAATCTCCTGGAAAGCCACTGCTTTGTCTTGCAGATAGCGGCGGGCTTTCCGACACGTGTTGCAAGTAGGGAGGATGTAAAGACGCGCCACAGAGGTCTTTGGCGAAGCCTCAGGGGCCTCTTCAGCAGCAACAGGCGCTTTTGCGGGAACACCCGGGGGTTTTGCGAGCACAGGAAGCGCCCCTGGAGCAGGCGCTTCCAAAGCAGCAAGCGGGAGAGATCCTTTGGGCAAGGCAATCTCGGGCCGCTGTCCGGCAGAAAGAGCCAGAGGTACGGCATTCTCAGACATGACAGGCTCCACACTGTTGGTCTCGCCGGGCAAAGGCCCAGTCGAGAGGAAAGACAGGCGGTGACCAGGGAGATCTTGCGGAGGAGATGTCGGGCCATCAGAAGCTGGGTGCTGCGTGAGCCATGAGAGCAATAACTCATTCACACGCTCGGGGACTTCTTGGTGCGCGAAATGTCCAGCATGGAGAAGGCGTTCGATCTGCAATCCTGCAGGAAACAGCGAATAATCCATCGTCTTTTCGTAGATCTCCGTGTCCACACAGCCGTCCTCAGCTCCTGTGAGAACCAGAGTCGGAACAGGCACAGGAGACCGAAAAACTGCCCGCATCTGCCGCCTGTCAGACGCGCTGGAACGGAACACTGCCCGATAATACGACAGAGCCGATCGCAACACACCGGGTTTTCGCAGGGTATCTTTACACCGGGCCAAAAGCGCAGGATCCCACTCCCATCCTGGCGACCAGCGGGACCAAAGACGCTCCACAAAGCGGAAATCCTCGCGGGGCAAAACGATGCTCGAAACTCCCGGCAATTGAAAGAAAAACGCATACCCTGACTTGCGCAACTGCCGAGAAAGCAGGGAAAAACCAAGACCGCCTTGTTGGGGTGCCGGCATGCCAAGCGTCACTAAAGAGGCAAAACCTTCGGGGGCACGGGTGCAGGCCACATATGCCGCAAGCGCCCCCCAGTCATGACCAAAAAGATGCACAGGATCATCACTCAGGGAATCGGCCCAGGCAATCACGTCTTGTGCCACGCGCAACACATGATAGTCACCGGGATTCCGGCTCGGCTGCGACGCGGTCTCATACCCGCGCATCATCGGCGCGACGACACGATAGCCCGCGTCCGCAACCGCCGCAAACTGCGCATGAAAAGTCTCGTTTGTGTCGGGAAAACCGTGTAAACATAGGAGAACTGGCCCAGTACCCAGGCAACGAGCTCCGAAACTCAGGCCATTCGCTTCAAGAGAGATATTCTCAATGTCACTGTCAAAAGTGTCCTTGGCAGAGATCATCCGTCCCCCTCCCCTCATAACCTTCAGACATAACCGTCAGAAATTCCTGCAAACCCTGATAAAAGCCGGAATAACTGAGAAACACAACTCTCACGACAAAAGACTCAGTATGTGCAACTAGGAAACCGGGAAGAGTCGCACACCCCCCGAAGGCACTCACACCCACCCAGAAAATTCCCGACAAGCACAACACCTATCCCACCACCGTGCAGCGCCCCGCACGACCCAGCAGCGCCCCGCACACCCAACACCCGGCACGACCGGCGCACACCCACTATCCAAAACACCCAGAACGATTAGGCGTTTGCGGCCCGCTGCAAGGCTGCGACCACTGTGGCGGTCTGGGGGAGAACGGCCTTTTCAAGACCTGGTTCATATGGCACATGGGTATCGGCAGCGCCGACACGAAGCACAGGCGCGTCGAGGTCCCAAAAGCAGTGTTCCGCCACCCATGCCGCGACTTCTGCGCCAAAACCGCAAGTGAGCGTGTCTTCATGCACGACAACAAGCTTGCCGGTGCGCTGCACCGAATCGGCCACAAGCTCTTGGTCCCAGGGGCTTACGGTACGAAGATCGATAAGCTCAACCGAGATGCCGTCTTGCCCCACAATTCTCGCGGCCTCCTGGCATTTCCGCACGGTCGCCCCATAGGTGACAAGCGTGATATCCCTTCCAGACAGCAGGACTGTGCCCTTGCCAATTGGGAGCACATACTCCTGCGGCGGGAAGGGATCTTTCGCGTAGACCTGCCGGTAGAGGTGCTTGTGCTCAAGAAAGAGCACGGGGTCGTCGCACAAGAACGCGGCGCGCAGCAGGCCGGCAGCGTCACGCGCCCGGCTGGGAAACAGCACAATCAGCCCAGGTATATGCGAGAAAAACGTCTCCCCACATTGGGAATGCCAGATTGAACCGCCCTGAAGGTAGCCGCCAATTGCGACACGGATCACAAGCGGGCAGGAGAAGCGCCCGTTCGAACGCCAGCGGGTCGTGGCTGCTTCCGTTTTGATCTGCTGAAACGCTGTCCAGATATAGTCAAAAAACTGGATTTCTGCGCAAGGTTTCAAGCCTCGTAGCGCCTGCCCGATGCCTCGCCCCACAATGTTGGCCTCGGCAAGCGGCGTATTGAAACAGCGTCCGATACCAAAAGACCGCTGCAACCCCTGGGTCACGCCAAAAACGCCGCCTTTTCCTGCCACCTGATCAAGCCAGGACTCCGAGGCATCGGCAACGTCTTCGCCAAAAACCCGCACACGTTCGTCTTTCGCCATTTGCTCGTGCAGGACGCGGCGAATGACATCGGCCATCGTCACAGTATTCCCAAGCTGGACGGCAGGCGCAGGGAGAGGAAGCTCTTCGTCGAGAGACACGAGGTCAGATGACGAGCTTGCGGCATCCACCACCTCTACCTTTTCATCTGATACTGCACTTTTTCCCGTTGCAGGCAGGATATCGTGGCCACGCTTGTCTTCGAGCCCACTCCTGGCATCTGTGGCCTCTGCAACTTCTGCAGGTTCGACAGCCCCTATGGCCTTTATTACCTCTATCGCCTCGCCTCGCAACTCAGTTCCCGGTTCGTCCCCTACGGCCACCGACAAGGCCGAAGACGCAGGAGCAACAGTGGAGGACGCAGGCGAGGCCACGCGAGGCGTCGTCGCGACGGTAGAAAACAGCCCGGCAGGATCAGGAGTATGCGGCTCGGGAATATCGGGAATCTGCACGACATGCCGGGTGACTGTGCCAGGGTCAGGCTTCGAGGTCGCAAGCGCCTCTGCCGCTGCCTGCTGCACTTCTTCTCTCGCAGCAACACGGATCTCCTGGGCTGCTTCGTAAGACAGAATCCCATTCTCAAGCAGCGCCCACTCCAAAGTGTCGATCGGATCAAAATCCCGTTCGGCCTGCAAATCTTCTTCTGAGCGATATTTCGTCTGGTCATCGGAAAGCGAATGCGAATAGGGACGCGTCACCGTGGCATGAAGCAGACACGGGCCGGCTCCTGCCCGTACATGCGCAATCGCCTCACGGCCTTTTTCGCGCACTTCAAAATAGTCACGGCCATCAAAACGCACCACATGCAGGCCGCGAAAACCCTGCACAAGCTCTGACACCGGTGCCGGGGCCTGATCATCAGTCCGCACAGAAATCGCGTACCCGTTGTCGGCCACCACATAGAGCACGGGAAGATGCAACCGACAGGCCGTATTCAAGCTCTCCCAAAATTCTCCCTGAGAAGTCGCCCCCTCCCCCAGCGAGACATACACCAGTTCGTCGCCATGCGCGAACAAACCGCGAATACGGCGACGCGCAATATAGCGTGACGCTTCGGCACACCCCACAGCCGGGAGGCACTGTGATCCCGTTGCACTCGTCTGGGTCACGACATGGAAGTCTTTAAAGCCCCAGTGCGTAGGCATTTGCCGCCCACCTGAAGAAGGATCCTCCGCAGAGCCAACGGCTTGCAACAACAAATCATACGCGGTAATACCAAGGCCCAGCATGAGCGCGCCATCACGATAATAAGGAAAAAACCAGTCGTACGCGGGACGCAAGTCTCGCGCGAGCCCGAGCAGTAAAGCCTCATGACCCGCTCCCGAAATCTGAAAAAACACCTTACTCTGGGCACGGAGCGCTATCTCGCGGTCATCGACAGCGCGCGACACACACGCCAGCCGGAAATCTGCGATTGCCTCTTGCACAGGGATGCCCCGCAAAAGGCTCGCCGGTGTGGCCTGTCCGCCTGACGCACCAGCCTCTTCGTTTGCCTGACCCTCTACCTGGCCCACTGGAACCCCTTTCCTGTGATTCCATCGCCGTTCCCACCACTTCACGACGCACTTCACGACGTAGACACTCCGGCTTCACGCCGCGCGCTCAGCACTCGCGTACTTCCATGTATCCACCCCTGGTCGAGAAATTCCGTTCTGAACTCCATTCTGGACTTTGCTCGGCATTTCACGCTGCATTGCACTATGGACTGACCAACAAATTCCGCAATGCCACACTTATCGGCATTCTCCCCTACGCGCTGACCCTCTCTTCTCTCTCTGCCTTTCTCCAGGGATTCTTCCTCAAAACCGGTGAGTCCGATAAATCACGACACGGAAGCCGGGCAGACTCCCAGAAAGGGACTTCAAGGGGACTTCAGGAAAAGGTCTGCACGGAAACTCGCACACGCCTCTCCCCCAAAAAATCTCCCAAAAAAATCTCCACAAAAAGGCCGCATGCCTCGCTCTCGTCTCCGCCGGAGAAGACACCCTTGGAAAACCTGGAAACACTTCTATTCTCTCGCACTTCTCACACCATTGTGTGGTTTTTTCCGGGCAGCACAATCTTTGGGAAAAAAGCCAGAGAAGACAGGCATACGCCCAATCCCGGAGTGCATTCCCCAGCAAACGCCCTGCTCACACAAGCCCGGCAGCGCTTGCCACCAGCCGGTACCATTCTGCAAGCGAATCGATCGTCTCGTGCGCGTTCAGCCCACTTGGGTTGGGCACAACCCACAATTCCACGCCTTCGAACAGTTCCTCTTGTTTGCCGGTGCGCGCCTTCGGGCGCGCAAAACCTGTACGGTAGGCGGTGATACCGGCCACTGCAACCACCTTTGGTTTCCAGGCGGCGACCCGCTCCGCCAGAGAATCGGCGCCGAGACGCAGCTCTTCCCGGCTCAACTCCGCTGCCCGCGCCGTGGCACGCGCGGCAATATTCGTGATACCCAGCCCACGCCGCACAAACCGCTCGCGATCTGTATCTGTCATACCCGCGGCGGCGTCAATCTGCCAGTCCACAATGCCTGCTTTTCGCAAAGCCGGATAAAACCGGTTACCGGGATAGGCAAAATGTGTCGAGGTCGCAGCAGTCCATAAACCCGGATTAATCCCCACAAAAAGCAGGCGGACGTCATCCCCAACAAGATCAGGGACAGTCCGGTCTCGATACGTTTCCAGTTCTGCACGTGTAAATCCCACAGGGACAAAGCGTAGAGGTTCACACCACACAAACAGCAGAGAAAAAACTACCGGTTCTCCCGGCCGGGCATACACCAAGACCAGTAGCACCCGAAAACCCGCACAACCACCCCTTGGGTGCCATTCTCAAGTACCGGTACCAGACAACGCAAGCGCCACGAGAAGCCGGTTCAGCGAAGATCGCGCCGTTGAAAGAGCAGCACGGACACACCATAAAAAACCGCAATAAGGGCAGCGAGAACTCCGGCGTGTGCCCAGTTCATGCCATTCGTGAGCGGATCACTCTTGAGGTAGTAATAGAACGGCGAGACTTTGGCATAACCGGCAAGATCCTCGTTCAGCGGAAGAAAGGATTGCAACAAGTACGAGGCGAGGGCAAGCCCGGCGGTCACATACATTGCAAAATTGCTACGTCCTGTTGCGGCACTCAGCGCCAGCGCGACAGTGCCAAAAACGAGACTGACCAAACCAAGCAGGAAACACGTGGCCGCGACATGCACGCTATTGAGGCCAAGGTCACCGAGGAGTGAGCCGGCAATAGTCCCGACAAAAACCACCACTGCCAAAAGAAAAACATAAACCAGCATTGCCAAGGCTTTTTCACTCAGAACTCTGATTCTGCTTATCGGGTTTGCGAGCAGGAGACCCATGGTCCGATCTGCCTCCTCACCGGCAAGCGAGCGGGCACTCACCACCACTGCAACAAAAATAGAAAGAAACGGCCCGGTCATACTGAAGTTCTCCGCCTGATACCAGCCTTCAGGAGTTCCTATATCGACTTGTCCGATCAGCGCATCCATTGCTTCGGGCATATCCTCGGAGAAGTCTTGCATCTGATCCTCGAGAACTGGGTAGAGGAGCCCGACAATCACACATAAAAACAGAAGGATAAAGCCTGTCACCACCAAGAGCCCCTGATGATCAGACATGGTCTTGACCCAAATGCGGGAAACACGCGCAGAGCCCGCAAGTCGCTCAATCACACTGTGCATGAAGGGATAATTGCGGAGCCGGTCAAACAAGGTAACTGCAGCACTGCGCGCGCTGAGGTCGCGCCGGTTCATACCGAACACTGCAAGAACAAGAAAAACTACGACACCCGAAAAAAGCACACCGAGATGACCCCAGTCGATACCGTGGAAAATGGGGTTACTTTCCGTGTAGTAGTACCAAGGAAAGATCCTTGAGAGGTCTTTGATCCCTTCAACGAGTGGGAGAATCCCCACAGCCAGATAAGAGACAACCATCACAAGGGCAGGCACACCTGAAGCGGTGGTCTTGTTCCCCGTCCAGGCCCCGATCATCAGGGCAAGAAAGCCGTAGAAGAGGGCGTTCACCAACATATGAAGCACAAGCCCGCCGGTTTCCTTCCCGACAACGTTCACGTCGATCAGGGTGGGGACGAGGTGAGCACCACCCCATAAGATGAGGGCAGCCAAGTTCATCAACAGGAAAAGAGATGCTGCCTTCGAGACCAGCACATGCGTACGACTCTTCGGGTTCGCGAGCAGGAGCCCCATTGTGCCTTTGCGTTCCTCACCGGCAATCGCGCCAGAACCGATCGAGATAGCGATGCCCGCAAGCGTTAAAGCCCCCATAAAACTGTAAACTGTGCCGTACGCCAACCCTCCCGCGTCATCCACATTTGCGATGTTGTAAAGCTCGAGGAAAACATCCGGCAGATCAGTATAAATAGCAATATCCACTGCTCGATAGCTCGCCATCGCGAAAATCAGAAAAAGAACCAGGGTCACGGCACCAATGATCGCACGAAGCCAGTAGTCCCGCAGGGTCTTTGTGAACACGCCGGACAGCATCACGCGCGCACTCCCCGGTGTGAAGTCGAGTCGTTGCCCGTTGCTTCGTCAGGGGTTGCTTCATCGCGGTAGTACGCGAGAAATACCTCTTCAAGGTCAGCTTCTTGGGTTGTGATGTCCACCAGGTCGTATCGGTCAGCCACGGTCCGAAGGAGCACGTCCATTTTGCCATCGTAGGAGAGCACAATCCGGTGGTTTTGCGAGAGCACATCGCGCACCCCGGGAACCGCCGCAAAAACCGACGCCGCAACCGGCGAACGAAACTCCAGTTCGACTCGCCGTATCGACTTCGACCGGAAATCGTGCACAGACTCGACAGCCACAAGCCGCCCATGACGAATAATGCCGACGCGTTCGGCGACCCGTTGCACTTCGGAAAGGGTATGACTCGAAAGAAAAACCGTACGCCCTTCGGCAATGATCTCACGCAGCATACTTTGAAATTCGCGCTGCATAAGCGGGTCAAGACCGGAACTCGGCTCATCCATAATGAGCAGATCCGGCTTGTTCATGAACGCCTGGATCAGCCCAACTTTCTGCCGGTTTCCCGAGGACAAATCACCCACTTTTTTTGAGAGGTCTGCTACAAGCCGGTCCGCAAGCTGCTCGACATACGCCCAATCGACACCGCCCCGCAGATTCGCAAAATATGTGAGCGTGTCGCGACCGGTAAGATTCGGATACAGGGCCAGTTCACCTGGCAAATAACCAATACGGCGACGGATTTCTACAGACTTTTTTCGGGCATCCATGCCGAAAATCGTGATTCGTCCTGTCGTTGGGCGAATCTCATCCATAAACACACGGATCGCTGTTGTTTTCCCCGCCCCATTCGGCCCCAAAAACCCAAAAACTTCCCCCGCGTACACCTCAAGGTTTAGATCCACCAAGGCCTGCACGTCGCCATAATGTTTCGTAAGGCTCTCCGCCTGCAGCACAACCTCGCTCATTATCTGGATCCTTTGTCAATACTGGAATCAACACCTTGCCCACAGCACCCGGAGAACAGCAGAGAACCCCAAACCAGATCATCTTCCCGCACTTGGCTTCTCACACTTGAAATCATCCCCAAGATACATCCCGACATACTACAAATCATTCCAAAGTCCTCGAAACCCAAGAAAAACTAAAAAACCCGAAAAGTCACTGGGAAGCTGCTTTGCACACGCAGGCCGAAAAGTTCTCGCAGTATCCCACACACAACAGCTCGAGAACCCAGCAGTTCATAGGGACAAACCCCATCCGACAGACTCGGGTCATGGAATGAGCCACTAGTACACCACTATCACACCGCTATCACCAGGGCCATTGTGCTCAAGCGCATCGCCAAACGCATTCTCACTACGACACCGAGCCGGCAACGACTGTCACAATGCCCTCAGTAACTTCCCACCAAGGTCGCTCGACAGCATACAAGCCAATCCCAACACAGAGGCTTTGTAGACCCCCTGGTAGATCTTGGACCACTCCGCGAAGCAGGCGAGGCTCACAAACGGGGTACTTGGCGGTCTTTCTTAACAAAGTGGGGCCGGTGGGATTCGAACCCACGACCAAACGATTATGAGTCGTCTGCGCTAACCGCTGCGCCACAGCCCCAAAAAAACCCGGAGCGGTGTCTCCTCCGGGCACCGGAAAGATTAGCGGACAGACCCCAGAAGGGTCTGTCGAAAAAAAGCCTTGTGCCCGCAGCATGCTGCTTTTGCCGGCCTTTCCCTTGGCAGAGAACGCGTAGAGAACGGGTAGAGGACGAGCAAGACCAGGGGCAACGGACAGAGCGAACTGGAAAAAAGAAACAGGACAAGCAGCACAGACACCGTACATGACCTGTGGAAAGACCCCTCAGCCCGAAGGGTTCGTCTCGTTCACGATCGCATCCTGACTGACGTCTTCTGGCACGTTTATTCCAGCATTTTTGTCGGCAGGCTGGGCTTGAGAGTTCGCAGCAACAGGAACAGATACACAACGGGAATGCCAAGAAGGAGGACCAAAGGGGGAGGAAACCTGCCAGGTGCGTCCTTCATCCAGCGAAAGAAAAGACCCCACCTGTGTGACTGCGGTGAGTAGTCGGTCCGGATGGGAAAAAGGAGAAGCACGCAGAGTGCCGTCTTCCAAACATCTGTCGTGCGTCCAGGTGATTGAATCCCGCGCAGAAGCAGCAAGCGCAGTCGCGACTTCAAAAGACACCGCATCCGACAAAACTGAATCTGAGGAAACCTGGACAAGAGAAACAAAGTTATTTGGGCCAAGTGGACTGCAGTCGGAGAGTGCGAGGTCTCTTTGCACACCTCCGTCTGTCGAAACACGAAGCGACACAAGGCGCGAACGGCGCGGGGAGGAATCCGGCATCCCTCCTGTGGCAGCATGCTCTCTCACCGCATCTTTTATGACCACACCATCGGTCACCGCAGCATCTGTCACCAAAGCATCTGAAAAACCAGACACAGGAGCAGCCTGCGAAAAACTCAGCTCGTCAGGCAAGCTCCTGGGAAAGCCGGGAGAAGGTTCCCCCCAGTCACAGTCATCGAGACCCTGCTGGTCCGCAAAAGCAATGAGTACCCCACTCGAAAGGTCAGGCTCTAAAAAGAGACCAACCGGTTCTGTTCCCACAGGAATACACCCTACCCCGAAGGGGGTGCGAGGAGAACGCTGCGGAGAACTCGGCATTTCGTCTGTGACCTCGTCAGCAGGCGAAGACGTTCGCGTCGCTTCTGTGTCTTCTTGCGAAGGCTGCGCCTTCGCCGAGAAAGCTCCATGAGAGGACAGCATCGCAGACGAGTCCCTTTCTCGGGCGAATCCCGGACTGAAAATCTTGCACTACACAAAGACAGAAGCAAAACTTCCATATACCCAAAGCTCATAGGATGAGTAGAATTATCAGGCATTTCCCTGGCATGCCAGGGAAAGAGACATAAAGTTTCACACTGTACAAAAAACTTCTTCATACACGAAACGTATGCCGGAGACTTACTCCGGAAAAAGAAGAAGCTTTTTCTTTCTTAAAAAAAGACCTTTTTTAGCTCTTTCCAACGCTCCCATACAAATGCCATGCACGCGTCCCCACATATGAGAAAGACCCAGTGTCAGGATCCTGTGTCTCAAGATAGCGCGCGCGGACAGCATGCGCTCCTGATTCTTTTTCGGCGCTCTTCTTCCGCACAGCATTTCGGAGCGCACACGTCAGAAAACAACTTCCGCAATACCACCCCGCAGGCAAACCGACTATTCGAGCAATGCTCTCATTCACCCCGTATAGGATCGATCCTCCCCACTCTTGTCTTTAGGAACCCGCTCTCCAGAGCTCGGCAGCCCACCCGATCGCAACATGGGGAAGCGTCACTCTGCGCAGCCGGCACATGAGCCCGCAAACGAATCAGCGCAGCATCCCGGCAGGCCTAGCGCACTTCGCGTTCCTGGTCCTGCCAATAGGGTGCGCGCAACTTGAACTTCTGCAGCTTTCCCGTGGCAGTGCGATCCAAAATATCACGAAACTCGACAGAGGTTGGACACTTGTAGTGGGCGAGAGAGTCTCGACACCAGGCGATGAGCTCGGCTTCTGTGGCCGTGGCATCTGTCGCCAACACAACCAGTGCCTTCACGGTTTCGCCCCACTTCTCATCAGGCACACCGATGATGGCGACTTCAGCGACTGCGTGATGAGAAAAGAGGCGGTCTTCAACTTCAATGGAAGACACATTCTCGCCTCCAGAGATGATCACGTCTTTTTTACGATCAGAGATCCCAAGATAACCATCATCTTCAAGGCAAGCCCCATCACCAGTATGAAACCAACCCTGCACAATCGCGTCCGCAGTGGCTTCAGGTTGTTCCCAATAGCCCTCCAGGACAACGTTTCCCCGGGCCAAAACCTCGCCGTTTTCGTCAAGGCGCACACGTGTCCCGAGTGTCGGGACACCCGCTCTCCCAAGACGTTCGGCCCGCTCTTGCGAACCAAGCACATCCCACTCGGCACGAGAACGGTTCACAGTAAGCAGAGGAGAAGTTTCCGTGAGACCATAGATCTGGATGAATTCCCATCCGAGCACAGTTTCGACCTCTTCGATGGTACGGGTAGGTGGGGGCGCACCAGCCACCACGATACGCACCTGGCCTCTACCGGGAATCTCGCCTTGCCAGTCGCGGGCAGCCTGCAAAATCATGCTTACCACAGTCGGCGCCCCGCACATGAGAGTGACCCCATGCGCTGCCACACGTCGCAGGATCTCTGCCCCATCCACTTTGCGGAGCACAATATGTTTTCCGCCCATTCCGGTAATGGCGTAGGGCATGCCCCAGCCGTTCGCGTGGAACATGGGCAGGGTATGCAGGTAGACGTCTCGATCACTGATCTGAGTGTGCAGGCCAAAAACCGCCGCGTTCACCCAAAGGTTACGGTGTGTGAGTTGCACTCCCTTGGGACGGGCCGTGGTCCCACTCGTGTAGTTCACCGTGGCTGTCGCGTTTTCGTCCGCCTTCCACAAGTCCGGTTCTGCAGTGCTCGCAAAGGCCTGATCGCTTTCTGCCCCCAGCACAAGGCGATGCGGCGCGTGCACATCAGCAAGGTCTTCATCAAGTTCGGGATCCACAAGCAGAACAGACGCGCCGGAATGCTCCACGATATACGATACTTCCGGGGTAGTCAGACGAAAATTCACAGGCACAAGCACCCGCCCGTAGGCACTCACCCCAAAAAAAGCCACCAAAAGACGTGCGGCATTTTGCGAGACAATTGCGACACGCGCGCCGTGTGGCACTCCCATCTCGTCAAGCCCCGCGGCTTGCGCGCGTGCAAGCTTCGCAAGGTTCCCATAGGTAAGTGCGCCGAGGCTTGGCGCAGGCTGGTCTGGTTCATCAAGAACTCCGACCCGGTCGCCATACACCTGCGCGGCCCGATCAAGATAGTCGCTGATCGTCAAAGGCACCTGCACCCAAATCCCCCTTCGTTGATAACCATGACAGAACAATGCGCCGTCCTGAACCGGTCGCAAATCCTCACAAACAGTTGTGAAACATCGTGAATGGCCGCGAAACACAGCGAACGCGTCACAAACCAATCAGGAACCGATCATGATGAAGTCATGAGCCATGCATGTGTCATTGTTAGCAGGTACCGCACTGCCGGCACGGTGAGGCCAAGAAAAACCGGACCCATGCATGTGCCATTATGCACAGGGACCCGCCACACACATACCTCCAACAAACCCCATTGGTTGCCTCTCCCCAAAAAAACATGCGAAAACACACGTCGCCGGGGAGAAAAGCGCGGGCATGGAAAAAACTTCCGGGAAACTCTGCGGGAGGGCCAAGAAAAAGCACGAAAGGCAATTTCCCGGAGAGTTGCTATCGTCGATACGCACACTGTCTCGGCTTCTTGCGGGAA
>DEIU01000089.1:1724-12686 GCA_002352645.1 Acidimicrobiia bacterium UBA2766 | reverse complement strand
CACCCGCAAACCGAAAAATGTCCGCTACGAACTGGGGTAGCGGACATTTTTTGTCTGATTTTGCCTGAGCCCTCTCCCCTCCCTGCTTTTCCCTGAAAACTTCCCGCAAAAAACCCGCTCCCAAAATTCACCTTGCAAGAGAAGAAAGAAGCTGGTTTGCGTGCTTTCTGGTTGTTTGGTAGGTAAAGAACATGTGTTTTTCTGGTCGGTGAGTGTTTCTTCGGTCTTTCTGGGGTGATTCTTTTTGCGGGCTGCGTTGGAGGAGACGCACGCAGGGGTGATGTGGGGTCTCTTTTCGGTGTGCAGGTCTCGTCTTTCTGTTTTCGGGGTGTGTTTTTTTAGGTTTTCCTCAGCTTCGGTTCTTGATCGTGTGGGTTCTGTGAGGTTTCTAGTACGAAGGAATGATTTTTCTGGGGATTTTGAGACACTGTGCTTGTAGTCAGTAAAAGCAGAGTTGTAAATCGATTGGCAAGAGCAGGTCAACCAAGAAAAGGGAGTGCTGATTATGGGACCCATAGTGCATGGATTCGTAACTGATATAAACGACAACCCTATAGATAGGGTTGTCGTTTCAATTTTTCATTGTGCCAAGATCGATATTCCAAAAGACGAAACAGGATTGGTGCCTTTGCGCCGTCAACGCAATATGGGGAGCGTTGTTCCTGATTTTTCCGGGGAATATCATTTTCAGCTTCGTCCTTCATCCAATCTTGGTTTTTTGTACAACCTCTGGGTAGAAGTCCGCGACATGGTGACGCAGAAACTCTTGTTTCGTTCCGGTCTTCGTCCTGGATGCCAAGGAGATCAGGTCTTTCCGATCATATTGTCGACCGAAAATTCCACGAACCAGCTCCATGGGCGTGTAAAAAATATCCGAGAACTTTCGTCCGGGTGCTCACCCCGATCAGGAAAGCGTTCCAACAGGAACGCGAGGAATAGTTTTTTGTGAGAAACAGCTCCACCCTCAAACCGAAAAATGTCCGCTACGAACTGGGGTAGCGGACATTTTTTGTCTGATTTTGCCTGAGCCCTCTCCCCTCCCTGCTTTTCCCTGAAAACTTCCCGCAAAAAATCCGCTCCCGAAATTCACCTTGCAAGAGAAGAAAGAAGCTGGTTTGCGTGCTTTTGGACACTAATGTTGTGTTTATTATTTTTACTGGTCTTTTTTCGTCTTGTAGATTCTCTTTTAAATGAAGTGCCCATACTTTTTTAGGACGGTAGAGAATCCTGGAGTGCATGATGCAGATTTTTTAAGTGAGAGACTTGTGAAAGAATATGTGCATGAGAAAGCGAAAAATTTATTTGTGATACAAGTTAGAAAGTAGCTCTTTGCTTTGCTTGTGTGAAGAGATTGTTTGTTTAGTTCTCTCTATATATACATATATGTAATTTACTTCTGTGCTTTGTCTGTCTTCTTTCTCTTTTTTTAAAAAATGACGAATCTGTCTTTTCTGCTTCTTTTCTTATGCACTAGCTTTTTTGTGTTTGGTTTTTCAGTGAAGTTGCAACGTTTCTGTTCATTGTCTGTGTGGGATTTCGACGCTCATTGTTTTTTGCGCATATTTTTCCGCTTCTGCGACCTTTCTGATAGGTGAGGGATGTTGTTTCCGCAGAAGATGGCAGGTTTGTCTAGTGAGAGAAAGAGCGACAGGAGGGGCCAAGGTGCAATCAATAAATGCATACGGCTATGTTCTTGACCTGAGGGGAGAACCACTTCGCAATGTTGTTGTTTCCGTTCTTCATTGTCATAAGTGGGATATTCCAAAGGAAGGGGATTTTGTTCCTCTGGAATATCAGCGTAACTTGGGGAGTATCCCTACAAATATTGACGGATCCTATTCAATAGTGCTCCGTCCGGCATTTAACACAGTAGGTTCTTCGTATAATCTGTGGGTCGAAGTAAGAAGCGCAATTACCAATGAGATACTTTTTCGTTCGGAGGTTCGTCCCAGGTGTGAGGGACCTCAGTATTTCATGGTGGTTCTTCCCTCTGAAGTAACTCCTGATTTTCTCCCGAAGGGGACTTCCTGGCAACTTCGGGAGCTTCCTCCTACGCGTCGTCCATGTCGAGGAAACGATTCGGAGATTCAGGAAAAACCAAATAACGACCAGGAATGAAACAACCAGATATAAAAAGTCTAAGCCAATAGATTTCATCGTAATATGGCGAGGAAACCGACTACGTAGTCGGTTTCCTCGCCATATTTTTGCGCTCTTTTGTTTTTTTCTGTGTGAACTGTGGTGAATCTGCAGTGTGATTGTTGCACTCTTTTCGCAACTTTTCTATTTTCTTACCTTTTGTTGAGAAACATCCTATTTCCTCGCGAATGTATAAGTCAGTTTATTAATATGGAACGTACCGTCTGTAGCCGTCTGTAGAGGAAAGGAGCGGACGGTGCCAAGGAGGTCCGAGCGAATTATTGTTCTGAGCGCGCGCGAAGAACATATGAAACGGGTTACTGAGATCGCCCATGAAAACGCGTTAGGACAAGTGCTGGAAAGTGAGGAACGACAATACGGTTTTCTCACTGCTGATCTCAATGAGGAAGAGTATCGTGAGTACCTGCAAGAAACGGACTATTTTTATGTGGTCGAGATCGATGGCAGAATAGAGGGGTTTGTGCTTGCCTGTGAGAGTGGGATAGTACGAGGGGACAATGAAATGAGCAGGCTCCTCTCTCTGGCCTACCCTGAGGCTGTGCTTATCCGGCAGGTCTGTGTGTCTCGCGATCGGGTATCGCAAGGAATTGGTCGCTTACTTTACCAAAGACTTTTTCTCACGACAGGTGAGCTGGCTGTTGTGGCAGTCGTTGTGGTGGAGCCATTGAATGGGCGGTCAGTAGGATTCCATCAAAAGATGGGATTTTCTCCGATAGAAGAACTGATGTCAGATGGAAAAAGGCGTGTGGCTTTTCTTCGCCGGCCTTTCGATACCCGGATATTGTTAGATCAGTACAAGGAAGCCTTGGGCTTGTACTGTCATGAAGACACTCTCCGTTGGGAAAAGCTCGGTTATCTTTTCTATGTGACGACAGGTCTTTTTGCTGTTCTGGCTTTTCCTTTGGGGTCTTCGGAAGATCCTGAGAGGAAAGATGAACTTGCTGTTGCTGTGAGCCTTTTTGGTGTGTTGATCAGCATTATTTTTGGGGCTTCAATCCGTTCTGGCACAGACTGCATGCGTAGGCGTCTTGTGTCTGCGCGGAGATTGGAGCACCATCTTCTACAGGCAGGAGGTAGTGCCTTTCTGTACGACGATCAATTCAATATTGATCATCGTACAGGGTCTTTTTTTTCTTCTCTTATTGGACTCTCTCCTGTTTCAATGACAACCCGACTATTGGGTATTCTGCCTTTTGTTCTCGCGATAGGGTGGGCGATATTGGCTTTATACCTAGTTGTTTTCTGAACAGTTTTCCTGAGTTTTTACCACACTCATTTTCATTGTCAACTTTTTATGTGTACGGATACAGGTATAGATCTTGGAATTTGAGAAACCGGAAAAGGGGGAAACTCCGTTACTTCGCCTGAGGGGCAAGATGCTTTTATGATGAGATCAGTTTGGTCTTCAGAGGGAATGTTCTCCTCAGGAAAGAGACGACCTTCGGGGAGAAGGTTGAGGTCGTCGAACCATGTGGCGTCTTTATTGTATTCTGCAAGAAAAATCTTATTGACCTGTTGTGGGTCACGGGCTTGTAGCATTTTTAGGACAAAGTAAGAGTTTTTTCCAATGTCTAATTTCCCTTCAATTGCGACTTTTCCTGGTGTTGCCGACATCACAGGACCACGCAAGGTTTTCCCTAACCCCGATATTTTCCGACATGTGTCCATGTAGATTTCGAGCGCTTTCGCAAGAGGGATGTCGAAGTAGCGTGAGGCACCAGAGTTTCGTTCAATGAACATGTAGTAGGGTATTGCACCCATTTTGACCTGGAGATTTGTCATTTCCGCCCAGGTGTCTGCAGAGTCGTTGATGTGGCGAATGACTGGCCCTTGGCAACGCACTGTGGCTCCTGTTGCAAGAACGCGGCTGAGTGCTTCTTGTGCTGGTGTGGGGTGGAGTTCTCGGGGATGTGTGTAATGTGCCATGATCGCGAGATTTCGATCTTGTGTCGTGATCTCTTCGAAGAGACGAAGAAGGCTGTCCGCGTCCTCTCCTTGAGTAAAACGGTAAGGCCAGTAAGAGAGGGCTTTCGTGCCGATTCTTAGATTGATGTGGGAGAATTCTGGGGTGAGAAGTGGGTCGATATAGTGGCGGAGTGCCTTGGTTCGCATCACGAGGGGATCACCTCCCGTGATGAGGACATCGGTGACCTCGGGGTGCTTCCTCAGGTAGTCGCAGAGGCTCTCGGTTTCGTGTGATGCAAAGCGTAGATCTCGTCTCCCACTGAAATCGGTGAATTGTGCCCACCGGAAGCAATAGGTGCAGTATGCGTGGCATGTTTGTCCACGTGAAGGGAAAAAAAGAACTGTTTGGTGGTATTTGTGCTGCATTCCCGCGAGGGGTTTATCCTCCACGAATGGAATGTTTAGTTCCATTTGCCCAGATGGATGGGGGTTGAGGTTCTGTCTAATCTCACGGGCCTGTTTTTCTATCTGCGCATCGGAAGCACCTGTGGCAAATAGGTTTTGCATGCTATTGTAGTCGTCTTCATCAAGCATCTCTCGTTGTGGGAATGTGAGCTGAAAGATGGGATCTTCGGGAATGTTTTCCCAGTCAATGAGATGCTCGACGACATAGTTGCTGGTTTTAAAAGGGAAGACCGTCGAAACAACTTGAATATCCTGGAGCTGTTCCTTACTAAGAAGGTGGGCGTTAGGCATTTCCTGAATATTTCCTCTATGGAGGACATGGTAAGAATACGTGGCCGTTGGCACTCTTCCCGTCTTTCTCTTGTGACGAAGGTTTTTGCCCTGGAAAAGGAACAAACCTAGAGATAATTACTCTATGTACTTCCCAATATTTTTTTAGAAAAAGAGGGAAACTTGTCAAAAAATATTGAGATAATTACTGTTAAACCTACTTTTTTCGACTGAAAGATCGAGAAAGATACTCCGAAATTTTTCTTGTTGTAGCGGAAAGCTTTTTACCAGCTTTTTTGTTGCGTGATCAGGATGTGAAGGTCTTTTCGGTCTGCAAAATGGGGAATAAAAAAGCTGGGAAGCGGGTCAGTGGACAATGACTGGTGTTACTTCTTTGCTACGGAGAGTGGTGGTTCCTGTATGTTCTGCGTTTTTTCTTGTTGGAGGGGTCACGCAGAACTTTTGATGAATGCTAACCGAAATTGCCTTTCCCCTGCACAAATGCAGAGCTGTTGGTCTATCGTCAGCCCGGCGTACGATTTTGGCGGTTCGGTGCCATCCTTTTCGGGTTTGGGGACGAGGTTTGGGGAATGCCCATGGAAACTCAGGTCGTTTGGTTTCCTTGTCGGTCGGTGTCGGTGTCGGTGTTCGTCGTCGTTGGGGAGAGCTGTGCTGACTGACCAACGTCTGGACTGCCATGAGGACCTCATGGCACAGGCACCTTGACGCCACCAAGAAAGGCGAATTCTAGATCGAGATCCCCCAACTTATCACTCTGAGAAGAATGTCAGAGTTTCGTAAAGAGTCACTAGTTGGAGTTGCTTTGCCGCTGCAGGATAAAGAGGGATAAGTCTTTGTCCTGGCTTTGGAACTGTTCCACGATCTTGAAGCCCGCCTCATGCTCAAGGTGTAGACTCAGGTGATTGCGGTCATAGTGATGAAACCAGGCGATTTCGGCATTTTCAAAGTTTTCATCTTCTATTGGGATTGTTTGGCAGCGGGCTACAACAGTACGGGTTCCTGGTATTCGACTCAGGTGATCGCGTTCTTCTTCAAAATAAATTGACGCGCTTTGCTGGTAGCTCATGCCTAAGGCAAGAAGCGGTTGGAAGTTGAATTGACGGCGTAATTCTGGCGATCCACCCGCTTCAAGTACGTCTCCTTTGCTGTATGTTCGCACTTCGAGGAAGAAAAAATCGTTTTCATTCAGAATGTGGCGGATCGATAAGAGAAGTTGCGCGTCGTCATGATAGTTCCCGAGTATGTTGCCCATGAGGGTAAAAATCTTTGGACCTTCGTTTTCGCTGAACATGCGCTGAAACCGCTGGAGTTTCGTAAGATCAGCGCAGATCGCTTTCACCTGCAGACGGTTTCGAATGTTTGGGTCTGCCGTGATGTAACGCAGAGCGGACGCCAGCATGACGATCCCGATATCAAATGGGTAGTAGTGAAGTTTTTCTTGGTTACCCAGTCTCCAGATGAGATTGCGAATCACGCTTCTGTCTTTTTTCCCGTCTCCAACTCCTAAACTTACGAGACTCTGGATTGTGTGGACTGTTTCCTGACCGAGCTTCTCCAGAATGGCAGGCATTTTTTCAGTAATAAATGCGAGAGAGTTCTGGTAGCGCACAAACTCGTAGTCGTTACACAAGTTATGATAAAGCTTTGCCCCGTGGCCAGTGTCGTATTGGTATTTTGCCGGGATAACGCGGCGCCCCTGTATTGCTTCGATGATGGAGCTTTGCCGGTCATCGATCGTGTCATCAATATAGAAGCAGGCATCAATCACATTTGGGCCATGCGGAAAACAAGGGTCTTCCGGCAGGGACACTGGGGCTGATTGTGCTTTTGCTTGTTGAAGAGATTTACTTTCCGGGATGAGGCTATGGCAGCGTGTGCAGATGCGGGAGATTTTTTTTGCCAGAGTGTCTGCCTCTTCAAGAGGTGTGCCAACCTGGTCGAGCAGCCATCCTTCTGGGAGCAAATCCCGTAGGGAAGTCATCAGCAGTCGGATATCCTGGAGTTGATGGGGAATGAAGTGGAGTGTCTCTTCGACTCGCCTTCGTGGAGATAGACCCGCCTTCCCGGCGAGATCAGTGTTGTAATGAGTATTGATTGTCGGAGCATCAACCCGTGACAAAGGTAGCGTCTCATCGAGGGTTTTGAGGATGTAGTCTACTTCTCGGCAGTCGACAGTGACGGCATAATCCGGAATGTTGAGGTCGAGCCGATAGGATCCACCGCGTGCCACGTGCGGGATGAGCCGCTGTGCGAGAGTTTCTTGTTCGATGTTCTCTTTAATCCAGCCGCGTAGGTCTGTTACTGCTTTTTGCGCATTTTCTTTGTCTCCCGCGATTTGTGATGCGGAAAGTGTGCCCTGGCGTAGTGCCAAACGGGTGAGGAGTAGCCGAAGTCGTTGTCCGGGCGGAACAAACTTTCTATCTCCTATCGTGATTGAAGGTTCTCCAAGTACTTCAATCTTGATGGGAATAAGTTCGTTGGACGTCAACTTTGAAGAGCTGTTTTCCGGAGGTCTGCTGCCTGTGAGGTGATCTTCTTCATCTTTTGGAACGTGAACTTCTTTTCCGTCTTTTTCTATCTCGGTCATTTTAGTCATTTCGGTGTTTTGGGCCGTTGCGGACACTTTGGCAGACGTGATAGTTGCCGGGCATGCTCGTGTGTTTCTTTGTTGTGGGGCCCGTATACCCTCGGGGCCCTGTAAGCGGGCCTGTGCTCAGCTTCTTTGCCTGTCATGATATGCCGTTCCACGCGGGCTTGAAGTGTGGTTCCTTGTATTCGTCCTTTATTTATTGTCGTTCCTCTTTGCTTCTGATCTCTTTCGCCCAATAAACGCGCAATATGTCTGTGTTTTGTCTCGAAGTACATTGCAGTAGAAACGCTGACTGTGGCACACACGTCACAAAATCACCGGAATAGGACTGGCTAGGTGTGTGAAAGTTGCGGATGTGGAAGGTCTGGCAAGCTTTCGTTGCCGGCTGCACAGGTGACCAGTACTCCCCTGTCTGTCAGGGTGCAGGGATGGAAAAAGGGGGAGAGGTTAGGGCACGGAGCGGTCGTACTCAACCGCGATGTGCCCTGCCTCGCGTAAACGATCATACTCCTGATCACTGACGCCGATCACTTCTTTGTACACATATTCGTTGTGTTCACCGAATGCCACAGGAGCTTGGCGTACCTTGACGGGAGTCTCCGGGAAACGGAAGAAAGGCGCCGTGAATGTATACGGGCCGATCCCGTCGAATAGGGTTTGTGGCGCGAACAGGCCCCGCTCTGCCACATGCGGGTCTTCATACACCCGTGACGCTTCTAGCACGGGTGCTGCGGGGATTCCTGCCGCTTGTAGCCTGTGGAAGAGCTCATAGTCCTCAAAGTTTACTGTCCACGCGGAAAGTCGCTCATCCAGGAAATCCTGGCGGGCCAGCCGCCCCTCTTGCGTCTCGAGCTCGGATGCTGTCGCCCAGTCCGGCTGCCCCATCTCCTCGCACAATGCCTGCCATTGCGCGTCGGATGTGATCGTGATCGCGATCCAGCGATCTTCCCCTGTTTCGGCTGTTCCCGGCGACTGGCATGGGTAGACGCCATAGGGTGCCACGTCATGCACCGACCGGTTTCCCCGTGTGGTCTGCACCCGCCCGTTCAGGCTGTAGTCCATGAACGCCTGAGCGAACATGCTCGATGCCGCCTCGGCCTGCCCGATCTCCACGAGCTGCCCTTCCCCTGTGCGCCGACAGTGCCACACACCCATCATCACGGCAAACGCCCCAAGCGCCCCACTCAAATAGTCCCCAGAAAAAATCGAAGTCAGTGTCGAAGGGTCGAGATCCTCGTAGCCTCTCAACAAGGTATGACCCATGACGCTCTCAAGGTGCACGCCAAGTGCACGTGCCTCCGCGTAAGGCCCGGTCGAGCCGTACGCGGGGAGCCGCACCATCACGATTTTCTCGTTTTCCCCCCGCAGCCAGTCATAGGTGATACCAAGTCGCTCCAGCGTGCCCGTCGCGTTGTTCTCGATGACCGCGTCCGACTCGGCGACAAGCCGGGCCAAAATTTCCATGCCCTCCGGGCGGCGCAAATCCACCGTGAAGCTCTTCTTGTTCCGGTAGAGCTGCACAAAAACCGGATTGTAATTCCAGGGCCGCCCCCCTGGCTCGCCATCCGGCCAGGCCCCACCAGGTGGCGGTGCCATCAACAAAGATTCCTTGCGCGGCCGTGCCCGCATGCCCCGCGTCATCGGCTGGAACACAAACGGGTTTTCCACCTTGATAACTTCGGCTCCAAGATCCCCAAGCAACATGGTTGCGAATGGCCCCGCCCATACCAGGCAGAGATCCAAGACCCGCACCCCTTCCAAAGGCAATTCTGCCATTTGTCTCCCCCTTCTCTTGTGCATCGCCTACTTGCTCGCCTGGCCTCACACCGGTGGCCTGCCCTGCCCCTGTGTGTACTCCCCCCGGCTTTCCCGGCCTTTGGGAACAGTCTTCGGGAACAATGCCAAAATCATGGCTTTCCCAGGACTTTCCGGGATTTTGCCGCACGCTTTGCGGGCAGATCTCGGACAGGTCTCGGGCACATCAAGACTTCGCTTCGTACACCACATTTTCGACAACAAGTTCCTCGACGCGGGCATTATTCCAGCCGGCTTCGCCAAGCACTTCTCGGGTGTGCTCCCCCAACAGGGGCGCGGGCCGCCGCAGCTCCCACGGCGAAGCACTCATCACAAAAGGACGGCCCGGCATCTCAAACGTGCCAAGTTCCGCGTGTTCCACGGTCTCCCAGAAGGACCGTTCCCGGAAGTGCTCATCCTCAAACAGCTCCCGCACTGTAAAAAGCGGTCCACACAGCACCTTGGCCTCTCGCGCCTGCGCAAACACTTCCCGTTTCGTGCGGGTCGCAAGCCAAGCCGAAAAACGATCGTTGAATTCGTCAACAAGCGCCGGATCAAACGCCGCCGCGGGTGCCTTCCACTTTGGGTCCTCAAACCAATCGGGATTGCCGAGCATGTTCGAGAGACGATCGCGCCGCTGCCCTGCTGCAGTAAATTCGACCCAGCCGTCCACACAACGATGGGCCCCGTGCGCCATCCCGGCAGTCAACGCCCCCGACCGCAATACCCGCTTCCCCGCATACTCCCAAGCCACAAGGTTTGCGTGACGACGATCCGCACTGCCCATCTGACTGTCAAAGATCGAAAAGTCGACATGTTGCCCGATGCCCTGTTCTCGCCCGGCCATCATCGCGGCCATCATCGCAACCGACGCCGCCGCCCCTGACTGCACAAGCGCCGCCGTGCCATACATTTTGACGGGAGCCCGATCCGGCAGTCCCATCGTATACATTTCGCCGCCGAAACCAAACAAGACAAGTTCCGACCCCTTGTAATCCCGGTAAGGCCCATCTTGTCCAAAATTCGAGATCGAAACGAGCGGCAGGTCCGCGCGGCGCTCCCGTATCCAGTCCCAACCAACCCCAAGCTGATCAAGCGCCCCCGGCCGGAAGCTCTCCACAACCAGGTCAGCCCGGTCCACAAGCGACCCCAACACCTCTCGCCCCCGCGGATGCCCCAGGTCAAGCACAATCGAGCGCTTGTTCGTGTTGAAGTAAAAAAAAGTGCCGCTGCGTTCCGGGTGCGGCGTGTCATCAGGAAACGGCCCAAGCTGTCGTGCCGGATCCCCCCTGGGCCGCTCCACCTTGAGAACATCGGCCCCATAGTCAGCGAACATTTTCGTCGCGTACGGCCCTGTTATGTATTCTGTCAGATCCAGGATCTTGACATCCTCTAACGGTCCCGTCATACAAGCCCCGTTTCCCCCCGAAATCTACCCAGTATACCAGGGTGTTGAGATGACGCCCGAGGTGTGCAGTTTATCCACGGTTTCCTTTCTTCTCTCCGACTCGTGCCCCCTCCGGCGAGAGAGAAAACCGAACGACCCCAGACCGAAAATTCCCCCTTCCCGTTCCCTATCACCATCCTTATATAGAGAGGGGAGATAGAGCGAGGCGGAAAGAAGGGGCAAGGAGAGATACCGAGCAGAGCGAGAAACCTGTTTTTTTCCTTCGGCTCCTCCGACTGACTGCTCTGGCGGCTGCTCGAAAAGGTGGGACCTTCACCCCGGACAGGCTCTCGCAGAGTCCCGGAAGAAG
>DEIU01000089.1:0-1710 GCA_002352645.1 Acidimicrobiia bacterium UBA2766 | reverse complement strand
AGAAGCACAGCCACCGGTCCATCTTTTTGTACCCAGTGCGAAGATGAGCGTGACGGGTAGTGGCAGCGTGGCGACACGGAACGCTGCCCAATATGTGTCTTGTGTTCTTTGTGTGCGAAAACCCCGAACTCCCTGGAGACAAGCCACCGGGGACGGTAACATTTATGTGTCTGGAGCGGGCACGCAGGGGGCGACCCCTCCAGGTACGCAAAAAAAGGGGGAGCGTACGATGGCCCAGGAGACAGAGCAGCAGGCCCGCCGACAATGGCGCGACACTT
Source organism: Acidimicrobiia bacterium UBA2766 (assembly GCA_002352645.1). GTDB lineage: Bacteria > Actinomycetota > Acidimicrobiia > UBA2766 > UBA2766 > UBA2766. The sequence goes on along the minus strand of DEIU01000089.1, from coordinate 1,432 downwards.
ACGAGAGCCGGGTCACCACGCCAGAGAAAGCCGTGGCCGCCATTCAAAGCGGGGACGTGGTGAACATCCCGATCTTCCCGCCACGCACCATTTTGCCTGCCATTCATGCCCGCCGCGACGAACTCCGCGGCGTGCGACTCCGCATGAACGCTCCACTGTCGAACCCAGGCTGGTTTGACGCGACCGCCAAAGATGCCTTTGACATCGAGTTCGAAATCTTCATTGGCGACTTTGCCCGCTTCGCCCACGACCAAAAACGTGGCCCCTACCTGCCGAATCTCTTCTCAACTGCCTTCAAAGCCCACGACGAAGGTCACGCTGGTGTTGCCCACGCCAACGTGGGCGTGGCGGTCTGTTCCCCACCCAACGAAGCCGGCTATGTACACTTCGGCCCGCACCACTGGACAAAACGCAGCCTCATGCGCCGCGCCGATATCGCCATCGCCGAAGTCGACTCATCCCTCCTCAAAGTGCACGGCGACGTGTATCTGCACGTGTCAGAAATTGAACACTTCGTTGAATACGAACCGACCGACGTCGGCCCTGAAGCCGTCGAAAAGATTTTGGCAGACATGGACCCTGCGATCCGCGACGAGATGCGCGACCTCATCGCCCAAACCTCCCTTGAAACCCGCCGTCTCGTCTGGCCTTTCCTCGGCCATCTCGCTCCTGCCTCCATGCACAAACTGCTCGGCCTCGAAGAGCCCCCCGACGAGTTCAAAAAGATCGCCGCGCATCTTGCCGAAATCATCGAAGACGGCGACTGCATACAGCTCGGCGTCGGCGACCCCTCCAGCAAAATGGTGCAACTCGGCGTCTTCGACAACAAACGTGACCTCGGCATGCACACCGAACTTATCGTCCCCGGCACCGCCGGCCTCGTCGAACGCGGCATCGTGAACGGCGCCCGCAAAAACCAGTTCCCCGGCCAAGTCGTCGCCGCTGCCTGGACCGGCGGTAATGACGAAGACTTCGCGATCATCAACGACAATCCCACATTCCAGCTTTTCGACCCTGACTACATTCTCGATGTCCGCCGCATCGCCGCGAACGACCGCCAAGTCTCCATCAACAACGCCCTCTCGATCGACCTCATCGGCCAGATCAACTCCGAATCCGTGCTTGGCCCCCGCATGATCAACGGCACCGGCGGCCAGCCCGAAACCCACATCGGCGCTTTTCTTTCAAAAGGCGGCAAGGCCATCACCCTTCTCCCCTCCACCGCTCTCGGCGGCAAAGTCTCCCGTATCGTCCCCCTCCACCCCGAGGGTTCCATCATCACCATCCCCCGCTTCTACACCGACATCATCATCACCGAACACGGCGTCGCCCGCCTCCAGGGCAAAAACCACTGGGAACGCGCCAACGCCCTCATCGGGATCGCCCACCCTGACCACCGCCCCGACCTCCGAAAAGCCGCCGACGAACTCTT
>DEIU01000018.1:6265-22919 GCA_002352645.1 Acidimicrobiia bacterium UBA2766 | reverse complement strand
CCGGACAAGCCCTGCCCGCCAAAGGCGGTTCTCTTCAGCTTTCGTCTCGAAAAAGTTGGGCGACACGTTTGGCGAAGTAGGTGAGGATTGCGTCGGCTCCGGCGCGTTTTATGGAGAGAAGGGATTCGAGGATGACGGGGGTGGGGTCGAGCCAGCCTTCGGCGAAGGCGGCCATTTGCATGGCGTATTCTCCGCTGACCTGGTAGACGAAGGTTGGCACGCCGAACTGGTCTTTTACTTCTCGCACAATGTCAAGGTAGGGCATGCCGGGTTTTATCATGACGATGTCGGCGCCTTCGGCGAGGTCGAAGGCGACTTCGCGTAGGGCTTCCAAGCGGTTCCCGGGATCCATCTGATAGGTGCGTTTGTCGGCTTTTCCGAGGTTTGTCGATGAGCCTACGGCATCGCGGAAGGGGCCGTAGTAGGCGGAGGCGTATTTTGCCGAGTAGGCGAGGATTTGCGTATTGACGTGGCCTTCATCTTCCAAAGCGGTGCGAATCTTTCCGATTCGACCGTCCATCATGTCGGAGGGGGCCAGGATGTCGACGCCGGCACGGGTGAGGGAGAGCGCTTGCCGCACGAGGGCTTCGAGCGTGACGTCATTTTGCACATAGCCGTGTGCATCGATGATGCCATCTTGGCCGTGGCTTGTAAAAGGATCAAGTGCCACGTCGGCAATCACGCCAAGTTCTGGAACGGTTTCTTTTATGGCGCGTATCGCGCGTTGGGTGAGCCCTTCCGGGTTCCAGGCTTCTGCCCCGTCCAGGGTTTTTTTTGCAGGAGGGGTCACGGGAAAAAGCGCGAGGGCGGGGATTCCAAGGGCTGCGACTTCTTTGGCTTCACGGCAGAGTTCGTCGATGCTCAGGCGTTCGATTCCTGGCATCGAGGGGACGGGAACGCGTGTGCTTTGACCTTCTTGCAGAAAAACCGGGTAAATCAGGTCGTCCACGCGTAGTTGTGTCTCGCGCACCAAGCGGCGAGAGAAATCGTGACGGCGCACACGTCGCAAACGCGTGGAAGGAAAGGCGCCAAAAGAAGCAGCATTATTGTGGGTAGATTGGCCTGTCACAATCTTATCCTCACTTTCAGACAGATCACATGTTTGGCATGCGTTCGCGAACGCGTAAAAGAAAAAGGCTTGTCTCTCCCGGGTTTGATCGTAGCCCAATGCCAAAAAAAGGCAGCCATGCAAATGCATCTGCTTTTTCAGTGCCCACTTCGAAGCCGTTCAGCAGCCTTTCAGTGCGCGTTCAGTAGCTTTTATGTAGTCTTATAGGGAGGAGTGGGGTATTTCTTATGAGCGTGAGTATTTCAGGATATTCACAGTTTTCCCTTCGTTCCGTACCCTGCTTTTCACCTCGCCTATTTTCAAGAAAAAACACAGGGGACTACCGCTGTGTCACGTGAGAAGAAAACCCGAGAAAAAGGCAGGAGTAGCAGAAGATCGGGAGAAAAACACGGGAATTTCTTCTGGTCTGAAAAGCTTTCCCGAGCATATTCGCGAGAAAGCCAGGTAGAGAAGTAGGGTTTGTGAAGTTTCCCATTCGGACAGGCTGCACGTCTCGCCGTTCTGCTCCCCGGAAAACTTGCGCTGCAAAAGGAGACCTTAAAGGAGATTTAGGTGATCAAACGCAACGCAGGTGTTGTGGCCGCACTCATCTTTTTTCTCACATCATGTAATGGCGCTCCGAGCGCGTATGACCTTGTTGACAGGGTCTCTGTCGAAATTCCCTCTGGGCAGCTTGGTAAACAACTCAATTGGGTCACCGAGGGTATGCACAATGGAGTGCAGCAAAAGGACGCCGACACCCACTTCCATGAAACGTTCCTCGCCGAATTAGGCCCTGAAGAAATAAAGGCAGTCTTCCTCAGCCTTCAGGAAAGAAGCCCTTATACTCTGCAGGCAATCCGCGCGTATGGCGACATGGCCATCACTGCGGCTTTTACCGACAAGGTCGGAACCAACTGGGAGGTTTATCTCAGTATTGATCCCGCGGACGGCACGATTAATGACCTCACGTTTAATGTCGGGGATTCAAAAAGCAAACCATTCTCTACCCCACAAGACTGGAAAGAATTCAAAGGTCAGTATGCCGCGCTCGCAGAAAAGACCTCTTTTCTCGCGGCACGCGTGGCAAATGGGCACTGCAAGCCCATCGAAACGCTACACCCCGAGCAAACAGTCCCGGCAGGACGAACCTTTCGCCTTTATGTGCTGCACGCACTTGCCCAAGCGATTGAGACCGGCGCAGCGAACTGGGACGATACTCTTCTCATCGAAAACACCCCGGAAAGTACTCCTGCTGGTGCAGCGGTCGAAGACCCTCGAGGCACGACGCACGAATTGCAGACCTACGCCAAAAAAATGATCTCTTCCTCGGACAGCACGGCAACAAGGTATTTGGTGCGCCACCTTGGCATCGCCCGGATCGAAGCGATTCGCCGACAAATCATGGCAAAAATTCCGGCTGACTCAACGAAAACATCTCCTCCTGTTCTTCCTCTGAAAGACCTACAAAAAGCTCCTACCGACTCAGAAAACAGGGAAATTCCCCCGCACACCAATCAGGAAACCAAGCCGGAAAGCACCCCGGAAACCAGCTCGGAAAACCAGGAATTCGGCACAGATTGGCCGATCACTGTGACGGCTCTCTGCGAGGCGCATGCTTCCCTGCAACAACTTGCCTTGCAAGAAAAGCTCACTCCAATCCGGGGAATTCTTGCAGGGAACCCGGAGATCCCCCTCCCTCCTCCTTTTTGGACCTATACCGCCTTTCTCAGTGACACCACAGACAGGTCACTCACACTCTCTTGGTACCTCGAACGAGAAGACGGGACAGCTTTCGTGATTGCAGGCATCCTCGAGAACACGCAGGCAAAAAAGGTCGACGAATTTGCTGCGTTTGCACTCATGAGTGCAGCAGTCGAATTATTTCTACAGAAAGCATAAAACCAGCAGACAAACCCGACAGAACACGCGGCGACACGAGACAGGGCGTCATGATTTTCTCAGATAGGTGCAATCTTCCCCCCGACTGCATTCCCTTCCACGTCCTGTAGTATGTACACGTCCCTGAGTATTCGGAAGAACAAAAAAAGAGATTTCTTCGCGCCCTGATCCAGCATTTACACCTGCCATTTTCAGGAAAAATAGCGAAAACAGGAAAAAATCCTGGTCATTTGAACAAATGTTTTCCTTCACCTCACACCCATTCCTGTGTTAGAAGGAAAACAAAAACCTATTCCAGCCTCAGGCCGTTTCATCGTGCCATTTGATCGTGGAGGAAGTATGCAGCGAATCGACAAGGCAATCGCCGACTTCGCCCCTTCCCAGCCTGTCATCACACTCCCATCCGAAACAAGCGTCGCGCAAGCCTCCGACCTCATGGTAGAGCAGCACGCCAGTTGCGTCCTGGTCGAGGACAACAACAAATTATCCGGAATTTTTACCGAACGCGATTTTCTGGAAAAAGTGGCATTTCCAGGGATTGCCCCTGAAGAGATCTCCCTGCAGGAAGTCATGACCCCCTCGCCGGAAACACTGGGCCCCGGTGACTGCATCACTTACGCCATCAACAAAATGGCAGTAGGGGGTTTCCGCAATATTCCCATTGTCGATATCGACGAACGTCCCAGCTCAATCCTGGCGATCCGCGACGTAGTCGATCACCTCAGGTATGTCTTCGAAGACACCGTTGAAGACAATCTCTCCAATCCTTACGCAGCAGAATGGATAGACCTCGGCGGTGGTTGAAGGCCAATGGCACGCCCAACACAAGATCTTTTCTCAAAAGACAGTTGTGTTGTATCCGCTTTCTTCCGTTCTCTCAAAGGCTGGGTGTACTGCAGAAGAGAAGCCGGCTAAAACAGCACACAGCAGTACTCCAAAGTTGCACACAACCAGGTATAGCCATATATAGCCATACGAGATTTTACAAACGCACAAAGAAGAGTCTACGCAGACCGTTTCTCACACACATAGACGGGACCATTCCTCACACACATAGACGGCCAGAAAAACCTTTCCTTCGGTCCGTAACCAAGAGGAACCGCCAAGGAGAAGAAAAGAAAGAGGCACTCATGCTCAGAGAATTGGCCACCACTCCAATCAGCGAAATTCTCACCAAACCATGCATCACTCTCCCCGCAAGCGCGACTGTTTTTCACGCCATTACCGCTATGAAGACAAACCGACAAGGAGCTGTCGTCACCGTTGACACCACAGGAAAAACCGCCGGTATGTTCACTGAGCGAGATGTTCTACTCGCAAGCCGTTCCGGCGACAGAGAGTGGAGTAGTCGTCCTCTGCACTACTTCCACACGGTGTCCCCTGTGACAATCCGGTCATCAGAGACAGTTGCTTCTGCCCTGGCAAAAATGCAGGACGGCCGTTTTCGTCATATTACAGCGGTGGACTCAGACGATATTCCCATCCTCATGCTCTCAATCCGTGACATTCTCACGCATGTCGCGGAAAAGTTTCAACAGGAATTCGTGAATCTCCCTCCCGAGCCGCGCCTTGAAGCCCGCAGCCTTTGGGGAGGATAAAAAACCTAAGCACACACTCGGGGAAACCCCCCGAGGATTCCCAAGAGAGGAGTGCCTCCCTCAGAGGCTCCTCTTCCTCAACTGTTTTTTTCGGTTTTCTCCCCCACCCCAGACTTTTCCTCTGGGAGGAGAGGCAGAGAAGAAGACCGCTCCCCCGCTTGTTCCAGGGTTGTCGTAAGCGGCTCAGTCGGCACAAGAAGCGCACGCACAGTGTCTTTGACAAGAGAACGATAAAGTGTCGACACAGGATCAAGGCCGAGCGCTTTTGCATGATGCGTGGCGCCTCCCACAAACCCTGCAACAAGATCACTCGCGGCTAAAATACGGGTTTGTGCCTCAAGCGTGTGGACTACTTCAGAAGGAGCATGCAACGTACGCGCCAGGGTTTCCGCCACAAAACTGCCGGCACGAAACAGGGTGGGCGCGCCGGTCGGGAAATCAAGCGCTCCGTATTCAACCACACCATACAGGCCCATACGAGCCATTTCAGGGTTCTCGAACATGAAGTCAATCCACATGTCAAGAAAGCGCCCAAGGCGTTCCGCGGGACTCCACTCATCAAAGACAAAAGACCCATTTTCCTGGCTCGCTTCCTGCCCCACTTCCTGACTCACTTGCAAGTTCGTATCTGCATCTCCTTTGACATGGAGCGCGATCTCTCGCTCTATATCAAGAATGAGCTTTGCTTCCTGCGCGAAAATCCACTCAACAACAGCAACATAAAGCCGTTCTTTGTTTCCGAAATGGTAGTGCAGACTCCCCAAAGGCACTTCTGCTTCCTCAGCGATCCGACGTGTTGTCGTCCCCCGATACCCCATTTCAGAGAAAACAGAGGTCGCAGCAGAGAGTATTTTTTCTCTGACCTTCCGCCCTTTGCTCGCCCTACTCACACGTCCATTCCTCTACATCTGTGCACATTCACCATTTACACTCATCCAACAAAAAGACCCTGAACACAACAAAAAACGCGTTGCGCGTGAACACATACCACAGGACATGAAGTCTCGGGTCATCATGCCAAATTCCAGAGAAACTCACTGTCTCAAAAGAGACAGTACCCTTCCCTGCCACCGACATTGCTCGCACTTTCGCGATATTCCCAGGCCTATTTACGGATCAACCGGACAACCGGTAGATAACAATATTCTGACAAGAGAACACAACTTCTCCACAAAATCTCCTACGACAGGACGAGAAAAGCAAGCAACATCCTGTTCTCCGACAAAACAGAAAAAGTACACGGTTTACGAAAAATCGCATACCGGCAAACAACACACTCCCACAGAACACATCAAAAGACCTGAATAATTGGGAAAAGTGACGACGGCACCCCATATATAATCATACGTATACCAGATATAATCTCCGGCACTCAGCAGAAAAACCAGAGAAAGCAGCCAATAGTGTCCACCCCCCGCAAGCGACCCATTGTGCCCACCCCCCACGATTCTGTTCTCATTTTTCTCGGCAACAGCGAAAACCTCCTTCCCGATCTGCCCTCTTCCCTGCCCCCTTCCCACTTTGTGATCGCCGCCGATTCCGGTCTCCACCTCGCCCAAAAAATGGGAATACAGGTTGATGTTGTAGTGGGTGACCTCGATAGCGTGTCCGCAGACGCACTCGACCTCGCGCGCAAAAGCGGCGTCCGTGTTGCACAACACCCGCGGGATAAAGAGCAAACCGACTTCGAGCTTGCCCTCCATATCGCAATTGCTCACGGGCAAAAAATCAGCATTATTGGCAATACTTCTGGGCGTTTCGATCATGTCATGGGAAACTGCCTTGTCCTCGCTGCCCCAGCTTTTGCCGAAGCTGAGATTGAAGCAAGGCTTGGGACAAGCCTGGTGTGGGTCGCGGGAGGTCGAAAGGAAGGCCCACAACGCACCGCCCTGCTCAAAGGGACTCCTGGCCACTACGTGAGCCTGCTCCCCTTGCATGGACCTGTGACCGGAGCTCGCACGCATGGACTGCGTTTCCCCCTGCACAACGAAACCCTGTTTCCTGGTTCGAGCCGGAGTTTGAGTAACGAATTCCTGACATCCGAAGCACGCGTCGAAGTGGAAACAGGCACACTACTGATAATCGCACCAGGATCTGGCCCGCAAGACCCTCCCCTCTAACCCCCAAGCCACTCGCTCAAGCCATCCTCTTGGAAACCACCCCCGAAACCTGTCCCCGTTTGCACTTGCGGCTTCTGCGACACGCGGTGGATTCGTTGTATTTGTCCTCGGAAAAACCCGTGAAATCCTTCCATTTTCACAAATACAATGCAAAAACAGGAAGAATCTAACGGGAGGGGTGCAAGAAAACAGAGCACGATACACGACTGCCCGGTCAGCGGTTGCTTGTTGTAGGGTCATTTGCGACAAAACAAAGAGGAAGCACGCGGAAACCAGCCACTGACACCATTTGGCCTGCTACGCAGAGAAGAACGGAGACACCCAGGTGACACGCTGTAAAACCCACTTTTCCCCGACTGTCTCCTCAAAGACTGCCTCCTCAAAGATCGTCTTCGGCGTGTGCGTCGTTCTCCTTCTTGGGGTCTTGAACGGCTGCAGCGAGGGTGATGACACTACAAACGCCGGCGACAACACCTTCAGCGTGTACATCAGCGAGCCACACTCCATTCTCCCCACCAATAACAATGAGTCTGACGGAAACCAGGTGATCGAAAGCCTCTTCACTGGTTTGGTGTCCTATGATGCAGACACTTTTGAGATCGTCTACGAAATAGCCGAGTCCATTGAGTCAGAAGACCAAAAAATCTGGACAATTAGCCTGAAAAACGACTGGACTTTCCATAATGGGGAGCCTGTCACCGCCCAGTCTTTCGTCGACACCTGGAACTATGCCGCTTTCGGACCGAATGCCCAGAAGAATTCCCACCATTTCAGCATAATCGACGGCTACGAAGAGCTGCAGTGCGCACCAGAGGAATGCACTACCACAACATTGTCCGGCATGCGTGTCACAGGAAGCCATACTTTTGAGGTGAGGCTGACGGAAGCGTTCAGCCAGTTCCCTCTCATGCTTGGCTATACCGGATTTTTCCCCATGCCAAAGGCTGCCTTCGCCGATATCAAGGCCTACGAAACAGCGCCTATTGGGAACGGCCCCTTCATGATGCAGGGGAAGTGGGAGCACGACACCAAGATAACCACAAAAAAGTACCCGGATTATGCGGGGAATCCGGCGCAAGCTGATGGCATAAACTTCAAAATCTATTCGCTGCCGGAAACGGCTTTTCTCGACATACAGAGTGGCAATCTCGACATTACCAAGCGTATCCCGCCAGAACTCATCAAAGAGGCACGAAAAGAATTCGGGGACAGAACGATAGAGACCCCAAACTCTTACTTCCAGTATCTCGGCTTCCCTCTCTATGACGAGCGTTTCCGGAACCCTGACCTGCGCCGCGCGTTTTCCATGGCAATTAACCGAGATGCCATCTCCGAGGTGCTCTTTGCAGGCACCCATTTGCCTGCCCGCTCGCTCGTCTCTCCCCTGATTCCCGGCGCTCGCCCTGATGCCTGCGGCGAGGCTTGCCACTTCGCACCCGAGGCAGCCCGTGCCCTCTTGCAGGCTGCGGGCGGGTTCGACGGCCCCCTCGAAATTTGGTACGACAACGATCACAATCACCAGCTATGGGTGGAAGCCGTCGCCAATCAGCTGCGCACAAATCTCGGCATCACCGACATTGTCTTCAAAGTCCTTCCCTTCCCGGAATTCATCAGCCGTTTGTACGCGAAAAATATCACGGGGCTTTTCAGTTTGGGCTGGAGCATGGACTTCCCCAGCCTGCAAAACTATCTCCAACCGATGTACCACTCAGGGTCCCACCCGCCTATGGGGGTAAACCTCACTACCTATGCAAATCCCGAAGTTGATCAGATGCTTGACGCGGGAAACCGTGCCACGTCCTCGAAAGAAAGCCTTCGCTTCTATCAGAAGGCCGAAGACCTCATTCTTGCGGATCTCCCCACGATCCCCATCTATTACGGCAGTAACCAGGGTGCCCGCTCCACACGCGTGGAAAATGTGAGGATCGATGCCTTCCGTCGCATACGCGTGACCTCAGTACACGTGCGATAAGAGAAAGCCCCTGACCTTTGTGGACCTTTGTGGACCTTTGTAGACCTTTGTAGACCTCTCTGCAGGCCCCTCAGGCCCCTCAGGTCCTGCATGACCAGAGCGCCCCACACGCGAGCACTTGCGATTCGGCAGTGACACAGTGGGATCAGAGACAGCAGCCTTAGTTCTTTGGCAGATAATGGATTGCTGCTGCCACAGTTGAGAGGTAGGCAATACCTCCAATGTTGTGGCCGCCGGTTGGCACGATGTGCACTTCCGAGTTCACAAAGGCAAAGCGGCGTCTGTCCTGTACGAGCCCATTCAAAATCCACCATTCGCGTTTTCCGTAGAGAAAAGTGACAGAACAGTTGTTCTCTTTTGTATATTCTGCCGCTGGTGTGTACGAAAGCCACCCGTCTCTTTTGCCATCGTAGCGACGGCGCGCCCAGCGTTTCATCCAGGGCCACATCACAGCACGATCTTCCGCGAAAATTGGCGACATGGAGCAGAGCATCATTGTGCGTGGTTCAATGGAGTGACACAGCGCCATTGCAAAAACAGCCCCGAGACTAAAGCCAAAAAAATGCACTTGGTCGGCAGGGGGCATCGCTTCAATCTGGTCGATCACATTCTCCACCTGATCGAACATTCCCCCTTCTTTCCAGGGAATATCAAGAAATACCGGAGTGATACCGCGCGCGGCATAGCACTCTGCAACGCGTTGGTAAGGTTCTATATTGGTCTTCTGCCCTCGACCCGGCAAAATATATGCAACTCGCTTCATACGTCCCTTCCATCCCTTCCATCCCCTCGTTCACTCTCCCCCACAACCTTCTGCAAGAGGGTACTGAAGAGACAGCAAACCACCATCTTCTACTTCTTCACCCCGATATCTCAACATTCACACCTCGCCTGGCCCTCCCCAGCTGCAGTGCGCACAGAAAATTTTGTGCAGCAACATGTCTTCCACCAACATCATTGCAACCGGGGATACCAACAGCAGTGCCATCACAGCAAGTTCTTGCACCACCCATTGCACATGCCGGGAAGCACACACTGCAAAACATTCCGAAAACCCCTATCGACCCGTATTGTGTACCCGAAACATCACAACACCACAAGAAACCTTTCTATTCAATAAGCGAGAAAAGAAGAAACTATGAGCGTGAAAATCGGCCTCATGTTCACAAATGCCGGGCCATTTGGCAGTGCGGAAGGAGCAGCAGCAATCGCAGAAGCGGCAGACGCCAACAATATCGAGTCGTTGTGGACTGTCGAACATGTGGTCATCCCGACGGATTATCAGTCTGCGTACCCCTACTCTGCCGACGGCAAAATGCCCGGACCCGAGAACATGCCAATAGTTGACCCGCTGATCTGGCTCACCTGGGCCGCGGCGCACAGCGAGCGCGTCAAGCTCGCAACCGGCATTCTGATTTTGCCGCAGCGGAACCCCTTGGTCCTGGCAAAAGAAGTCGCCAGTCTCGATTTCATGTCAAAAGGACGTGTTCTTTTGGGTATCGGAGTCGGCTGGCTTGAAGAAGAATTCAAGGCGCTTGACGTGCCATTTGCACGCCGCGGGGCACGCACCGACGACTATGTTGCCGCACTGCGGGAGCTCTGGACGCAAGACGACTCCACCCATTCCGGAGAATTTTGCACCTTTGAAAAGGTGAAGTCCTATCCGAAGCCCGCGCAGGGCAGTGTGCCCATCATTGTGGGCGGCCATTCTCCTGCAGCAGCACGACGCGCAGGTCGTCTCGGAGATGGCTTCTTCCCTGCCCAGCCGAACGACCTCGACAACTTGCTCGACATCATGCGGACGACCGCAGAAAAAGAAGGCCGTGATCCGTCTGCAATCGAGGTCACCACTGGGGGACTTCCCACTCCTGATTTCATCAAGAAATTAGAAGACCAGGGAGTACACCGTATTGTCGTTCCTCCCCCAGCATTCACCCCGGATACCATCGGAGCAGCACTCGAGCGTCTCCAGGACAGCCTCGCCTAAAACATCTCAACAGAGACAACAGGGAACCGGAGAAAGAACACGCGAGACACACAGCTGAAGCGCCGAAAATAGCTTCACAGGACACGTCTCACCGGCTCCGTGCAGAACTCTGGGGTTCTTCGCAACCAGGACAGCCCCAGAGTTCCTGTCTGCCGGCGATTTTTGCGTCTCGCCCTTTCACGTCCCAGACCCAGAAATCGACTCAGAAATCAACACGGAAATCCGGTGACACCTGTGATTGTCGTGGCCGACCGCACAGCGCGCGCCCACACAATAGCGACAGCACACCAGCTCGCATTATCAATCCTGGTCTCGAACCGAGAGGCAGCTCCGCAAAAGCCCGGCCGGGGAATACCCGCGCGTGTGAAGAAAACCGCAAAACGCGCCGATGTTATTTTGTGCGACTGCCCTGAGACCACAGAACGAGCACACAAGAAGGCGCGGCACACGCTTTTTTCCCTGCAAGCTTGCAGCGGTTTGCGGCTTCATGGCGCAGGCTTGGACTGCAGTTTGGCTCCGGAGAAGAGAAGGGGCAGAGCAATGACAGGGAGAAAAACCGCGGTCACGCGATTCTCTGCACACAGCAATAGCATAGAAAAACTCGCGAAATACCATGAACGAGAGCAGACCTGCCTGGATTGAACAAGGACAGCTTCTCGAAATAACAGTGTCCCTTGGGCGACGGGGAACGCATGTTTTCTCCAGTATTGTTCACACTGTTGGATCGAGAAGCCTGCTGATTACCGCTCCTCAAACAAAGGGAATGCTGCTTCCTTTGCGGATTGGATCTCCCTTGGAGGTCGTGTTCCTACAGGGATCTCACGTGATCATGTTCCACTCCCAAATCCAGGAGAGGGGCAAAATGGGGAACATCCACACACTCCGCCTGTCGTCACCACCAGTGATTGCATCCACGACACGCGAAGCCTACCGGCTCGATATTTCTCTTCCCATCTCTATCATCGACATGACCGACACTGCTTCCGGCATCAAGAAATATTACCCGACTTTCCACCAGCCCGCGTACACCTATGACATCAGCACTGGGGGTCTGAGTTTCTCACCGGCAGAAGAAATTCCTCCGGGCAGCCGCCTGCACCTCGAAGTTAATTTACAAGACGCAGGAGCGCTTGACATTCAGGGGATTGTGCGTCGTTCCTACCTACGCAGCCCATCCTCTGCTCCACCCGTTGTTCTGCCCACAAGACCTTCTTTGCTACAGGCTGTTCCCCTGCAGCACAACCACGAAAACCACACAACTCAAGAAAAGCCGCAAAAAGCCCAGAAACCCAAGACTGCCCACACAAAAAACAGTCCGCCCTCACACGTTGTCGGCATTGAATTTGCCCCGGCACAGGACGCGTCGCAAATGCGCATCGGAGCATTTCTCTTTCGACAGCAACAAGAACTGCGCCGCCGGCATTTGCACTAAGCACAAAGGCCAGGACCGCAGCAGATACATCAGGTGTTACGGATAACCCGAAGCGGTCCTCGCGCCCACTTCACGGCGCCGAGAAAAACCCCAAGTCCAATACAGGTAAACGCCAGAAAAAAGCATCCGAGAAACAGCGACCAGGACAAGTCTGATATTCCTGACGAAGTGCTGAACAGCGCGCTGATGCCGAAAAAGCAGACCCCAACGATAACATACCAATACCAGCCTTGCACGGAACGGGTCCACAGGCACGGCGTAAATTCCCACCCTCTTGAGACGGCCACCCCAACCGGGATGGCACACATCACAGCAAGAACTATCCACAATGAACCGAAGAGAAAAAAGGCGAGCATGGCCCCCGTAGGTAGGGACACAGTCGACCGAAAAAGTTTCATCTGCGTTTTTCTCCCCTCAACAGGAACTTTGCACACTTGACATCAGCTGTGTGCTTGTCCATTCCCTGTGGCAAAAAAGACCTGAATACAAAAACGACTATATATTACCAAGTATTCGCTTAAGCTTCCCAATACCCTTTTTATGTGAAAAACAACGACAGACCGCACTTCAGTACGGGTCTTGCCCTCACCAGAGCGCACGCTCGGACACTTCGCTCATGGTTTTTCCTGCGACATCAAGAAACACATGCCGGCATTTCGCAATTTCTCACCATGGCCTGCTGCAAAGCTCGCAACCGGTCAGAGTGAAAAAATCTCAGAAAGCGACAAAAACCTCTAGCCACAGAGCAGCTCGAAAGCACCCTCAGGTCTTGTGGTCACAGCGCGCACAAGACGAGGGCAAACGCTGATTGAAACGCTGGTCAAAGCGCTGAAAGGACAGGAGATGAGAAAACCATTGGTGATCGTGGAATCTCCCACGAAGGCACGCACCATCTCCCGCTACTTAGGCGACAACTTCACAGTCATATCCAGCATGGGACACATCCGCGATTTACCGCGTAATGCCAAAGAACTTCCCAATGAACACAAAGGAACAAAAAAGAATAACCTTGGCATCGATCCAGATTTCGCTCCAATCTACATAATTCCTTCTAAAAAACGTACATGTGTCGAAAAGTTACGTCGTGCTCTGGCAAAAGCGAGCGCGCTCTACCTCGCCACGGACGACGACCGCGAAGGAGAAGCCATCGCCTGGCACATCTACGACGAGCTCGCGCCGACCCTGCCCGTGCAACGCGTGACCTTTCGGGAAGTGACAAAAAGCGCGGTACTCGACGCCATCGCCGGACCTCGCCCAATTGACGAAGACCTCATGCACGCGCAAGAAGCACGTCGCGTCCTTAACCGGCTCATCGGATGGTCCCTCTCCCCTGTCCTCTGGAAAAAAATCCGGCCAAAACTCTCAACTGGACGCGTGCAAAGCGTCGCCACCCGTCTCGTCGTAGAGAGAGAAAAAGAACGCATCTCGTTTGTCTCGCGCACTTCTTTCGACATCGAAGCCGTTTTCCGCCCCAAAGCAGTCGACACACCCGATATTCCCGCCCAACTCACCTCAATTGACGGCATTCCCCTGCCCAACCCGCACGATTTTCGCCTGCACACCGATATTCCAAGCGAGACCACACCCATCACGACACCCACGCCCATACCCACAGACCCATCACCCACGCCCATACCCACAGACCCATCACCCACATCTACGCCGGCAGACTGCAAGAGCAGCAGTACGAAATCATCTTCGCCATCTTCGCCATCGGCAAAGGACAGCCCGACAGGCAGGCCATCCGCTCGCGCACTTCTGCCCACACCCCTTTCCGCACCCTTGCCCATGCCGGTACAAAGCCTGCTCGACAAGGAAACCGCCACCACACTTGCCCACCATCTCGCCCATCAACCTTCCCACATCATCGCCACCACAACGACGTCCTGGCAACAGAAACCACCCCCGCCTTTTACGACAGCAGCCCTACAACAAGCAGCAGACCGAAGGCTTGGCCTGTCTCCGGTCCGCACGATGCGGACCGCGCAAGAGCTTTACGAAAACGGCTGGATAACCTATCCGCGTACCGATTCAGTCAAGCTTTCTCCTACAGCAGCCACCGCGCTGCACACAGAAGCAAAACGGCGTTATGACGAAAAGCTCGTCACGCCACATCCACGCCGCCACTTCTCACAGACACACAGCAACGCCAGGCAAGAGGCACATGAGGCAATCCGACCGGCAGGCCGGCCTTTTCTGACACCAGACAAGGCACGACCCCGTCTCAACAGCACAGAGCACAATCTGTACACATTAATCTGGCAACGCTCGCTCGCGAGCCAGATGCGCAACGCCACTGGCACAGAAAATACACGCCAAATCAAAACCGTAACTGCCCAGGGACAAGTTTGCGTCTTCACTTCCACAGAACGCCGGCTTCTTTCACCGGGTTTCCGCGCCTCTCACACAACACAAGCAGACGAAAAAAATGGCCATAGTGCCTGATCAAAAAAAGTCCCCGACACCTCACGCACCGAAAAAACCCGAGACACAACCCCAGACGGAACCCCGGACACAACCCCAGACACACAAGAACTCATCTGCCTCACGGCAACCCCGCGCGCAAAAACCAATACTCCTCCGCCCCGCTACAGCGAAGGCGAAAAGATTATTGGAAAAAACGGTCGGTATGGTCCGTATCTCGTAAAAGGCAAAGAGACCCGCGATCTTCTGCAAGAAGCGCAGCTTCTCACCATCTCGCTTGAGGAAGCCGTGGCCTTATTTGTCGCCCCAAAACCACGCCGTCCGCGCCGGCGAAAATCCAAGCCCACATTCATCAGCAAATCCGACCTCGGCGTCTCCCATATTGTGCGAAAAGGGCAGCGCAAAAAAAGACCTCATCAGAAATAGCCGTCACACGCTTTTGGAACCCGCTCTTCCCGGGCATCTGCACTCGACCTCCACGCTCGGCATCTGCACTCGGCATCTGCACGGACATTCAAGAGAAGTCCGAGGCGTTCACGCCTACCGTGCGAAGAAGACGCTCGTAGAGTTCAAGCGTTTCCGTCTCGGGTTGCTCTGGCACATCAACCCCCGCGTTCTCTTCGAGCTCTTCATAGATTTCTGACATCACCTGCTCGATTGCCGCACGGTTTCCTGCCAGGTAGGCACCACGCATCACAAGACGACAAAGAAATTCGTTCCCCGGAACAACAAGCAGACCCTGTGTCGCTGCCCACATCGCCCCAACCCCGTCTCCGGCTTCGAGACAAAGACCAGCAAGCTGGGCTGCTCCTTCCAAAACCCGCACCGTCACAGAATTCAGGAACAAGCCGGTCTCTGTCCACTGATAGTACTTTCCGGCCTGCTGAAAGGGCTGTCCACGCACAAGTTCCAAAGCTTTGCGCATCCAGAAGATGCGATCTTCGGGCACGCAACCTTCGGCATACCGCAAGAGAGAAATGAACAAGTCAAAATCAAGCCCGACTGAAGGCAGGAGCGCATACCGCCCTGGGTGGGGAACACTCTCAAAAGCCGGCAAGCGCTTGCGGCCCTGACTATCGGAGCCAAGGGCGTGACGCGCCCGGGTAATCACCTGATTCAAACGGGACCGTTTGATCTCCTGCCCAGGCCAAAGGTCTTCCCACAGTTGTTCTGCAGTCACTCCCTTTGCATGGAAAGCCAAATAGGTTACAAGCTCCAGCTCTTTTGTGCCGGGGCCAAGCGAGGAAGGAGACCCGACCAAACGCACTTGCCCCATAACTTCGACCCGCACCCCTGCCGGAACAGGCGGTCCTTGGGACACCGAAGCAGACCTCTCGCGAGATTGCACTTGCTGTGCTTGAAGCACTTTGCCCGCTCCAGACCCACGCGCGCTGCTCCCCTGCCTGCCTTCGTATGTTTCTTTTGCAGATCGTCCCTCAACAAAGGAGGCAGACGCCCCCTGCCCTCCCGTTGGCCGCAATGACGCAAAATTACTGCCATCTTCGGCTTGCCTGTCAGGACGAACAAAAGAAGCAGGTTCTCCCCTTGCCTCCGGACTTTGTGCAGGCCCCACAGGATCCCGACTCTTTCCAAAGGCGCGCACCGCACGACGCTCGGCACCTCCGGTGACACGACGGTCATCGCCTGCAGCCTCGCTTGCGCCGTCTCTCACGTCGAGGTCACTGTCGAAACCCCCGTCGAGGTCAGCATCGAGGTCACTCACAAAGTCAGCAGCGAAATCGCTCTCGAACTCACCGTGAGCTGCAAAGCGGCGCGCCGTGAAGTCATCATCCAAGGCGGCAGCAGTGTGCTCGTCCACACGCTCGTCGAGACGCGCCGCGTCCTCGGCACGGAACCCCGCCATATTCGCGTTCCGCACGGCATCGGGCCGGTTCTCCGGCCGGGAAGCAGTTCCGGAGCGCTGCGCTTGTGGCCTTTGCACCTGCTCAAACGGCTCGTCAAGGCCACGTTCCAGAACCACCGAAACATCGTCAAGGTCAACTTGCTCTTCAGATCTGCCGCGCGGGTCTTGGTGTGGTCTTTGCGCTGCGCTCCTGCCGGCATCCGGGGCAGGGTCCCCACGCAGGATTCCCTCAGAAACCTGACCGGACCAGCCTTGATCCGATGCCCTCTCCCAGCTCTCGTTTCCCCATCCCTCAAGGTCGGGCCGC
>DEIU01000018.1:4754-6166 GCA_002352645.1 Acidimicrobiia bacterium UBA2766 | reverse complement strand
GCCTGCCCCCCACGCGTCTCCGCCACTTCTGACCTGCGCAAACTCCAGCTGCGGCAAGGACTGCACCTCTTGTCTGCGCAAATTCTCAAGCAGCGCGCTGTAGGACTGCCATTCCACATCTGAAATCGAGTAACGCCGCAAACGCAGATCCAGTGCAACAGCAGTGCCAACTCGGTGCAGCACTCGCACGATCTCCGCGTCAAGGTGCAGCTGCCAGTCGGTGTCCCAGTCCTGGGCCGCCAGCACGACTACTTGTCCACCGCCCAATACGGCGGCTTCCAAAGCACGTTCCACGCGCGACTCGTCACTCACGTCCGCGCACAAAACAACCAGGGGATTCCAGGAATCGGCAGGTCCTCCCACACGTCCGGCAAGAGAAGACGTAAGCTCCGCCGTCAGCAGCCGGTCTGCATGACGGGCAGTTGTCTCGATCTCTTCGATCACATCCGACAGGCGCTCAACAGATCGCACCCGTTCAAACATCTCAGGAAGATCAGACCCAAAGCCCACGCACAAGACCACAAGATCATCGGCAAAAGCGCTGATCGAGAACTCTATTGCCATTGTGCGCAGCGTCTCGAGCACGTCGGCATCCTCACCGCAAATCGAGGCGCTCCGCACATGCTCCAGGTTCAACATGAGATGAGCAGTATCAGTGACGCCTGCAGTCACAAGGGCAGGCAAGGGAGCCACATTACGGGCAGACATCACCAGTGTTTCGCTGTCATAGTTACGGGAAAATCGCCAGGTGTATCCCTCATCGAACGCCACAAATCCCAACGGGGCGTCTGGCGCCGATTCACTCAACATGATGTCAAGACATGTGTCCGTGACATTCGCACCGACAATATCAGGGAATGGGGGCCCCATTTCTGCAAGATCATGCCCCAACTTGCGCAACACAAGGTCCACGAACTGCAAAGAACGAGGATCACTGCATGCCCGGATTGCCTTCTCCGATCCCAACACGTCAGGAGTGAGCGGCACAGGTTGCTGTCCCGGCACAAGCTTGCGATAACGGACATGGCGCAACCGGTCCACCAGCTTGATGAGAGCGGCAGCCACCACACCAAAACCCACCAGGGTCACAATCCAGCGGTCATAGGCAACCCGATCACTTTCGGTGTTCTCCGCGAGTAGGTCAATACGTTCCCTGCGCCCCGCGTCGTTCCCGAGACCGGGAACAGTCGAAGACACCACAGGGGGAACTTCAAGCGTGCCCGCATTTTTTTCGGGATCTCCCCCCTGCTCAACAACAGCTTCGCGCTCCACTCCCGCACTGTCTTCTGCAGAATCCGGCTCCACTGTTTTCGGCACCGATGCTTCTGACCGAGGCTGCGCCGCCGGCCCGCCCGGCTCCGGAGAGCTGTCTCGCGTTTTGCCGCCGCCGGACGGTGTCGCTGAGCCCGAAG
>DEIU01000018.1:4512-4730 GCA_002352645.1 Acidimicrobiia bacterium UBA2766 | reverse complement strand
ATCCCGATCCGCAGCATCCCGGCCCGTAATTTCAGGAGGAACTTCGAGCACCCATCCCGGCAAAATCAGATCTGGATGCACGAGCTTGCGCCCGTCTGCCTGGGGTTTTCCTCGGTTCTGCTCGTACAGATCTTTCCAGGCGTTGCGGTCTCCCAAACGATCCCGGGCAAGTTCCGACAGGGTGTCACCGGCCTGTACGACGATAGTGTCGACGCCAG
>DEIU01000018.1:3853-4465 GCA_002352645.1 Acidimicrobiia bacterium UBA2766 | reverse complement strand
GTCGACGCCGGACTCCTGGTCACCCGGCGGTTTTTCCTCTTCCTGCGAGGCCGGGATTATCGTGCCATCCGTGTTTTTTGAGGAAATAATACGCTCGTCAAAACGCTCAGCTGTTTCCTCAACCTTGTCGACAATGATTTCTCCGGCTGCAATCACGGCATCGCCTGCGGTTTTTCCAGCATCTTCGACCTTTTCGCCGACGCGCGCTCCCCATTCGTCAATTTTTTCTCCGGCACGCTCTGTCGCGTCAAAGATTTTTTCTTCTGTTTCGACCGTAAGGTCTTCTACCGCCGCAATAGCCTTGTCCTCGAGGTCTCCCACCTTCTCACGCAGTTCTTCCCTGCGATCAGAAGAACGGTCATCCTGTTCAGAGACATTTTCGCTTCGCCTGCCCTGCTGCACATCATCACGGGTTTGTATGACCTTGTCGGCGAAACGCTCGATTCGCCCCACAAGATCATCAAGGGCCTTGCCCACACTCTCACCAATGTCGCCGCCAAACGCATGGCTGCCAATCTCTGTTTGGTCAGATGAAGATCTTGTGGTGTCGATCTTGTCTTTCGAAGGTTTCTCCGGTGCCACCTCATCATTCTCTGCCGGCGACGTCGACGA
>DEIU01000018.1:3427-3786 GCA_002352645.1 Acidimicrobiia bacterium UBA2766 | reverse complement strand
GCCGGAACCGACGACGGAACTGCCGGAGCCGACGACGTCGACGATGGCGTTGTGCCCGTGGGCACAACCTCGTCCACAGGTGCATCGGGCGAGGCCTGCCCAGGCTCTTGCACAATGTCTTCGGCCAGGTCTTCGGCCAGGTCCATCATGTCGCGGAAGGTATCGTCGATTTTCTCCGCAAAGTCCAGCATCTCGTCATGACTGACTTCTCCCGAGGTGGCCTCGTCCAAGGCTTCCTCGAAGTCCTGCGCAAGCACTGTGATTTCTTCTTCCAGGGCGGACTTTGTTTCATCAGAAGAAGGCGGGTCTTGCTCCCCTGCTTTGTTCGAGTGGTTGCTGTAGTGAACAATGTCCGAGGT
>DEIU01000018.1:0-3405 GCA_002352645.1 Acidimicrobiia bacterium UBA2766 | reverse complement strand
TCCGGAGTGTCCGGGGTGTCCGGGGTGCCTTGTCCGGGGTCCTGGGCTGTCGGAAAGGAGCGATCCGGCATCTCTTGCCGTGCCGAAAGCAGGGTTGTGTTTTCGCCGGGAGCTGTTGCGGTATCCGCTGGGGTATTGCTGCGCGGGCTATGCGCCGGGTTGTTTTGCTCGGCCCGGTCTTCTCGTGCAATTTGTTCCGCTGAAGGCAGAAACAGCACCCATCCGGGCCGCACTCGTTCTACTGCACCAGTGATGCGTGTTCCATCGGGCATGATACGGTCGAGGTTACGTGCCCGGATCTCTGTCCAGCGGGTTCCGTCTCCATACACGCTTTCGGCAATGCCCCAAAAACTATCGCCTCGTTCCACAGCCCAACGGCGTTCCTGCGTTGTCGCGCTGCCCCGTCTTTCAACACCAGAGGCAATGACACTCTCCGCATCAGAAACACTGGCAAAAGGATCAAGCGAGGGATCTGTTGCAAAGGCTGTGTGCCCGAGAGGCCCGGCCCAGGCAGGTTCGTGGGCAGTCGTGCCACGATCGGCATTGCCGGTAAAGCCAAATGAGAGTGGGTTGCCGCCAGAGTGCATGTCGAGCATACGCTCGAGTGGGACCGGTTCTGCGCCGGCAATGGCAGGCCGCATCATTGGCACGATGAACGCAACACCTGACACGAGCGCAGAAATCAGGCGCTGCACTCCTCCTATCAAGAAGACGCGCCGGGTAAAAGAGCGACCACGAATCTTGTCGATCAGTGCCAAAAAGAAGGCGGCAGAGAGCTGCGTCCACAGCACCCACAACAAACATGCCAGGGCTTTGACAAGGGTCGTATCCGAAATCGGCTTCGTGCTGTCGGTGAAGTGGGTTTTCACCTCTGCCCATGACGGGAGAGAAGTGGGCAGCGGCCACCCCACGAAAAAAACAAGTCCCAGGGGAACCCCGATAATAAGTGAAAGCAAAAGTAATAGGAAAAAAGTACCTTTTAGAGCTTTCAGTAAAGAATTGTGAGATCGCATTATCCTCCCCCCACCTTTATGTTCTATCTCCTCTATTGGGCATATCCTTCACCCATTTTCCACGCGAATGGGCCTGCCCCTTTTTCTCAACTTTTTTTTCCTCATATTCATGAGAAAAGTTTTGCCGTCTAGGAAAAATACTCTTTATTAACTTTCTTACTTTTTCTTGGAAAGAGTATGCAGTATTGGAAAAAGACAGGGTTTTTGGTTTTTCTCCCTGAGCAGAGCAATTGTTTATGCCAAAACGAACAGGGAATGCCCTGCGAGTCTGCAAAACCTGCAGCAGAGTTGCCGAAGACTGAGAAAACCGGGTAAAGCGCTTTTGTGGTGGTCTCTTCTGCACAGGCATGACTGCCACAGAAGCGGCATCACCCCGCAACCCCGACAGCACTCCCTGCCCCACGGGAAGCTGCCAGAGCGCACTGCCCGTAAGAAGCGAAGCAGTCGTGCCGTCTTGACCGACCAGCAAACTTGAAGATGCGCCCTCTCCCCACAAACCGGCCCCGACCATTTCGACACATTGCAGGGCCGCCGCGGGGGCACGCTGCCCATGCATGATTTTCACCCCAGTCGATGCCACAAATCGGTCGGCAGACACGGCATCAACGGCACGGGCTTCGTCAAGGTCGCGCAGCGAAAGCACCGCTCCCATCCGGCTCTCTCTTGTCCGCACCAACAGATGCGCCAAAGACCCCCCCGTGAAGGCGGCACAATCGTCAAAAACAAGCAGAACCGGCGGTCGATCTGCCACGGGAAGCCGCAACATGGCACCACACTGGGCGGAAAGATCCGCAATAATCGCCCGTCCCATGGCCAGCGCCGCACTCGGAGCAAGCGAGGCATTCAGTGAGAAAACCGCCATACCGCGAAGGCACATTGTGGCAAAGAGATCGAGACGCGGGGGCGAAGTTTCTCCGAACCAGTAGCCGTTGTTCCCCCTGCCCAGCGCGCCAAGAGAAGTCCGCAAAACACGCAACCCATCCAGGTCACGCGTACGATTTCCCGCAGAAAAATCCTCCAGAAAAGCCCGCCCTTCTCGCACCCGTGCCAGGTGACGCCCCCCCTCGCGCGTCTCGACAAACTCCAGCAAGGCAGCAAAACTTTCAAGGCAGCAATAATCAGACACGGCACGCAGCGTGAGGGGAATGCCCGCGGCCCGCAAAAGCGGCACAAGCTCCAGCAAATACGCACTCGCCTGCGCTTCGGCCTGCTTGTTTGACCAGCACACACACGCAAGCAAAAAATCCACGATCTCATCTGTGCCACGACAGCGCACACGGTCATCAAGCGGGTTGTAAATCGCAGGACCATCGAGCGACCAAGAAACAAAATCACGCCCCGCAGCCGCCGCAATCCCACGAAAACGCTGCACCGCATCAGGCGATCCCCCCATGTCAACCACGATCACCGCCCAGGGATCTGCCTGCAAAGTCACTTGCTGACAAATACGAAGCAGCGTCTCGGTCTTCCCCGACCCGGGAGCCCCGGTCACCAGCACCCCTGCACAGAGGTCCGCCGTCTCAAGCCCGATCCTCTCCCCCCCAGCGCCAAAACCGAGCATGACCTTGCCCTGCACCACACGACGGTCAAATGAGCGTCGGGCAAAAGCCGTGTGCACACGGCGCGCCGGCCCGGGCCCAGCAGGCGGGACAGGCGCAAGCGAACCCGGCACCCCGGACGCACCCGAAAGCCTGCCGCCCGACACAGACGAAAACGCCGCCGCCTTTGCCCCAGGCCCAACATCTGCTGCCGCGTGCGCGCCAGACCCGCCTCGTCGCCGCAACGCCCGCCACTCCCACGCCGCACCAGCCCAAAGCCCCGCCACTATGCCAAAGGGAGCCTGCCCAAAAAGAAACCCCCACCAATGCTGCTGCCAGGCATCCCGCACCTCAAACAGCCGGCCCTTGTACTGTTCGACCTGCTGTTCAACCTCTGTCGTAGCATGCCGGCCGCGTTGCACAGCCTGCCAAAGCACAGCCCCGTAGTCCTCCCAGCACAGCAAAATAAGGCGAGGAAAAAGCAAAAGCACACACAGACCGGCGCCCGCCCAAGCAAAAAGTCGCCATTTTCCCAAGAAAGAAGAAGCCCGCGCACGCGAGAAAACACAAGCAAGCAGCCACACAAGCAGAGCCACCGGCAAAAAAAAGAAAAAGAAGATCCCGCACAAACGAAAAAGCCCCAAGGGCACATCGTTCTCACGGTCCTTGCCGGAACCTTTGTTGAAATCCTTGCCGAGGTCTTTCCCGGAGTCTTTTCCGCCTTTTTTCACTCCTGCCCCGCCCCTGTTCCGATCAAAAAAAGACTTGCACAACAACCCGGGAAACAACACACCTGACAACTTCGGAAACAGCCCAAGTGACGACTTCCGAGACGGCCCAAGAAACGACGCACG
>DEIU01000039.1:132154-132509 GCA_002352645.1 Acidimicrobiia bacterium UBA2766 | reverse complement strand
CGCGGACGTCGCCCACGCCCTCAAAATCTCTCTCTCGGTGACCGAGAAAATGCATGCACAAGGCCATCTCCCTCCCGAGATGTGGCCTGATCCGCCTCTCTGGGAAGGTCATGTGATGCAACCGTGGGTTCGGGATACTTTACGGGACGCGAACAAGCTCGGACATGCGCTTGTTGCTTCTCAACAACAAGAAGAAAAAAACCTGGGTCCGGTTGAAGGCCATGAGGTCGAGGACACGCTTGTGGCTTTTGGTCTTCTCGGTTTGCGGGGACTTGCCCGCCGTGTCGGGAAAGACCTCACGACCTTACGGCAGTGGTACCACGATGGCTGCCCTGCATGTCCCATGCCATATCCA
>DEIU01000039.1:67602-132047 GCA_002352645.1 Acidimicrobiia bacterium UBA2766 | reverse complement strand
CAAGTGAACTCCGGGAAGCCTGTTGCAAGTGGCAGTAAACTGGACAGGACACAGCCCACCAACACACCGTATGGGCAAAAAGAAAAGAGGGGTGTGATGGGAAAAATCTACGATCGCCTCCGCCAAGACTTCGATACCACCTTGACTGTCATGGCAACCGAGGAGACAAGCCTGAAAGACCTCGCGGAGGACTTTCCCCGCGTGCTGAGCCTCGCCGCAAGCCTCGATGCCCCTGTGGAGAAGATCGTGCCCCTTGCCGACAGGCTCACCCAAGCACGTCTCTTGTCAGCGTTTGAACTCGACGCGGAGACTTTGCGTCGCCCGAGCGCAGTCGGAGTTTTCGCGCGCGGGATACGCGGTGTGCGTCTTACGAGGACCGGTGCAATCGAAACGGCGACAGCAGACCTCGCAGAGGCACTGCGCTCTCCCCTTCTCCCCTCTCCTTCGTCAGCTCACGACTTCTTTCGTTTTCAAAAAGCCTACGCTCTCATGTACGGCAGTCTTTACAATGTCGCTGCAGCAGAATTTGACAGTATAGCTGTAGAAGGTGGCCTCTGGGCTGAACAAGCCGAATACTGGCGGACTGAGCTTACGGTCACGGCGAAAAGCCATTTCAGGGATGCGCTCAGTGCCTCTGCGGCTATAGGAGACAATGGTTTCCTTGCTATCCGTAAACATCTTCTGCGCGGCAATATCCACCGCAAGAATGCACGTTTCGCGGAAGCCGAGACAGAATACATGCAAGCGCGGGATCTGGCTCGACAAGCCAGAGCTGATGGCCTGGAAGACAGGGCAATCATGAACCTTGCCGAGACCCTTGCCTGGACTCGTCCACAAGAAGGCCATCGTCTCGCATTGGACGCGATCGAAAGAGCAAGAAAGCAAAACAATAAAGTCGACGAACTCCGCGCCTGGCTCGCGCTCGCTATTGCGGATACAGGAACTCAGGCTGAGGCAACGGTGCAAGACCATATTCAAAAAGCGACCGAACTAGATCAGCTTTTAGGTGGACAGATCGGACAGATCCCCATCGGAACGGTACAAGCATTCCAAGCCGTAATCACAGGAAACTCAGACATCTTACACCAAGCCTGCAAGACAGTCACTTCCACTACGCGCATGCTCGGTACCGACCAATTCCAAAACGACATTCTTGCCGTCTGGTCAGGCATGAGCAGTACAGACCAGTCTCGTCGTGCGCGCGAGACGCAGTGGTTGGATGGCCCGGACGAAGCAATGCGCCGTTGGCGCGAGGTCGTGACTGCCCGTCAGGGTGCCGCATAGTCACGTAGCGTACAGTCTGTTCTTCTTTTTGTGTGCCGTGGGCGACAGAACCGCCCGCGGCCATTGAGAGAGAAAACGACTGTGTGCTCTGAGGCGTGTTTGAGTGGGAGTGTTCGGCGGGAGGTTGGGGTTTGGAGCTGTTGAGACACGCGAATGGAAGGCAAATGAGCTACCAACGTTTGTCTCTTGAACATTTATAGTTGTGACCCCTTACAGGGATGATGAGACCGCACTGTCAATCCTGTGCCTTGTCCAGCCCTGGACGTTGCGACCCCTTGCAGGGATGATGAAACCACAATGTAAAGTTGCAGTTCAGGGGTGGTTTTTTGACTGTGTTTCGGGGCATTTTCACAGAGAGGTTGCGGTAATGCAGGGGTGCAGGTCAGAGCCTTGTGCTGAGAATGATTTTGGTCATGCTGTGTCTCGGGTTTCTGGGGAATGGTCTGGAATGGGGAGAAGAATGAAGGAGGCTGGTTTTTCCTCGGCATCCTCTTTCACACCCTGCTTTTTCCTTTTGTTGTGATTTTTTGCAGACTTTCAAGTTTTTCATATCTGCCCTCGAAGGATGTTCTCCATTTTGCCAAGCTCGGCATTGCCGAAAACGGGAAAATAGCATGAGGGCAAGGCTGCAGTTTCACTCTACTTGCAGGTTGCCAAAAATCTGGGCAGTGCCAGAAGTGCCGGAAAGGGGCTGGGCGAGTTCGCGGCGGACGAGGGTGGCGCAGAGGTCGGCGAACTCTGGGGCGTTGTTTGCTGTCCGCACGCGTGTCAGGGATCCTCCGGCGCGGAGGATCCCGGCGGCAAGCTGCACGTCGAGTTCTACCAGTGTCTCGAGGTGGTCTTGCACAAATGACAAGGGAACGAGCACAAAGTGTTTTTCTCCTGTGGCAAGAAGTTTTTCCACGTGTGCAGGTAGGTCAGGTCCAAGCCATTCTACCGGGCCGGAGCGGCTCTGGTAGGCCAGGTCGAACTGGTTGACTCCGGCTTTTGCCGCGATCAGGGCGGCTTGTTCCTGGCAGGTTTCCGGGTAGACATCGCCTTCGTCGACAAACTTCATGGGCACGGAATGGGCGGTAAACAGTAGGCGGGCAGAAGTGGGGGCACGTGCAATCGCCTCCCGCACTTTTGCTGCCATGAGATCGACGTATGCCGGTTCTGCGCCAAAAGCTGGGACAATGGAGAGAGCAAGTTGGTCTGCTCCTGGCGTTTGCGCCACTGCACGTGCGAGTTGCCTGAGGACCGAATCAACTGTGGTGACAGAGTGTTGCGGATATTGGGGGAACACGACGACCCGGCGTACTTTTCGTTTTACTGCTTCGCCAAGGCCGTCGGCAATGCTGGGAGAGTAGTATCGCAAACCGAGAAAAACCTCGATCTCCTCTCCCCTCCCATCTGCCCCAACTTCGCCAACTTCGCCAACAAATTGTCCGTCAGGCTGGTTGAGACGCACACGGAGAGCATCCGCCTGGGCACGCATATACGAGAGAAGAGGCGACCCGCCTCCCATGTATTCGTATAAACGTTCGACTCGTGGTGCGCGGTATTTGGAGAGAAGACGAGCGAAAGGACCCTGAAAACGCGTCCCACCTGGAAGTCGAATGATATCGATGTCTTGGAAAATATTGTCCAAGAAGACACGGACTCCCGGCTGGGAATCGGCCGCTCCGTGATTGAGAAGGAGGACTGCAGTCCGGTCCTTCTTCTCATTCACGCCAGTTTCCTGTTAAAAGGTGTTCGTCAATCAGTTCGGTAAGCAAGCCAGGCTGCTCAATAGGCAGCATGTGACCGGCATCTGGAAGGATTTTGTAGGAAATATTGCCCTCGGCGTCTGCCTTGGCGGCTTCAGTCATCGCTCGCCGTACCACGCGTGGTGGAACGATCCGGTCTTTCGCGCCTGTCACGAGAAGGAGCGGCATTGTGAGGGTGCTGAGGCGCTTTGTGAGATCTGGGCATTCGGCGAGAATGGCAGCAAAACCGCTGACAGCCGCAAAATCAAAACTCGAAAAATCGTCTCGTTCTGTCTCTGTTTGGCCGGGGTGGTGAAGAAAAAAATTCTCGCTGTAGCGAAGAGGGAAAAAATCTTCGATGGCTTCTTCATCATCGCGCTGCATGCGGGTGAGGAACTTGTCCGTGGGAGTGGAGACCACTCCGCCCCGCAGATCACATGAAACAAGAACGAGGCTACTCACCAGTTCAGGACGGGTTAGACCAATAAGGGCTGCCAGCAAGCCGCCGGTCCCGTGACCAACCAGAGCTGCAGGAAGCACCGCAAACTCCGTGAGCACGTCAACAAGTTCTTCGACAAAACTAAGAAGATCAGTGGTCTCACGATCAGGAGGCAAAGGAGAGCTCGCCCCGTGTCCCGGGAGATCGAGCGCCATACAACGCCAGTCATCAGAAAGTGACTCACAAATAGGATCAAACCCTTTTTGTGAGGAGAAAAGGTCATGAAAGAGGACAATAGACCGGCCAGCCCCGACTTCAACAGCGTGATATTCCATCTCAGGAACAACGGTGTCCGAAGTGGGCTCGCCAGACTCCTCTGAGGCGAAAGAAAAATGGCCGTCAGCAATGTCCACAACACCGCTACGAACCAGTTCAGAAACACTCGGGAATGCGCTTTGCGCTACTTGAGGATGCACGAATCGGGAGTTTACTGGCTTACGACAAAGAAACAATCATCCTCGTGCTCATTTTTCAGCTTGCTCACAGAACCTCTATGACATATGGGGATGAAGCACAGGAGAAGCCCAAAAAAATCCCCTTTTTCCTGGAGTTTCGCGGCAGATCTTCTTCATTCTCGCACCCGTACTCGCGAAAAGAAAGAAAAACAAACACCGATAAAAAAACCAGAGACACGCCGCGGTCATGCTCCTTGATACCCCCCCGCATGCTTTTTTCCACACTCCCGCGAGTCCGTATTCCCTCACGTGCCGGCACGATATCGAGCAGAGTTTTACTTGATCCGGCGGAAGTGCCGGACCGAGCAAAACAATTGCAGCCTTACGCCAATGCTTTCACAACTTTGGCGTATTGTTCCTCGAGACCGGAACCAATGACGGGAGTGTAAAAACCGACTCGCTGCGCACGGCTGCCGAAACGTTCATTGATGGCATTCGGCAAATCGGCAAAGTCGGCCCGCACCGTGAACTTCTCCATTACCTCATCGCTGATGAGGTTGTTCATGTTGCCCCACTCGTTTTTGCGCACCATGTTCGCAAGTTGCGGCTGCAGGTCATCCCAGCCTTCAATCTCGAAAACGCCTTTATATGCGGGGGTCGAACCGTAAAAGGCAATTTGTTGACGGGCAAGACCGGCGAGTTTTTCTTGTTGTTCTCCTGTCCCAACCAACGCAAAGGCTGAGGTGGTGAACTCGAAGTCGTCGAGGGAGCGTCCAGCTTTGGCAAGGCCTATTTGCACGTTCGGCAAAATAACTTCGTCAAAGTATTTGGCTGTATGAAAAGGGTGAACTTCCATACCGTCGCATACTTCCCCTGCAAGACGGCACATATAGGGACCGACCGCTGCGATCATCAGTTTGGGTTGCCCGTATCCGGTAGGTCCAGGCGTGAAGAAGGGGTTGGAGTAGTCGTGCGTGTAATACTTCCCCTTATAGGAAAGCTTGTGTTTGCCATCAAAAGCATCCCAGATATGCCTGATGGCAAGAAGCATGTCGCGCATGCGTGGCCCAGGGGGAGAAAACTCGGCAGAAAAACGCCGCTCCACATGCTTTTTCACCTGCGTGCCCAGCCCCAGGATGAATCTCCCTTTTGAGGCTTTGTGCAAGTCCCAGGCGGTCATGGCATGCACCATGGGAGAACGGGCAAAAGCCACGGCAATCCCTGTTCCGAGCTCAATACGCTCGGTTTCTACTGCTGCAATTGCAAGCGGCAGAAAGGGCGTGCCTTGTGCCTCCACACTCCACAGGGTGGCAAAGCCGAGTTCTTCTGCCCGGCGAGCATGTTCACCCACTCGGTCAAGGCTCCCCATACCAAGGCCGGTATCAATCTTCATTTTCTCTGTCCCCTCGCTGTCAGCAACGATCCCGCTGACATCTCTCCTCCCTCCGACCGTATACGCCGGGGTGCCTTCGTGACCAACCGCAAGGTGCCACGGGAAAACTCCGGGCACTTGTCTTCAAAATGAAGAATGAGCCATATCACACACGATTCACTTCATAGTGAATAAAAAGATTGCGGATGACGTCGACAATTGGCGGAAGCAATTTTTGCCAGTCTGTTCCGGGGAGACTGTGAATGGACACTACATTCCCGTAGATGAAGACGCTGACGACACCAGAAATCTCGAAAAGACGGCGCGCAAGTAAATCGGCGGGAAGATCGCCCGAAGCATCCGCCAAAGAAAAATACTCACACGTTCCCATTCCAGTGATCCCGCGGTCCAGTTCAAAATGCCGGACACTGGGTTCGGGCCCCTCAAGCAACTTCGCATTGATGATTTGGCCCACGGGGCACCTCCAGATGGGGCTCGGCAACAGAAGAAGAGAAAAAGCCCACTATGGTGCCGAGGATACCCCCAAAGCCTGGAACCAGGAAACCCGTTCGCAAGAGCAATGTCCAAGGGAGCAAAAAAGATCAACAAATAGTGCAAACAACGCGAAGGGAACTTCCCCCACTCTCTTCCGTCACTTATAGTAAGATTTAGGTTGTCCTTACAAAATATTTTATCACCCCTCATATATGCAAACTGAAATAGCGACAGAAAACACAACAGAAAAAAAGAGCACAGCCTCCCCTCGTCCTCCTTTCCCCATTTTTGCTCCCACTGCCCTGGTGGCGATCGGCAGCATGTTGCCTGGTGCCTATGTCTTCGCCCGCGCCCTCGGATCAGGATCCGACCTCTTCTCGCAGCTTTCCACCGAACGAACCTTCGAGCTCATCACGCGTACCGGAGGCCTTGCCCTTGCGGTCACGGCAGCAGCGATCATGATCGCCTTGCCTTTGGCCCTCGCACTCGCCAGAACTGACCTCCCTGGCAAGCGTTTTTTCAATATTGCCCTGAACCTACCGCTCGTCATTCCCTCCTTTCTCGGAGCATTCGCGTACTACTCGGCCTTCCGCCCAAAAGGCCTCATCCAAGAATGGATCGAACCACTCGGCGTCGACCGGCTCCCCGACATCGCCGGTTTTTCCGGCGCCCTGCTTGTCCTGACCCTCTCTACCTATCCGTACATCCTGCTTCCCGTGACCGCGGCGTTACGAGACCTCGACGGATCCACAGAAGAAGCAGCACGCAGCTTGGGTGCAAGTCCATCTCGTGCCCTGTTCAAGGCAGTACTCCCCCAAGTCCGGCCGGCATTGGCATCCGGGGCCTTACTTGTTGCCTTGTACACGCTGGCAGACTTCGGCGGGGTCGCAATCATGCGCTACGAGACGCTGACCCTTGCCATAGAAGGCCGCATGCAATTACTCGACCAGCAAGCAGGACTCAACTTTGCCTCAGTCCTGATCCTGTTGACCCTGGGAATTGTCGGTTTCCAGCTCGTGCTACGCGGCCCACTTCGTCTTGCGCTCACTTCGCCGGGAAGTGGGAAACAGAGCCGTCCACTGCACCTTGGGATCGCACGCTGGCCGGCCGCTGCTGCAGCCACTGCCATATGCTGCGTCTCCCTCCTCATCCCGGTTTTCATTCTTTCCTATTGGACATGGGACGGAATCGGGAGCGCAGCCTTCAACGCTGACTTCGCGCAAGAACTCTGGGAGGCCTCCACACGATCCATGTGGGTCTCCCTCATTGCCGCGCTTGTCGCAATTGTTGCGGTCCTCCCGCTCGCGGTGACAGTCGTGCGCTATCCGAGTCGTTTCTCCAGAATCGCAGAACGGACCACCTGGTCAGCCTACGGTTTACCAGGTGTGGTGATCGCCGGCGCACTCGCAGCTTTCACCCTCCGCTCCGCTTTTTTTCTCTACCAAACAACCATTGTTTTAGTACTCGCGTACGTGGTGCACTTCTTGCCACAAGCTCTCGGCAGCGCCCAAGCAGCACTCGGACGTATTAATCCCCACCTCGAAGAGGCAGCACGGGGCCTCGGTTGCACATGGGCACATGCCCTCCGCCTCGTCACCTTGCCCCTCATGTTGCGCGGCCTCACCGCCGGCGCCATTCTCGTTTTCTTGAACGTCATGAAAGAACTTCCCGTGACCGTGATGCTTCATCCGCTGGAGTTCAACACGCTTGCGCTCGTGATCTGGAGCGGCGCGCAAGAACCTCGATTCTATGAAACAGCAGGAGCAGCAGGACTTCTGCTTCTCGTCCTGGCTTCTGTCCCAATGGGTATCCTCTCTGCAAGGGAGTGGCACAATGCAAACTGATCCGGGCTCCCCCCCTACCACAAGCCCTTCCTTTCATTTCCCTTTTGGGCCGACACCAGCGCCTCTCTCCGGACTGATCCCGAGACCTATCCTGCAGTCCGAAAGCCCCGATCCACGCTGGATATCAGGCAACGACAGGCTAGAAAAAGCACGCACAACACCACCTTCCCCACTAAACAGTCAGGAAACATCGACAACACAAAAATCAGCTATGCAAAAAGGAACAAAGAACCTCCCGGCGTATACCGCTGCGAATATTGGTTCCCACCTACGAATGCCTGGAAAAAAGACCGTGCCCGCGTCGCAAGAATCTTCGTCTCCTTCCCTACTGCTCTCTCTGCAGGGAATAAAGAAAAATTTTGCAGAAAAACCCGCGGTCAACCAGCTTGATCTCGATGTAGAAGAAGGCGAGATTGTTGCGCTGCTCGGACCAAGTGGGTGCGGAAAAACCACAACCCTCCGCTTGATCGCCGGTTTTGAACGCGCCGACGAAGGCACAATCCGGCTGGCTGGGAAACTCGTGGAATCCCCTGAGACGCATGTTCCCCCAGAACGGCGACAGATTGGCATGGTCTTTCAGGATTACGCGCTCTTTCCCCATCTGAACGTGGCAGAGAATATCGCCTTTGGCCTGACAGGGCGACGACGCGCACGCCGGCAATCTCCCCGAGTCGACGAGTTGCTGTCGCTCGTCGACCTGGAAGAGTACAAACACCGCCGACCTCACCAACTCTCTGGAGGACAGCAGCAACGGGTAGCCCTGGCGCGCGCGCTTGCGCCCCATCCCACCTTGATTCTGTTGGACGAACCTTTTTCAAACTTGGATACGACTCTCCGCCAGAAAATGCGGGCCGAAGTGCAAAATATTTTACGCAAAGCCGGCGCGACCGCCATCTTCGTTACACACTCACGCGAAGAAGCCTTCTCGATGGCAGATCGTGTCGCAGTCATGCAGGACGGACGCGTGATCCAAGCAGGATCACCGGCCGACCTCTACCACAGACCAACTACTCCCTTTGTGGCGAGTTTCCTGGCAGACGCCACCGTGATCGAAACCCAACAACACGCGGGAAGGGCAGAAACTCCCTGGGGCATCGTGCGTCTGCCTTCTCATCAACAACAAATCGCGCGCTGCACTCTCGCGATTCGTCCTGAATCGGTGGTTCTTTTTTCTGCGGACACTCCCGACACCCACGACAGCGCACCTCCTCCCGCAGGAAACTCACTGTCCTCTGGTTTTCCCACCCGTCCTGAACTCCAACATATCGAAAATGCAGAAGAAAGCACTCAACAACGCGTGCAACAAAAGACGAAAGAAGATGCACAACAAGGAAACGTGTGTACAGTGATCGACCAGGAGTATCACGGGCACGATGAATTAGTGACGATAGCCGGTAAAAAAGGAGCTCATTTGCGGGCCCGTCTACGCAATGAGAAAAGTTTTGCAGTCGGCAGTCTTGTGCGTGCGCAAATCCACCTGACAGAGCACGATATTTTTCCCCCTTGAACGGGCATCCGCACAAGAGCATCTGTCTTTCAGAGGAACAGATTTTCTACGCCCAGATCTACGCGAAAAAATAAAGCATCATTTCACAAAACCGCCCACAGCACCACTCAAACTTCTGCAAAAAGAATGCCATTTTGTTTTTTTGCAACTTCTTCGCAGTTTTATACTCGCCGGGATCTCCATCGGATCAAAAAACGAGTAGCTGCCCCGTGTAAAAGACATTAGATCGGAGAGCTAATATCTCTCTTACACAAAGAAAAATACTTCTCCCCGCGTGCGCTGCATCAAAAAGTTTTTCGAAAGATTGTTCAAAAACAAGACACAGAAGGATTGACCCATGGGCAGGGACGCGCGTTCCGCCCATGGGTCAATCTCGAGTTCCGGTCGAGCGGGGGGGGAGAATGCCCAACCGGGAGGTTCCCCATACTGTCTCTGTCACTATCCACGCCCTCGGGGGGAACGAGGATCTTTCGAGATACTGACGAGACGGGGATTATCCGTGTGAAAAACACTCATCGTGAGTAACACTCATCAAGATGAGAAAACTGGCCAAAATGCAAGTATAAAAATTTCCCTCCACACAAAACTTCACCCACCCCGTTTTATCCTGTCTTTTGACTTCCTTCTTGTTTCCTCAGCACTTTCTTAGCTCGAATATAGCAAGAAAGAAAAAAAAGAGAAGGTAAACACACGCGAAACAATATCTAGAAACCAGACAAAACATGCTTTTATTCCAGAAAATACACAAGAATCCCCATAAAAATAACACTGGTCAGCAAAAAAAAATACCACATTACGACAATACACGCTGCCCCTTTCCCTCCACGTGTCATTAAGAAACCCACTTCGAAAAAAACCTCTTCCCTTTTTTCTCACCTTCTTCCTTTTCTTCGCCGGCATAACCGCGAAAAAACCCTCTTCGATTTCGAAGAATTCTTCTCCACAACAAGAAAAACACAAGAAGAACAGCTGCCGAAAAAACACCAAATAGTTATTAAATACTCTTGCATACTAAATCTGCACTGTCCTACATGTACAAGCAATACTTTACAAGTATACAAACAACATTTTATAAACGCATAAATGATGAAAGAAACTCCTATACACCACTTCTTGCGGAAAATCCATCACTTTCCAGTAGAAAAAAGACAGAGAATATCCACAAAGGCGAAAAACTGCCTAGGTGTCATTCTCAGGGAGCAAGATCCCAGCACACAGGTCATATCCTCTATCAAAAACAGCCCGTAACCAGGTCATCACCCCAAAATCCCCACCGAAACTCCCTCAAAACAAGGTCGGGGCAGAAGCCAAAGGCAATCGGGCAGGGCCAGGAGCAGGGAGAAAGACGCGACGAAAGGGAGGCGCACCAGCGAGAGCACGCAAAGGTGCCCAAGAATGCCGGTGCAACACACAGGGACCATGCTCTTCCAGGGCACGACGGTGCACCGGTGCCGGATACCCCTTATTCTCAGCGAAGGCATAGACCGGGTAGTGCTCGCTTACGGTTACCATCTGCGCGTCACGCATGGCCTTCGCCAGGACGGAGGCCATCGCCACCGACACACAGTGTGTATCGGCCTTTGGCAGACACATGGCGGGAAGCACACCGGCAAGGAAATTCTGCGTTCCGTCCACAATGAGATGAGAGGGAACCACACAAAAAGATTCCTCAAGGGCCAGCAAAGCCCGCAAAGACGCCAAACGCAAGGCGGCGTTCATGCCCAGTTCGTCAACCTCGACATTGCCCGCGTGCCCCACTCCGTACGGCAGGCAATCACGTATCTCATTTGCCAGTTCCACGCGACGCTGAGGAGAAAGCAGTTTCGAATCCCGCACCCCCTGCACCACTATGCCTTCTTGCCAGACCACAAGCCCGACTGTTACCGGCCCTGCCCAGGCGCCCCGCCCTACCTCATCGAGACCAGCCACAAGTGCTCGCGTCCCAACCCGCTCACGCTCAGCTGCACACAAATCCTGTTCATGCCGGCTTGTCGGTCCCTCTCGCGTCTTCTGTGTCGTCTTCCGTGTCGTCTCCTGTGTCATACTCTTTCCCGGTTCTGCCTCTCTGTCCGGTCTGCCTCACCGACTTACCTGACTCACTGACTCACTGACTCACGCAAGCAGAGCGATCCACATCACATACTTGGGAGAGGGTGCCCCCACCTGAGGGCAAGTCTGCCGGTCACCCAGCCCAATCCAGGAACAGCACGAGATCACGCCCCCAAGACAAGTTCACTCCTGATAACCATAAGCGATCCAGGTACGCGCCGGGACGCTCTGCACACAAATTCACAAACATATCCATACAAATTTCAAAGATCCCACAGTATTCCCGATAACAACACCATCGGACAACACCATCGAGGGCTCTCTGCACCACACCCCAATAACCCTCAGAACGAAGAAACCCAGAGCACAAAACAGGCTCCGCTCCACATCCGTCAAAAGACAGAAAAACGCGACAGGTATCAGAACACGCTGTATATACACTGTTTGGCGCGTGACAGGAAAGCCGCCATAGGCTAGAAGACGCGCAAACACCCGACAAGGAGAGAGGCCACAATGATCTTACGGGGGACAGGCAGAGATCAGCGCACATCCCCGAACATATGAGAAAACTACGGCCTTGCGAGATCGGGCCATTGGTGGAACAGACACGTGTGGGGAAGGACGAAAAAAAGTGAAGAACGGGAACAAAGAGGAATCTGAGGACCCGCACTCATTTGCCGGCCACACTCCGGCTTCTGTCGCGAAGCCTGCTGCGCAACCCAACCCTGACACTTCCCTCCCCGCCCGGTCTCACGCTCAGCTTTCTCCTCAGCCTCCTCCTGAAACCACACTCCCTGCCACGAGCGCGCGTCCTAATACCACCTTTGCGGCCCTGAACGTGCCCCTCTTCCGCTGGCTCTGGGCAGGATCTCTTTGCTCTTTTGTCTCCACACAGATGCAGGTGATCGCACGCGGATGGCTCGCCCACGATCTCACTGGGTCAAACGCGGCGCTCGGCGGCGTCCTCCTCGGCTTTGGGCTTCCCCTCCTGGTTTTCACCCCGTTTGGAGGAGTCGCTGCTGACCGCTTCTCGAAACGGCTACTCATACAAATCTCTAGCATCACCACGGCATCCACGGCCTTCGCTCTCGGTTTCGCAGTGGCCTTCGATTTCATTCAGTACTGGATGTTGATTGGTGCAGCTGTCGCGCAAGGCACGGTTTTCTCTTTTATGACGCCTTCTCGCATCGCCTTCACGGGGGAACTTGTCGGTACAAAACTGCTTCCCAATGCGGTCATCCTCCAGCAAATGGGCATGAACGGCACTCGTGTTTTTGGGCCGTCCCTCGCCGGGGTACTTATTGGTGTGCCGTGGGTGGGAACAGCAGGCGTCTATTTTTGTGCAGGCACATTCACACTGATTGCGCTCCTCATGTCTTTCCGTCTCCCGCCGGGTCATTCCCTGTCCCGAAAAAAGAGCGGACATGTCATGCAAGACCTCGCAGATGGCCTGCAGTATATGCGCCGCCGACCGACTCTCCTTCTCTTGGCCATCACGTCTTTTGCCGTCGTCATGACGGCCTTTCCCTACGTCGCCTTTCTTCCCGCCCTCGCAAAAGACATCTTTGACGTCGGGTCAAGCGGCTATGGGCTCATGTCGGCGGCAAGCGCGATCGGCGCGCTCAGCGCCTCTTTCTTTGTCGCCCGCATTGCAGGAGGCAGACACTCTCGCCGCATACAGTCCATTGCGGGCACGATCTTCGGCCTCTTTGTGGCTGTCCTCGGTTTAGTGCACACTTTTCCCTTGTCCCTGCTCGTTGTGATGTGCATTGGCGCGTCGACGTCTACTTTCCAGTCTCTCAACAACACTATTGTCTTGCAGCAAACCGACTTGGAGTATCACGGCAGGGTGCAATCTCTCCTACTGCTGAGCTTTTCCGGCTACGGAATGGCGGCACTTCCCCTTGGCGCTGTGGGGGATGCCATTGGAGTACAGACCACCTTGACCATTATGGGCAGCACCACCATGGTGGCCATGTTCGCCTACATCCTGACCCACCGCTATTTATCTTCACGCCCGACAAAAGAAGAGGCAGCATTCGTAATAGTGGCTTCCTCTCGATCTTCATCACAGGCATAAGTTGGCATAGACGGGCATGGGCCAGGCAGGCCTGCTCTGTCCATGTCGCGCGCGAAAGGGAGCACCCGAGGGCAAAAAACGGCGAAAACTCGTTAAGGGAACAAGTAGCTCTGAAGCCGGCAGCTCTCCGCTTCTTCCGGCTTCCCATACTGGCCTCTACTTCTCATTACTTTCCCTGGTAAAGCACAAGCAGGGACCCATCTGGATCTTGCGTCGCACAACGCAGCTCATGCGGTCCTTCTTCGATCTCGCTCACTTTTTGCCCTCGATCAACGAGCACGGTCCGCGCCTTGACAAGATCATCGACTTTCACCATGACACCCGCTTGCTCAGACACGCGGTCTTTCCCAGCCAGGGCCAGACGAGAGCCCTCAAGGTCGAACTGTGCCCAGCGATCACCATCCACAAATGTCGGAGCCACACCCAGGACTTCGCTCCAGAAAGCGACCGCCGCATCAAGGTCTGATGCAGGGAGAACAGAGTTGAGCTTTTTCGCACCCATAAACATCTCCTGTGCAGGACAATTTGCAGAAAAAAAGCATGCCCGCGCTCTTGCGCGCACACAAATACCGAAAGGCCGAGTCCAATAAGCAAATCGTAAGCCAAGACACAGGGGCAAAAGCCAAACAACCCGCAAATCTCCCAGCTCAGCAGTCTCCACACATCGAATCCCCGCCGCCTTTTCCCGTTGCACCCCACCTCAAGACAAAGATACGATCAGACTTGGGATTGTGACCTCTCTGCGTTTGCGTACCTGGACGCGACTTGGACGCTACCTGGACACCAACTTGCACGCGGAGAGAGCCCCACGCCCGACACCACACTGCCGAGACCCAAAGGTCCCATGCCGACATTTGAGCACCTCTTTGGACCGGACCTGCCCGAGCCCTACCGCACGATATTCCGTCGGCGCGATGTGCGCGCACACTTCACTGGCGGAGAAATCGCCCCGGAAGTGCTGCAGCGTGTGCTCTTTGCTGCACATGCCGCGCCAAGCGTGGGTTTGAGCCAGCCCTGGGATTTTCTCATCGTGACCAGCATGGCAAAACGAACATCTTTCCAGGCCCATGTTTCGGCGGAGCGCGAAAGATTCAGTGCTTGCCTGCCCCCTGATGAAAAAGTTTTGTTCTCTCGTATCAAGATTGAGGGCATTCTGGAATCCAGTCTCGGAATCCTCGTGACGTATGACCCAAGCAGAGCTGCCCCCCATGTGTTGGGGCGCCATACGATTCCCGACACCGGGCTGTATTCCGTCTGTCTTGCAATCGAAAACCTCTGGCTTGCCGCGACAGCAGAAAACCTTGGTGTCGGCTGGGTTTCCTTCTACCAAGAAGAGTTCGTGCGAAACCTCTTTGGCATTCCCGCCCATATCCGACCGGTGGCTTGGCTCTGCCTCGGCCCGGTGCACAGCTTCGCGGATATCCCCGATCTCGAACGTCATCAGTGGCGTGCTCGCCGTCCACTCGACACGGTTTTGCACAGGGAAAGCTGGGGGAAGAAAACCGAAGAATCTCCAATTTGCGGAGAAAACCTGAGGCACGCTCCCACAGGCGACAGGCCGCAAAGTCCTCATTCGGCGCAGGAAAATGTCGCAGGCTGTTCCCCTCTCCCAGATTCTTCCGATGCCAACAAACCTGCGTGAACGGCTTCCTACCGAATCACTCTCCACGCGCAGCCTTCTCCCCTCTAGCCTGGCAGAGTGAACGAGCAAACTTTGCACATCATTCCGCATACCCATTGGGATCGGGAGTGGTACGAGCCTTTCGAAACTTTCCGGTTGCGTCTCATCAGAGTGATGGACAAGGTTTTGAAACTTCTCGACACAGTACCGACTTACCGCTTCATGCTCGACGGCCAAACCGCCATGCTGGATGACTATCTTGCCGTCCGTCCCGAACGTGGCGAAGACATCCGCCGTTACGCGAAAGCCGGTCGACTCGACATCGGCCCCTGGACAACCCTGCCTGACGAATTCTTGGCGTCAGGTGAAACACTCGTACGCAACCTGGCGCATGGCAGAAAGCGTGCCGAGGACTTTCACCGCCCAATGAACGTGGCCTATCTACCTGACATGTTTGGGCATATAGCCCAGATGCCGCAAATACTACAGCTCTTTGGCTTTTCTCGGGCCGTCGTCTGGCGCGGCGTCCCCTCGGACGTGACCCGCACTATTTTCGCCTGGTATGGGCTTGATGGCGCAAAGGTGCGAACAGCCTATCTCTGCGCGTCCTATTCAAACGGGGCGGAACTCCCAAGCGACGCTGATCGTCTATACGCGCGCGGACGCGAGCTCTGGCAAGAACAAGCAGAATTCTCCCCGCCCGGTCATCTGCTCATCATGAACGGCACCGACCACTGGCCTCCCCAAACCGGTCTCGACACAAACATGGCCATGGCAAATAAGGTCGCAGAAGCACACAAAAACCCACTGCGATTCGAGTTCTCCAGCCTCGAACGTTTTTTCGACGCAGCAGACGGCGTCCTCGCGCACACCCCACTGCCCATCTGCCAAGGGGAGATGCGCAGCGGTTGGCGGGCAAACGTCCTTATGGGAGTCACCTCCACACGAACCGACCTCAAACGCCTGCAAAGCGAAACAGAACATCTGCTGGAACGCTATTGCGAACCCCTCTCCATCGTGACAGGCCACACTCTTTCCCAACCTCTGCTCGAAGCCGCATGGGAACGCCTCATTCTGAATTCCGCGCACGACTCGATTTGCGCTTGTTCAAGCGACGAGACCATGTCCGGGGTAGAGCTGCGATATCGCGAAGCAAAAATCATCGCCCAGGGGCTTTTTGACGAAGCGATCGAGAAGCTCACCGCCCGCGCGCATGACCCCCGGCACATGACTCTTCCCCCTCCAGCCTGGACCTGCGCGCAAATCCCGCCACATGCCGGCGAAGACACAACCGGCAACCTTCCCGACCCCGAACCCTACCGGCGCCATAGCATCATGGTCTGGAACCCCTCATTACGACAGCGCAGTAGTTTTGTGGAAACCGAACTTCCCATCGGCGATATTCTCCCCGGCTACACGCTCGAAACCCCTGATGGAACGCGCATTCCCTGCCAGGAAACAGCACGGTCCGCGCCTATCGTCTTCGACGAAATATGGCCGGGAGAACAAGCCGGTGATCTCTTGGAGCTGATCCGCCGGCGTGACCTGCACAGCATTTCTGCCGGCCTTCGCACCAATCCCGGAAAAAACCAACCAAGCCTCTGGATCAACACTGTTGCGGTCTTTCCCGACACGCCACCTCCTGCCGGCACACCTCCGACAGGCCAAGCACAAACAGAACAACCAGCAGTGGGGCCAGAAGCCTCAGGAAAAGCACAGCGACCAGGGCGACGAAAAGTCTGGAAAAAAGGCCCGCACAGCCCAGAAAAAAGTTCCGGGAAAACAACACACAAGACAATCCCGAAAACAGGAGAAGACGCGGCTTCTGCCCTTTCTCAAACAACAAGCGCGGACACTGTTGCTCTCGATTTTCCAAGCGCAGCTTCAGCCTCTTCGAAAACCGAAGCATCGCAGGAAAACCCCGCAACCCATTGGGTCAACGCGCGCATTGTGCTTGGCACCGCACCAGTCATGCGC
The DNA here is from genome assembly GCA_002352645.1 of Acidimicrobiia bacterium UBA2766. Classification (GTDB taxonomy): domain Bacteria; phylum Actinomycetota; class Acidimicrobiia; order UBA2766; family UBA2766; genus UBA2766. Next base: position 115,197 of record DEIU01000039.1, on the reverse strand, counting down.
GGCCATCTTGACATGGGCGCGGTAGAAGAACACATTTTAGCCCTGGCGGCTCAACCCGGTTGCTGCCTACAGGTGACCGCAGTGCAACCAGCAGTCGCAACGGTACAGTTCCGTGCACCAGAGATCCCTCCCCTCGGATGGGTCTGCCTCACCCCAGTTCCCACAAGTGAAGCCTCGATTGTTCCCTTGCCATTTGCGCCTGTTTCTGTCAGCAAAAAAGGCACCGTTCTCGACAATGGCCTGATACGAGTAGAAACCAACCCTGCTGACGGCACATTCTCTCTTATCGGAGCAGACGGCACCCACGTCAAAGGAATGGGACGCATAGAAGACGGGGGCGACGCCGGGGACACCTACAACTATTCACCGCCTGCACAAGACAGAACTGTGTCTCGGCCACGAGAAGTTCGCATCGACACGGTGGATGTCACTGCCCTGCGCGCCACCCTGCGTATTCAACGACGGTTCGAGCTTCCTGCCCGGCTTACTGCAAATGAAACTGCCCGTTCGAAAACGACAGTCTCGTTCACCCTCACAACTTTCGTCACAGTGACCGCCGGCACAAGCACAGTTTCGCTCGCCATTGACTTTTCGAACACTGTGCGCGACCACCGCTTACGGATGCTCTTTTCCCTGCCAAACCCAGTCGACTGCTCCTGGGCAGGAACAACCTATGGAGTCGTGAGCCGTCCTCTCGAAACCGAAGGCAGCAGCCAAGAAGCTCCTTTATCCACTTGGCCGGCACGCGATTTCATCGACTGCGCAGGGCAACGAACACAAGAAAAAGCATCGCCCGCCTCTGCCTCCTCCGCCCAGAAAAACCCGGACACAGCATCAACAGAAAACATGCTCTCCAGTCCCAACTCTGATGCAGACACGAGCGCTTTGTCTGCTCCAGCCACGGATCTTGCCGCACCTGCAAAGCCTGACACCACAGGGCTCGCAGTCCTCCTCAACCAAATTACCGAGTATGAAGTAGTGAACGAAGGCCAGGATTTGGCCATCACCCTGGTGCGGGCAACGGGTTTCCTCGCACGACCTGCTCCGACACTGCGCCCAAACCCAGCAGGCCCAAACCTTGCCGTCGAACATGCCCAAAGCCAGGGCCCACAGCACTTCCGTTGCGGGCTCCGCCTCCACAGAGGAGATTGGCGAGAAGCGCGGATTCCCGTCGCGGCCGATGCCTTCTCTCACCCCTTTTGCACCCAAGCGAAACCCGCAACAAACACACCGCCGGCTGATCCTCTGCCCCCAACCGGCACGCCTCTCTTCCTCGAAACCAGCGAAAAAACAGGCGATGAAACGGTCGACAAAACCGGGCTTTTCACTCTCAGCACCTTCACGCGCACGCAAAATACTCTGGATCTGCGCGTCACGTCCTTTTCCCAGACCGACCTCATCTTTCATGCCCAGCTCGACACCGGTACTGCAGCGGCCAACAGCGTCGCCCCCTCCCCTGCAAAAGTGGACTTACGCGGCCAGTTTGTTCCAACACCGAGAGGGAGCAGAGGAACCTCAAGCGAAAAAACCCTCATCCTGCATCCCTGGGAGATCCTGACCGCCCGCTTCTGGTAACCCCTTCCGCCGCTGCTCCAGCCCGCTGCCATCCAGCCCGCTGCCATCTTTCTCGTCTTTTGGCAAAAAACTTTCGAGCAGAACAGTCCATAAGACGAGAAAAGAAGAAAAAACAAAGACCCCTAGCGGGTTTCCTTCGCAGGGGCAATCAATGCGTCAGATATCTCGCGCTTCATGTCGCCCATCCGATAGAGAATGGAACATTATTTTGCGGCAAATATCACATATCTTGAGAAATAGCAGGTATCCCAAGTATCTCCAATCGCAGCAAAAGCCTTTCGGCTTTTGGGCAATCACACTGGCCTTTCTCGTTGTACTCGGCATAAGCGCATGCAGCGATACAGATGACACGGGAAGTGCGTCTCAGTCGGATAGCTCCAGCAATAGCCAGGATTCTTCCGAAAAGACCACGACAGACATGGAACACAGGACAAAGCCAATATCTTTTACTTTCCCGGAAGTCACCGTCACAGATCTCGCTGACGAGAGCAAAGTCGACCTCGCGTCGCTCACCGTCGACAAACCCACCCTGATCTGGTTCTGGGCGCCTTGGTGCCATGTTTGTGCAGAAGAAGCGCCTGGCATAAAAAAACTGTCAGAAGAACACAGCGACGACCTCACGATCATCGGTCTTGGCGCGCGGGACAAGGTAAATGCAGGCCAAGGCTTTGTCGAAAAGCATGACTTGTCTTTTCGCATGCTTTTCGACGAGTCGCAAGAGTCTTGGGGAAGCCTGCGGATCCCCGCACAACCTGCTGCGATCCTGCTCGATGCAGACGGAATGGAAAGAAAACGCTGGTTCGGGCCACTTCCTCTGAAAGAGGTCACAGGCGCGCTGGCATCACTCTAACGAGCCTGTAAAACCCAAAACAACCATCTCAAACAGGCGCCACGGCAAGATTTCACACTTTGCTTGCGTATTTTTTCGGCAGAAACAGGGAACACCCAAAGATATTGCATGAATTCTCACGCAATTCCACACAAATAAGTGGAAAAAATACGCCAAAGAAATAGACGATCGGAGAGACGAGAACTACTCTCAGAAAGCACAGTCGAAAAAGCTGAGACAATCACTTGCCACACTCTAAAACAGGCGGCAGACCAGCTGTTTCAGTACCGTGTCGTCTACACCGGAGTCCCCGTTCCCGCCTATGACCACGGATCATTCGCCACACACACAATCCAAAAGGCCCAGCTTTTCTGTGATCTGTCATAAGAACAGTTCCCAGGAAAGAGGCCTTGCGCTACTCCTCATTCGCCTGATCTCAATCGGCCGTCACCTTTGGACAGCACCTTGAGAGATACCCACCCACAGGCGACAAGAGAACAAAACGTTTCCGTTGGTGTACTTTTTCCCACCGCGACAGCAAACCCGAGCGAGGACATCGACCTTCATTCTCTGTTGCGCTTTGCCGAAATGACAGAAAAACAGGGCTTCGACTCACTCTGGATAGGCGACTCCTTCCTGCACCGTCTGCCCTTTGACCCGGTTGTTCTGCTTGCAGGTGCCGCCGCCTTAACACAAACAATTCTGCTCGGCACGGTTCTTCTTTTTCCGGCCCTCCGCAACCCCGTGTCTTTCGCACAGACCGTCTCGTCCTTGCACGGCATGGCAAAAGGCCGTTTTATCTTGGGAATCGGCGGAGGAATCAGTCGGGAAAAAGTTCTGATCACGAACGACATCACGCTCGAGAATCGTTTTCGACGTATGGCAGCTACTGTGGACCTCGCAAAGCGTTTATGGGAAAAACTCCACACAGGCAAAGAAATTTTCCCTGCCCCCACACAGAGTGCAAGCTGTCACAGGCTTGCCGCTTCCTCGCTTTCCCTGCCTGACACCTGTTCCGATTATTCGGGACCTCCCGTGTGGATGGAAGGCCAAAGCCAATCAGTGCTTCGTCATATTGGAAGTCATTATGACGGATGGTTCCACAACTCCCCTTCTCCCGAGGCATATACGCGGCGCCTGCAGGACGTACAAGAAGCAGCGCTCACTACAGGACGCCCTCGTTGCCCCACACCTGCTTTCTACGCCACTGTCCATATAGATGAGAACACGCAGCGTGCCCGTACACATCTCGATGATTTCATCCGTTCCATCTGTTTTATCGGCACAGACATTCTCCAAGAACATCATGCCTGTTTTTCCGGTGGAGTGAATGCATGCGCCGACTGGCTCTCCCAATATGTGGAAGCTGGAACACGCCATATTGTCCTGCATATCGGCAGTAGAAATACTGGACCGCAAATGGAGTCGCTGCTCGAAGTACGCTCGCAGCTTCTCCAAGCCGGAACAAGTACCGTCACCCAACAAAAAATACGGGGATTTTAAGAAAACTCCGCGGGAGCGTTCCCTCTCACCGTGCTGTGGCACAGCCTTGTCCTGGGAACGCCTCCTCGTGGAAGTGCTCCTGTTACGAGGGCCTTGTCCTGGAAGCGCCTTCCCCAGCCATATCCCCGAGAAGGGGATGTCGGCACATTTTTCACCTGCCCGCACTTTTGCCTGTACGCTGTGCGCAGCGTCTGCCCCACTTCAGGGCGTCCCAGACGCCTGCGTCACACTTCAGGACAGCTCAGACGTCTGCACTGTCCGCGCTTTCCGAGACGATCGTGTCATCGTCCCACACCCTCGTGACTGTCCCGGCTTCATCCCGGGTCCGCCAGCCCGGGCGCACAGCACGAGAAAAAATCTCAGGCTTTTGCGTACCCCATAATCCCCGCCAGGCCAGGGCTGAGGTCTTTTCTTCGCAAGAGAGACACACATCAAGTGACCCATACGGGGTGGGAAGGCCGCGCAGTCCAAGCTCGCTTTCATTCCACGAGGAAGGCAAGATGGGAAACAGTTCAAGCGCGTCTGCTTCGTCTCGCACAAAAAAATCTCGTAGCAACAAGGCCATCTCGGCCACGGTCGGCAGGTCTTCTCCGCGTCCTCCCCCACCACCAAAAGTACGGGGATTTATAAGACTCGGCATGCGGCCGGTACTCGTGACCGCAGGCAAAAGCGCAGCAAACAGCGCCCAGCCCCGCGGATCAGCCTTTGCGACAAGCGTTCCGGCAAGCCCGAAAATGACCCGGGGAAAAAACCCTGCCCTCGCGTCAAGTATCCGCAAGGGCCGCGCCGCCTGCCAATTCTCTTCGAGCGGGCCCAGCAGAGTCGCAATTCCAGGATGCGTTGCAGGCAGAACCCGATGTGGCCAGCATGCACGCACTGCAGCAAGCCAGGCCTGTTGCCCTTGTATCGTCTTTCCGGTACCGGTCCAGGCGCAGCCTGCCGCAATTGCAAGCCGTTCCTCCAACACAGGGGCAAGAAGCTCTACACCAGCGTCACCTGCAGCAAGAAGCTCTTTATCGCCAATTTTTTCCCCAAAAAAAGACGTGTCCTGAAACGCCCGGAGCAGAAGCCCAATCGTTTCCGTGCCAAAAGAGGATAACCGTTGGCGTTTCCGTTCTCCTGTCTTCGCGTTTCCTCCCCGTACACGCAATAACCACTGCACCGCGTTGTAGACAACAAGCGCTTCTTCTTCCTCCTCTAGCGGATCACGCGTGTACTTCCAGTGCCCGACAATCGCACTTACCGTGGCGGCAATTCCCGCAACTCGGCCGGCAGGCTCGGCCGTCTGGTCCAGAAAAGACCCGTCCAAGCGTTGCAGTGCACGCAGGCGTGCAGTTCTCTCCTTGGCATGGGAACCAAGGCCCAAGCTGAGTGCCGCCTGCACACGCAGAGATTCCTCCCAGAGCGGTCTTCCCGGCCGAACAGGACGGCACGGGTCGGATAGGGGCGGTGAATCGTCCCCTCCTCCTCCGTGCAGGAGTAAAAAGCTCGGGGCAGCGCGAAAAGCAGCGGTGGCCCGCCCGTCAGGAAAATGCCCTGTCACTGCATGTTGTGTCTGGTTTTTCCAACCTCGCACCACACTCTCAGGAGGAACCAAGCGTTCAGCCAAATGCGCATACGCACCGGATACACCGGACGTGCCGGACCCATCGGACCCGCCGGACTCGCCCGGTGCACCGGACGCAGACCCGAAATCACGCGAGCCAAGCGGAAGCAACACGCTCACACGCGCACCATGCTCTATCAGAAAAACCAGCGCCATGGTGGCAAGCCCGTGCGGGTCAGCAACCGATATCGGGCCGAGCGCAGCAGTGGGCGGGACTTCTTCAAGCTGCCGGCAGACATCGCCCGTTGCCGAAGAGGCAGTGTGCACAGAATGCGGGAAAGTCCCCGCAAGACAGAGCAGGTCCTGCCCGTCAGCTTGCACAGTCGCCCCGTCAAAGGAGAGGGAACCCAGCTCAACCAGCCCCTCCAAGCTGTACGGACGAACCACAAAGGCCAACGCAACCGGGGCATCTGTCTCGTTCTGCACTTGCACAATCACGCAATCCGGGGTGCCGGCCATGCCGAACACAGTGTGGACAAGAGAGCCTTCCGTCCCCACAGAAAGAGAAGTGCGCACAACTGGAGTGCCTGCAAGTATTTCTTGGCGCGTCGTGCACTGGCTCGGATACATCCATCCGGTGGGTCCGCGCACCCACCAATCAAGCGAGGGGCCCCAGGGGCTTTGCACCAGACCGTCCGCATTCAGACGGACAGCAGGCCCTTCCAGCAAAGTTCCGACTCCCGTGTGATTTCGTTTGCTGGTATTCACAAGACCGGTCGCGGGAGAAAGCAAGTGGAAAGCGTGCGATGCGGGGTTCAGGCTCTCTTCAATCCAGCCTGGCCAAATCCAGCCAGAAGCCGCATGGACTCCTGCTGCTGTGCGACAGGACAGGGCTTGTTCTTCTCGCGATAATCCCGCGGTCACAGGAATTGTTCCCAGGTCGCCGGCACCGGCTAGCGGGAGCAGATCCCAAGCGGTCGAGGGGGGCGCAGGAGCGTGAGCGCGTGCGAAAAAACGGGCACGCTTGCGTAATCCCTGCGGCGCGCCCCAGGCGGAACGCCTCTCACGTTTTTCCACAAAATCACCTGTACCCATCAATCTCAGACTTTGCTTCCCGCGTCAGCAAAGACATCGCCATATCTATAGGATTTTCTCCTTCATACAAAAGTTTGGCGACTTGCTCGGCAATCGGCATTTCGACTTCGGCGCGCATCGCCAAATCGCAAATCGCCCGCGTGGAAGAGACGCCTTCGGCCACCATCTTCATCTCATCCAAAACCTCGGCAAGCGAACGTCCCTTGCCAAGCTCTTCTCCCAAGTGCCGGTTCCGCGAATATGGACTCATGCAAGTTGCGATAAGGTCTCCTACCCCGGCAAGACCCGCAAAAGTCATGGGGTGACCCCCAAGTTTCACGCCCAGGCGGGTCAGTTCAGCAAGACCCCGCGTCACCAAGGCAGCTTTGGCGTTGTCTCCCACACCAACACCGTCCGCGACTCCCACAGCAATCGCCATCACGTTTTTGATGGCACCACCCAGCTCTACTCCCACAAGGTCGGGATTGGTGTAGACACGGAAAGTCGGCGATATGAACATACGCTGCAACAGATCAGCGATCTCTGGATCCGGTATTGCAATCACAGTTGTCGCAGGCTGACGGCGTGCAATTTCCAGAGCCAGATTAGGGCCGGATAAAGCCCCCACACGTTCTACCTGTACACCAGGAAGAGTCTCTCGCAAAATTTCCGACATCCGAAGCAGAGACCCTTGTTCGATGCCCTTCGCCAGCGACAGATACACCGCATCCGGATCGGCGATTCCCGCCATTTCGCAAGTAACTGCCCGGAATGCATGAGAAGGCACCGCAACAATCACGATAGAGGCATTTTCCAAAGTCTCCGACAAATCAGTCGTAGCCCGAAGACCAAATGGTAAGAACACTCCTGGCAAATAAGGAGAAGAATATCCCTTATTAATTTGTACAGCGACTTCTTCTCGGCGTGCCCACAACCGGGTGGGCAAGCCCTTCTCACAAGCAAGCGCAGCAACGGTGGTCCCCCATGACCCCGCTCCAATCACTGCAACGACAGGATCCGATACACCGGACACCCGATCACTCCCCTTCGAGGGCACTCCTACCTATCTCTCCATACAGCGCCTCATGGGCGGCAGCAAGCACCTCCTCGTCCTTCATTCCCGATATAGCTTTTGGTCGCCAGTGCCCCGCTCGTGCTGTGGGCCACTTCTCGACTTCCCACCACGGGTCTTCATTCTCAGACCTGGGGTAGCGCTCGCGTGACACCTCGACACACTCCACGACACGCGACATGATGTCGCGTGCAACAACCGCAGGACGGTCCGTTGACGCATAGCGCACAGGGGCGCCAAAGGTAATGGTGAGAGGATGCCGGGGAGAAAAATCTCGCTGAGACCGGTACCCCGGCCACACACGTTGTGTTCCCCAGAGACCAGCAGGAACAACAGGAACACCCGTATCCCGCGCCAAACGTCCGACCCCACTATGGGGCTTCATCGGCACAAAAAGTGGAGAAATCGTGCCCTCAGGAAAGATAATCGCGAATTCTCCCTCTGTGAGGGCAGCACGCGCAGCATCCATAGACTCTCGTACCGAACGCTGCCCTCGGTACACAGGAATCTGATGCATTTTCCCCAGACACCAGCTCAAAGGCTGCTTTTGAAAAAGTTCTGCCTTCGCCATAAAACGGGGATATCGCTTGGGCTTTAGATTAAGACCAACTTTCCCATACACAATCGGATCAAAAGGAGAAAGATGATTTGAGGCCAGGAGCACGGGCCCGTCTTTTGGGATACGGTCCACACCCTCTACATCAAAACGAAAAAGATATCTGACTACAGGAGTTAACAACCCCTCTGTAACCAAGTACAACCAGTCGCGCATCCGGCTACAATAACAGTAAAAGGCCATGAAACTGCAGTGCTCCCTCGTCTGCACTACAGCAACTCATCTGGCTACAGCATTCTATCTCGCCGTATTCTTTCTTCATGCAAGTTCACAGTCCGCCCAGTGACAAGGCCTTTTCCCGGGTGAGGCTCATTGTCATTCCACTCCGGGGATTCCTCAGCGCCAAAGAACGGCTGCGCGAGCATATGCCAGACGATGCCCGCTTCACGCTTGTACGCGAGATGGCCACTCATGTTGTGCAGACCGCAATGGAGGTCGGCCCGACTGCAGTGCTCTCTCGCGACAAAGAAATCTGGAGCTTCGCCCGCAACCTTGGCGCTGCCGTCCTCGAAGAGCCACTCTCGATCGGCACACACCAGGCAACAAACCCACAACACACGTTAAACCAGGGCCTCGACTGGGCCTCTGGCATTGCGAACGTGACCGGGGCAACAGTGCTCGGCATTCTCTTCGCAGACCTTCCCCTTCTCACTGCAGAAGACGTGGAAGAACTGCTCGCAGTCGACGAAGACCAAGTGCATTTGGCCCCTGACAAATCTGGCCAGGGGACCAATGCTCTCGCCACCAGCCTCCCGCTTGGTTTTCCCCTCTCTTTTGGCCAAGGTTCTTTCACCCGACACCGAGAAGCAGCACTCTCGGCTTCTCTGACCGTACGCACCCTGGAACGCCCTGGTCTCGCCTTCGACATCGATACCCCAGCCGACCTCAATAGCCTGGAGAGCCTGCGCGCCGAGAAAAAACACACCACCAACCCCCAACACAGCAACCACAAAAGCAACCACAAGAACGAAAAACCCGAAAAAGGCGACTCCCCCCTATGACACGGGCCTGGGGCCCGGAACGCCAAGCCGGTCAAACCCAAGTCACAAACGCCACAGTGCAAGAAGCCCAGACTCCCACAACAAACATGGCAGCCCCCGCACGCGCCCTCGCCATCTGTGCCCACCCTGATGACGCCGAATTCTTCGTCGCGGGAACCTTCGCCAAATGGGCAAAAGCCGGGACTTTCTGCGCGTACCTCGTCCTCACAGACGGGTCCAAGGGCTCCTGGGGAGACATTTCCTCAGAAGACCTCGTCCTCTTGCGCCAAAAAGAACAACGCGCCGCAGCAGAGGCCATCGGAGTACAACGCGTCGACTTCGCCGGCTTCGAAGACGGATTCCTCGTCAACAATCTCGACACCCGCAGAGAAGTCGCCCTCTGGATACGAGAGATTCGCCCGACCGTCATCTTCGCACACGACCCCTGGAAACCCTACCGCCTACACCCCGACCACCGAGAAGCCGGCTTCCTCGCGTGCGACGCAGTCACCGCAGCCCGAGAACCCTCGGTCTACCCCGATTCCGGACTCCCCGCCCATCGCCCGGACAAGCTTTTCCTTTTCGAGACCAACACCCCTGATCACGCCGAAGAAATATCCCACACCCTGGAAGACAAAATAGCGGCACTCCTCTCCCACAAAACCCAATACAAATCAACAATGGACATCAAAAGAGACCTAAAGGGAAAAGCCGACCCCCAAGGAATCGCTGCCTTCCAAACACGCGTACACGAATGGACGCAAGAGTCGGGAAAACCTTTCAACCTCCCACACGCCGAAGTCTTCAAAAAACTCCGCACCTAAGCCCCTGCCCGCCACCAGCACACCCTCCCGTGAGAAACAGGGAAATCGGAAGCAAGCGTTCTGCGATCGGGAACGGGCATGGAAACGACTCGCTTCCCAGGTCATTCCTGCAACCGGGTCGTCTCTTCCAAGAACACGATCCCAGCACGGAGGCAGCCAAACAGAAACACCCAATGGGACCGGATACAATTTTTTGCAATCGCCGTCTGCTCAGGATTCCCCCACATGAGCACACCGCACTGTTGTCGCCCGCGATGCCCATTCTCAAGCTGGGTATCGCCCATCCTGGCCCTGCACATCAATGATCGTAGCCAGGACTGTTACATGTATCCCCCCGGCCGGCGATCATGCCGGTGACCAGAACCTAACCGTCCTGTAGGACACTCATGCCCATCGAGATCGGCGATCAATGCAGCAGCGTTGCACTATCAAGTCCATCCCAGCATTGTGACTGGGCAAATCCAGTGGGAGACACAAAATTGGAGTAAATGCAGCAAGCAGATCCCGAAGGTTCGTTCGGATCTCGAAAACGCAGGACTCCTGTCCTGATCGCCGCACTCACTCATTGAGTAATCAGCAAGCCCTTCCAGTTTCCCCATTTCTTTCCACAGAACAGAAGATACAGGTGAGACCCTGCTCGTCACGAGCACACCCACAACCTCCACGGACACCGCCCCACCCAGCGCCCGCTGTATACTCCAGCCCCAGATTCCTCTGCTTTCCGCAGGACACAAACGAAAAACCCCAAAGTACTTTGGGGTTTTTCGGCGAGGAGCAGTAATAAATTGGCCTGCCGGCCCTCGCGTGTGTTCAGCTGCTCAGCTTGCGGCAAATCACATGTCAGCGCTTTCTTGCTCCAGACGCCCGCGGTTCTTTCTTTCCCACAGCTTTTCCGCCGGTCTTTTTTGCGGCTCCTCCCCTTGCGCCTTTAAGCGATTGTGCACTCGAAACCGCACGAACAGTGGATCCGACACGGGAAGAAGCACGTTTCGGGACCTTTGTGGCCGCTCCCGCTCTCGTAGCTGCTCCGGCTCTCTTTGGAACGGCTGCTTTTGCCGCGACTCTTCCAGGAGCCTTCCTTACGACTGCCGCGCGTGCTGCGGTGCTCCGCTTCTTGGGAACGACCGGCATTTTCACCCTGCCTGCCACAATATCCTTGAATGTCTGGCCAGGACGAAAAGCGGGAGCATTGTATGCTTTGATTTTAAGAGGCTCTCCTGTCTGCGGGTTCCGTCCAGTACGGGCGCTTTTTCGACGGCGTTCCCAGGTACCAAAACCCGGAATCGTGACTCGCTCCCCCTTCTTGACCTGACGCTCCACCGTGTCGATAAGGCTGTCGATCACAACCCCAGTTTCTTTTACCGTCAGATTGGATTGTTCAGCAACCGACTTGACGAGCTCTGTCCTGTTCACCGGCACCTCCTATTGCAAAGCACTCTTATTCCACACTGAAACCATGCCCGTCAGTCGTTTATCCGGCCTCTGACCAGCTGCCTGGGCAAGCGCCACAAAGCTCTGATACCGACAGCGCCCTCCGGCGCAACCCCAGTCTTCGCGCTCCAGCACATTCTCCACAAGACCGGCGGCTCGACAGAGTCATTTGCCAGGATCATTTGGCGCAGCCTTTTTCGCGTCATTGTCGACACCCAACCGCTCTCCTCCGAGGAATCCTGGCCTCTCGCTCCACCTCTCGCTCCAGAATGACTTTGCCTGACCGATCGACCAGCGATCTTGCGTGTTCCTTTCCGTGTTCCTTTCCAGGAACCAACCAGGAACAAGCACACTGCCTTGTCACCTTTTGTGGCCTCTCATGGCCTTTGGCCATCCAGTCAGTTCATCCAATTGTGGCCACCACCTTGTGAGAAAAGGCGAGAAAAGTTTTTCTCTTCCACACGAGGCTTCCATCCAGAGGATCTCTTGAAGTAGCGGGCATGCATGGCTTCACGGAGAGCGATCGGCAGCAAAAAAAGCAATATCACCTTTTGCGAAAAATCGCGGGAGGAGACTGCAAAAAAACAGGATTTTGCATTACTCGCGCGTTTTGTTTCCCCACACCGGAAGGCAATGTCATAAAAAGATCACAGAAAAAGCCCAGACCGCCGGCAGCCCACGCCACTACAGGCAAAGCACCCGAGAAGAAAACCCGCCAACAATACTTCCGGAAGCGACACACGTGTCACTGAACGACCCGCAAATGCCCATCAACGCGCCGGGGTCAACGCGCCGGGCGCTCCAGCCAAGAAAGACGCGTAAACGCCAAACCACCAAAGCTGAGACACGCCACTCCCCCAATAAAATACGAAGTTGAAGTCTCAATCCGATCAGAGAGAAGCCCCCAGAAAGGGGCAGCCAAGGCAAAAGATCCAGTGAATACAACAATCCAGAGCGCACTCACCCGTCCCCGCATCTCATCCACAATCCCCATCTGCACCGCTGTGTTCAGCAAGGTCCGCCCCCCGATGTAGAACACGCCAACAAAGACAAACATGATTTGCACGATCCAGAGGGAACGGGCAGCAGATACACCGAGAAGCACTATCCCATTTGCGACAAGCACACTCGGTCCGAGGAGGTGTCTCGGCACTCGTTCCACCACGCCTGCCGAGAGCATCGCCCCAGCCACTCCGCCAATGCCAATTGCTGCCAGCAAACGACCAAACCCACTCGGGCCCAGACCAAGATCCCCTTCGGCATACGCCGGCAACAAAGTGATGATGTGGGCAGCACACAAGCCTTGTACGGCAAGCAAAAGAAACACTCCGAGCAACCAGGGCCGAGCCCACACATAGCGCACGCCTTCCCACACGCCCCCCTGCCCTTTCTGCCTAGGATGCTTTTTCCTTTTGGGCCCAGTGAGACCGAACTGCAAGGCCAGTAAAAAACACAAATAGGTGCAGGCATCAACCGCAATCGTTGCTGCTGCTCCCACTGTTTCCAGCATCGCCCCACCCAGAAAAGGCCCGATCACACGACCTGTGTTGAACTGGATACTGTTCAAACTGATCGCGCTCGACACCTCTTGTTCAGCAACAAGTGAGGGCAAAAGAGCAAACTGGGCTGGGCCGCGCAATGCAAAGGCGGCACCCAAAAGAAAAGTGACAGAGTAAAAGACCCCCAAAGACGCCTGATCCTTCCAAAGTGCCCATGCCAAAAAAGCCGAACACACCAGCTCAAATAGCAGGAGAAACCTCAATAGATCACGGCGGTTGTACCGGTCTGCAAGGAGCCCGCCAAACAGCCCAAGCACAAGCGTCGGAGCAAACTGCACTGTCGACACCAGGCCGGTCAGCGTTGGATTGTGAAACTGCTCTTGCACCAAAAAACCGACAACGGCTTGATGCAGCCAAGTGCCCACGGTAGAAACAGTCATCCCCGAAAAAACCCAACGAAAAGACCGATGACGGAAAGCCGCAAAAGTCCGCTCACGAAAAGCTTGAAAAGGAAACGGGCTCTCCTCACTGTCAAAGCCAAGTTCCGACAACCCGTTTTCCTGCTGTCCGCTCCCTGACACAAAACCTCCGGCAACCCCGGTCATCCCGGTAACCACCACCCGCCACCACGCACGCAATCTTATGCCATTGCAAACATCTTCCCCTACCACTACCGTCACAAACATCCCCCCCCGACCACAAAGAGGAAGAAGATCGCCATCTCCAAATCAGCCTAAAAACAAATACGTATCCAATATCTCGGGTTCGCGACAAGCAACGCAGTCAGACAAAACAGTACGACCCGTATGTCCGGGGATACGCAAAGACGCAGCCGGCAGAGGCCCCGCATCCATAGTGACCGGCACGGCCGGCGCGCGCAGACCGAAACGAGATCTCATCCGCTACAGCAGAAGCGAGCCGGCAATCCCTGCGGATTTTCGGACGGGAAAAAAAGAACCCGCAGGCGTGTCACCTGCGGGTTCTTGGTGCGCCCCCAGCCGGATTCGAACCGGCGGCATCCGCCTTGAGAGGGCGGCGTCCTAGGCCGCTAGACCATGGGGGCAAAGCGGGGGCAAAGCTCGGGAGGGAGGACTCGAACCCCCAATGCGTGGACCAGAACCACGTGTGTTGCCAATTACACCACCCCCGAAAACGGAGTCAGTGTAACGGGTTCTCATTTTTCTGCCAAACCAGTTATAGGCTGGGCATCTCATTTCGCCATTCTCTCTCGCAAATCTCACGAAAAAACCACAGCAAAACCTGTTGAACATCCCCAATTCTCATGTTCCTTTGCGATTCTCGGTCAAGCTCTCTCGCTAAAATTCCGAGAAGTGCTACATGGGAACCCAAGACACCATTGAAGATTCTGAAACAGGAATTTCGGAAATAGCGGAGGAGGTCTTCAAAGCAGTCGAAGAGACCCTTCGCTCTGGCGCCGATTGGGAATGGGTGCCATTCAAAATCTCCGATAAGGCCCCAAAAGGCGATGTTCTGATTGGGGTTATGCCTTTGGCGGGCGAGCTGCCTTGTCAAATCCGCATTGTATGCCGGCCAAGCCTTATCCAGACCTTGGCAAAACACTTCTTCGCCACAGAAATCGACAACTTACTCGACGACCTCTTCGACATTATCGGAGAATTTGTCAATGTGGTCGCAGGACAATACACCAACAGCGAAACAGCGCGTCGCCACAAGCTCGAGCTCACACTCCCTACCACGATGCGCGCACGCGACATCGTTTTCTCGACCCCATCAAACCAGCAAGAAAAATGGGCCATCTTTCGTATTCCAGATGGAGAGTTCTCTTGCGGCATCACGAGAACCGAAAAAAAACCTCAAGAAAATCCAGCAGAACCCGCAGATACCTCCTCTCATTTCAAATGGACCACGCTTCCTGACTTTCTCGAGACCGTGACAGAAACCGTCGCTGCCAGCGTGAGTGAAACACTTGCTGAAGCATGCAGTTGGAAGGAGATCGCTCACGTACGAACCGACATGATCCCCACTGCCGACGCGATCGCAGGCATTCTAGGTTTCGGGGGAACAGCCTCCTGGCAATTACGCATGGTGTTCCATGAACACGAGGCGTATCGCATGGCAAGCAGCTTCATCGGGTTCGAGCTTGCTCCCGATGAAACCGATGATATTCGCGACGCGATTGGTGAAATCGTGAACGTGGTCGCGGGCGATATCGCAGCCCGACTGCATAATCTCGATATTGAAGCCATGCTTTCGATTCCGACTGTGATGTCGGGTGAAGAACTCTGCATGGCCATCGGAAAAGGGCAAATAGCCCAGCACCTTCTCATGGCGACTCCAGCCGGATCCTTCTGGTGCGAAATCGTAAGTGAAAATTGAGAGTCCCTTCGTGCACCTGCACCAAGGCTGGGCGCGTCCCGATCAACCAGGGTCATGCATCCCGACTAGCATGGCCCCTATGAACGAATGGTGGCGCGAGTATGGAGAATATCACCAGCGCAGCAGGGAAATTGATCTGCTCGATCAACAGGCCGAAGCCGAAGCCGAAGCCGTCTGGAAGCTGCTTCGTCTCACACCGGGAGCAGTGATTTTAGATGCGCCGTGTGGCTTTGGACGGCATGCCGTTCGCCTTGCAGCCTGGGGTTTCTCAGTACTGGGTATAGACCTTGACGAATTCCTTTTGGAAGAAGCCAAATCCCGGGCACAAGCCTCTGGCGTGTCTCTCCAACTCCAACAGGGAGACCTGCGGTCTCTTCCCGTCGAAGACAATACCGTCGATGCTGTCCTCAATCTGGCGACTTCTATTGGGCTCTTCGCCGACGACCGCGAAAATATGGCCGTCTTGCGGGAAGCCCACCGCGTGCTCCGCCCAGGAGGAAAATTCCTGATTGAGACCATGCACCGCGACATGACGACCATCATGCCGGAAAACGCCTGGGAAATCCGACCAGACGACACCATTATCCTGAAACAAGGACAATTCGACATTGTGAGCGGGCAGCTACACAGCAAGCTCACCGTTGTCGCGCCAGACGGCACACGCAGCGAATTCTCCCGCCATCAACAAATCTACTCTCTCACCAAACTTGTGGAAACCCTGCAAGAAGCAGGATTTTGTGAGGTGCACTGCTACGGAGGCCTTGGGGAAATCCCGCCAACACCGCACGAAAAAGCTGTACTCGTCGCCGAAAAAAGCTGAAACAGCAACACGCACGACAGCATTCCCAACGATCTCCTCGGAAAATGGGCGGTGCTCCCCGGATGCACACTTCCCGTAGACCAGACCAGGCCATTTTGCCTCTTTGCTCGATCAAGCTTTCTCTGGCAAGTTGTCTCAGAGAGAAAAAGCAGAGGCCGGCCCGACCGTTGCAAGTTGTTGCCGCAGGTTTTCCGGGCTCAAACAGAGCCATTCAGAGAGCACAGCTCGCGCGAAGTGTTCTGTTTGTGTGGGTGTATAACGGGCGCCATCGACCGCCGCGGCAATCACCGGAGCAAGCGTCGACCAGTCCCCAGGCGTCTCTCCCATCAGCCCAAGCAAAAGAAACGCAACTTCGAGATCCTCGAGCATTGGTGCCCGACCAAAAAGAGATGCCCGCCGGCAGGCAAGCGAGATGCCGGCCTGGGATGCGTCCCGCTGCTCCATCCCGCTCGGGAGAATCAGCTGTCCCACAATACACGGAAGCAGCCTAGCCACATATCCCTGGTCAGGACCGGGAGTGCCAAACATCACAGCGCTTGGATCAGCGTACACCTCTCCGGGACGGGCCCCATTCCAGCGCCGAGGCGCAGGAAGAGAAGTCTTTTGGTAGCGAGTGTCGCGCTCCGGGGAAACATGTGGTTTCGTAGACACCTGTTGCACTCCTGTGAGATAACAGCCCAGGACGCAGCCCTGAAAAAGCACATCACAATGACTGACCGGAACAAACAATATTCTGTGCCCATTGTACGGAGCGAGGACGAGAGACGGAAGACAATCCCAAGGACACTCCGCAACCCAAGGAAAAAACACCGGGCAAAAAAAGGTTTTTTCCAGGGGCAAGGCAAAGTCCAACTGCGGCAAAAGACCTCACCGCATCTTCTCGCAAGCCCAGAAACTGCGCGCGAAACAGCATTCCAGCACGTGGAAAAAACAAGCCTCAAAAAACCAAGCCAACCAGACCAAGGAGAAAAAACCCTAGAGCTTTGCCGGTTTCCTGTTCCCCAGGCCTCGCACGAGCGTTTTACTGTGCCTTGGTCGCGCTTTCGTTGCGCTTTTGCGCACGTAGCAGGCCGACCACAATCGAATCCGTCAAGGCCCGCCAGGACGCTTCAATAATGTTTTCCGACACACCGATGGTGCTCCACTCTGTCAGACCATCTGTGGTGTCGATAAGCACACGCGTCACAGCCTCTGTCGCCTTTGCCGCGTCCAAGACGCGCACTTTGTAGTCCGTAAGATGCAGATCACCGAGCTCAGGATAATGCTGTTCAATACACTGGCGCAGGGCATTGTCCAAGGCGTTCACCGGACCATTTCCCTCGGCAGTCGCAATATGGCGATCTCCACCGGAAAGCACTTTGACCGTGGCCTCTGTCATGGTCTGCCCGTCCTGTCGCTTCTCCATAATGAGACGGAAAGATTCGAGCTCAAAAAATTTCTGCTGCCATCCCGTGGCACCGCGCACCAGCAATTCGAAAGAACCATCAGCTGCCTCAAACTGATAGCCGAGATGTTCGAGCCTTTTTACTTCGTCCAGGATCTCTTTTGCCAGATGTTTGTCACCATGCAGGTCGATCCCCATCTCTTCTGCCTTCATGACCACAGTCGCACTGCCTGCAAGCTCTGAGATCAGCATGCGGGTGCTGTTGCCCACGAGACCAGGGTTTACATGCTCATACGCGTCCGGGCGACGGACCAACGCCGAGGCGTGCAAGCCGGCCTTGTGCGCGAAGGCCGACGCTCCCACATAGGGTTTCTGGGAATCAAGCGTGATGTTGGCGATTTCGGCAATTGCATGACTCACCGAAGTAATCTTTGCGAGCTGGTCGGGGTCAAGGCACTTCACGCCGAGTTTGATTGCAAGAGAAGGAATAATGGAGCTGAGATTGACGTTACCTGTGCGCTCTCCAATTCCGTTTATGCAGCCCTGCACATGTTCCGCCCCATACTGCACCGCAATAAGGGCGTTCGCGACCGCGCAATCAGCGTCATTATGGAAGTGCACGCCGATGCGCACAGTAGTACGAGAACGCACGTCATCTACGATATGGGCGACTTCAAATGGCAAGGTCCCACCATTTGTATCGCAGAGCACAAGGCACTCCACTCCGGCTTCTTCGGCAACCGTGAGCACTTCAAGTGCATAAGAACGATTGTATTTCCAGCCGTCGAAGAAGTGCTCGGCATCAAGAAAAACGGATTTCCCTTGTTCTCGTAGGTAGCGCACAGAATCGGCAACCATCTTGAGACCTTCATCAAGCGTGGTGCGCAATGCCTCGGTCACGTGATAGTCCCATGCCTTCCCCACAATGCAGACATATCGGGTATTGGCCTGGAGGAGATTCGCAAGCACAGGATCATCTTCGGGAGATTTCCCGGCTCGTCGCGTTGAGCCAAACGCGACGAGCTGCGAAGTTTCAAGTTGCAGCTCCTGGGATGCAGTACGAAAAAACTCGTCGTCTTTTGGGTTTGCTCCCGGCCATCCGCCCTCGATGTAGTGCACACCAAGCTCGTCGAGTTTGCGCGCAATACGAAATTTGTCGTGCAAGCTAAGCGAAAGACCTTCACGCTGTGTGCCGTCTCGCAAGGTTGTGTCGAAAATCTCAATAGACTCAGGCAAGTGAGGTCCCGGACGCAAGGTCAACGCTTCTCGCTCAGTCATGAGATGCAACTTTCGCTTCAATTCGCTTCCCGGCCAAGACCGAGAAAGGCACCTGCGGTGCCCGGAGACTTAGCGTACTAGGGGGCACCTACGCACAGTCAACGAAAAAACGGTCCTCGGACAGCCTCTTTCCCTCTTCCTCTTGTCCTTTTATTCGACCTCTCCATCAGCCCTTTTGGAAAAATGACCGGGCAACAACGCGTTCTTTTTCTCACGCCAACAGCCTGAGAAAGTTTCTTTGCGCGATCGAGTCACGCGCAAGAGGAACAGGAAAAGTTCGCAAGAGGAACAATCACATAAATAAACGAGAATTATACGTACTCAAGCCATTGCCTGTACTCGTCGACTTCGCCTTTAATCACAGAAAAGAAAGTCTCTTGGATCTTGCAGGTCACAGGACCCGGGTCCCCGATTTCGCGATCGTCCACTGAACGAATCGGCACGATTTCTGCAGCAGTCCCAGTGAAAAAGGCTTCATCGCAGTTGTAAAGATCTGTCCGCACAAGATCTTCTTCCCGCACTTCGATGCCAAGGTCGCGCGCGATGGTCACGGCTGTGTCCCGGGTAATGCCTTCGAGCGGGCCACTCGAAAATGGGGGCGTGCGCATAACGCCGTTATTGATGACAAACACATTCTCGCCGGAGCCATCGCAGACATAGCCTTCGGGATTCAGCATGATGGCTTCTTCGTAGCCGGAGTGCACTGCCTCCATCTTCGACATAATCGAGTTGAGATAGTTCCCGCAGGCCTTTGCCGCGGGAGGAATCGCATTATGATCGAAACGGCGCCAGGAAGATATCTTGACGCGCACACCGTTTGCGATGCCCTCATCCCCGAGATACGCGCCCCATCCCCACACGGCGATGGCGGTATCACAGTCCATGCCAATAGGATTCAGCCCCATGTTCCCTTCACCACTGTACACAATAGGACGAATATAACAAGAGGTTATCTTATTGCGCCGGATAAGCTCTTTCGTCGCCTCAGCGAGTTCTTCCGCCGTATACGCCATTGGCATGAGATAGATCTTGGCAGAACGCTCCAAACGCCGCATATGGTCGGTAAGTCGAAAGACAGCACAGCGTCCATCAGTCGTTTCATATGCACGGATACCCTCAAACACTCCATATCCATAGTGCAAACCATGCGTGAGCACATGAATTTTGGCGTCCTCCCACCGAACAAACTCGCCTTTCATCCATATATAGTCAACAGTGTCCACTACGATCTCCCTTGCAAATTTTTTGCCGCAGCCTCTACCTCTGGCAGAAAGCCCACAGAAATCTCGACAAGACGCGCGCTTTTTCGCTGCGACTACCTTTTCTCGGAGAAAGCCCATCGCAATGCACAACAAACGCTCCAGAAAAAGGTTTTCTCCCCAAAGACCGCGCGACACGCGCAAGAGACCCGAGAAAAAGATTCTCCCGCACACTCCTGCAAAAAACACCTTCAGGCTTCACGGAGCCCTCGCAACCTTACTTTTGCGCCCACCACGCCACGACCCAAGCCAGATATATTTACACTCCAAGTGTTATATAACCCCTGCAATCATATCCCCTACTTCAGAAGTCGACAAAGCAGTCCCTACCTTGACGGTGTCAGGAGCGACTGTTTCGACCGCCCGCAACACCCGATCAGCAGCCTCTGTCTCTGCAAGTTCCGTCAACGCCATCCACAGGGACAAAATCGCAGCAACCGGATTTGCTTTCCCCTGGCCTGCAATATCTGGGGCTGAACCATGCACCGGCTCAAAAACCGAGGGAACACCCGGCTGCAAACTCAGATTTCCGCTCGCAGCATAACCAAGCCCACCGGCAATACCGGCACCAAGGTCTGTGATGATATCGCCAAAAAGATTATCCGTTACGATAGTGTGAAACCGCCCAGGATCCGCCACCATCCACAAACACACCGCGTCAACATGGCCATACGACACGCCCACATTCGGATACTCAGCAGCGACCTCATCAAAAACACGCTGCCACAGCCCACCCGCGTGCGTCAGAACATTCGTCTTGTGCACCAACATCAGCTCAGGGTTCTCCCCATGCGCACAGGCCGTCTCAAATCCAAAACGGATACAGCGTTCCACACCCAAACGGGTATTTATCGACTCCTGCAAGGCAATCTCATCAGGAGAACCGGTCCGAATCGTTCCGCCCGATCCCACATACAACCCCTCCGTATTTTCGCGTACCACGCGAAAATCGATGGTCTGCGACGTTTGTCCTGCCAACACGGTCTCCACACCGGGAAACAACTTCACAGGACGCAAGTTCACCGCAAGATCAAGCTCGAAACGCAGACGTAGCAAAATCCCCCGTTCGAGCACACCAGGCGGCACATCCGGATGCCCCACCGCGCCAAGCAGGACGGCATCACACTGGGACAGCTCATGAAAAACTGTGTCCGGCAACACTTCTCCTGTCGACAGATAGCGCGCGCCGCCCAGATCGTACTCTGTCAGGTCGACAGAAAGCCCCGTGGCTTCGAGAACTTTGCGCACCTCCGCCATAACCTCGATCCCCACCCCGTCACCCGGAATCAAACCCATCCGCACGTGCAACTCCTTGAAAAAACGGGGCGCAACGCGAAAACCGGTAGCGGGCGCCAACCAAGAACGATCAGAGGCTTCCAAAGGCTAGAAGACCGAGAAAAAATCACCAAAGGACTTCAGGCAAAGACCGGTGTGCGCATCCGGGAAAACTCGGCATCCGGCACACAAAAAAGCCGCAGCCCCCGCAGTCCCTCTGGGACGCGCCATGCGCTCAGGTCTCTGAGGATACGACAAAAAACCGCTTGGAGCTGCCCCCAACAAACCTGCTTTTTTAGACTTCTCCAGGGCGCCGCAACAAAACCAACCAACGACAAAAAAACAGTCCCCCAGAGAAATCTGCTCAGAAATCCTCGTGTGCGCCCTTCGTGAGCACCTCAACTCCGGTTTCGGTCACAAGACAGGTGTGCTCAAACTGGGCAGCGCGCTGCAAGTCAACAGTGACAGCCGTCCAATCATCATCCCAAATATTGGAACGATAATCTCCCATTGTGATCATGGGCTCTATCGTAAAAGTTATTCCCGGAAGCATTTCCAGAGTCGCGCTCTTGTCGTAATAGTGCGGAACCTGGGGTTCCATGTGGAAAACTGTCCCGATCCCATGCCCGACAAACTGCCGAACAACCCCAAAACCAAACTTCTCCGCGTACGGCTGGATTGCTTTCCCGATATCTCGCATCCGGGCAGCAGGCCGCACTGCCTCAATACCCAAACGCAAACACTCATACGTCACGGCAATAAGACGCGCAGATGGATCGTCTATTGCTCCCACGGGAAAAGTCGCACAACAATCCCCATGCACTCCTTCGACAAAAGCCGTGATATCACAGCTCACAATGTCGCCTTCTTGCAAAGGCCTACTGTCGGGAATGCCGTGCACGATCACTTCATTGACTGATGTGCAAATCGTCTTGGTAAATCCGTGATAGTTCAGAGTACTGGGGTATGCACCATTCGCGATATATGTCTCATGCGCAAGCTTGTCGAGCTCTTCGGTCGTGACACCGGGAGCCACCGCAGCCCCTACAGTATCAAGCACGACTCGCGCGACTTTGCCCGCATAGCGCATACGCTCAATCTCGTCCGGAGTTTTCACAAGCGACGGCTTACTGTCCGCAGGAACGCCCGTCTCCGCATAAGAAGGCCGGTCTATATCATGCGGCACCGACCGCATCGGAGTGACTTCACCACGTACGACTGTCTTCGCCACACGCTCATCAATAGGGAGAGAACGTTCCCGCTCAATATCCATGTCAAGCGACATATGACACTTTTTATATTTTGTACCACTGCCGCACCAGCAGGGATCATTCACTTTACGCTTTCCCATTTCACCTATCACTGTAGTGCTTTTTCGCCAAGAAAACTCTACACAGACTGCTCTACCTGCCCGACTCAGCCGAAGCCGCCGCCGCCCCCGTGCACATTCAAACGCTCTCCCGTGAGATAGCCCGCGCGTTCTGAAACCAAAAAGCGCACGACATTCGCCACGTCTTCGGGCTGACACACTCGCCCAAACGGCATCATGGGGTTCAGTTTCGTAATGTCATCCACCCCGGCTGCCCCTTTCACAAGCCGGCGACCCATCTCCGTATCCACAAGACCCGGTGCCACAATATTCACGTGGATATTGTTTTTCCTCTCCTCGTTTGCGAGCGTGATTGCCAGCGCGTCCAAGGCGGCCTTGCCCATATTGTACGGAGCACCACCCGCGGCATTCTGCAAGGTCGCCACGCTTGAAATAACCACAATATCGCCGCGTTCCTGCTCACGCATGTCCGGGAGAATAAGTTTTGCAAGATAGTGGGGAGCAAAGGCGTGGATACGCATCACACGCTCGAACTCTTCGGGGTCAGTGTGTACCACCGTTTTCCCCCGACTGGCGATACCGGCATTATTCACAAAAATGCCAATTTGCCCAAAGTCCGAGAGAACCTCGGACACAAGGTGTTGACATTCTTCCCAGGAATCCACCGACGCCTGATACGCGCGAGCCCGCCGTCCTATCTGTTCGATCTCGGTCACTGTCTTTAATGCAGACTCTTCGTCCCGTGCGTAATTCACCGCGACGTCGGCCCCATCTGCAGCAAGACCAAGCGAAATTGCCCGCCCAATCCCGCGACCTCCGCCTGTCACCAACGCGACCCGTCCCGTAAGCCCTCCATTAACTGTCATGTGTTTCCTTTTCTCGCACATGTCAACCACACAAATGCTGCGTAGTTCTGGCAATCCTGACAGAGTCACTATTGCGCTGACAGCCTTCAGCGCAACGCTGCACCCATTTTGGCGTTCCGCCGTTCTCTCATTCCGTCAAAGGATCGGCACAGCTCTTTCGGCATCTCGTTCCAAACTCGCCAAAAGATTCCCTGGAACTTTCGCTCCTCTGGCGCGAAAGTGCCAAGCGCGAGCTTGTCCTCTCCCAAGAATCTTGACGGCAAAACACCAGAAAACGAGAAAAACTTTTTTCACGCGTTTTCCCTCACCGCACTGTTTCCTTCTTCCTCCTGTCATTCGCCCCACCGCACTGTTTCCTTCTTCCTCCTGTCATTCGCCCGCAAAACAAGAAAGAGAGTAATGTCAGACAATGGCGCCATTCTTTTGTTGTTCAATGGCCATCTTCTCCTTCGGGGCCTGCGCCGCTCTCAGCCACTGCAGCAGAAAACTGCCTCGTGCCGCCATAAGACGCCTCTTTCCTGCTTCCTTGCTTTTTCTCTCATCTCCAAACACAGTGTTTCCCACACGCCCATCTCCTCACCCCACCCTTTTGTTCTTCCCGTTTTGCGCGCCCCCTGTCCTCGCGCCCATTACGACCAGCCCATTACACCCAACCCATGACGACAGCCCTGCGCCACCTTTCTCTGCAGCTTCTTTCTGCAGTTTCTTTTCAGGCCTGACTTTTTCGCCCCAACTTTCAGGAGATATCTCACATGCGTGGCATCACTCTCACTGCTCTTTTTCACGGCAATATGCACGTAGACAAGGAGCTTCTACTCACCGGACATCCCGATCTCACACTAACTCGTTCCAACATGAAGAAGAACAAGGTCTGGTGCGAAACTCCTTCTTTCACGTATCTGATTGACCATCCCGATGGACGCCTGCTCTTTGACGCTTCCATCAGCAGGGATTGGGAAACCGAGTGGCTTACCGAATACAAAGAGCTCGCCCCCTACGACAACTACACCGAAGAACAGCTATTTGAGAACAAGCTCAAAGCCCACGGGCTTGGCCCAGAAGACATCGACTATGTTTTTTTGAGTCATCTTCATGTGGACCACGCAGGAAACGCCCGTCTTTTCACTCACGCGGACAACACAATTCTGGTGCACGACGACGAGTACACGGCGGCAGCAAACCGGGAAGAAGATGGCGATTTCTTCTTGCGCGCGGACTACGACATCCCCGGGGCTCGTTTCACCACCCTCTCCGGCGACACCGAGATCCTAAAAGACGTACACGCAGTGTCAGCTCCAGGCCACACGGCAGGCACCATGGCACTCATGCTGCATCTTGAACACTGCGGCACCGTCATGCTCACCTCTGACGCCTGCTATTTGCAGGAGAGCTATCACGACGAAATAGGGTCGATCATCTCTGCCGATTTGCAGCAGTGGCAACGTTCGCTGCGCAAACTCAAAATGCTGGCACGGGCGCACACTGCCACCGTGATCCCCGGCCATGACCACAGGATCTGTCATGAAAAGGGCGCTGTGCTGCAAGACGAAAAAACCCTGCGCGCCCACAACCCCTACACCTGAACAGCACCCAGCATGTCATTTCGATCACTTCTCGTGTCACGCCCCCTGGGATCCCGCTCCCCTTGCCCTTCCCACGCGCGCTTTTCCCCCAGGCTTGAAAAATATCTGACTACAGATATTTCCCCTCAAACCCCGGCAAGCGTTCACATCATTCCAGCGAAGAGAGACAACACATGAAATTCGTCCTGTTCTATCTCCCGTCAGTTGGCACGGTATCCCAAACACGTCGCGGCATGGCAGGCTGTAGTACACAGAACTATCAAACCATGCTCTGGCAACTGAAAGAGCAGATACGCGCTGCCGATGACCTGGGGTTTTGGGGTGCCGCTTTTACAGAGCACCACTTTCACATTGAAGGGTTCGAAGAGTCGAATAACCCGATCCTGCTCGGCCTCTACGCGGGGCTCGGCACAAAACGCATTCGCATTGGACAAATGGCAAATGTACTGCCTTTCCACAACCCGATCCGGCTCGCAGAAGACCTCGCAATGCTCGACCAGATGCTACAAGGCCGTACCTTCATCGGGCTCGCGCGGGGTTACCAGAAACGCTGGGCAGACGTTTTGGGACAAGGCTACGGGGTTGGCGGCACCATGTCCGACAAGTCGCAGGTGGACCAGAAAAACCGCGACCTTTTCACAGAACACTATGAGATTCTGAAAAAAGCTCTCACTTCCACGACTTTTTCTCATGAGTCGGAACACTGGTCGATTCCCCCCGCAGACCTGCTTTTTGACCATGACGCGGTGCAGGAATTCGGAACTGGCCAAAACGAAGAGGGCATTATTAAAGAGATTGGTATTGCTCCCAAGCCCTACCAAAAGCCACATCCTCCGATTTTTCAGCCCTTCTCTTTCAGCGAAGAGACCTTTCGCTTCTGCGCGCGTGAGGGAATTGCTCCCATCGCCCTGACAACGGACAGCGAGTCACTGACAAAACTCTTCCACACCTACCAAGAAGCGGCATCCGAAGCCGGAAGAACCTACGACTACGGCCAGAATATCGGGATCTTCCGGGACTGTATGGTCCTACGCGATTCCGCGGAAGCCCACTATCACGCGGCCAATGGCAATGGTTTCGTGTGGCCAAAATGGTTTGCGCCCATTGGTTTCAACGAGGCCATGCGCCGCGCAGGAGAGACCGGACCCGTTCCTGCGGAATGCGACTACAAATTTCTTGTCGACCGGGGTATGGAGTTCGTGGGAAACCCCGATGAAGTCAACGCCATGATGCAAGAAATGGTGGAAAAGCACAACCCTGAATACTTCTTGATGTGGCAATACGCAGGTCCCATTCCGCATGAAGCCATGATGCGAAACCTCGAGCTATGGGCAACAGAAATCATGCCAAACTGGATGGACTAGTCCCCGCTTCGCTTTGCAAAGACTTTGCGGGGACGCTATCGGGGCCTGCCACAAGCCGGCGCAAAGCCCCGCGTCCTCCCCTTTGCGGCCTGCACGCAGAAAAGGCAAAAGCTGCTTGCACATCCAGCGAAAACTGCGAGAATGCAAAAGGGGCAGATCCTGTTTTTGGAGCTGCTCCAAAAACAGGATGCCCCTCAGGGACCAGTCTCTCCTTCGACTTGCGCGAACACACCCTCGGGCACGTCATCACTACATATTGCCTTGTTCAAGGCGGCGAGAAAGGCACGCGCCGAGGCCTCCACTACATCTGTGGACAGACCCCTGCCTGAATAGTGTTTTCCGCCTACATCAACCTGCACAATCACATCACCCAAGGCATCCGTTTTCCCGGTGACCGACGAGACCGTAAAGTCCATCATCTGTGCTTGTACTCCCAGAGCAGAACGGATCGCGTTGCACACAGCATCGATCATGCCCGCGCCCTCGGCAGTCTGTGTACGCTGTTCTTCCTCACGTCGCACACATACAGAAGCAGTTGGGGCTTTGCCAATCTCAAACGTCACGTTGAGTTCAGCCAGCTCCCAGGTACCCAGGCCAGACTGCAGCTCCTCATGGGCAATCGCCTCCAGGTCTGCCTCGGTGATTTGCCCTTTGCGATCGGCAAGTTCTTTGAACCTGATGAAAGCCTGGTTCAACGAATCTCCTTGCAAACGCAAACCAAGCTGGGCAAGCGCGTCAGAAAAGGCATGGCGCCCAGAGTGCTTCCCAAGCACAATCTCTGTGTGCTGCCCTACAAGCTCTGCGTCCATGATCTCGTAGGTGCGCTTGTCCACAAGAACTCCGTGCTGATGAATGCCCGCCTCGTGCGCAAACGCGTTCCGGCCCACCACTGCCTTGTTGTACTGCACGGGATACCCGGTGAGACGGGACACCAGCTTGCTTACCCTGGCCAAACCAGAGGTATCGATCCCGCAAGAAATCCCAAAAAAATCGGGGCGGGTTTTCACTGCCATCACGATCTCTTCGAGCGCGGCATTCCCGGCTCTTTCGCCAATCCCGTTAATGGCACATTCGACCTGACGAGCACCACTCTCCACTCCCGCCAGAGAGTTCGCCACAGCCATACCGAGATCGTTATGGCAATGGGTGGATATCACGAGATTGTCGGGGCCTTTCACGTTCTCCACCACATAAGAGATGAGACCGGCAAAATCCGAGGGCATGGCATACCCGACCGTGTCCGGTATGTTGAGTGTCGTTGCCCCAGCATCCACCGCAGCCTGCAACACTTTTATCATGAACTCAGGATCGGAGCGGGTGCCGTCCTCTGGGGAAAATTCCACATCAGAGGTGTAACTTGCCGCCCGCTTTACTCCCGCTGCCGCTTCTGCCAGCACTTGTTCGGGAGTCATGCGAAGTTTGCGCTCCATATGAATGGGAGAAGTCGCAATAAAAACATGGATGCGCGCGTGCTCCGCATTTTGCAGCGCCTCCCCTGCCCGGTCAATATCGGCAAAATTTGTTCGAGCAAGCCCGCAAATGACCGACCCCTTCACAGTCTCGGCAATAGCCGTCACAGAATCAAAATCCCCATGACTTGCAATGGGAAATCCGGCCTCAATCACATCTACGCCCAGTTGACTCAACTGCTCGGCAATTTCAATCTTCTCCGGCAAAGAAAGCACAATACCCGGCGACTGCTCCCCGTCCCGCAAAGTGGTATCAAAAACAATCAGCTGTTCGGTGCTGGTGGTCACGGGAGATCTCCTTCAAAAAACTCACGCGTAAAACTTGCTGGCATTCGTTGTTCGGGTCGACTGGAAAAACTGGCAACACAAAACCCCGCAGAAAGCGGGAGTGAGGAGCGCACGCCCCGTTGCCAAGGACGTACGCCTATCTAAGCAAGAGAAGCCGCGAGAGCGGCAAGAAGAAAGCACCGAAAGAGGCATGCCCCGGAAAACGCGCGGAAAAATCTGACGAGAACACAGCTTTTTCCGGTGTCACCAGCTTGTTGTCAGAAACAAACACGGAACCCGACGCGGTCCCTCTGCTTGTTTGTCGTGACACCACTCGCCGGACATCACGGGCCAATGCCCAAAACAGCGGAGACACACTCAAGGCATCAGACGAAACCCGCGTAGGAAACCTGTGTTCCTTTGGTTGCAGTCGTACAAGTGGGAAAGAGGGAAAAGCACGAAAACCCGGCGTACGAGCCGGGAAAATCTCCGTTGAAGATGCGGTGCTTTTATCCATGATTTACGACGAACCTACGACGAGTTTGCGACGGGTCTGTGATTTCGGTCTCTGATTTCGCAATAGGCAGAGAATAACGCAGGAACGCCTCGAAGTCAGCATCTTTGTGCTCACGACCAGAGTCCCACGTCACAAAGTGAACCCCACAAACGGCAAAAGACCAGCCCAGACTCGTCCGTTCCCGCCTACCTGACATACTTTCTGTCCCAAGACACGCTTCATTCTGGACACACATCACGCTCAATTCCAACTGAAATACAGCTCTACCTGAGCGCCATCTTCTCCCCTCTCTCCGGTGAGAAACTCTGGAAACACAAACCAGGCAGCCACACGGGTATCGCGTACACTCGACAAACCTCAAAAAGGGATACACAAAATACAGGCCCTGCACAGAGAATCGTTTCCCATGTGCATTGCCTCTTCGATAACGTGGCTCATAGCGTGGTCCAATACACACCCGCAATTGACACCAGACACGACACCAGACACCAGACACCAGACACGACACATGACACCAGACACAACACCGGCGAGCCCAACACAACCACCGGGATTTCCCCACTCCCGTGCCTTGCACCGAGCGGGGCAGGAACGGAAACAGAACCCACGCATGGATCCCACACAGTGCTTGCTCCGCCGTGCAGGAGCACTCCTCCTCGACACCCTCATCGTCTGCTTTCCCTTCGCAGTCTGGTGGATAGCCCAGGGAAAAATAGAGATTGTGGCAGAACGCCTGGTCTTTCAGGCTGGATGGCCTGGAATCGCAAGAATTATTGCAGCCTGGATTATTTACGGCACTCTCCAAGAAGCCCTACCCGGGCATGCCACGCTGGGAAAGCACCTCTGCGGCATCGAGGTGATCAACGCCGGCGGAATACCGGCAGTTTCATGGCAGCAGGCGCTGGGACGCAACCTGATGCGCTTGCTTGAGCAATTTCCTTTCCCCGTGATAGGGGGAAGCAGCGTTTTCTGGAGCACGGGACATCGCCGTCTCGGCGACATGGCAGCAGGCACCCTCGTGATACGACGCGCAGCGCGCGCGGATGAAGTATGCACACCTTGGAGTCAAGCTGCTCCCGCGCAAACACACACTATGCAATAAGTTCGTGACACACCTACACGGTCACCTCTTGCAGGGCACACCTGAAGCAGCACAGTGTGACCCAAGACGAGAGAGCAGGACGAAAGAAAATCAGGCCCAAGCACAAAGGTCAAAAGCGGCGAGGAGAAACCTCAGCCGCTTCCTCGTTTCCGGGTCACACGTCAGGCTGACTTTCTCGCAAGCTGGAAAGGTGCAAAAACTTCGCGTCGAGCACTCCTGGGGAACTGCGCAATGCTTCCATGACTTCAGTGGGCACCGGCTGGTCAAGATTCAGGCCCATCATGGCCAAAGGATCTCCCACATGCCGGCCCACAATCATGTTCGCAATGTTCACACCGGCGTCTCCCAAGGCCATGCCAACATGTCCGATCACCCCAGGCCTGTCGTCGTTCACGATCATTGCCATATGTGCAGAAGGGCAAATATCGATGTCGTACTCATTGACTTGGATAACACGAGGTTCACCCCGAGTCGGGTCCAGCGTTCCGCTTACTTCGAGAGTTTTCCCCCCGACCAAGCCTGATATCCCCAGCAAACTCACATATTCCTGCGCATTCGACGAAGACACTTCCCGGATCTTCACACCACGACGCTTCGCGATATCGCGCACATTCACAAAAGTGACTGGTTCCTCCAAAGCATGGGAGAAGATGCCTTTCAGCGCGGAGAGCACAAGCGCACGGGTGTCATGTTCCGCCAACGTGCCTGCCACAAGGATTTCGATCGAGTCGCTTACCCCACTTGCATAGGATGCGAAAAAAGATCCGAGAGATTCTGCCACAGGCATGAAGTCCCGCACTTCCTCCGACACTTGCTTGCCAATATCCACATTCACGGCATAAGGCACAAAGTTTCCGTCAAGTGCTGCCAAAATCTGCTCTGCCACCACCATTCCGGCCCGATCCTGTGCTTCTGTCGTGGAAGCACCAAGATGCGGTGTAACCACTGCATCAGACAAAGAAAAAAGCGGACTGTCCGTACAGGGCTCCGTCGCGAAGACATCAATCGCAGCCCCGGCAAGCTTGCCGCTCTGAATCGCCTCGGCAAGGTCTTCCTCGACCACAACTGCGCCACGGGAGACATTCACAAGACGGGCCCCGTCCCGCATGGAGGAAATCGTCTTGGCGTTGATCAGGCCTTTTGTCTCTGGGGTGAGCGGAAGGTGCAGCGTGACAAAATCACTACGCCCAAGCACATCTTCCACAGAATCGAGCAGTTCTACCTGAATCTTTTGCGCCGCTTCAGGACGCGCGTACGGATCATAGGCCACAAGTTGCATACCAAACGCGGCAGCGCGTTCTGCAACCAGAATACCGATGCGCCCGAAACCCAGGATCCCAAGCGTCTTTCGGTAGAGCTCTACCCCACCGAGCTTTGCACGTTCCCATTTTTTGGAGCGCAAAGAGGCGTCTGCACGAGGAATGTTCCGGGCTTGCGCCAAAATCAAAGCCATCGTATGTTCAGCCGCCGAGATCGAGTTCGAGGTTGGCGCATTGACAACCAAAATCCCCATGCGTGTTGCGGCATCAAGATCCACATTGTCAACGCCCATTCCTGCACGCCCGACAACTTTGAGACGGGAGGCTGCGGTGAGCACTTCTTCATCCACTTTTGTAGCCGACCTGATGACCAGAGCATCAGCGTCGACAATTTCGCGGAGCAGGGAGGGTTTATCGAGACCTTTTGCCATCACAAGAGTGTGATGTTCGCGCAGAAGGGCGAGGCCGCTCTCCGCTATTGGTTCGGTCACAAGAATTTTTATCTGAGGGGGCGTTGAGACATCCACGGCTCGGGAGCGTAGCAACATCTCTGGCATCGTGCCCAACACCTAAACGAAAAAAGAAGTTTATGACGATATGAGGCAGTCAAAGGCACGTATTCGCTTACGAAGTTTGTTCCGGCCTTTTCCACACTGCCTCCCTTACCATTCTTCGTCAGACAGAACCTCGTCCGTAGGAAAGATGCACTTCCCACTTACAGTACGGGCACTGCCAATGGTCGCTCCACAATTGCATACCCGCGCGACCACCGATCCTCTTCATGGCCCCCCGGCACTCCCGACAGGGGGGTATGCCCCGCACTCCATGCTCTTTCCGATCCCAGGCAACAAAGGGGGTCTCCTCCACCGCAGGAGACCCCTCGCACAAAGCAGAGCCCACCTCCGCACTCGAAAGATCAGGCTCTTGCGCTGCTTCCTCTTCCGGCTCCTCTCCGGGCACTTTCTCTCCAAGATGTTTCTCTCCCGGAAAATCCGGGAGACGAACCGAAGGATTCAGTTGGCCTTTTTTCCAAGCCAGGGCATCATGCTGCGCAGTTCTTCGCCAACTTCTTCAATTGGGTGCTGCCTGCTCTGCCGGCGTAGGGATTTCATCGTGGGACGTCCCGCCTGATTTTCCAGGATGAATTCAGTGGCAAAACTGCCGTTCTGAATCTCATCCAGGATACGGCGCATCTCCAGCTTGGTCTCATCAGTGATGATGCGTGGCCCCCGGGTAAAGTCCCCATATTCGGCAGTATCACTGATGGAGTAGCGCATGTTGGCAATGCCACCCTCATACATCAGGTCGACAATCAGCTTGAGTTCGTGCAAGCATTCGAAATAAGCCGACTCAGGCTGATATCCAGCGTCCACGAGTGTCTCGAATCCAGCTTGCACCAAAGCCGTAAGACCGCCGCACAGCACGACCTGCTCGCCAAAGAGGTCGGTCTCTGTTTCTTCCTCGAACGTCGTCTCGAGTACCCCGGCTCGCGTCGTCCCCAAAGCCTTTGCGTAGCTCATCGCAAGTTCGCGTGCCTTGCCTGAAGCATCCTGGCGCACGGCAACCAAAGCGGGGGTGCCACCGCCTTCTGCATAGGTCCGGCGCACAAGGTGACCAGGGGCTTTCGGAGCACACATGGCCACGTCAACTCCCGCAGCAGGCTCAATCACCTCATAGTGAATGTTGAAACCATGCGCGAAGAAAAGGGCATCGCCGTCTTTCAGACGGTCCTTTATCACAGTCTCGTACAAACTACCTTGGATATGGTCAGGGACGAGGACCATGATGAGATCCGCCTCTTCGCATGCCCGCTCTGGCGTCACGACCCGCAGCCCTTCAGCCTCAGCCTTTGCGACAGACTTCGAGGTCGCCGGTAAGCCAACACGCACATCGACACCAGAATCACGCAGATTGAGTGCATGCGCATGGCCTTGGCTACCGTACCCAAGAATCGCCACTTTACGTGAGATCACAAGAGAAAGGTCGGCATCTTTGTCATAAAAAATGGTTGCCACCTGCAACTCCTCATATCAAAACCCGACTCAATCATTGGGCGGTGCCTTGCTTACAATCTGCACCAGTCAGACCAACGATACGAGCCGAAAACATATAACGAGCAGTACCGTACGCCAACCGCTCGAAAAAGGGCTAAGGGATTAGCGAGTAATTCTGACACAGTAAGAAGGAAACCGACAACGGAGATACGCGTTCTCGCCCGCCTTGTCTCCCATCATTTTCTGCTTTCTCCACACCGACTCTCCCAGCCTTGTTCTTCGCGTCCTGATTCCTGACATTTCGCAAAACGAGTACAGCAAAATTACAGGAATCAAACACCGAATTGAGGTCTGCTCCCTGCATTTCACTACTCAAAAAATTTCCAGCCCTTCGCAGGTTTCACTCGCCAAACAGCAGCAAAAACCTCAGTTGAGGCAACCCCTTCATTTCCCACCACGACGGCGTCCCCATTCGGAAGAGCGACAACAGAACGCATCCATTGGCGAGGAACTTGCGCGCTCCGAGAAGGATCCTTCTCGCCATGTGCAGGAACACGTACCCATCCCATATTTCCTGTCATATCGGAAGTAATTTCCCCTTCTGATATCCAGAGAAGAGCGCCAACTGCATCATGGCCAACCGCCACCAACGTCCCGTCCAAAAGAATATCGGCGTCTTCAATATGGACAGGGCCTTCTCCGGTAAAAGCTTCCTGTGCATCATTGACTCGACGCCAAGATCTGGTATCCAGCGAAAACCAGACAGCCCCAGCTCCCGTTGCACTGTCATCACCAACAATGACCAAAGCACCGTCCGGCCATACCGCAAGAGCACTTGCCTTCGTTCCCGGAGAAAAAACAAGAGGATCCAAAGGAAGGCGCTTCCAGTTCCGGCCATCAAGCGAAAACCAGGCAGCAACTCTCCCCGCCGACTCGCCTACCGCAACGAACATACCATCGGGACGTACCACAACATCGAACATGCGCTGTACTTCTGGACCACCGAACAAACCCTGGCCTTCAGCTTTGAACCACTGCTTCCCTCCCTGAGAAAACCAGGCCGCAGCGTCTGTGTTATTTCTCCCCACCGCCACCATCCGGCCAGTCCCCGGGGCAATGGCAACTGCCGTAATCTCCGCTTCCCCCTCTATGTCCAAGAAGGCATCGGAACCGGCATGGCTCTCCCACTGTCTGTTTTTATCAGACATCCACACAGTCACGCTGCTGCCGCCCCCAGGACGATTCACTGAGCCTCCCGCCAAAAGGGTCTCCCCATGTGCCGCCAAAGCAGTGATCTCACGCGGCGCGGGCCCATTGAAAACCGTCGGACTATAGCGTGTCCAGATTTTTCCCCCGTCTTCGGAATTCCACATTGCAAAATGCCCGTTCGTGCCGTGTCCTGCGGAAAAAACACGCCAGTCGTGAGAAGAAGTGACCGCACTCATAGAACGCAAATCCCCGACATGGTTCTTCACCGTCATCTTGGAAACCACATAGGGCTGCCCAGTCGACATGTCGACGACTGTGGCCCGACCCACAATAGGAAGCACAATTTTCCGTTTCTCCGGCGGAAACTCATGCCCTCCGTAGATCACTTTATCCACAAGAAAAAAGCCTGCAATGAGCAACGCGACCACAGCGAATCCCGACACAACCCAATTAAAGGCAAGCGGCTTCTCATGAATGATCGGAACAGGGAGATAATGATTGCGCTTTGGCACGGTCTGGAGTTCAACCCCTGAGGTCACCCCTGACATTGCGAAAGACTCTTCCTCCCGAATCGCGGCATCTTCTGCTTCTGCCCGGTTTTCTGGACGGATGCGCTGCCTCTCCCCAGAAACGGTTTCCTGCGCAGACCTCTCAGTCCCGGATTTCCCTGGATCCTCGCCTCGCCGATCTTCTGATCGGTCTTGTGGCCGAACTTCCGGCCGATACGTATCTCTCTGGGCAACATCACCAGGCATCCCTGGAACAAATAGCCCAGAAGGAGACGGCATTCGCACCGTCTTGCCTTCCTCTGCTCCAGCAGTCGGTTCATCCGAGCGAGCAGCCTCCCCAACCCGAAAAACATCCCCAGGCTCACCCTCTGCAAACTCCACGAGAGGAGGCGGCATCCATACTGTCGCACCCTCAAATGAGGAAATGCCCGTGTCATCAAACACATGATCGGCAGGCCCGGCAGTAAAAGCATCTTGAGACGGAACCGGCGGACGCACTCCAGGCTGCTTCTGCACAGCCCTCTCCCCATAGGACTCCCCAGGCAAGGGTCTTGAGGAAATGTCGGTGTCATCAAACACATGATCGGCAAGCCCAGCAGTGGCATTTTGAGACAAAACTGGGGGATGCGCCCCAGGTTCCTTCTCGACAGTTTTCTCCTCATCCAACGGTGCCGGAGTTCCTCCCTCTGCTTCTCCTGAGACGAAACGGTCTGCATCATTGGGAACGAAAACATCCTCAATATCAGAGGGAGTATCAAGAGACACCTCCTGCGAGGAGGACAAAGACTCCTCAAGCGGAGGAACAAGCCGATCTTCTTTCTCCTCCTTCCTTTGTCTCCAAGCCTTGTCTCGCTCACTATCGTTCTTTTGAGTTCCCGCAGCAGTCTCGACATCTTCTCGAAAAGAAGAGAAAGAAGACGGAGAAGATTCCTTGTGTAAATGCGGATGCTCAAGATGTGGCGGAGCATCTGGCAGAGAAAAGAGAGAAGGGTCGCCCTGTCGAGAGGACGACCCTTTCTCAAAGTCATTTTCCTTCTGATAAAGCGACTCTTCCGGCTCAATCCGCGCAGAAAAAATGTCTCTCTCTTCTGCTGAATCGGCCGAGTCAAAAACCATGAACTCGTCCAATGGCCCCGGAGCAACAGGCATTACTCCAGAGTCCTCAAATGAACGAAGGGACTTTTCCGTCGAACGTTGCTCGTCCGTCAGGAAACCCGGTTCTCCTGCAACTCGATCAAGCGGGCCAGGACCCGCGGGCATTTTCCCCGCGGCATTCCAGGGCGCTTCCGCGGAGTGTACGGCTTCCCATTTTCGTTCCGCTCTTCCCCCCCAAATGTCGCCTTGGTCCTGCACAGCTCGCACGTCATCCTGTGCAAAAGCCCGCCTCGCCTCCGCAGTATCCTCACTCTCTGTAAATTGTTGATCTTCTCGACCAAAAGGTTCGCCAGAGGGGTCCCGAAATTGCCCAGCGGATGGGTCCCCAAGTGATTCGCCAGATGGGTCCCGAAACCTGTTGTCATATCCGTCAAGAGCAAAAGCCTGCGGTGCAATAGGACTGGGCGAAGAAAAAGAAGACTCTTGCGCTTGCCCGGTTTTCTGCGACGTAATATCTATCTCAGGCGAAGGCTGATCGGCATCCTCGTTCCGAAAAGCACCAACATCAGTGTCTTTATCTTCAAAGTCTTTATTTCTCAGATCGCTCTCAGGGCGCTTATCAGCATTCTTATTCGCCCAGTCATTCCGAGATGTCTGCCTATTCTGACGGGAACGCAGCGGAGGCAAATTTTTATTCTTCTGCGAACGTCGCCACCTTTTACGGAAAGAAAGCCCCATACCTTGGCGTGAAGAGTCAGCAAAACGCCCACGTTCAACGCTTAGCTCCCAGGCCCTCACGCTGTCGTATGCGCGCCGCCGGTCAGAGTCACGTAAAGTCTGCCATGCCTCATTGACAAGCTGCATTTCTTCCGTGAGACTGTCTCTCGCTACGTCGTCAAGATCATGATGAAGATCAGGGTGGAGCTCTTTCACACGAGCATTAAATGCCCGTTTCAGTTCCGCTAGATCACAATCAGCACCAACCCCGAGGACTTCGTACAATGAGCGATATCTCGCCATGTGCCCCCATTTCCCGCATCGCAATTAACAGAGCGCACCACTGCGGCAATGCACAACAACCCCACCCGACAGCAGCCCCTTTATCAACACAAGTCGGAGCAGTCTTGTTTTCAACTGACTTCCCCACATCGGAGCTGCACAACTAGCAGGCTATTTCGACAACTTTTCATGTGGTGCCGGATGATATGCGCGAAAGGCTTGCGCGCACCATTATGGTCAATAAAACTGAGGATACCGGGCATTTTATTGTAAGGTTTTTTCGCTGTCTTCCCCTTTGTTCCGCTCTTTCCCACCACTGCAATGCCGCCACACTTCTTGTCTTTCGCCAACTTTCCCAAATTTCAGAACGCTTTGTTCTCACCTCTCCCAGGAGTTTTTTCCATGCCACCTTCCGCTTCTTTCCCTGCACTGACTTCTCATTCCTCTCCCGAGGACCTTCGCCACATTCAACCTTTCACAGGCCCGGTCACCGCGACCGTCAGCGTTCCCGGTTCAAAAAGTTATACAAATAGAGCACTTATCGCCGCTGCCCTTGCAAATGGACACAGCACCCTGCACGGAGCACTCTTCAGTGATGACACTCATTGGATGACCCAAGGCCTCACTCTGCTTGGCATTCCTACAGAAGGTGATGAAGAAACCGCAACTTTTCAGATAGATGGGCAAGGAGGTGCTATCCCCACAACATCCCAATCCATTTTTGTTGGGAATTCCGGGACGACTGCCCGGTTTCTTCTCCCTCTGGCAACCCTCGGCACAGGACCTTACGAAATCGACGGCACAGCCCCCATGCGCAAACGCCCGATGGGACCGCTCTTCTCGGCTTTACGCTCTCTTGGAGCGCGCATCACCCCCTCTGCTCACCCAAACTGCTTACCAGCCTCAATTTTTTCTCTCCCGGCAGCTCCTCCTGCAACCTTCCCGCAGAAAAAACAACAAGCCGGAGAAGCAGTGCGCCTTCATATTTCAGCGAAGAGCAGCAGCCAGTTTCTCACCGCCATACTTCTCGCGGCTCCTGTGCTCGCAAACCGCCTCGGGACCTGCGAGATCAGAATCGAGACAGATAGAGATCCCGTCTCAAAGCCCTACCTCTCCTTGACGCTCGAAGTACTGAGAGCTTTCGGCATCGACGTCGAAAATAGCGACTTCTACGCGTTTTCCGTTCCAGGAGGACAGGAATATCAGCCAACAACCTACGAAGTTGAGGCTGACGCCTCAGCTGCCTCCTATTTTTTCGCTGCCGCTGCCATTACGCAAAGTACGGTCACTGTCAAAGGACTCGGAAGTACTTCCTTGCAGGGTGACCTCCAGTTTGTTCGCATACTCGAAAAGATGGGTGCGAACGTCAAGATGACACCCACAACAACCACTGTGATAGGTCCGGAAGAACTCTGCGGCATTGATATCGACATGAGCGATATTTCCGACACTGCCCAAACCTTGGCAGCGATCGCACCCTTCGCGACAACCCCAACCCGCCTGACTGGCATCGGTTTTATTCGCGGGAAGGAAACCGATCGAGTCGCTGCGACAGTAACAGAATTGCAACGGCTTGGCATTGACGCGCGTGAAGAAAGTGACGGGATGCTCATCCTCCCAGGGACTCCACAAGCAGGAGAAGTACACACTTACGAAGACCATCGCATGGCAATGAGCTTTTCTCTTCTGGGTCTGCGTTGCCCAGGCATTGCAATTAAAAACCCCTCCTGCGTATCAAAAACTTTCCCTGCCTTTTTTCAGACCCTTGACGGCATCCGTCCTCGCTGACCTGACAAGGAGCACACAGCACAGGCGCTCGCCTGGTCTTTCACCTCCACGCGCCGTGCGCGCCGCTTTTTCACCGACCATCGCGGCTTTCTACCCCACCCGAAACATGAGAACAGATATTTCTTCCTGTTGTATCAGGCTTTTCGGCCTTACTTCCATGCCCAAACGGGCTGTTCAAAGTGGGCAACACGAGTGTGGCGTCCATGCAAGGCAACTTCACGTAGCTGATACAGCACTGCCGCAGTAGGGGCGTTCACGACACCCTCGAAAATCGGCATTTGGATCACAGGAGCATCGCTCTCCGGGATGTGAAAAAGGCGGGGTGCGTCTTCTCGGTCCAGTTCTGAGACAGGAATTTTCATGATCTCTTGGACTTCTGCCGGATTCGCCGCCAGTTCAGCGTTCTCTCCCCCCCAAAACACCACGGGCATCATCACAAACCCTGACCTCGTGGCATAGTGGTCAAGACAGCCGAGAATCTGGTCTTCGTGCAGCATAAGACCGATCTCTTCCTCGGTTTCGCGTATTGCAGTCTCGGTCGGTGTTTCCCCCTCATCCACACGGCCCCCTGGCAATGCCAGCTGACCGGAATGACGGCGCAAATTCGCGGCACGGCGCGTCAGCACATAACAGGCTCTGCCTGCTTCGTCGCTCAGAAAAATCACTGCAACCGCAGCACGGCGCAAGTTCTCCGCAGAAGCAGATTCTCTCGGAGCGGTGATCGTTTGCGGCAAAAA
The DNA here is from genome assembly GCA_002352645.1 of Acidimicrobiia bacterium UBA2766. GTDB lineage: Bacteria > Actinomycetota > Acidimicrobiia > UBA2766 > UBA2766 > UBA2766. Next base: position 75,786 of record DEIU01000039.1, on the reverse strand, counting down.
ACCGGCCATATTCCCAACAACTCGCTCATGAAGAGATTGACCAAATGCATATTCAAACATAGAAAAATTTTACGCTGAGAACTCGCCTGTCACACGAAAGAAGCCTCAGGAACGGCACCGCAACCCATCAAGTGTGAAAGAGACAATCACATCCGCGGTTTCTGTCACAGTAGAGCTTTCTCTGGCCACAAGCCGCCACCGAGCTGTCTGCAAAATCAGGCTCACGAGTGTGACAGCAGCAAAACAAGATGAGACATCCCGTAGTTCTCCGCGCTCTTGTCCTGTTCGAATCAGAGCTTCTACATCATCAAGAAAACCATCATAAAAAGGGCGAAAATAAGCCCCTATTTCCATAGAAAAGGGACTTTGCAGGAGAGAAGCCATCACTCCCGGGTCTTCATCGAAAAACTCCAGTGATGCGCTCACACTTGCGCGCAATAATGTTTCTATATTGGCTCCGCCACTCGCGGATCCAACCTGCAACAGACTACAAAAGATCACAACCCGCAAACGCTCTTGTTCGTTCTGCAACAGGTCACGCAAAAGGGCCTCTTTCGAGGGAAAGTGCCAAGTAATCGATCCATAAGACAAGCCAGACTTACGCGCGATATCAGCAATCGTAAAGTCAGAAAACCCTTTTTCAGCAAAGACGACCTTCGCGGCGTCAAAAATCATCTGACGTCGACGATTCGGATCATCGGCAGTGGCAACTCTGCGCAAATAGACGCTCCTCAAAGGGACGAGCCAGTATCCTGCTTGCTCGCCCATGCCCTCAGGTCCAGACCCAAGCCCAAACGAACAAAACCAGCACTACACAGCTAGCCTTTTCCTCGCCAAAGAACGAAAATTCATAACAGCAAGACTGCCATAACAGCAAACAAGATCAGGGTCTCAAGTCAACTACTGTCATTTTTCCTTCTGCATGCTGAGAGCGCAAAACTTTTTTATCGAACTTCCCCACGCTGGTTTTTGGCACTTGATGAACAAAAGACCATTTATCGGGAACCCACCATTTTGCCACTTTTCCTGAGAGAAATCCTTGAAGATCTTCCGCGGAAACCGCAGCAGCACTCTTCGGGACAATACACGCCAAAGGCCGTTCACCCCAGCGTTCATCCGGAATCGCGACAACAACCGCTTCCAAGACATTCTCATGCGCCATAAGGGCATTTTCCACCTCAACGGAAGAGATCCACTCTCCACCAGACTTGATAACGTCTTTCGCGCGATCCGTAATCTGAATAAAGCCCTTGGAGTCTACTGACCCCACATCGCCGGTGCGCAGCCAATCTCCATCAAACTTTCCGGCGCCCCCATCCTCCTCCTCCGACTGGTAATACGAACCAGTGACCCAGGGCCCGCGCACCTGGATCTCCCCAACCGACTCGCCATCCCAGGGAAGTACCTCACCCGCATCACTCACGATGCGCAACTCGACTCCCGCGCACACACGCCCGGCCTTTGTCCTCCATGCCATTGCCTCGTCATCGGGCACACCCTTGGGTACACGGGCCACAGCCGCAAGCGGACTTGTTTCCGTCATACCCCAAGCCTGCACAATCGGCACAGCAAAACGCTCGTCAAAAGCCCGCATAAGAGAAGCAGGGACAGCACTTCCTCCGCAGATCACAAGGCGCAGAGAAGAAAAATCGACATCTTTCCCCTCTGTGAAATGCAGAAGGTCATTCCAGATAGTCGGCACCGCTCCTGCGACAGTCGGTTTTTCTTTTTGCATGAAATCCGTCAAGGGTGCCGCTTGCAGATGCCGGTCCGTCAAAATGAAATCAGCGCCCACCATCCATCCCGCGTAAGGAAGACCCCAAGCATTCGCGTGGAACATCGGAACAATCGGCAGAATCCTGTCGTGTTCGTGCAACCCCATACACGCGCCAGAAGTCACCGACAAAGAATGCAGCCAAGTAGAACGGTGCGAATACACCACACCTTTGGGATTGCCAGTGGTACCGCTGGTGTAGCACATCGAAGCAGGAGCATTTTCCGCAAGATCCGGCCAGGCAAACTCCGGCTCTTCCGCCGCCAGAAGTTCATCGTAACGCAGCACATCCACACCAAGCTCTGTGGCGTCACCATCACCCACAACAATGACGTGCGTTACTCCTGCCAATCCATCAGCCGCTTTTGCCAGAATCGGCAGCAGAGAACTGTCGACAATCACCACCTTGTCGCCGGCATGCTGCATCACATAGGCAAGCTGTTCCGGAAAAAGACGAATATTGAGGGTATGCAGGACAGCGCCCATACTCGGAACTGCCAAATAGGCTTCCATATGCTCTTGATTGTTCCAGGCAAACGAAGCAACACGATCCCCTGTGCCCACACCAAGACGATGCAACGCACTCGACAGCTTCGTCACACGATCCGCGAGATCACGATAGGAAACACGACGGTTTTCCTCGCCTCCTCCCTGGAAAGTGACAATTTCACTATCCCCATACACCGCCGCTCCATGTCGAAAGAGCGACAAAATGGTAAGCGGTGCCTCCTGCATCGTGGAAAAAGACACAGACAACCCCCAGTCTCCAACAACTAAAAAAAGTATTTCGGGAACGCTTCGGGCTACATAGACCCCTCGCACTCGCCGCGGAACACTATTGTCTCTCGCGACCCCTCCCTCTTTCTCCACCTTAGCCAGAAACCAGGACTCTCAAAAACCGAAACCGTTTCCCTTGAGAGTCCTTTCCACGTTTCCACGGGAACATTCTCCTGCCGGCATAGCACCCAGATACCGGAGAAAAACCAACCCCTTTATGTTGTGCTTTCTGCATTGTACGCAAAAGACAGTTTTCCCGCCTGAGACCAGCCACACTCCGGAAACCGGACAGCCCATACCCTGCATGACTCTGCATGCTTTTTCTCTCTTTGTCTCTTCCAAAGGCTGCTTTGCAGGAAAATTGCCGGCGAGATCTTTCCAAGCTGCCCCAAGCTCCCCCAGAAAAACCCCGACAAACACCTGCAAGAAGCAGCTAAAATCTACCCGCGATTTGGTTATCCTCGCTTTCACATTCTCTTGTCTGTCACACTGAGGACTATGAGCATTTCTTCATCCTCTTCAAGCGCTGTGCGCTCTTACGGAAGCGACACTTCCCCAAAAGATTCCTCTGCTGTAGACCCAGCGAATCCACTTGGGCTGAGGAAAGCAGCATCAGAACAATTTCATGGCTCTCTTGTTGTCGTACTCGGGCTTACTTTTCTTTTGGCGGGATTTTTCGCCTCTGTCTTTTTGAAAGGAAACAGCGACGAAAAATCTGTCGCAGGAATACAGAGTGCTCCGATCACACGATCACAGGAAAATCTCTGGCAAGCCGAGCTCCTGATATCAAACCGCGGCAACCGCATGGTTTCGGCACACTGCCGGATTACCGTTCTGAACGCGTCCCAAGCCATTGTGACAAGCAAAAATGTCGTTGTCCCGAACATCCCCGCCAACAGTTCCATGACCTACGTGCTGGAATTCGAAACAGAAGCCCAGCCAGTCACTACCGAAACCACTTGCTAACCACAGAACGCGAACAACACCTGCAAGAATTAAGCGTCCTTGTCGCCGCTGGATCATCTTCCAGGTCGTCTCCAAGGTCGTCTTCCAGGTCGTCTTCTGGAATATGCCCTCCGGGTTGTCTCTGACCCCCTTCCAGAGCATCTTCAGGGGGTTGCTCCAGGAGTGAGACTCCAGGGTTCGTCTGATCCCCTTCTAGATCATCTTCTAGCGCCACATGACTTTCCAAAGAGAGAAGTAGCCCATGCCGATCAGCGTCGAACCTACCCCGAACCCCAATGCCATGAAATTCACCGTGGGGACTCCGGTCGGCGGTCCCGCCACCTTTAAACCGGACGACAGCACTGAATTGCCCTGGATCTCCTCGATCTTCGAGAACGGCAATGTCGTGCAAGTCTTCATCGCCTCCGACTTCATCTCCGTCACAAAAAATGAAAACGCAGTGTGGGATACCATGATCGACAACATCACAAATACCATTAAAAATCATTTCAACAAGTGAAAAAGTGTGGAGCGGAGATGATCTCCGCTCCACATGCAAAAAAGCTGTAGCACGCGTCAGCTCTTTGCTCCCTGCCATCTTTTCTACAAGCTGCTCTGCACATACACCACCACAAGCGGACCTCAGAGGGTTTGTGACAGTCACAGGAATACCTAAAATCTTGCAATACAAGAGCGAGAAAACCCCCGCAAAACCCGAGATATCAGGCTGATGGTTCCCCCCAATCCCGCGCCCAGTTCTGCACTGCATCTATCACAGTGCCGAGACCCCGGCCCTTTGGCGTGAGTTCATAGTGCACAAGAACAGGCACTTCCTGCAGAACACGGCGCCGCACAATATCTTCGTTCTCAAGTTCACGCAAGCGCACACAGAGCATGCGGTCAGAGAGTCCCGGCACCGCGCTTCGAATCTGTGAGTAACGATCTACACCTTCGAGCAGTGCAACCAGAATGGCACCTGTCCACCGGCGCCCGATCAGCTCAACTGCTCGCTGAAAACAATAATCACCCACTGCTGTTTCCACGATTTTCACTTCTGTTTGCATCATCTTTCCAAGTGTGGCTGGACAAGAAAAAAATTCCATGCGACTTACGAAATAAAAGCGTCAGGTGAGAGCGTCATCCTGAAATCCTGCAAAAAATGTCCGGGAAAACACCGCAAAATCCCTCACCAGACAATCCACAACAAGCCAAACAAAAGACAAGAAAACACAAAGAAAATCTCGCAAGCACACTCTCTTGCGGAACAAACACCAAGAGTCCGGCCTGCCCCGCACCCTCAATCCTGGTACAAAAAACCCTGGCATCGGCCGCGCGCTGCCAAGCAGAAAAGACAGCCCGAAGCATCGTCACAAAGCTGAAAATTGTGCGCTGGACTCATCGGAAAAAAAGCGAACCGCTCAACTTTTCAGCCCAGTGACTGCAACAGCACTGCACCAGGGGCCTTTTGCAAGGCAGCCGGCTGACCCGAAAGCTCCCCGGAGAAGCTCCCCAGGTGAAAATATGGTCCAGCAGGCAACACCTGTGCGTCCAGTGAAATCATCAGGCAAGGCCCCCCGGGCACAGTTCCCGGACACCATCTCCGCAGACTGTGCCCATGCCAGGCCTCACTTTTCTCACATTCTGCTCGCTACCCGAGAGCTATCCGTGCAGTGACCGCTCGTCGCACGATCCCGTTTTGCTCTTGCAAGCATGCGGACAAGCCAGACTGGCCTTGGCTGCCGGGCAGTTTCGTACCCTGGCACGAACTTCCCACCGCAAGGCACCGCAAGCGCAAAGCACCGCAAGGCACCGCAAGCTATATCAAGGAAGCACGCTTTTCATTTCGCTCCAGGCCAACACGACCAGTACGGGCTACTTCCAGCACTCCATAGGGCTCACACAAGGCCAGCAGGTCGTCGAGTTTCTCCGGCGTCCCCGAGATCTCCAAAGTCACCCCACACGCCCCAACATCAGCAATCTTCGCCCCATAAATCTCACCAAGTTGGAGAACCTCATAGCGGCGCTCAGGCAGCACGCTCACTTTAATGAGCATGAGCTCTCGCTCAACTGCCTCTGCCGGATCAAATTCCGTGATTTTCAGGACGTTTACCAGCTTGTAAAGCTGTTTAATGATCTGTTCAATATGCGTTTGGTCTTGGTCAACAACAAGCGTCATACGGGAAAAGTGCGGCTCTTCGGTCGGCCCCACTGCCAAAGACTCGATATTGTAATTGCGCCGGGCAATAAGACCAGCGATCCTGGCAAGTACCCCAGGCTGATTCTCCACAAGAACAGAGAGAGTTTTTAGGGAACTGGACTGGGCCATCCTCAGTCCTCCTTCTTGTCCATCTCGAAATGCACCCCGGAACGCTCTGGGGGAAGGACAGTATCCTCTTGGCCACCTTGTGCCATCGGAGCTGCTCCAAACTTCCCTTTGGAAAGGATCACCCGCTCTTCTTCTTCGGTCTGTCCATAGGCCGGACCGACAATGATGTCGTCATTCGACGCACCGGCAGGGACCATTGGGAACACATGCTCGGTCGGGTCAACACGAAAGTCGATCACCACAGACCGGTCATGAATCGACATGGCCTTGGCGATGACTGTGTCCACTTCTTCGGGTGCGTCCACACGGAAGCCCGCGCACCCCATTGCTTCGGCCAGACCAACATAATCCGGAATTGCCCCGCCCAGATGCACCTCAGAGTGGCGCTCGTCATAAAAGAGATCTTGCCACTGTCGCACCAGTCCAAGGTAGCCGTTGTTGAGAATGGCAACCTTGACGTGAATGCCTTCCACTGCAGCCGTAATGAGCTCCTGGAAAGTCATCTGGAAGCAGCCGTCACCGTCAATGACCCAAACTGTCTGCTCCGGAGATCCGACCTTGGCACCAATTGCCGCAGGAACGGCAAAACCCATTGTTCCCATGCCACCGGAGTTGATCCAGCGATATGGAGCAGAGAACTTCCAATGTTGGGAAGCAAACATTTGGTGCTGGCCCACTCCCGAGACAAGCACGGCATCAGGAGCGTGCTGCCCAAGACGCTCCAGCACAAACTGGGGCTTGAGCACTTCATCGCTCTCCACATACTTCATGGGATAACGAGAGCGCCAGGTGTTGATTTGCTCCACCCATGCTGCCCGGTCAACAGGAGCGTCCCCTCGTTCTTGGCGTCGCCGTTCTTGCTTCTGATATTCCACGATGAGAGCTTCTATCGCACGATTTGCATCTGCCACAATCGGCACGTCCGCATAACGTACTTTCGAAAGCTCAGCCGGATCTATATCAATGTGGATGATCTTGGCGTCAGGAGCAAAAGCCGACACTTTTCCCGTGACGCGGTCGTCAAAACGCGCGCCGAGGGTGATCAGAAGATCGGATTTTTGCATCGAGGTGACCGCGGTATAGTTCCCGTGCATGCCTGGCATACCAAGACAGAGTTCATGGTCATCTGACAGCACCCCGCGCGCCATCAAGGTAGTGACCACATGAATGCCGGTCAGTTCGGCAAACTCTTGCAGAGCTTGCGCACCCCGCGCCTTGAGGACGCCACCTCCCGCATAAATAATGGGACGTTGCGAGGTATTCAGCAGTTCCACTGCCCGCTTCACCTGACGTGGATGCGGCTTTATTCTCGGCTTGTAGCCGGGGAGACACGCCGTCGGATCAGACGGCCACCACCACTCGGCCTCCATTCCCGACACATCTTTGGGCAGGTCAATCCAGACAGGCCCAGGACGTCCCGTCGTGGCAAGATGAAAGGCTTCGGCCACAATTTGGGGAATCTCGCAAGCATCAGAGATCACATAATTGTGTTTGGTGATGGACATTGCCAGGTTGAAAGTGGGAGCTTCTTGAAAAGCATCTGTGCCCATCGCTGCTGTCGCCACTTGCCCACAGATCACGACCATCGGCACTGAATCCATGTACGCGTCAGCAACTGGAGTAATGACATTCGTCGCACCAGGGCCACTTGTCACTACCACCACCCCAGGCTTCCCTGAAGTCCAGTAGTAACCTTGTGCCATATGTCCGGCGCCCTGTTCATGTCGCACAAGCACATGCCGAATAGGACTTTCCAGCAAAGGATCGTATACCGGCAGAATAGCCCCACCAGGAAGCCCGAACACTACGTCAACGTCCACCATTTCGAGGGATTTAATAAGTATCTGCGCTCCGGTCAAGCGTTCGGACATAGCTTTCTCCTCGAGTCACCGTCTGTGTGTGGGGTTGTCGCCTTCGCATACCGCTCTCAATCAGAGGAGCGCTCCGAGAACGAACACCGTCTCTACCTTCTTCTGCTTCTGCGATCTTCCGTGACGTCTCCCCAAAGAGAAAACCAGAAGAAAAAGAGAAAATATAACTGCCTGCATAACAGGCGATCGTGACAGCAGCGACGCCAATCAGGGCTACGTTTCCATACAGAAATGGCAGCGCGCAAGCATTCTGCCCGTGTGATTAGGTATGGAAGCCCAGCCAAATTTACGGGCGAAGCGTATCACGCTCGGAATTCCACGTCAGATGCATAACGAGTCAAAAAAACAAGAGGCACTCTCCTCTCAGCAAACAACCAGAACGAAGGTGGATAAAAACTGGGCAAGAACTGGGCAAAGAGAGAAAGAAGAAAAGTTCCCATAAATCAGCACGACATATGGATAACATCCAGGATACGCACACATGGCACACA
>DEIU01000039.1:66781-67572 GCA_002352645.1 Acidimicrobiia bacterium UBA2766 | reverse complement strand
CCGAATCCACCCCGCAAAAGGTGTGCGTTGCAGTACAACCACAACATTTCCTGTCACGTCTCACAGAAACACCAAATCGAGAGACAACAACACACCCAAACATCATCCCAGCACTACCAGCACCACACCGATACCGCACTGATCGGCGACAACAACATCAGCCGATCGCAAAACACGGAAAGGTGATTCTCATGAACGCACAGGAAACACCCCAAAGTAGCGAATATTTGTGTGACGAAAATGGGCTGCACATTCTGCTCGCAGATGAATGCTACGGCCTCCTCGACAGGCACTGTCTCGGGCGTATCGCCCTGGCCTCATCAGGCCGTCCCTCGATTATCCCTATGAACTATGCAATGGACGACAAGAGAATTGTCCTGCGCACCGGCAAGGGCAACATGCTGCTCGAAGCAACGGGGCAATATCATGTGGCCTTTGAAATCGATGCCTTCGATCCTCAATCCCACACTGGGTGGAGCGTGCTCGCTATCGGTATGGCAGCGATTGTCACTGATCCACATGAAATTGCACGCCTCAATCATCTTCCCCTACACCCTTGGGGTCTCGGACAAAAAGAACATTGGATCACGATCACCCCAACAATGATCACTGGACGGCGTATTCCACTTCCCTCCACAAAAAAACCGACAGACCAAGACCAGACCTCAGACTGAGGAACAACACGGTCGCATGCACAAAAGCCGGCAGGGCCTTTTTCCGACAAAGCGCCTCACACATCGGCGCGCACGCGCCGTACGCCCTCCCCGGCTTCCCCTTCCCCACTTTTCCTC
>DEIU01000039.1:57858-66677 GCA_002352645.1 Acidimicrobiia bacterium UBA2766 | reverse complement strand
TCTCTCTCAGTCCTGAAAACACGCATGAAAAACCTGGAAGCATGATGTTTTCACACCCTCCGTCACAGAAAAAATCGCGCATCAGAAGAAAGAGAATCCATGACACGAGGTCAATTTGACATAGAATGCCAAATTGACATTGAATGCCAAATTGTAAGCTTTTCCCTTGCGTCACGGACACGCAAACAAAAGAGCGCACGAGAAGAAAACGAGGAACAAGGTGAGAACGCCCGCCCGACCACAACTGTCCACAAAGGAGAGAAAAAATTGTCGGGAATCCTGCCAAACAAGCAAGCAGAACAATGGGCTTTTCGCGCCTGCATACAGGTCCTCATACCATCTTTCGCATGTCTTCCCAACAAAGGGGCACACATTTCGTACCCCGTAGGAAGAAGACTGCAGCCAGAGAAACGAGGCCTGAATGCAAACACGACTCACTGAAGCTCTCGGGATAGAACATCCCGTCATGCTCGCAGGAATGGGCGGAGTGTCCTATAGCGCCTTGGTAGCCGCCGTTTCAGAGGCAGGCGGCTTTGGCTGCATGGGAGCAGCCACTCTTCCCGTCAACCAGATGGCCGACGAAATCAAGATAGTGCGGGACACGACATCCAAACCTTTTGGTGTTGATCTTCTCACGGCTCTTCCTGGTGACATGACTCCGGCCGTTGAGGCAATCATCTCCGGAGGGGCGACTGCCTTTGTTGCAGGCCTCGGCGTCCCACGCGAGGTTGTCGAACTGTGCCACGAGCATGATGTGCTTGTGATGAACATGTGCGGAAGAGTACGTCATGCCGTGCAAGCCGTTGAGGCGGGATGCGACGTGGTGATCGCGCAGGGCACGGAAGCCGGAGGCCACACTGGCCTCGTCGCCACACTCCCGCTTGTTCCCCAAATCGTGGACGCCGTGGGCGACCGTGTGCCTGTCGTTGCAGCCGGCGGCATCTTTGACGGACGCGGCCTTGCTGCAGCCATCGCGCTCGGCGCAGACGGGATCTGGGTCGGCACACGTTTCATTGCCACTCCCGAAGCCCATACGGTCAAGGGCTACAAAGACGCCTTGCTCGACACCGCAGAAGACGGCACCACGATCACCCGCGCGTTTACCGGAAAAACGCTTCGTGCGGTGAAAAACGATTACACACGTTATTGGGAAGAGCACCCGGAAGAGTTGCAGCCTTTTCCGATGCAAATTATGCGGTCTGTACAAGACCAGGCAATGCACCTTGGCGGTGATGAGAGCATCGAAGAAGTCGATGTCAAAAAAGAATGCATCCCCGCAGGCCAAGGCGTTGGTGCCATCAACGAAATCGTTCCCGCAGGAGATCTCGTACATCAATTTGTTGCAGATGCCGAAGCAACACTTCGCCGCATCGGTTTAAAAGACATGTAGTAAATGGAAACGTGCGGGTGCCACACCGAGAGTGGTCACCCGCACATGCCAAACCAGCCTAACCCCGGCATTGCTCCGGCAGGAAAAGGACGGTTTTACGAGGAGGATCTACACATATGACGAGTTCAACAGCACCCGCACACGCGGGACATCCCCCGTCTGCACCCTCCTCTCCCGCGCTGGAAGAGGGCCAACTCACGCATAAAGAGATCCTCGTTGTCTTTATCGGTCTTGCCGCGGGAATGCTGCTTGCGGCGCTCAACGCCACACTTGTCGCCACTGCTCTTCCCACTATCGTGACCGATTTGGGCGGAGGAGATCAGATCTCTTGGGTCATCACAGCATACCTGCTGACCTCCACCTCCACGACCCCCCTCTACGGCAAAATCAGCGACCTGTACGGACGAAAAGCCGTTTACCAAACCGCGATCGTGATCTTCATTATCGGCTCTCTTGCCTGCGGTTTCGCCCAGGAAACCTGGCAACTCATCGCCGCGCGCGCCGTCGCCGGTGCCGGGGCCGGTGGTTTGATGTCGCTCAGTATGGCCATCATCGGAGACATCATTCCCCCACGTGAACGTGGACGGTACCAGGGCTATCTCGGTGGGGTTTTCGCCTTTGCCAGCGTGATCGGCCCGCTGCTCGGTGGTTTCTTCGTGGACGAGCTCAGCTGGCGCTGGGTCTTTTGGGTCAATATTCCTGTGGGCATCGCGGCCCTTTTCATCACGGGAAAAACTCTCAACCTCACCTTCAAACGTGTGCAGAGCAAAGTGGACTACACCGGGGCCGCCCTGCTCATAGGAGCAGTCGTCACGCTCCTCCTCGTCACCACCTGGGGAGGAAAAACCTACGACTGGACCTCTCCCATCATTATCAGTTACACGCTCGGGGCCATCGCCTTCCTCGTCCTCTTTCTCTACCATGAAAAAGCGGTCGAAGAACCGATCCTGCCACTGCCTCTCTTTCGTAACCGAATCTTTACGGTCTGCAGTATTGCCAGCTTTATCTCCGGCGTCGCCATGTTCGCTGCCATGATCTATCTGCCGCTCTTCTTGCAGGTGGCACACGGAGCAAGTCCCACCTCATCGGGTCTGCAAATGCTGCCGCTCATGGCGGGTCTGACGTCCACTTCCGTACTTTCCGGACGAATCATAACGAAAACCGGAAAATATAAGATTTGGCCCATTTTTGGCACAGTCATTACGACGGTCGGCCTGCTGCTCCTCTCCATTCTGGAATCGGATACTCCCACAGCAGTAATGAGTCTGTACATGTTTGTTCTTGGCATTGGTATCGGATCTTACATGCAGGTTCTCGTCCTGGCAAGCCAAAACGCCGTCACCATGCGCGACCTCGGCGTCGCGACTTCCACTATCACCTTCTTTCGCATGATGGGAGGCTCGATTGGCGTGGCAGTGATGGGCTCCCTCTTCAACAACCGGCTGGAGAACTATCTCGTCAACAGGCTGCCCGAAGATGCCATTGCGGGAGGCTGGGTCGATCGCATCGTGAAGTCCCCCAGAAACATCGCTGCTCTCGACGGACCAATAAGTCAAATCGCAGTTGACTCTTACACCGACGCCATGACACTCGCGTTTCTCATCCTGGTACCCATCTCCCTGCTTGGGCTTCTTGTCGTGTCCTTCCTCGATCAGGTTCCACTGCGCCAGACCATGGGTCCCCCAGCGAAACCACCACAGGGCAGTCCATCGCCGGCACCTTCCCAAGAAGTTGTCCGCATACCGCCATCTCCCCCGGAAAGTCCACAAAGGGTGCCCGCAATCGCCGAAACCTGAACACTCCCCAACGGGCACTCGTGTTGCCCCACACGGCAAAGTACACGTTGGTCCTCGCAGCGCTTGGCACAGCTATTGACGCAAGAACCCATCGCCTGGCCTGACCTGAAGTGTGCATACGCGCCGACAGGCCAGGTCTTGCCGGCAGAGGACCACTCCCAAAAGGCCCGAGGAAGCCGCACGCACGCAGGAACACATACCGAAGAACCGGAGCAGGGAGGAGAGAACAAAGCTTTTCCTCCCGAACAGATCGTCGGTTCCCCGTCTGTGCGCATATTCTCAGACTCAGCGGAAGACAAAGGGGTCTCGGTCTTGTCGTGGCAAGTCCTGGCAAGACCGAGGAAGCGAGAAAGGACCGCGATGCCGCATCTGCTCACGGAGAAAAAAGACGGGGTCTTCTGGCTCACCATGAACCGGCCAGAAAAACGCAACGCCCTCAGTCCAGAGATGATGGTGCGTCTCGGACTCGCCTGGAGAGAATATCGAGACGACCCTGATCTACGCGTCGCGGTGCTCACCGGCGCAGGCGACAAAGCATTCTGTTCGGGAGCCGACCTAGGTCGCCTCATCCCACTTGTGACACGGGCTCGCAAGGCTGAGGACGAATGGGACGAGCAGATCCTGAGCGATTTCTCGCTTTTCCAAGACGGGCTCTTGCGCGGCTTCGAGCTCTACAAGCCTGTCATCTCCGCGGTGAACGGGTATGCCCTTGCAGGGGGAACCGAGATTATGCTCGCCACCGACCTGCGTATCGTGGCTTCTCATTCGACTTTTGGCCTCACGGAAGTAAAACGAGGCATCATCCCCGGCGGCGGTGGTGTGAGCCGCCTGCCACGCCAAATCCCCTACTGCAAAGCAATGGAGGTTCTCCTGCTTGCCGACCATATTGACGCGCAAGAGGCACACCGCATTGGTCTGGTCAACAAGATTGTCGCCCCAGAAGAAGTGATCCCGGCAGCACAAGAGTGGGCCACAAAAATCGCGGAAAACGGCCCGCTTGCCGTCGCAGCTGTCAAAGAAGCGGTGCAAAGATCAAACGGCCTGCCCCTCACCGAGGCATTCCAGATTGAAACCGAATGCGGAGGCAAAGTATTCGGCACAGAAGACGCCATGGAAGGCCCACGTGCATTCATGGAAAAGCGCAAGCCTGTCTTCAAGGGACGCTAGACGCCAGGGGGCCACGCAACGATGCCAGGGGGGCCACTTAGGGGGACGACAGGGCGCGCCAAGCGACGCCAAGGACCCGAAGCGGCGCGAGGGAACACCGAGAAACCCTGGAACAGAACGCAGATGGGGCGAGAACAGGAAAAATCCTTTGTTCTCGCCCCATCTTTTCGTTTTCAGGATTCAGTTTTCAGGATCTTCGCGCCGAAGGTGGAAGCCAAACAAGAGACTGGCTGCCTCACAGTTCACGGCAAAGCCCCGACTTCAGAGTCCTTGCGTCGTCCTTGCGTGAGACGCCTCAGCCTCCGAAAAGAGAAGCCGGCGGCGCAGCACGCTCAACCAGGTCGGGAATGATCTTGCCGAGTTCCGCGGCGTCCCAACGGTCATCTTTTGTGGCGGCAGGTCCGACTTTCCAGCCTTCTGCCACGCTGATGTTCCCACCGGAAACATTGAAGACCCGGCCGGTAATTGCCTTGGATTCGCTGCTTCCGAGCCACACGACAGTGGGGGCCACGTTCTCTGGGGAGAAAGAGTCGAACTCGCCCTCTTTCACCTCGATAGCGCCATAGCCCAAGTTTTCAGTCATACGGGTACGCGCACCAGGAGCAATCGCGTTGGCGGTAACACCGTAGCGCTCCAGCTCTTTGGCGGCAATGATGGTAAAGGCGGCAATGCCGGCCTTTGCAGCCCCATAGTTTGTCTGGCCAGGGTTGCCGAACAGACCCGAGGCAGAACTCGTGTTGATAATCCGGGCATCGTTCTCCTTGCCCTCTTTTGAGCGCTGACGCCAGTAGGTGGCGGCCCAGCGGCTCGTGGCAAAGGTCCCTCTGAGATGCACGTCAATCACGGCATCCCATTCAGCGTCGCTCATATTGACCAGCATGCGGTCCCGCAGGATACCGGCATTGTTCACCAGCACATCGAGCCCACCAAAGGTCTCAACAGCCTGGTTCACAAGACGCTGGGCGCCTTCCCAGTTGCTCACGCTGTCACCGTTTGCAACGGCTTCACCGCCCGTATCACGGATTTCCTGGGCAACATCCTCAGCCGGCCCTGCAGCATTGCCACTGCCGTCAACAGCACCACCAAGGTCGTTGACCACGACTTTCGCGCCTTGGCGGGCGAATTCAAGACAGTGACCACGACCAATTCCGCGCCCACCGCCAGTGACGATGACAACGCGCCCTTCGCAAATACCACTCATGGGCATGTCCCCTTTTTTTGCTCTTGCATTTTCTCGCCTGCTGCAAACCGGCCCTCGCCGGCTTTTCAGTTGTGCTCACGTGCGGACATCGCACATGCATATGCACACGCACATGCGACACGGAATCTGCACAAGTAATGTCAGCTTGCTGGTTCAAACTGGGGAAGAAAACGTCCATCGGACAGTTTCTCCCAAGTGATCTTTACCGACATTCCCTCATGTACATCTGTGGCTTCACAGCCTATGACATTTGAGAGCATCCGTACACCCTCTTCAAGGTCAATAAGAGAGACTACGAAGGGAGGCTTCAAGTCGCCTGCGGGCGGCATGCCGGGCTTCCAGTGCACAGCGGAGGCGTATACGGAGCCCTGTCCCGACGCCTCTTTCCACTCGATCGACTCGCCAAGACAATGGGGACACATTACTCGGGGGTACCAGAAGGGCTTCTCACAATCTTTACACCAAGGCAAAAGAAACTTCTGTTCTTTTGTGGCCTCCCAAAAAGGCTGGGAAGCAGAAGATGCTTTGGGTTCCATTCGGTTGCTCACAGTGTCGACTCCGTTCCAAGCACAACCGTTGAAGTTGAAGAAAGCACGCCACCACAACCGTGCGCCACGGCAATCTCCGCGTTCTCAATCTGGCGCGGCCCACACTCACCTCGAAGCTGACGCACAGCCTCCACCAAGAGGAACATCCCGTACATGCCAGGGTGCGTGTAGGACAAGCCACCGCCGTTTGTCTGCGCAGGACGTGACCCCTTGGGTCCAAGTACGCCCTCTGCCACAAACGGGCCTCCTTCACCTTTCTTCACAAAGCCGAGGTCTTCCAAGGCAAGAAGAACGGTGATCGTGAACGAATCGTACATTTCGAGGACGTCCACATCGTTCGGAGTCACTCCCGCCATGCGAAATGCCTTTGGCCCCGACACCGCGCCCGCTGTGACCGTAAGGTCAGGCATCGCGGACGGCATCGAGTGGGTGTGACTCGTGCCCGTGCCCAAAACATACGCAGCAGGCTTCTTGAGGTCACGCGCCCGCTCTGCGGAGGTCATGACAAGAGCCCCGGCCCCGTCGGTCACAAGGCAACAGTCCAGTTTGTGCAGGGGACCACACTGGAGTGGAGAATCAAGCACCTCTTGGATGGTCAGAGGGTCCTGATAGCGGGCGTTCGGGTTCATGGTCGCCCACTCGCGGGTGCTCACCGCGATCTGAGCAAGCTGTTCCGACGTCGTGCCATACTGCGACATATGCCGGTCAGCCGACATCGCGTAGCCTCCCATGGGCATACGCAGTCCATAGGGCATCTCCCATTCCATCTGGGGAGACTCTCCGCCCATCATGGCCATGGCAGCACCCATGCCGCCCATACCGCCGCCGCCGCCGCTTTTGCGGGCACCGCGGGGGTTCATTGCATACACAATCACTGCGACTTCGCAATGCCCCAAAGTGATTGCAGCCGCAGCGTGCTCGACAAGCACCTCAAAACTCGATCCACCTGTTTGCGTGGTATCTGTCCAGCAGGGCTGGGTGATTCCCAAGTATTCAGCAAGCTCCATGGAGTGCATCATCATTCCGCCTGTGCAGGCGAAAATCCCATCAACGTCACCAATGGTAAGGCCGGCGTCTTCGAGTGCACCTCGAATCATGGCGACCTCGAGAGCACGGGTACTGCCCTCCAGAACGCCGGTGGACGACACTGCATCGATCGCCCCCACAATCGCCGCTTTCCCTCTGGCCTCACGTAGGTCATAGCTCATAATGCTCCCGTTCCGTCACGACAAATAGGCGTGAAGCTAGACAAATCCTATCGAGAACTAAACCAATTCCCCCATTGTGTCTTATGCTCAGATACACATCTGCACATGTGGGGAAGCAGATCCGGGGACAATCTGTAAAGCAGATCACGAAAGGAACGGCCGTGGACTTCGAGGACACCCCAGAAGAAGCCGCCTTCCGCGCGGAAGCGCGAACCTGGCTTGACGCGAATGCAAAACGCAAAACACCAGACAGCGAACCAGCACGCGACATGATGGCATCGCGTGACGATCCCGAATCGATCCGGGAATCTCAAGCCTGGCAAGCAAAATTGTACGATGGCGGTTGGGGCGGCATCACCTGGCCCAAAGAATATGGAGGACAAGGAAGAACGGCTATCCAGTCGATTATCTTCAATCAAGAATTGTCCCAGTTTGAAGTACCTGCCTCGATCTTTGGTATTGGCATCGGCATGGCGGGCCCAACCCTGATGGTGCACGCGACAGACGCGCAAAAAGAACGCTATTTGCAGCCCATGTTGCGCGGAGACGAGATCTGGTGCCAGCTCTTCAGTGAGCCGTCCGCCGGAAGCGACCTCGCCAATGTGAGTACACAGGCCGTGCGAGACGGCGACGAGTGGATCATCAACGGACAGAAGGTCTGGACATCGGGGGCGCACTACAGCAAGTGGGGCATCCTCGTGACCCGGTCCGACCCTGAAAAGCCGAAGCACCGGGGCATCTCCTATTTTATTGTCGACATGGAATCAGCCGGCATAGAGATCCGTCCCCTCAAACAAATCACAGGCGCCTCCCACTTCAACGAGGTTTTCTTTACCGACGTACGGGTGCCGCACGAAAACCTGGTGGGAGAAATAAACGGCGGCTGGGCCGTGGCCATTACCACCCTGATGAACGAGCGCATGTCGATCGGAGGCGGTGGCATGCGTGGCGGCATGGGCTTCCACGACCTCGTCGAAATGGCACAATCTCTCGAAAAAACCGGCGAGCGAGTCGTCCGCCAGCAACTCGCCGACATTTACATACGCACCCAGGTTCTGAAGTACTTGGGATATCGCAGCCAGAGTGCCCTCAGTCAGGGACGCGCGCCTGGCCCGGAAGGCTCCGTCAGCAAACTCGGTTATGCCGAGCTCCTGAAACGACAGGGCAGCCTCGCACTTGCACTGCAGGGCCCAGCAGGCGCCCTCGCAAGCACGGACGCTCGCGACGACGGAGCCTGGCAGACTTCCTTCCTCGGCGCCCCCGCAATTCGCATCGCCGGCGGCACAGACGAAGTGCAGCGCAACATCACCGGCGACCGTGTCCTCGGCCTGCCACGTGAGCCTCGTGTCGACAAGGAAATCTCCTACAAGGAATCATCTGTTCTCGCACAGTAAACACTCGTTCGGCTTGGGGCTACGCTCCCACCTCCAGGTGTCCGGATCCCAGGATTTGACGGACCCGGTTGGAGGGGTTCCAGCCCCAAGTCCACACCCAACAAACATGTAGAAG
>DEIU01000039.1:57695-57835 GCA_002352645.1 Acidimicrobiia bacterium UBA2766 | reverse complement strand
AGCTTGCGGAGACTTGCGGAAGCCCAGAGAGGTAGTTCCCGTCAGGGTTGTTGACAGCGCGCAATCCGTCAGGCTCGTCGCAACCCAGAAAACGCGAAAATCCTCCTCGTAAGCGTTTATCGTGGCATTCTCCTGCTATT
>DEIU01000039.1:54999-57598 GCA_002352645.1 Acidimicrobiia bacterium UBA2766 | reverse complement strand
AGGAAGGGAAAAAAGCACGATTCTGTTCTGAGGACATCCAACAACATACCAAGCACAATCCACACACCCACACGAACCAAAACTACCATGTACAAAAGGGGAACTGCTCATGGCAGACATTGGCTTTTGGAAACTCGCCCAAGATGATCCCGACAAGATCGCAGTTATCGATCCTGACGGCAAGGAAACCACGCGAGGGGAACTGCTCACCTTTGCGAACCGGATCGCACGCGGCCTACAGGCATTGGGGCTTCAGCATGGTGACTGTGTCGCCATGGTCATGAACAACCAGCTTCCTTTTCTCGAGATCAATATGGCGACTGCCCAGATCGGGCTGTACCTCACGCCAATTAACTATCACCTGACCGGCCCCGAAATCGCCTATATCGTGGAAGACTGCGAAGCAAAGGTGTTTATCGCAGCAGAGCGCTTTGCCGAAACAGCAAAAGCCGCGGTGGACGAACTGAACTTCCCCGCAGAAGCCTGCTTCGCCATAGGCGAAATCGAAGGTTTCCGCCCCTTTTCTGAGCTTCCTGCTGGACAGTCCTCAGAATTGCCCGAGAACCGGCTCATGGGCATGCCGATGCTCTACACCTCGGGCACAACAGGACGCCCCAAGGGAGTGCGGCGTGCCATGATGAACATGGACCCGGACACCGGCGCCGGAATGATGTCCATGCTCAGCTCCCTCTTTGACATCGAGCCAGGATCAGGCGTCCATCTCGCAGCAGGACCGCTCTATCACGCGGCACCCCTCGCCTACGGCACAGGGGGAATGCACATGGGCCAGGCCCTCGTCATAATGGACAAATGGACACCTGAAGGCACGCTCGAACTGATTGAGCGGTACAAGGTAACCACAAGCCACATGGTCCCCACCATGTTCCACCGCCTCCTGCAACTCCCCGATTCGATCAAAGAAAAGTACGACACGTCTTCACTGAAAAACATCATTCACGCTGCCGCGCCCTGCCCTGTTGACGAAAAAACGGCCATGCTCGAATGGTGGGGCCCCGTAATCTATGAGTACTACGCTGCCACCGAAGGGGGCGGCACCTACGTGAAGCCAAAAGAATGGATGGAACACCCCGGCACAGTCGGACAACCCTTCCCCGGCGCCACCGTAAAAATCTTCGACGACGACGGCAACGAACTCGGAGCAAACGAGTCAGGCACCATTTACATGGGCACCCCCATGGGGTCGTTTGAATACTACAAAGCGCCAGAAAAAACCGCCGAAGCACGCCGCGGCGACCTCTTCACAGTAGGAGACATCGGCTACTTTGACGAGGAAGGCTGGCTCTTCCTGAACGACCGCAAATCCGACATGATCATCTCCGGCGGAGTAAACATCTACCCGGCAGAGATCGAAGCAGTCCTCTTGACCCACCCCAAAGTAGGAGACGCCGCAGTCATCGGCATCCCCAACAAAGACTGGGGCGAAGAAGTCAAAGCCGTGATCGAACCCGGCAAAGGCGTCACCCCCGACGATGCCCTGATCACAGAACTGCTCGCGTATTGCCGCGAACGCCTCGCCGGCTACAAACTGCCCCGAAGCGTCGACTTCCGCGACGAACTCCCCCGCTACCCCACCGGCAAACTCTACAAACGCCTCCTGCGCGACGAATACTGGAAAGACCAAGACAAGGCCATCTAAACAGGCCAAGTCCCAAGCACCCAGCCCCAGCCCCAATACCGGCTCTCACGGTCCCAGCGGTTTTTGTAGAGAAACCGCCGGGACCGTCGGCATGTGCCACGTCTTACGTGGCACGACGGAACCACACAACAACCCCACCCGACACCCGACAGCCAACAACTGACACAGAGTGCAGACATCAGTGCAGGTGAAAGAAGATTTTTAGAGTTCTTCGCGCAAAATACCGCTGGATCAGCCGGCCCCGAAACCCCCCCAAACGAAGATGAGTTCATACCAGATCTTGTCCTCTCATCCCCTGACAACAGTTTCTCCTGGGACGGCTGGAAGCAACCGAGCGCACCTTTTCTCTGGACCCTCACGGATATCGCCCACGCACTCGGCAGCGACTTCGAGACCGCCGAAAGATGGTACCTCGCAGGAAACATCCCCAAACCTGCCTGGAACGACCACCTCACCTGGCACGGCGACACCATCAAACTCCCCATCCGGCACGGCACCGAAATCAAACCCTGGATCGACAACGTCACTGCCCTCACCAACAAAATCCTCAAGAACCTCCCCAACACCACACCAGACACGGAACAAGACAGCGCGTCCCAAAACCAAACACAAAACACAACCCCAGCAGACCCGACCACGAGACAACACGACACCAGACCCGGCCACGATTCAGCCACACTGCATCAATGGCACTACGAGGGCTGTCCCCGGACATCCCATGCCCTACCCCGACCTCATCGAAAAAAACGTTCCCTACTGATTCCACGACGGCAAAATAGCCAATTGCATCAACACACTCCCCACCTCGCTCGCGAAAACACGCAACCAAACCAGTCCGAGCCCCGACCTCAAACTCGTCCTCGACACGCTCAACCCCACACAACCCCCACAATCTCCAGAATCAACAGGTCACACGCCCCCCATCGAACCAACCCTGCCCGA
>DEIU01000039.1:50204-54930 GCA_002352645.1 Acidimicrobiia bacterium UBA2766 | reverse complement strand
CCGCACCAGGGAAACCTGCCCCAGTCACAACCAAACGACAACAAATCATATGAGAGTCACATGAGGCGAGGCCTCTATAAGAACGAGGCGAGGCCCTGCGAAGCCAGGACAGGGACCCCATCCCACAGAGAAACCCGGAGAAAGCGAGACAGGATCATCGTTCCAGGACTGGGTGCATAGCCCTTGGGAGATCTCACAGGGGCTACACGTTCCGCCAGACAGCAGAATCTAGGCAGAAAAAAGGTTCATAAATCGAGAGTGGTGGAAAAATCCAGGGCAGCCCGTGCCAGGATTTTCCCTTTCACGCGCTGGAGAAGGTGGCGGGGGGAACGAGCAATCTCAGCGGCAAGCGCGAAAGCGGCCGGCAAAAGCTCGTTGTCGGGAACAACCCGAGAAACAAGGCCGAGTGCAAGGGCTTCGTCTGCGCTTACTTTCCGGCCGGTAAGACAAAGGTCGCGGGCGATGGCCCCACCTAGCAGCTCTTGCAAGGGGGCGTAGACAACGTCTCCGAAAACCACTTCGGGATGGGCGAAAACCGCGGAAGCTGCAGCGATTCGCATGTCGCACATAACTGCCAGGTCAAAGCCCCCGGCAAGGGCTTGCCCGTTCACCGCGGCAACTGTCGGAAGCGGACAGTTCATAATCGTCTGATGGAATCGGTCACTCGACGCCCAGAGGCGGGCAGCACTATCGGGATCATCAAGCAAGCCAAACTCTTGCAGGTCAAAACCGGTGCTGAAGACTCCAGAAGCACCGGTCAGGACGAGAACGGAAACAGTCTCATCCTGCACCAACGTTTCAATCGCAGCGGAGACTTCATCACGCAAGCCAATCGAAAGCGCGTTCCGCTTTATCGTCCTCTGCAACATCACCAGGCCAACCTTGTCAACAGGACGGTCAACACGCACAAAAGATCCCATGGAGCCCCTCTTTTCCCTACCGCACTTTTTCCTGTCCAGAAGAAGAACAAAAAAGCCCTCTCCGCTCCCAGCTTTCTCCTGTTTCTCATGCCATCGCACCGTCAGACTTCGAGATGCCAGGTACGCAATATCGAGAAGAACTCACGAGAAAGCACAATTGAGAAAATTATAGTAGAACGTTCGTCTAGTAAACAGTTTCAACATTCCCCCCTTCCGAAAACGGACCATACTACTGTTGCACCCATGTCAAAGCGCCCCGCCGGCACAAGCCACCCCACAAAAGAACGCATCATCGCCACAACCGCCCAACTCATGCGGTCTCATGGGTATACCGCCACAAGTTTCCGCCAGATCGCAGCAGCAGCAAACACTCCCATAGGCTCGATGTACTTCCATTTCCCCGGCGGAAAAGAGGAACTGGTCACCGCGGCCACCATCTACGCCGGAAAAAACATTGGGGCGCTCCTCAAAATCGCCACAAAAGACCTCCCCGCCCACGAGGCAATACGCTCCCTCTCCGCTGCCATGACGCACGTGCTACTCGAATCCGATTGGACAGACGGATGCCCGATCGCAATGAGCGCCATTGAGAGCCCCGCAACATCCGCACCAGTCCGCTCTGCCGCCGACACAGTCTTTCGCGAGTGGGAAGCCTTGATTGCAGCGCGCCTCCGCGAAGAAGGAGTACAAGAAGCGGAGGCTGCGGCACTCGCCACCGCAGTCCTATCCGGCCTCGAAGGCGGACTCCTCCTCGCCCGCGCCCGACACGACCTCGCCCCCATGACCGCAATCACCAACCTGCTCGTCACCAGCGTGCAAAAAGCCACAAATCACCCCGGAACAGACTCCCCCCCTGGCTAACACTCCCAGACGACCCCACCAGCTCGGAGCGCTTCTCCCCTATCCACTGCACCGCCGCAAAAAACCCGGCAGCCAGAAAAAGCAGACAGCGGCAAAGAACCCGGAAAAACCGGAAACAACCGTCCCCTCAACTATCGAGACCAATAGAACCCAAGAAAAAAGAGAGCAAAGACAAAGGGATATGGGGAAAAAACGCGAAAGCGGCGCGGTGGTTGGGTTGGCTCGCTGTCACAAACCCTGACACGAGATCAGCCAGTCTCCTACCTCGATAGTCCCCAACGAGACGACTTCCCCACCAGATCCGAAAGCGTACGCTTCTTCGCCATTTTCTTGTTTCCATCGAAAACGCAGGATAAGTAATTCTCACTTGTTTGCTGGGTACCTCTAAAAACGAGGTCTTCCCTTATGGCCTGTCTTCACACTGCCCGAAGGCGAGTCGACAAGCTCCTGTGTGAGCGCAGCCGCTCCCGGCAGGCGTGTGCTTGGTCGGTGGCATGGCGCGAGAAAACCAGGTCTGCGGATGGCGGGATCCAGCTGTTGGGTTGGACCTGAGTGCCTCCTGAAAGTTTTCGTCTACGAACGCCCGACGGTTGTCGAGGAGGGTGTGTCAACGGCGTATGGTCGCTTCGGAACTATCGAGCCATTCCCAACGGACAGTGAGTTGGGCGTGTTCACAGGCGTGACCGGGAAGCCAGGCGCGGACAATATCGGCCCAGTGTTGGAATGTTCCGGTCATTATTGCGAGCTGTTCGATCTGTTGGAAGAGCCCATTGTGGCCATTTTGCGCGACGGCCTGCCATACCCGGGCGTAGAGTACGCGTAAAACTCCGCTTCGGTTACCGGTATTAAGGGATTTGGCCTGTTGTTGCCGGGAGTCTGTTTCCGCTGAGGCAATAGGGAGAATAACGCGTACTTCTTGTTCGTCAATCAGGTTTCCGGTTTTCTGGTGAAGCTCAATGGCTTCTCGTGCATGGGCTTTAACGGTTTGGGGATCAGACCAAGCTTCGGCACGCGCTGGACACGCAAGGATTTCGCCTTTACAAACAGCGGGAACCTCCCGCACAGGCAATAAAAAAACAAGTCCAGAGAGGCACCCACCAGGCATACTCCGAAATAGTTTCCCATCCGGGACTACCGACAGCGTGTGACAGGAAGCGGCAGAGCCTCCCGCGTCACACCACCCCCTGTCCTACTCCTCGCACCCCTCATGCTTCTCACCCTCAGAACATTCATCGTCACCGCCCTCGCCGCAGTGCATGTCGTCACCACGCCTGCCATAGAGCACGTCATCGCCATGCCCCACGGCAGAGCATGTCACCACCACGCCTGCCATAGAACATGTCATCACCAGGCCCGCCATAGAACATGTCATCACCACGCCCGCCATAGAGCACGTCATCACCAGGCCCGCCGCAGATAATGTCGTTACCGGACCCGCCATGGATTTCGTCGTTACCGCCAAAACCCACGATAACGTCATCACCGGGGGTGCCTACAAGGAAGTCGTTGCCGTTTGTACCGGTGATCGTGGCCGTTTTCCCGCCGCATTTGAGTGGAGCTGCATCGGCAAAGGGGACGCCAATAGTGAGGGTGGTGGCGGTTGCAAAGAAGATACCGGTTATCCAGCGGCAAACACGAGAAACAAGAGGGGAAGGTCGCATACGATTCTCCATAGGCTATTCGGCAAGATCTTCTCCGCCAGATAAAACCCTGCCAATACGATTACCAAAGTAGTACTTTGGCGTTTTCAACGAGTATTCCCGCACCGGCGACAAGACTATGCACAGCATTTTCCGCCCCGATGAACACTCCGCGGCGCTTTACGTAAACAGAATAGAGGAGCGTGGGAAACAGGTGAAAAAAAACCTGAAAATTTCATCGAGAGACCCAGTATCCGCACACTTGTATTTGTACGGATAAGACAGGATATTATGCCTTTTCCCAAAAAATACGGCGAATGGCATGTCCAGAGACGATCTCTCGGACAATCTTGAAGCTGTAGTTCTCAACCAGCAGGAACTCAGATTCAAAGCCGAACCTGACACCGTATGGAGCAACCTCATTGTTGGCGGGTTCTGGTTGGACAGGCTGGACATGGCGCATCGGGGCGGCTATTGACAACTTGGACGTCCCGCTCCAAAGAGAGATCGCTTTGGGCCTAGAGCATGACAGCTTGCTGACACGGGCAAAGACGGCCAAACGCGGGCTGTACTATGCCAGTTTTGCCGAGCAGTTTCATGCAGTGAGGCGGAGCTGCTTCTTCGCCGCTGCGCTGCGTCTGCAAGCGCTTGCTGATGCTCCAGGTGCCCGGCTGCCGGCGTCCGAAGACAATGGGAAGCCGGCTTGTGGTTAGCACTTCAAGGGTTGCCGGCACCCCAGGCCAGCCCAGGCCGGCTCGTACAGTGGGTGCCCGTCAGGCCACTGCCCTTGCCTGTAACCATTGTGGTAGGGAGCGGGCTGCTGGTGCTTCCCGGGCTGACTTTCCACCAGGTCGGGGACGCCGCCATCGCCGTTTGACTGCTCACCGGGGTAGCCGTTGCCCCTTTACCGGCCACGTTTGTCTGGCTCGGCCGGCGCTATCCAGGCGCTTCCGGTATCGCCGGTTATGTCCAGGCCGCGTTTGGCCCGACGGCTGGGGCTGTCACCGAAGCGCTCACTCTGGGCACCTTGGCTTGTGGGCTGCCACCGTTGTGGTCGCCGGTGACTCCTCCTTCGCTGCTGCGTTGGAAGCGGGGACTGGAGTGCAAGTAGCAGGTGGTCTGAGCTTGCTTCTTTTTGCAGCGTGGATCAATCTGCGCGGCATCCGAGTATCGAGTCACGTACAGCAGATTCTTGCTGCAGTGTTTATTTTCATTCTCGCTGTCGGAGCAGTCTGGGGAATCCTGCGATATGGGGACAATCCCATGCCTATTGTTACTGATTCCGACACCTGGCGGGCAGCCTTA
>DEIU01000039.1:8140-50147 GCA_002352645.1 Acidimicrobiia bacterium UBA2766 | reverse complement strand
CCGCGCCGTGATTTTCCCATTGCCGTGGCTGCCGGTTACCTTATTGCGCTTGTCCTCTATATCGGGCCGGCATTCGCCATCCAATCAGCGCTACCCAGGAACGCCAATAGCACAGAAGAAGCCCCTGTCGCTACCCTTTTCACCTTATTGCTTGGCGCGCCAGGCGGTACTGTCATCGCTTTCCTTGGTGCGGCCATAGTTGCAGCCAACCTCATTGGCGCAATCTGGGCAATGTCCCGACTGTTTTACGCCTCCGCCGGCCATCAGCTGGTTCCTGCCTATTTCGGAGCAATCCACGCTGTGACCCAAGTACCTGTCCGGACAGTACTGACCACCACAGCCTTACTTGCCGGGGTCAGCATCAGTGTGAGCGCCGGTATCATTTCGATGAACACCTTGTTCTCTCTCGCAGGGCAAAACTTTTTCCTGCTTTACGGCCTTGCCCTCCTCGCATTCATCCGTCTCGCCCCTGGCCTACGCAGGATCGGCGGGATCTGCACCCTCATTATGGTCGTTCTCGTAAGCGGCAGCTTCGACCCCGGCTTGGCCTATCCATTCGTACTCGCACTCGCGGCAACAGGCGCGACCTTGATACGCCACAAGCGATCACCCACATAAGCCATCAAAACCACCTCGCTCCACGAAAATGCCGAAAAGACCGTCTCCCATCTCTTCGAGATCGGCGATTGAGGTAAAGCCGGGGTCTGGCTGGGGCCGGTCCGGCGTTTGGTGAGAAGTCGTCTTGCACGAGGGGTTTTCTCGAAAAAGACATACCGTGGGGGCGGCTCGTGTGTGCTCTCTCTTGACTGAATTCGGAAAGGGCGGAGAAGGGGTAGGTATGATGCAGTCTGTGCAGCCGCAGGCTGTCGCACAGACTGCGAGACGATGAGGGGGACGAGATGATGATACTCGTGTCGCGCCAGGTTGGAGGGAACATATGACCGGAAAAGCACGTGTGCCTCTTCTCTCCGACGAAGACGCAAAAGCAGCAGCAGAAGAAGCCGGCATTCCATCTTTTATGGCAGGCCTTTCTGTTTTTCAGGTGCTTTTGCACAACAAGCCGGTTGCGGGAGCATTGAATAACCTGCTCAGCACGCTCCTTTGGAAAGGGTCGCTGGATCCGCGCTTGCGGGAGCTTGTCATTATGCGTCTCGGCTGGGAAACCGGCTCGGACTATGAGTGGACGCAGCACTGGCGCGTTGCCACCCAGCTCGGCATCCCTGAAGAAGATATTTTGGCGGTGCGTGACTGGAAGAACAGTGACCGTTTTAGTGCTGCCGACAAGGCTGTGCTTGCCGCGACTGACGATACCCTGACTACAGGCACGATTAGTCCTGAGACCTGGGCCGCGTGTGAAGCGGAGCTTGGTACGGCAGACCTGGTGGAGCTTGTTGTCGCGATTGGGAACTGGCGACTTTTCTCTTCGCTTTTGCGCTCGCTTGAAGTCCCCCTTGAAGAAGGCGTGGAGTCTTGGCCACCGGATGGCGCCCGTCCGTCCGGAGCTTGAGATAAGGCCGGATCGCGGTATCCGGCTGCACTGCCACGCGTTTCCAAGGAGGTTTCAGTGTGAAAGTCGGCGTCTTTTCTCTTATGCAATGGCCGGAAGGCCTGACCCAAGAACGGGTCTTCAGTAATGAGATCGCCCAGGCGGTAGAGGCAGAACGCCTCGGGTACGACAGTGCCTGGTTTGCCGAACACCATTTCAGCCGGTACGGCCTCGGCCCCACGATCCATTTGACGATGGCCAATGTGGCCGCAAAAACCAACCGTATTCGTCTTGGGACTGCGGTCACGATCCTCCCTTTTATGCATCCGATCCGGGCTGCCGAAGAGCTTGCGGTGCTCGACATCCTGTCAAACGGTCGCATCGAATGGGGTGTGGGTCGCGGCTACCAACGTCACGAGTTTGACGCCTTCGAGATCGACATCTCGCACAGCCGGGAAATGTTTCAGGAATCCCTCGATATCATTTTCCGCGCCTGGCAAGACGGCCCGGTCAGTAGCAAGGGAAAATTCTGGAACTTTGAACCGGTCGAAGTTCTCCCCAAACCCCTACAAAAACCACGTATCCCGGTCTATCAGGCGTGCATTAGCCCGTCGTCTGTCGCGCTTGCCGGTCGAGACGGTTACCACCTGCAACTCGACCAGTTCGCCCCCTACGACCGGATCATCGAAGCTCGCAAAGAGTATGTCCAGGCATGGGAAAAGGCCGGCCATGACGGCCCGCCCGGGAAAACCGCTGCCTTGCGTCAGATTATTGTGGGTCGCACTACCGAAGAAGCCCGCGAGCTTGCCGCGCCAGGCCTGCTCTGGTACTACCAAACCCTGGCAAATGTGGGATCACCTGCCCAAGAAGGCAAAGACCTGCCCGACACCTATGAGGCATACAACCTCTTCACCCAGCTTTCCGGCCTTTCTGCCGGCGGCGAATCCACTGACAACTTCCTTGAGCTCTTGCTCAACAAGGTTGCCATTTGCGGCACTGCCGAAGAAGTCACCGACAAGCTCACCGGCCTCTATGAAGCCGGCTGCAAAACCGTCATGACCTGGCAAAACTTCGGCGGCACCCCGCACGAAGCCACCATCGCATCCATGCGTCGCTTCATTGACGACGTCGCCCCCAACCTGCCCCGTTAAACCCCCGGACCCCCGGGAGATCTCCCGCAAGAGCCGGGAGCCCTGCGACCGAGCAAACCGGCCCGGAAACCAGAGGGGAAGCGGGCGCATCGGTCATCCGTAAAATACCTATAGCTTCACACCAGTACACAAGCCGGAGTTTGCCCTGCACAGCTTTGGCTTGTGCTGATCAGTCTTGCATAACACGCGAGATCAACAGAAAACTTTTCATAGCCGCTGCGCATGCGCCGGGCGCGATCGGCTGTCGCGAGGGAAACTGCTGTCGCCTCGACCGCTTTTCCTGCTTATCTGTTGCAAAAAGAAGCCGAAAGACGCGGGGAGAGTTGCGGGGACGGCCAGAGGGGCAGCAGGGAAGATGACGAACAGGCGGCTTGCAGGAACTGGCCAGGGAAGAGTGGTGGCGTGCCGCTCGTACACACGGCTTGTTCATGGCACCGGCATTCCCTTTCGCAGGAGCCACTGCTTCCATAAATCCTATTCGTGTTTCTCATGAGTAAGATTTGGATACGAGGAAAAAACGAGCGCTTGGAAATCGGCGATCAGAACTTGTGCAGCAGGTGTCTTTTGCAGGTTTCTTGCGAACCGCAAGACAATACCCCATTTTTTCGTATTCCTACATACTCATTGCTCTTTTCCTTCTTGGCAAAGACCTCCGTCGAGATCGAACACTGATATGGAACAGTAGATGGGCAAATCAAAGGCCTTTTATTTTGATGGTGGTGCCGCGACATATGTGGGAACTGCCATCCTCGCGTGGCTCATCACTTTTTTTACTGCGGGGATTTTGTATCCCTACTCGGTTGTTCTCTACCAGCGTTGGCGTGCCAAACACACTTATATCAACGGTTACCGTCTCATCTTCGTTGGAAGCGCTTGGGCACTTTTTGGGAACTGGATCAAGTGGTTTTTTCTTATCATCATCACATTTGGGATTTACAGTTTTTGGGTGATCCCGCGCATCACAAAGTGGAAAACAGAAAACACTGATTTCGATCCAGCATGGACTCCTGATTCCGCATTCTGATCAGACGCCGGACAAACCGTGCCCCTCCCCAGTGAAATTGCAGGTCTGCCTGGCCACAGAAAACAGCGAAAAGGACTAGGCAAGATCCACTGACCAAGCACAAATTTGTCCCCAAAACAAGTTGTTTCTACCGAACACGGACATCACTGTTGGGGCAGGTCTTTTCCAGGCAAGGCCGGCTTCTGCAATATCGCACGAAGCGACCCAAAAAATTCCAAGACGATTTTGGGGCAGGAAGTGTGACCGGGCGAGTCGGACAAACCGCAGGGGCACCTGCCAAAAGGGCGTACAATCACTAACCGGTTGCACACACTGGGTCAGACGAATTCGTTCAGACGGTCGATCAGGTGGCGGAGGCGACCGATGGATTGCCGGTCAAAAACGAAGGCAAGACGGTGGAGGTCCTGCAGGTCGACAGCCCCGTTTGCCGTGATTTCCTCTTTGTGTGGGGGAACAACTTCTATTTTGCCTTCGGCCACGATGTCGGCAAATTCAATGTTGAGGGCCATGAGCTCGCGTGGAGTGGGGGCAACGCGGAGCCGCAAATAGAGTTTTTTGCCGATGTAGCGTTGGGATTGGTAGTTCTGATAGAAGCTCAGGATTTCGGTGACGGCCGCGTCGATATTGTCGACAACACAAAAGAGATCGAGGTCTTCTGCGGAGATGTAGCCATCGGCGAGCAGTTCTTCGCGCAGGAATGCCACGAAACGCTCCCAGTACCGGTCCTCTCCCGTTTCGATGAGCACAATAGGATATATATTGGATTTGCCGGTCTGCACGAGGGTAAGAAGCTCGAAACACTCGTCCATTGTGCCAAAGCCGCCAGGGAACAACGCGAAGGCATGGGCTTCTTTCACAAAGGCGAGTTTCCTTGTGAAAAAGTACCGGTAGCTCAGGAGTTTTTCATCGCCTTCGAGTATGGGATTGGCACGCTGCTCAAAAGGTAAGCGAATGTTCAAGCCAAAGCTGTGTTCTGTGCCCGCGCCTTCATTTGCGGCTTGCATGATGCCAGGCCCGGCCCCGGTGATGGTCATCCAGCCATGCCGCGCCATCTCTGCCCCAAACAGTTGGGCATATTGATACTGTCCGGTGTGGCGTTTCGAGCGGGCAGAACCAAAGACAGAAACACGCCGACCAGGATAAGATGCGAATATTTTGAAGGTCTGACGCAGCTCCCGCAAAGCTCCCAAGACAATTTTCAGGTCGCCACGATCAAGACTGTCGGACCCAAGCCGTACCGCAGCGGCAACAATCTCGGAGTACAAGTCTTCATGGGTGGGAGCAATCAGGTCGAAAATCTCGGCGAGTAGCGCATCGACTTCCGGAATTCCAGTACGTTGACGACGAGAAAGGGGACGTGACGGCATCTCTCTCCTCAGGCTCCAAAGACATTCACCATAAGGGGCATGACAGAAGCCGGGATTTCGCGCGCAGCATGCACCTCACAGGCGGCTGCTTCGCTTCTCGCCCCCTTTATGGCGACGCACACCGCAAAAAACACGCTCGCAGAGTCTTCTCGGTACTCCTCAACCTGGTTCTCAGCTCGCGGCTCCGGATTTCACAGACGCAGATCTCACTGGAACATATCCAGATTGGGGCAGGCCTTTACGGGGAAGTACTCCAAGCTGCCATGTCGGATGATAAGTCCCTACCCTGCGAAGAAAATCCTGCCACTGTCCATAATCCCACCCTTCGACCACTTCTCCCACCTTATTATCTCTGGTGGCCAGGAAGGCAGTTGGATACTTTTCGATGGAAAGCGCGGCGAGCCCTTCCCATGTGCTTGAAAAAGGGAAGACGCGCGCAACAGAAAGCAGCTTGGGATAGGCTGCAGCGACACTACTTGCACGCCCATGCACAAAAAACCAGACATTGTATGGACCCTGATTCAATCTTGCCATTTGCAGAAAAACCGGTTCCAGGGCACGACACATGTCTGATGAGGAGCTCATCACAACAAAAAGGGGCATGCATGTAGAAGAACTGTCATCAAGCTCACCTACGACTTTGCCTAGGTCTTTCAGTTCAAGCGACGGAATTTGGGCACCGGTCTCGACCATTGGGGATAAGACCCTCCTCAACCTGTGGCATGGACACGGGAACACTGCCCCGTTCTTGTGTTCTCGACACATACGGGTCTTGTGCTCAATGGCCGCTCAATCACAGGGAAAACACAGGCTCGTTTCCACACGATGCAGATTGCAAAAGAGGCGGAACTTTCTCGTTCACGCACAACGCACCGGAGCGCCACAACCTGGAATCTACACCGAGAAACGAAAAAGGGGGAAGCCCACCCCAGGAGAAGGGCCTATTTCTCTGCCTGCTCCGGCTTTTATCCGTTCTTTTTAAGGTTTATCCTGTCGCATTTTGCCATGTTCCCCACTTTTTCTTCACCAAAGACAGAGCAACCACCACACTCAACACTTGAGAACCTCAAGCAATCCCTGAAAGCGTTTTACCGGCCATTTCCGCTCCAGTTTCGCGAGCAAAAGGCCTCGCTGATCCTGCAGTGTTGCCTGTAATGCAGCACACCCTCTGCTCCAGGAACTCTCGTTACCCGACGCGTGCTCTGCAACTTGTTGGTGGGCTGTGTGCGCCGCAGGTTTTTGCGCGCAGTCTTTTCGGGTCCCAGTGTTTCCCGCTTCTTCTCCAGGTTTGTCCGGGTTTTCCGGCTTCCCGAGAGTTTCGCCAGTTCCTTCCATCAGGGTTTTTATGTCCGCAAGTAACACATCAACATCATGAATATCGCCTAAAAGATCCTGCATCCTCTGCAATTCCGGCAAAACTCCCACAACGTGCGCGCCAAACGGCGTATCCGCCACGAGCTCTCCCACATAGCGCAGTTTCTTGATTTCGATCCGCAAGTCGTGCAGATCTTCGGTATGCGCTGCCCGCGCAAAAGAAAGAGCACCCGGAACGCTCTTTGCCTTTTTTTTCGTGGCCTTTTCTGCATCTTTTCCTGAAGGAGCCTCATCGAGGTCATCATCAAGGTCATTCAAGAAGGGCAGCAAACGCTTTTCCACTTTGCCCACACGACGCTGCAATTGCCCAAGCAAAGATTTACGCGCGCTGCCCGCGCGTAAGGCTTTCTTTCCAAGAAGCAACCGCGCGTTTTTCTCCGCTTGCGCTGAAACCCCAACCGTCGCGGTCGTCAAAAAGCTGAGCTGCCCCCCCATCCTGGAGAGACGACCAAATACGTCTTGTGTGTGGAACTTTCCCAGAGCGCCGTCCACAAGAAGTTCCGCAACAGCAGCACGCTGCGCGCACTGACGCAACAAAGACGTGACCACAAGGGCAGCTTCATCAGATACTTCAGCCTGTAAATCCATGAGACGCTGCGCGCCCACATCACAATCCCGCAAAGCAGAGGTCGCCTGAAAAACTGTTTTCACCTGCAATGAGAGTTCGTCCCACTCCGGAGAAAGACGGGAAAAAACCTCAGCATATGTTGACATTGCCCCCCGAAGACGCCGCAACCCAACCCGAAAACTATGCAAATCCTCCGGATCAGAACGGTCTGCTGCAGCATCCGCGAAAGCCTCTGCTTCGGCAGCACGCACTATCAAAGTTCGAGCAGCAAAATCAGCCAACGTCCCATCAGCCCGCAATCCTCGTACGGCATGCGCCTTCGCCACTCTCTCTTCCCCCCTACTCGCGCTCGATACCCTTCCCCGCCACACTCTTCGGCCTCTCCCCACCCTATCGGCAAAAAAAATAAATACAGAAAAATACAGAAAAATCGTTTTACAGGCATCACAGATTTCTCTTCCGAAAAAAGTCCGGCTTCCCGAAAAACCCATCTTCCTCAGAAACCAAAAAGAAACTCACGAGAGCAAAGAACAGGGACATTGCCCATATCCCACCCGTGTGGAAGGACAGCCTTCAAAGTGGCAGGTGAAGCACTGTCAGGTTTTTTTATGTCTTTTATTCCGTACGTGAGTTTTGTAGCTTTATGTGTATTCGCGGTATCCGTGAGTTGGGTTGGCCTTGGGGCCGGCGTGGTCCTGTTGTGAGGTTGGAGGCGGGTCAGGGTGGAAAACACGCAAGATGGGCTGGGTGAACGGTGAAAAAAGCGAGCCAAAAGCGCTCGCTTCCGGTGGGAAATCGCTGCTGCGATCAGCGGTCTTTTTGCAATAACAATGAAATGCGGTTGATGGCTACAATCAGGACGCCGATGTCGTCGATCACGATCGGATCGGGTAAGAAGTCGCGACTGCCACGTCCCACTTTCTCTTTTGCGTCACGCCAGTGTCATGTGCCGCCATACGATTGATGAGGGGTTGGCGTTGGTGACGAGAAGTTCGACAACGCCGGAGCGGTCACTTGACCGAGTCAACAAAGCTGCTCAGGTACTCACGGCTTTGCCGGATACTTTGGCGTGTAAATCCGCAGGATACTGCGCGGCAACATCACAATCACACAAGAGAAAAATCGCCCGGGAAACCGTTTCCACCTGGACTGGAAGAAGAACTCATCCCGTTCGAGAGAAAACCTGAGCGATATGCACGCCGAATGGCGACCTTGAAGTGGCCTTAGAACCGGCTCAAAACTCGCATTGCTTTGCGTTCTACTCCGGCCAAGCCTAGAGATTTTGCCATGCTTGCTGCGGCGACGAGTTCTTGTCGTGCGATTTCCTGACCTCCAGGGGTGTCTCGCTCCAAGAGCATTTGTCCGAAGCTGACTTTTGTGAAGGCGACCCAGGGTGCTGCTCGGAGGCGTTGCAGTTGTGAGAGTGCACGCTGAAAATAGGTTTCGGCTTCTTCGTATTTTTTTAGCAGGGTGGCGAGAGTGCCAAGCGAGTGGGAAACGGGACCCCAGTATACTGCTACGTCTCCTACGACATGGCGTTTTGCGTAGGGAAGCAGGGCATCATACAACTTGGCGGCGTATTTTACGTCTGCGAGCTCAACAACTACATCAGCGCTCCATGCCATGCCGATGAGCCAGTTCCAGTCGCGTCGTACGCCCAGTATTCCATGTGCCATGTAGCGCTGGAAGGCAATGCGGGCTTCGGTCAATTCTCCCATGTTGGCACACACGAGCGCGTGCAACGCGTGGATCGAAGCTCCTGCAGACTGCATTGCGGCAATCGCACGGAGCACGTCAAGCACATCCTCCAAACGTCCTTCGAAGAAGCACATCTCCGCAAAGATAGGGAGAAAAGGCCATTTTGGGTTGCGGGATGAAAGCAGAAGGAATAGCTCTTCTCCCCGGTCGAGCAGGCACTTTGCCTCTTTGAAGTCTCCTTTCATGAGATGCATGGAGCTTGCAGCGCGGATCCACTCCAGTTCCAAACGTACATTGAGCGCGCGGCGTATGCTCCCTTCCACTTCTGCAAAAGCAAGATGCACATCGCTTGCAAGTCCACGTTCGAGTGCGCAGCGAAACCGCCATAACGCGGCCTTCAAGACCAGCCTGTCGTCGTCGAAGTTTTTCGAGAGAAAGCTGATCTCATCGATTTCTTTGCGCTGTTCCTGCGGATCAGCATCAGGTCCCGACAAAAGACGCAGGTGTCCGAGCAGGGCTTCGGTTATTGCCCGGTTATCTTCGCTCTCACGGGAGGTCGACAAAGCCTCTTCTGCCATGCACCGGGATTCGGTCAAAGCAATATCCCAGTACAGTTCACCTGCAAGGCGCGCGAGCAGACGAGAGCGCAGCGCGGTTTCGTCTGCTCCACACTGCTCCAGCGCCTGTTGCAAAAGACGCACATTTGTCGCACGCTGTCCTGCGTCTTCGGGGAGAAGACTCGACGGGGTGGCGAGGGCTGCTGTCACAATCCTGTCAGGCAAACAGGCTTCTTCTGCCACGCGGGCGGCAGCACACAGACTTTCGAGATGTGCGGGATCTCCCATTGCGGCTTGTGCTTTGCCGAGCGCTATCAATAGGTCACATTGTTCGGCAGGGTTTCCCTTTTCGCCGAGAACTTTGCCTGCCGTTTCCTCAAACAAGCAGAGGGCATCCGAAAAATAAAAAACTGCTTCTTCCATCGCAAACTCGGCAGCGGCTTGCCTTCCGGCTTCTACAGCAAATCGCCAGGCTTTGCGCGCGCCAAGGTCACCGGCACTCCGGTAGTGAAAAGCGAGTTTACGCAGTACACTCCGGGGGTCTCGCACACTGCATTCTTCCAGCGCGTAGGCCACACGCATATGCAAGTGTGTGTGGTATTCCGGCGAAAGTCCCGCGTAGACGGCATCTCTCACGGTTCCATGCACAAAGCAACAGACGCTCGTGTCTGCAGATACCCAGCGCAATATATACATGCCAACCGCTTCTTTGACGGCCGCGTCAAAGACTGCCCCGTCAAGCAGGGAAGAACGCTGCAAAAGGCCGATAGGAATATCCTGCCCAATCGTTGCCGCGGTCTCGACCAGAAGACGTGCGTTCGGAGAAAGCAGGCGTAGCCTTATTCTCACGGTTTCTGCAATGGTTGTCGGCGTGGAGTCCCACTCTTCTTCCCAACGTAAACGGTGACGCAAAAGCTCCGTCACAACGACGGGATTCCCACCCGCTTCCCCTTGCAACCAGGTTGCCAAAGAGATTGCATCGGCTGCCTCTCCTCCTGCAGGCAAAGCGCGTGTCACGAGCTCAAACACGTCGGATTCTGCCATCGGCCCCACAGGTACCACTTGCACTTCGTCGAAGTCTCCACCTTTTTTCCCAAAGCCAAGACGCTCATGAAAAGGATTGAAAACCGGCAAAGAACGACTGACGTTGTCGAGACGCGAGGTCAATAAAAACAAGACAGGGAGTTCCTTGCTCCGACGACAAAGATGCTCGGCCAACAAAACTGTCGCGGGATCTGCCCAGTGGAAGTCCTCTAGAAGAATCAGCAAAGGCTGTTGTCTGCACAGTTCTTCTGTCCATCGTACGACCGCGTGAAAAAGCTCAAAGCGAGCCTGGTGCGACTCGCCAAAAACAGTGTGTGTGACATCGGAGAAAATCCGGCTGAGCCGCGGCAACCATCCCACAAAAATCTCGAGGTCATCACCAAGCTCGGCACGCAATGCATCTGGGTCTCGCGCCGATAAACGTTCGTCAAATGCCTCGACAAAGGCTTCATATGGCGCGCCTACTCCCTCATAACACCGACCATACAGGACTGTCCCGCCATCTCGATGGATACGGCGCGCACACTCTGTCGCAAGTCGCGACTTCCCGATTCCCGGATCCCCCGTTAAAGCAACAACCTGCCCCTCACCGAGCAACACTTTTTCCCACGTGTCCCGCAAGAACGCCCCTTCTACTTCTCTTCCGACAAAGGGCATCTCTTTCTCGGAAGAGAGCAAAGGAAAGGGGAGATGCGAGAAATTCCCCTGTTCTCCAGCGTTTTCTCTGCCGTTCCCCCTCGCAGGAGGGATTGTGTGCTGTCCCAAAATCTGGATTTCCACACGCGTCAGTTCTGGCCCGGGATCCAGGCCAAAGTGCTCTCGCAAAATATTGCGGGCGTTGCGTGCAGCGCGTAACGCTTCAGCTTGTCTGCCTGCGCGGTATAACGCGAGCATGTACAAGGCGTGAAAATTCTCCCGCCCAGGATATGCTGCGACAAGCGCAGCGAGTTCGCCAGTGACTTCGGCATAGCGGCCACAGCGAATGTCAGCATCGAGACAGAGCTCGAGCGCCCCCAAATGGATCTCGTCGAGACGCAACCATGCTGCGTGCATCCATTCATTCTCCCAAATAGTGGCAACTGGCCCGTCCCCCCACAGACATTCGGCGTTCCGTAGGGTTTCCGAAGCCTCGACGTAGTCCCCTCTCTCGAAGAGCCTTCTCCCCTGCCGAAATGCAGCTTCAAAACGCCCAACATCCACATCTTCCGGGAGAATGTCGAGCACATAACCAGCACTCCCCGACCGCACAAGCCGGGAATCTTCCCCCACTAAACCGCGGAATCGTGAGACAAGCCGTTGCAGCGCATTATCAGGGTGCGCCGGAAGCGTTTCCCCCCAAATAGCATCAACAAGTGTGTCCGCAGAGATATCTACACCAGGGCGCAGCGCAAGAATCGCAACAAGAGTCTGCAGGCGTTCACCGCCAAGAGAGACCTCTTTTCCAGCCGCGAAAACGGTCATTGAACTAAGTAAACAGATTTCCATATCGAGAATTTTGTTGTAAATATGTTCGTGAACACGGAAATTCCTCTAGTCTTCTTCACACCAAGAGAATATAGATGGATGGGTACTTGCCACGGCACAGAGACCCTTGCAAGAAAATCCCCTCGCGCTCACAGTCGAAGGAGCCCTAAAGACTTGCCAAAGACGTACCATAACACGTAAACCCTGGTTATCCCCGTCAGTACGTAGACTTGGGAAAAATGAGAAGATACGGAAATCGCATTTTTCCTTCTCCATGGGCACCTTCGGCCCCCTCTCCCCTATGAGATTTCTGAGATTCGATCGCTCCTATGCCCACGGACTCTTCTCATATCCCCATTCCCGGCCCTGGCGAGCTGATCCGGCGCATCGACTGGCCGGCAGAACAAGTCCGCGCCGAACAAACAACGGCATTACGTTCCCTCATCGCATATGCCAAAGCGCACTCCCCTTTCTACGCTCGCAGACTTTCCGCCTTGGATCCAGCAACACTCACCCCCGAGAGCCTCCAGGACATTCCTCCTCTCACGAAAAACAAGCTCATTGAGAATTGGGACGAGATCGTCACCGACAAAAATCTCACCCTATCAAAGTGCACTGCGCATGCTGCCGCTCTTACGCAGACCATCGAACATCTCGACGTCTACGCGATCATTACTACCGCCGGCTACACCGGCAAACCAGCCATTCTTGCCTTCTCGCCTCCAGAAGGCAGCTTTACTGCGGCCCTTGGCGTGAGGTGGATGCAGCGTGCACTCGCGTCCGGGCATCCTATGATCCTGAACTTCTCGCACATGCAGTTCGTCACGACCCGAGCACCACAATATCCCATGATGTCAGTCGGTGCAGAACTGGGTATACAACAAATCATAAACGCCGACACACCTGCACAAGAGATCCTGCAACAATGCGCAGAAACACCCGCGGAGTGTCTGTTACTGGGGTGGCCATCCGCCTTGCACGAACTGGCATTCGCGCAACAACAAGCAGGTCACACGGGGGAAAATCAAACCGCCGGCTCTATCCAGCCGATGGCGGTGCACACCGTCGGGGAAGCCCTTTTGCCAAGCACAGCCACTGCCATCCGGCAGTCTTGGGGACTCACTCCGCAAGAGTGGTACTGGGCAATCGAAGGAGGGTTTCTCGCCCAACCCTGCATGTGTCAATCAAACATCCACACAAACGACGACCTCGTGATTCTGGAAGCCGTCGACCACAAACATGACCCAGTTGCACCAGGAAATGTCTCCACACACGTCCTTGTGACACCCCTCTATTACCAGACCCTTCCGCTGATCCGCTACCAACACGATGATCAGATCACAATCCTCCCGGATAAATGCGGATGCGGCTCCTCTCTCCGTCTCCTCGGCAATATACATAACCGTATCGACGATATCTTTACCTATGCAACACAGAAGAGCAAGGTCACGATCCCCCCACTACTTTTCGATATGATTCTTGATGCCGAAACCGACATTCTGCTTTCTCAAGTCCACCAGACACCACAGGGTGCCGATCTCCTCTATACCGCCCAGGGATACGTCGACCCAAGAGCACTTTCCGCAAAAGTAGAACGCGCTCTTTCTCACAGCGGCATACCTTCCCCCATCGTGCGCGCAAAAAAAGTAGAAAAAATAGCAAGAATCCCGCTAAGTCAGAAGCTACGCCGTTTCCTCCCCCTTGGCACGGTCGAGACTCGCGACCCTCTTTCCACTCTACGTGTCCGACCCCCCCTTCGACCTGACACGCCCGGCCCTCCCGGCCCTCCCGGCATGCAATCAACATAGAAAACCCTCACCTCTACCTTGCGGGCACAGCTTTTCAAACTGACTTGACTCCTCTGTGACAGCCATGTCAGGTGCCGGATCTCAAAAAGCTTTCACCTTGTCAGGAAGATGACAGGGCACTTTGTCATGATGACGATGATCGAAAGAGAAAGAGATTCCATGACATTTGTCCAAGGACTTCCCCAGCCCTATCTGAACGACATGCGCGAAGCGCTTGAAGAGTTCGAAGTCTTCGAAGACTTCGAAGAGCCCCAGTCAAAGTCCACACTCTCAGCAGAAGTCATCACACTTCTCAAGGATCAGACGGCAATGTTCCTCGCCACGTCAGACGCACGTGGCATGTGTGATTGCACTTTGCGTACCGGGCCGGCCGGTTTCATTCGCGCAGTCGACAACCATCGCCTTCTCTACCTTGAAGGGAGTTTGCACTCTGCATCCACCAGCCTCGGCAATATCTTCGACAACCCGTGGGTCAGCATGTATGTCACCCGGCTCCCTGCTCGGGAAGGTGGCCTCTACATCAAAGGACAGGCCTGCATTCTGACAACAGAAACAATTGCAACAGACCCCAAGCTCACCATGCTCACCGCGACTGCTCCTCCTGAAGAGTTGGAAGAACACCAATGGATACTCGTCGAAGTGGAGAACTCTCACACTTCTGATACCGAAATATCCCCACCGCACAATGCCTAGAACCAAGTTCCGGAAAATCCACTATCGCCGACAACTGTCCATCTGAGGTTTCATTCAAAAACCTCACCAGAGCTTCACCACACCCTGGTCACAGGAGTTCATGTCGTGATGGTCAGAAAATTCCCAGTCTGTCCCTGCCATTTAGAAAAGTACCCCAAACACAAAAATCAGCAGAAAGCCCACGAGCACTTTTCAGCATACAATAGCCCGTTTTCCAGGCACTGAAATCCTCTTCTCACACGGTGGAGAACCCCTATATGGAAATGCAAAAAAAGCACCACAAAAAAACACACGCCCACTATCCCGCAGATCTCTTCATACGAAAGCATTAATGTACATTTCATCTTCCTTTCCTTCAGCGATTGAAACCGAAAAAATGCTTGCTCTGACAGTAGGAATGCAGGAATTCCTCCAACATCAAACAAGCGTGTTCCTCGCAACGGTCAACGCGAAAATAGAATGCGATTGCACGATACAAACAGGACCACCTGGCTTTGTGCGTGTCTTCGAGCAAAAACACCTCGCTTTTATCGATAGCGAAACCAACATCAGTCCGACAGCTCTCGCCAATATTTTCGAGAATCCTTCTGTCGGAATGTGTTGCAATGATTTCGCAGACGGGAAAGCACTGTGCTTGAACGGCACAGCGCGCATCCTGACCAGAAACACACTGCCACCAGATTCCCAACCGACTACACAACAAAGTCTCTCCGAAACAGACCTTTGGGTAATCATGACCATTACGAGCGCATACACTCGGACATCTGTGATCACGAGCGTTCCTGGCTCTGCACAGACCGAAGATCTTTCCGGATCTGACACGGCATCAGCCCTGATGTTGCAACCGCAACCCATCCCTCGTCTCGTGGCCGGTGGAAGATAGGCGATCCTCGCTTTATTTCTCACGGGAAGCAGAACGAACAAATCCGCCTCACCAAAGAAAAACAAGGAAATATCAGGGGGAAAGGGAGGAACCCCGGGTCTTTCCTGTTTTCCGAGACTCTGAAAAGACCTGGGTTAG
The DNA here is from genome assembly GCA_002352645.1 of Acidimicrobiia bacterium UBA2766. Classification (GTDB taxonomy): domain Bacteria; phylum Actinomycetota; class Acidimicrobiia; order UBA2766; family UBA2766; genus UBA2766. The sequence continues at coordinate 34,892 of DEIU01000039.1, read as the reverse complement.
GGATGCCCAGGCCTTTCCTCTTTTGGGTCCGCAAGAGCGGGACTGCAACCTCGCCACAGCGGCAGATGAAAGACTCCGATACCTCAAGCACCTCGAGCACCGATCTCTGGCACTTCGATCTCTCGGGAAGGCGCCGGCAACACTCCCTGCGCATCCACCCCTCACCATCTCGGCGCTTTTTTCTTTTCTCCAGCCATCGGCTGCAGGCAAGCCCTGAACCCATCCCATGGTCTCTGCCGTCATGGTTGTTTCTACCCTGCGCATCAGGGAGACAAGCTGACCAGCCCCGACGGGTTTGCCCGCTGTCTTTTGGGACCGTGCTTTTCCTCCCCCCATGGCCCCCGGCAGTTCCCCCTGCACAGGCGTCCCAGCAACTCCCCTGCAGATCTTCCCGTCACGCCACAAAACACCAAATCACAGCAGAACACGCAAATCCCTCCTAATCTATTCCTTTGCAGAAAAAATCTTCCTTTACAGAAAAAATCTCATATTACCTACAAAAAGGTCATTAGGTACATAAAATACAGTGTATTACCTAGGGGGAATGCGGCATGTACGATCACGCCATCGTCATCGGAGCGGGCATCACCGGCCTCTCAACCAGTCGCGTACTCACTGATCATTTTCGCGCAATCACCCTCATCGAAAAAGACCCCCTCCCCCACACACCAACCTCGCGCAAAGGCGTTCCCCAAGACCGCCACCTCCACCTTCTGCTCGATGGTGGACGACGCGCGCTTGAAGACCTCTTTCCCGGAATTGCCACAGACATGGCCAGAGCCAGAGTACCTGCTTTTGGCATGAACGACGCTCGTATCGACACCCCCCACGGCCCTTTTCCCACCCTGGGCAAAGATGTCACGATGTGGGGAGGTCGCATAAAAATCGAGCATGTCCTGAGAGAACGCGTGCGGCAGCTTGGCACTGTATCCTTGCGCACGGCTCGTGTCACCGGCCTCTGCAGCACCCCTGATGGCAAAACGATTACCGGCGTGCGATTACAGGATGGCACGTCACTCCAGGCCGACCTCGTGGTGGATGCATCAGGCGCGGGATCTTCCGCCCCGGCCTGGCTCGAAAGCATTGGGGCTTCTCGACCGAAAGAAAGCCTGGTTCAGATCGGCCTCACCTACGCCAGCCAGGTATATCAAGCCCAACTGCCCGATAATCTCCACCTCTACTACAGATTCACAGACTTCCAGGAGAACACTCGCCTTGCGGGAGCACTCGCACTTGGAGACGAAGAAATAATCGTGACGCTTGCAGTTACAGGAAACGGCGCAGTCCCCCGCACAGAAGCAGATTTTTCTGCTTTTGCCGAGAATTTTCCTCTGCTTCGGACCGCCCTGCACACGGCATCTCCACGCAGCGATATTGCGACTATGCAAATACTGCCAAACCGTATCCGTCACTACGAAAAGCTCTCTTCTCTCCCAGAAAAATTCCTCCTCGCAGGCCATGCCGTGACCGTGTTCAACCCCGCGTACGGGCAGGGCATGAGCATGGCCCTACAAAATACAGTTCTCCTCGGCAAATGCCTCGATGCCCACCCCTCTCTCAAAGGAATCTCCCGATACTTCCAACGCCGCCTCGCCCGTGCGAATCATGCAGCTTGGCGCGTCTCAGGTGCCGGCGACTACCAGTATCCACACGTGACAGGAACTCCCCCTCGTTTTCCAACCCAGCTGGAAAACTGGTACGGACAAAAAATCCAGCCCCTCTTCACGCAAGACCCTGACGCGGCAGAACGCTTTACACGCGTCTTTCACCTGCTCTCCTCCCCTACCAGCCTGGCACATCCAAAATTTCTCGCCTATGCCTTGCGCTACAGCCTGCGCCACACCCCGCTTCCCACCTATTCCCATGCCGAAGACTTGTCCTAGGACCGCGCGGCTCCAAACCGAGCAAAAACACGAAAAGGGGGCAGCGCAGACACGGCAAAAAGACACGCGTCCAGTTCTCTCCTGCGCTGCCCTTCTCTTCCTCTACCAGGGGAGAGATTCCATCGCCCATCGGGATCTTCCCAGACACCAAGACAAGATCCGCCCAAGCAAAACAGCACAGTCACCTCAGTGGTGTCGAAAGGGGTGTGCCCTTGTACACCGCGTCAAGCCAGGCACGGGCGTCGCCAAGGCTTTCGACTGACACGTCATGGCCCATCTCATACGTATGGAAAGAAACCGTCGCCCCGTGTTCTTGCATTTCCAGAGCTGCTTTTTCTCCCTGGGCAAGCGGCATCATGAAATCTTTGGTGCCGTGTTGCACAAGCACCGGTAGCCCCGCTGCCCGATCCCAGTCGTAAGAAATCCCATCGATTTGCGGAAGAAAACCGCTCCACGCGATCACACCGGCAGGACGCGGGCGGTCAGAATCCCGCAGGCTGAGCGCAAGAGCAAGCGAGGCCCCCTGAGAAAAACCGAGAAAGATCGTGTCTTCGCGGCGAAACCCACGCTCCTCGCACACTTCTTCCAGCGCTGCGTCCAAAGAATCAAGCGCAGTCAGAAAAGTCTGCCCCTCAGGCCCTTCCCCACCACGGTCATACCAGTAGGCGTCTTCGTCTCCTACTTTGAGCGGCCCACGCGGAGACACCACAAGGTAGTGTGCCGACGGATCGATGATAGGCCCCAGTGTCGAGATCTGGAGTTGACCAGAGTAAAAGCCGTGCATTTGAAAAAGCACTCGATCAGGCGTTCCTCTTCCGTCAACAACATGGACTTTCAAAGAAATAACAGCCATGACACTCCTCGCATCTTGCCCCGTTTACAGGGTTTTCTCCCTATTTACTCCGCACTTATGTACGGAATCCGTGCCAGTACCCACTGACAGTACACGTGTCGAGACACCTATCGACATGTGCCCTCACATATACCTCGACATATACCTCGACATGTGCCCTCACATATACCTCGACATGTGCCCTCACAATGCTGCCACCACAGGCAGACCTCTCCAAGAAACGGCGCCGTTGCTGCCGCAAGCCATTGCCTGAGGCCAGCCTGTCCGGCGAAACCCCGACAACCCCCGAAAAAGCATGCCGAAAACTCTGCGATTTGTTCTACTTAAACCCCAGAACCCGTCAATCACACAGATACATCCACACAAATACATCCAGCTGTGCCCGCAAGACAGCACGCAAACCGCGAGCGGCCCAATCAGCACAGACCTTTGGCAAACCCGGCCTGTCCGCCCTGGCCTCCGGCTCAGTCGACAGCCCCGGCCTCCCGACTCAGCCCAAAACACTGCGGGTCTGCTCAGAGGCGGCTGTCGATCAGACGGTGCACCGCCTCGGGGTTCGCAGCGCCCTTCGTTGCCTTCATCACTTGTCCCACAAGAAAACCCACAACTTTTTTGTTGCCGGCGCGGATCTTTTCGATCGTCTCGGGATTCGCCCCAATGACTTCTGCGACGATCCGTTCCAGTTCACTCTCATCAGAGATCTGCGCGAGCCCTTTTTCACTGACAACAGTACGCGGCGACTTTCCCGAAACCAACACCTCGGTAAGCACTTCTCGTGCTAATTTTTTTGAGAGCGTGCCATCGTCAATCAGACTCGACAAGTCTGCAAAGACCCCCTTGGACAAAGCAAGCCCCGCAACTTCCCCACCGGTCTCATTTAAATGCGCCATCACTTCCTGGCTCGCCCAGTTCAGGCTGCGCAAAGGATCGGCTCCTATGGCAATCTCTGCCTCAACCCAATCACAAAGACCCGGCGTATAGACCACTGAAGCAACACGGTCGAGATCAAATCCATACTGCTCCGCTAATTGCACGGCCCGGCGCGACGGAAAAACACCAGGGACCTCTGCTGAAATTGCCTCGATCCAAGCCTGATCGAGCGTGATGGGAACAAGATCTGGCTCAGGAAAATACCGGTAGTCCGCGGCTTCTTCTTTCGATCGCATCGAATGCGTCCGACCGTCTTCTTCCTCCCAATGCCGTGTCTCCTGCACGATCCTGCCGCCCTCACGATACACCACCGTCTGCCGCTCAATCTCATAGGTCAGGGCTCGCACCAGGCTACGCACCGAGTTCATGTTCTTCACTTCGACTTTGACGCCGAAAGCCTCCGCACCAACAGGACGCACAGAAACATTGGCGTCCACCCGCATCGAGCCCTCTTCCATCTTGACATCGGAAATATCGAGAAAACCAAGGACCGCCCGCAGCTCGTTCACATATTGTTTCGCCTGGTCCGGGGTGCGAATATCTGGCTCAGACACGATCTCAAGCAGAGGAACGCCCGCCCGGTTGTAATCGATAAGCGTAGACGTCGCGTCATGGATGCGCCCGCTCACTCCCTGGTGCTGAGATTTTCCGGTGTCCTCTTCGAGGTGAGCGCGCGTGAGGTGAATGGTGTGCAGTGCCCCAGCGTCCAGGATCTCGACTTTTCCCCCCGCGTTAATGGGCTCATCGTACTGTGTGATCTGGAAGTCCTTCGGCATATCAGGATAGAAATAGTTTTTACGATGGAAGACAGCACGACCGATCTTGGCATCAACTGCCGCGCCAAAACGCACCGCAAGCTCTATTGCTTTGCGGTTTGTCACTGGCAAAGCGCCGGGAAGGCCGAGACACACGGGGCACACATTTGTGTTGGGCTTTGCCCCAAACTCGTTCCGGCAACCACAGAACATTTTCGTTTTCGTTTTTAGCTCGGCGTGCACTTCCAAGCCTATAACCGCCTCATAATCGACGCACGGATCAGAAGCGACAGCAGACATGGGAACCTCACGGGTGTCGAGAACAGCGCACAATCAGATCACAGAAGAACCGGCGGAAGCGCTCCTATCAGCGTCTCCGCCGCGCAAGCCACACGGAAAAGCAGCGACTCCGACAAGACAGGGGCCATCACTTGTAGTCCCACTGGCAAACCGGCATCGTCAGTACCACACGGGAGAGAAAGGGCCGGAATCCCCGCAAGGTTCGCAGGGATCGTACAAATATCAGAAATGTACATCGACATAGGGTCGTCGGTACGGGCGCCCAACGGAAAGGCAACCGTAGGAGAAGTGGGGGAAAGAAGCACGTCTGCTTGTGTAAAGGCCGCTTCCAAGTCACGGATCACGAGCGTCCGTATACGCTGGGCTTTCCCATAATAGGCGTCAATATAACCAGAAGACAGCGCGTAGGTACCCAGCATGATGCGCCGCTTCACTTCCGGGCCAAAACCAGCCTCACGCGTCGCGCGATTCATTGCCTCTACGTCGTCTCCTGCTTCCCTTAAGCCAAAACGTACTCCGTCAAAACGTGCCAGATTCGAAGAACATTCCGCAGGGGCAATCAGGTAATAGGCGCTCAGCGCATGCACCAGACTCGGCACTGACACTTCAACAAGAACAGCACCACTCTTTTCCAGTTTTTTTACCGTCTCCTCGAACACCCGGGCGACCGTCGGGTCAGTCCCCTCCATCTCGCAGAGTTCTGTCACAAGAGCAACACGCATGCCTGCAATACCGGCTTCTCGTCCCTCTTTCACTCCGGACAACACGTCGGGAAGATCTCCGGGAATGCTGGTGGCGTCCATTGGGTCCGCACCTGCCATAGACTGGTACACAAGAGCTGCGTCCTCGACAGTACCGGCAAGCGGGCCAATCTGATCAAGCGAACTCGCAAAGGCAATAAGGCCATACCGGCTCACTCGCCCATAGGTCGGTTTCATGCCCACCACACCACAAAGTGAGGCCGGCTGTCGGATAGAACCGCCAGTGTCACTACCAATTGCCACAGAAGCAAAACCCGCTGCAACTGCAGCTGCGCTTCCTCCCGAGGAGCCACCCGGCACACGATCCAGACCACGTGGATTCCGGCATACCTTGTAGGCAGAATTTTCGTTCGACGATCCCATCGCGAACTCGTCCAGGTTGGTTTTGCCAACAACGACTGCCCCGGCCTCCTCTAAACGGGCAACCGCGGTCGCGGTATAGGGCGGATGCCACCCCTGCAGGATCTTCGACCCGGCAGTCGTGGGAAGACCCGCCAGACACAGGGCATCTTTGACTGCAAGAGGAACACCAGCCAGCAGACCGGGATCTTCTCCGGCAGCCACTCTGGCATCAATTGCCTCAGCTGCTGCTCTCGCCCTCTCCTGCGCGACCAAGAGGAAAGCTCCAATGCGATCCTCATGCGCAGCAATCCGCGCAAGGTACTCTTCGAGAACGCGCGCAGCCGGGTATTCTCCCGAGCGTACGCCACGGGCAATTCCGGCAGCAGTCGTGATCACAGCAGTCATGTCAGGTCCCGGTGAGTTTTCTCGGGTGATATTTCGGATTATGTTTCGTCGAGAATGCGCGGCACACGAAAGCGGTCGGCCTCGACAGCAGGAGCTTCCTCGAGCACAAGCCCCCTGGCCAAAGAAGGCCGGGGCTCATCCTCACGGAGGAGGTGGGCAATTGGAACTGGATGGGCAGTTGGCGGCACGCCCTCTGTGTCAAGCGCACAGGCAGCCGCGGCATGATTCAAAATATCGCCCAGCTGCACTGTGAACAAAGAGATCTCTTCTTCGGACAAGGCAAGGCGGGCCAACTTCGCCACATGGAGAACGTCTTCTCTGCTGATACTCATCGTAAAAGAGCGTAGCTTTTCTGCCCCCGCGCGAGGTCACCAGTTTTCGCGCAACAGCGCCTACAGTGGCAAGACCCGAGACCAAAGGACGCGAGACAACGTCACCCGAGAGGGGAAGCGATATCAGCGACAGAGCATCTCGGAAAACAAAAAAACACAAGAAAAAAGAAATTTCAGAGATCCGCAAGAGGCCACAAACACCAACTCCCACGTTCTCTTGTCTGTGTTTTATCGCCTCTTCTCCGTTCGGAAAAGCCGCGAGTTCGCATCCCTGTTCGGCATCTGTCATGCTGACGCCTCGTCAACTACAACCTGACATACCAATACCAAGCACAAGAAGAATCTCCACAAAAAGATTTTTAGAGGTTCTCGACAAAAGGCAAGAAACAAGAATGATCCCCGAGAGAAACCTCGCAAAGACTACGAGATCGCCAGATCACTAAACCGCTGGATCGCTAGATCACACTGAAATATGAAAAGAACACTCTGCAGTCCACACGCTGCTCCAACAACACACAGACAGCATCCGAAAGGAGTCACCCAATGAACAGGAAAACCCGCCGCATATGGACATGTCTGCTTTTGTCCATGTGTGTTGTGCTTGCCGCCTGCGGAGACGACGAGGAAGTCTCTTTCTCGTCTGATCCCAGCCACTACTTTCCCGACCAGGTCGCTCACAAAGAAGTCAGGAAAAACGCCGACTCGGCTGCTGCCATCGTGGAAAGCCTGCGCGACGCTAATTTCGTGGACCTTCAGGGGGCAATCACCATCTGGAATGCGCCAGAAGGAGCGACATTCAAAGAAATCTCCGCAGACCCGAAAAACACCTCTTATTCATTTTTGCTCTCAGGTAAAACGACAGAGGAAAACCGGACTCCTTTCATAGACACGCTGCAACAAGGAGGCCATGGGATAGAAACCACCGTTTCCACTCAAAAGATTTTGGGAGTGGAAATCACCTCGGCAACGTTTGACTTACCGGATCAAAGCGGTAGCCGGCTTAACTATCTTTTCACTTTCGCCACGCCTACCCCAGACATTCAGCTGATCGTCCTTACCTATCCAGAAGACCACGAGCAAGCGGAAAAGATCATAGAAGCAATGCTCACCAAGGGCAGGAACTAACCCCGACAAACGGAATCCGTGTTCTTCTCCTGCCCCTCACGTCCGCCCTCATCCCGGCAAGGACCGGCTACCCGCCACCGGGTGGCAGGTTACCGGTTACCGAGATCCCATAAATCCACCAAACGTCTGCGGAAGTGAAGATACTCAACAGCCGTCTGGGCGCATGCGCCCAGACGGGAGAGAAATTCAACGAGAAAACGGCACGCAGCAGCACCCGTCAGCCAAACGCCCAACGACTTTCACGCGCCCTGCCGACAGGATGTTTCGCTTATTCCACGAACTTTTCGGCTGCCTTTGCAATGGCATCCAGCGTCCAGTAGTCCTTGCCGTTGTCGATCTTGCCTGCGGAGTCCAACTCCCAAGGCTTGACACGCTGCACTGTATCCGCAAAAACCATCCAAACGCCACCGTTCAAGGGGCATTCTTCTGTCGCCAGATACGCCACCCAAGGGGCGATGTTGGCAGCACTCCACTCGTCAAACTTGTCCTCGGGCACTTCCTGCTTCAGCAAGTCACCGATCCCGGGGGTCTGCAAGGTAAGGCGTGTGCGCGCACGAGGAGCGATCGCGTTCGAACGCACTCCATAACGCTCCAGCTCTTTGCTGCACACGATGCTGAAAGTCGCGATACCGGACTTGGCCGCGGCGTAGTTGGTCTGGCCAGGGTTTCCAAAAAGTCCCGATTCAGACGCTGTGTGAATCACGGAACCTTTGCGGGGTCGGCCGGCCTTGGTCTCGGCACGCCAATAGGCAGCAGCGTGACGTGTCGGGCAGAAGTGACCACGCAGGTGCACTTTGATAACAGCGTCCCATTCGGCGTCTGTCATGTTCACGAGCATCTTGTCCCGCAAAATGCCTGCATTGTTGACGAGAATGTCAAGTCCGCCAAAGATCTCGACCGCCTGGTTCACAAGACGCTGGGCGCCTTCCCAGTCGGACACGTCGTCGCCATTTACCACGGCTTCGCCGCCGCCGGCCTTGATTTCTTCAACGACTTCTTGCGCTGGGGTCAGGTCAGAGCCACCCCCGCCAATCTCGCCTCCAAGGTCATTCACCACAACTTTCGCGCCCTCAGACGCGAAGAGAAGGGCGTGTTCACGCCCGACACCTCGACCAGCGCCGGTAATAATGGCAACACGCCCGTCAAGAGCACCCATAATTCCCCCTGTCGGAAGACACAAATCGGTTAGTACGCTGCCCACATATCGACCTATGCGACAGGCGGACAGGTTTTCCCGAGCTTAGAGGAGACTCTCACACTTCCGTGAAATACCGGAAGAATCTCAACGTCATAGCTGCAAGTCCCAGATCTGCGAGACAGCTTGACGGGGGAATTTGCTGGGTATTTTCTCACAGAAAAAGTGCCTATTGTGAGGGGAGGCCGCCTGCCGAACAGCATATGCGCAGCAAAACTTTCCTGACACGCCTTCCCGCCAATTGCATCTGTCCACGTACAATTCTCCTGAGGCACTCTGCACAAGCACACAAAGCACAAGCCCCCTCTTGTCCTCCTCTTTTCGGCCCCTCTTCCCTCCCGACTCTCCCTTCCCCCCTCTTGCCTCCTCCTTTGCTTCGGCAGCGACGAAAAGGACCACAGTCAGAAAAGCAAGAGAGGAAAAAACAGGAAACCGAAAAAACAGCACACTCACGCAAGAAGCCGGCCCAAAATTTTGTCCCTTTTGGCCAGTCGAATCAACCAATAGAGTGAGACTAGGGTGGAACCAGGGTGGAAGAGGAGAGCCGACAAATAAGGTGGGCATGAGTGCTCCACAATCAACACAACAGTCACAGTAGAAACATTCCACAGCACAAGCAGCATGTGCCAAAGGAGGACCACATGACAAGCTCACCCACCACCATTCTGCTCGATCACCTTTCCTTCCCGGAAGGGCCACGCTGGCATGAAGGCCGACTCTGGTTTTCCGATATGAATGGCGGGGCAATTCATGCAGTCGGCCCAACCGGTGATGACGAGACCGTGCTCGAAGTAGCACACCCCTCGGGCATGGGATGGCTCCCCGATGGCAACCTCCTTCTGGTGTCCATGCGAGAGCAAAAACTCCTGAAATTCGATGGGAACACTTTGCGTGAAGCAGCCGACTTATCGGATCTCGCCGATTGGTGGTGCAACGATATGGTGGTCGACAGCGAAGGGCGCGCCTATGTAGGAAACTTTGGCTTTGACCTCTTTGCGGGAGGACCTCCCACACCAACCTGCTTGATACTCGTCCCGCCTGATAGTGCGCCACGCGTCGTTGCGACTGACCTGCTTTTTCCGAACGGGATGGTGATCACTCCAGATGGTTCCACGCTGATCGTCGCCGAAACCTTTGCATCCCAACTTACTGCCTTCGACGTGCAAAAGGATGGGTCTCTCGAAAACCGCCGCGTTTTCGCGCAAATCGAAGGCACTTTCCCTGACGGTATTTGCCTCGACGCCGCAGGTGCAGTTTGGATCGCCAACGCCGCGAGCAACACCCTCCTGCGCGTGCAGGAAGGCGGAGAGGTCACAGACAGCATAGAAGTGCAGGCAAAAGGGGCATATGCTTGCATGCTGGGAGGCGAGGATGGCAAAACGCTCTTCGCTTGCACTGCTTCGTCCTCTGTTCCAGAAGAAACCACGCAACAGCAGGCCGGAGCGATCGAAACAGTCCGCGTCGAAACTCCACACGCGGGACTCCCCTAGTTTCTTCCCGCAATTGCTGCCCTATCATCAGTTTTGCAAACAGCTGCCAAACCAAGGAGACAAACAAGGGAAAAATCAAGACTGCAGAACAGAGTGAAAAAAACAAGGCGAAAAGACAAGGCTGAAAAACAGGGAACGAGACAAGGCCGAAAAATAGGGCTGGGAAGCCGGACTGAGACACGAAGCTTCTCTCGCCCATTGGCCAAACTCACCTGCACTCACGCGACTTTTTCCACTCTGTCGAAATTACAAAACAAGCAGATATCTGAATAAACGGAGATAACTTGCATACGGACCCAGCCATCATCGCGGCTCTAAATGAAGTGCTCGGTGCTGAGCTCCTCGCGATAAACCAGTATTTTCTTCACGCAAAAATGTGTGAAAACTGGGGATACAACGCATTGGCCGGCAAAATTCGCGCAGAATCGATCGACGAGATGCGCCACGCCGAGACACTGATAGATCGCATTCTGACGCTGAACGGACAGCCAGAAATGGATACCGGAAACGGCAACAAGATTGGAACAACAGTTCCTGAGATGCTGAAGTATGACCTGCAATTCGAAGAAGAGGCAGTGCAGCGTCTGAACCGAGGAATCGCCTTGTGCCGAGAAAAGAGCGACAATGGCACTGGCGAAATACTGACAAGCATTCTCGCGCTTGAAGAACAGCACATAGAGTGGCTCGAAACACAAATGTGCCTGGTTCACAAACTAGGTGAGGAACTCTACTTGGCCGGACAACTCGGAACCGCATAAGCGGACCTCTCGACTCTCCGAAAAGAGAAAAAGCCGGCAAAGGCTCTATGCAACTCTCCTAAACGCCTCGTCACAAGCTACGGTTGCAATGCACTACAGCATTACCGAGAAAATCGGCATTTGTCTCCCCGGCTTTTTCTCTCCCAGCTTCCTTCCCACAAAGGCACCTTAGGCATAATTCCACACCCGGAATTCCGGGCCGGAAAGAGATCCGATTAGGCTTGCACGCATGCATGAGTTGGCCAAGGCGATCCGCCCCCTCTCCTCCATCTCCATTGAAGAAGGGGCTGCGACCCCTCAGACCATCTCTGAAATTCTGGCTGAAACTGCATGGGAACGTTCTCCACAAAACCCGCTTGCAGTTTTTACCGGCCTCGTCCTTGAGCGGCCGGCCTACCTTCCAGCAGCAGAAACAAGCCGTATCAATATAACTACTCCCATGCCCGGACGCGGCCTCGCCGGCCTGGGAAACAAGACACGTTACCTGCCTATTGGTTATGCCGACTGTGCAAAGTTGTTCCGCGATGAAGTAATGAGCTGCGAGAGTGTCGCTTTCTCTGTCACGCCAAAAGGAACCCTTGGCGTGCAAGTTGGCTACTGGCCTGACCTGATTGCATCAGTACAAAAACGCAACGGAACACTTCTTGTCGAGATAAATGAGGACATGCCAGACGTGCCGGGGGCCCCTCTCATCGATCTCACTGGGGCAAAAATAATAAGGTCGCGCCGCGCCCTTTGCCTCGACCCACAACGTCCCGCAGGAGACGCTGAACGCGCGACAGCAGAACATGTCGCAACAATTATTCCAGACGGCGCCTGCCTGCAAATTGGCATTGGGGCATTGGGCGACGCCGTCATCGCGTCTTTGCTGCGCGCAGGACGCCGCGCATTGAGCGTGCACTCCGGCATGCTGGGAAACGCGATGGTCGACCTTGCTTTATCAGGTCGAACAGCCCGCGCAACACCTCTCGGCGATCCGCCCTTTCACGCCGGCCTCTTACTTGGCGACACACGCCTTTTCGCCTGGGCAGAAAACAACCCCCAGGTCAAGCTCGGTAACACCGACACAGTGCACGCCATTGCAGTGACCAGCGCCATTACAAGCCTGACCTGCATCAACTTTGCCCTCCAAGTAGACTTCGCGGGAAACACGAACGCTGAGGCCATCGGGACACGTCGTTTTTCCGGAGCCGGAGGACAACTCGACTTCGCAATGGGGGCCTGTGCTGCCCCAAAAGGGCGGTCGATTGTGGCGATCACCTCCCAGACTCGCAAGGGAGCCTCAAAAATTGTTCCTTCCCTCAATGGTCCCACGACCACACCGGGTTCACGCGTGCATTTCGTCGTGACAGAGCATGGCGCGGTCGACTTACGCGGAAAAACGTCTGAGGAACGAGCGCTCACTCTCATCTCGATCGCCGCTCCAGAACATCGCTCTCGGTTGTTGGAGGCCCTGGAGTGACCACTTCGCAAAATTCTCGTCCTGATCTTCACGGGTCTTCTTCGGGGGAAGAAGACCCGGCCGGCCCTGAAAACGAAGCCGGCCCAAAAGAAGACCCGAGCAGCCCTGAAAATGAAGCTGTCCAGCGCGAAACTTCGCCTTCTGATACGAACGAAGACGCAGTTTTCCTCTCCTCCGCAGACGCGACACGACAGCAAAAACGCCGCATCTTGCTCGGCACAGTCGCCTCGATTCTCCTCTGTGGAGGGATTGTCGCAGCTACGATCGCTCTCTCCTCCCATGTGAAGAAGGAAGACACACGCCCCACAAATATCGTTATGGTACATCCGACGCCCGGATCACCTCTGGTGCTCTCGGCAGAACGAGTCGGTGTGCGCGTGCGACAAACCTGGTATTGCGAACTCGTTATTGATGGAAAAAAAATCCCTGAGGAACAATTGTCAGGTTCAAAAGAGCTAGGAGAATGCTTTTTTCGGCCAGACAAAGGGCAGACTATAGAAAAATGGTCCCCAGGAATCCATACAGTAGAAGTGAAGTTCTTTTCACTCGCCTACCCCGATATAAACGACACGTACACCTTCAGCTTCCGGGCTTAATCCTTCTATAAAACACAACTCAAACGGACTCTTCAAGAGGCCTGTTTCTCTCTTTTCATAACCCAACCCCTGCAAACAGGTAGCAACTTCCAAAAAAAATGGGAATCCGAAAAGGATCCCATGCGTTTCCAAGAGTGTACCTTCGAATTTTCGAGGTATGCGGAAATCGCCGACGGAGAAAAACACAGGGGCACGTGGGCGCCTTCGGTTGCCTGCGATTCCAGGGCACTAGGTGAGAAGACGCGATGAAAAGCGATCGAGTACCTACCACCGATATTATCGGTGCATATCTGAATGATATCTCGCGTCACGAACTGCTCGATAAGCAAGGCGAAATTCGTCTCGCCCAGCTTGTCGATCAGGGGACGAGATCCAAACAGAAACTAGCAGAGAATCCTGTGCTGTCTGACCAGAGACGAGCACAACTCGAAGCCGACGTCGCCAAGGGCGAAAAGGCGAAAGAGCGCTTCGTGAACGCCAATCTCCGACTCGTCGTGAGTATTGCGAAGAAAATCGGAGGAAATCACGAACTGCTTGACCTAATTCAGGAAGGCAATCTTGGTCTCCTTCATGCCGTCGACAAGTTCGAATGGCGCAAAGGGTACAAGTTTTCCACCTATGCCACATGGTGGATCCGACAAGCGATGAGCCGTGGCATTGCCAACGGGTCTCGTACAATCCGTCTCCCCGTTCATGTGGGCGACAGGGTGACAAAAATCATGCGGATCGCCAGTGACATAGAAGGGCGGACCGGGCACGAACCGAGTCAGGAAGAAATAGCGGAAGAGACCGGCCTCTCCATCGAAGAGGTCGAATCAATGCTGAGTATCCCCATCACGACGACTTCACTCAACAAGCCCGTCGGAGATGGAGAAGGCTCAGAACTCGGCGACTTTCTTGCCACAGAAAGCGGAGATCCTACAAGCGAAGAGGCACTCGACCCAGTGATTCGAGAAACCATCTTCGAAGCAATCAGCCAACTTCCTCTACTCGAAGCAGAAGTAGTTCAGCTGCGCTTTGGCTTGACCGGTCATCCGCCCATGACACGCCGGGAAATCGGGGACCATGTCCATCGAAGTCCCAGCGAAGTCACACGGATCGAACAATCAGCCCTGCGAAAATTGCGAAGAAAAAAGCTCTTCGAACTCGCCGCCTAAGCCAAAAAACGACCACAACACAAAATTTCCGGGATTGAAAAAACCGCGCGGTTTTTTCAATCCCGGTTTTCCCAGAGACCATCCTCACCAGCGCATCCTCATCCCGGGCTTCCCCATGCGCGACAGCCCCAGTGTTCTTGTCCGGGAGCACACACCGCCTTTCCCGCTTTTTCTCTTAGTTCCTCACATTGCGGTAAATCTCACGCGTCGCCAACGACTTATTCAGGGTATAAAAATGAATACCAGGCGCACCATCTGCTAAAAGTTCTTGGCACAGCTCCGTTGCCACCCGAACCCCCACAGCCCGCACTGCATCGGTATCTTCGCCGGCAGACGCGAGAGCATCTGTCAACCAAGCAGGAAGATCCGCCCCTGAAAGGTGAGCAAAACGAGCGATCTGTCCTGTATCAGTCACCGGGATAATCCCAGGAATAATTGGCACATGGCGAGGAAACCCGTGCATCGCTACCCTTTCGCACAGTCCCCAATAGTGATGCGCTTCAAAGAAAAACTGTGTCAAGACAAAATCAGCGCCTGCTTGCACCTTCTCCACAAGAAACTTCGCGTCTGATTCGGCATCAAGTGCCTCGGGGTGAATCTCAGGATGGGCAACCACGCCAATCGACGCATCTTCCCCTGCTCGGTCCCGAATCAGATGTACGAGGTCGACCGCATGCTCCATGCCATCAAAGTAGATTTCTTGATCAGGCGACACGCCTTGCGGGCGATCGCCACGCAAAGCCAAAATATTGCGCACTCCTCCTTCGAGGAAATCGTCAATAATTTTTTCAAGCTCCCAGCGCCTCGCCATCACCGCCGTAAGATGAGCGACAGGCGTAAGGTTCGTCTCAGCAGCGATCCGTTTCACGAGGCGAATCGTCCCCTCGCGCGTTGATCCCCCCGCCCCATACGTCACAGATACAAAAGCCGGATCAAGCGGAGCAAGGTCCTCTTCGATCACGCGCCACAGGGAAGCTTCTCCTGCCGCGGTTTTTGGGGAGTAAAACTCAAAGCTAAAAGAATGATCCCGCTGCGCGATCACATCACGAAGAAACATTCAGGACCGCCTTTTCCACAACTCGCTGCCACAACACGATAAGACCTCACAACAACTCATATTCCAAACTGCCAAAAGCAACATGCAGCAGCAATAGTAGGGTAAATACGGCCTTCTCCCGACAGAACAACTGCCCTCTCACATCAGAACATTTTTACAGGGGAAACGTTTGCTCCTTCCTCTGATGCTCCTCATCTCTCCGCTCAAAACAGATCGGTGACGACACGGAAAAGCAGGACCTCTCCCAAGGAACCGTGACACAAGGAACCGTGATCAAAAACAGCGCAAAGAACGGGGGAAGAGTTGCACGTCACAAGAGCCTCAGTCCCAGAATCGCGGAATGAGCGGATCCCGCGCCTCACACACTGCCCCCGTTTTGCCAAACAGCAATCTCACGCAGTCGACACAAGCCGGCATTGCGTCCATGCCGCAGTATCCGCGCAAATGGCTGGACCCAAGCCGAACCCAAGGCCAAAAGCCTTTCACTTCACGACAATCATCACGAAAACGCTCAACAAATCCAAGTAGTCAGAAACTTTGTGCTGAGAAGCAGGCAACTCACAAAAAGATATCAGCCTGCTTTTCAGCTTCCATCTGGAACGAAAAAAGTTAGGCAGTAACCTTCCAGATGCCACGAGAAGCATCGAACAGGTCAGGCTTGTAGATAATGTAGAAATCGCCCTTCTCCTCACCAACTTCAAAGACGATGGCACCCTCTACTTTCCCTCCATGAAGCAGGTCTCCCGCACCCAAATTATTATCGTTTGTCGTCAGACTGGGGTTGATCACTTGCCCACCAGGAGTCTGAAGTTTCCAGACAAACTCGTTATACGACTGGGCTTCTTCATCACGATTTTCCATGATTACAGATACTCTAATATATCCTTTTTCTTCAAACATGCTGATACTAGGTTGAAAATCAGCAGAGGTTACTGTCACTGTATAACCCGAAAGTTTTACACTCCCGCCTATATTGCGCTCCCGATCTCCCTTCTGCGCATCGGCACGGTCAGGAAAAAGTCTCCTCTCGGACGACAGGACCGAATCCTCCTTGTCCGAGGCACTATCGGCAATACTGACAATCAACAAAAAGGCAGCAAATACGAGAGGAATAATGAATCGTTTTTTCTGATACCACGGCCTCAAGGCTTTATAGTGGGCTTTTTCAGCCGCTGCCTCAGCCTTTGCCATTTTTGTTTCCTCACCCATACATCTCCCAGGATCTCCACACTGGATGTCCACTCGATAATGCAACCGAGTTATCCAAAAGATATCGTTTTTTTATTGGTCTACGGCGAATTGAGACCTCATGGATAGCAACATCAGCCAAATCTTGCTATCGACAGATTAGTAACCAAGTAAACATCGATTTTACGCAGGCTTACAAAGGTTACTCTCCGCTCTGTGTAAATAAAACCAAACAGGCAGCTGCATTCCTCCAACACCCACCAAACCTGTTTGTCTCAGATAATCTGATGATGTGTACCCTTGCTCTGCCCCATCTTATTTCACCTCAAGCGCCGCAGAACCCTGCTCCAGCACAGCCTCCAGCAGAGCAAGATCACCAATACGCACGTCGAGCAAGGCAGCCTTCTTGACCTTGGAACCAGCCTTGGAACCAGCAAATAAAACATCGGTTTTCTTGGAAATTGCACCGGGAGTCTTTGCACCAAGCGCACGCAACTTTTGCTGTAAATCCTCTCGACTGTGATTCCCCAATTTTCCCGACAACACAAAAGAGAAACCTTGCAAAGACCGGGCAGCCTCTTCTCCCAGCCCAGCTGCCTGCGCGACTACCTGCGGGAACAGCTGACCAGCCAGCTGAGCAGCCACCTGAGAAGCCACCTGAGAAGCCACCTGAGCAAGCATCCGAAGGAACATCTGCGGGAACATCTGAGGGAACATCGGAGCGGCCACCTGAGGGAACATCGGAGCGGCCACCTGCGGGAACAGCTGTGGTTCTTCCAGCTTCATCCCGTTCGCTCGCAACTTGTCAAAAATCTCCACAAGTTGTGGGTCACGCAGCTCCGCAAAAATCGACGCTGCTTTCACCTCGCCGAAACCTTCAATCGCAGCGATTTCCTCAGGGTCCGCAGCACACAAGGCATCCAGACTGGGAAATACTGCCGTCAAGGCCGTGGCATTTGCGCTCCCAAGGTGGCGTAAACCAAGTGCGCGGAGCACTTGAGCGAAGGGCCGATCTTTCGAGTCTGCAATCGCTTCAAGCAAGTTCCGCAAACTCGTGACATTAAAACCACGAAAAAATGCCAGGTCATCAAAGGTCAAACCAAGAGACAGAGAAAAAGGGGGACCTGCAGACAGCGTGTCCTTGCCACGAGCAGCTGCGCGTATTTTTTGCACGACCTCCTGGAAATCTGGATTGTGCAGGGATTCGTGCAACTGAGCAGCGGAGATCTTGCCAATACCAGGAAGCTTCACAAAATCTGCAGGGCTCGCTGCAAACAGAGCATCCCATCCGAGAAAACGCTCTGCCAGCACGGTCATTGCACGAGACCCCCCTCCCTTGAGATGAAAGGCCTGGAGCAGGCGAGCAAAAGAGTGCGGCGCCTTGTCCGGCATTTGCTCGACTTCGCGCGCAAGTTGTAGCAGCTGTCGCACACTTCTCTCCGCAAAACCGGGAGGCTTCGAGACAGAGCGCGGCTTTGATGCCTCTCTCTGGGTCCCTGCCTGGGTCTCTGCCGTTTCAGAAGGCGAGCGCGTGAGCTCACTTAAGGCCTCAATGGAAAGACCGTAGAGGTCTCCGACATCTTGAATCAGACCCCTTTCCAGCAGGGCCGCTACTGTTTTCTCTCCAAGATGTTCGATGTCCATGCCCGCGCGTGACGCGAAATGCAGGATGCGCTCCTCTACTTGGGCAGGACAATTCCATCCACCGGTGCAACGATGATTCACTTCATCTTCTGGCTGCACAATGGGCGAGCCACAATCGGGACACCGCTCTGGCATATGGAAAGGACGTTCCGTCCCATCACGACGCTCAACAATGGGTTTTATAATTTCTGGGATGACTTCGCCCGCCCGGCGCACAAGCACCGTGTCTCCAATACGTAGACCTTTACGCGTCAGTTCTTGCATATTGTGAAGAGTCGCCTGCGTGACGCCGGCGCCGGAAAGACGAACCGGGGCGAGTACACCATAGGGTGTGACTCGACCAGTACGCCCTATACCCACCTTGATATCCAGCAAACGGGTCGTACGTTCTTCGGGAGGAAATTTCCAGGCAATCGCCCAGCGCGGGGCTTTTGCAGTGAATCCCAGTTTCTCCCGTGCGGCCAGGTCTTGGATTTTCACCACGACCCCATCGAAAGCAAAATCGAGCTCGTGGCGGCGTGCTTGCAGAAAAAGACAGTACTCTCTCACATCGTCTAGATTTTCAAACGTCTTGACCAGGTCAGACACAAAAAAGCCCGCCTTGCTCAGCCAAGCCAGTTTTTCGGTGTGCGCAGCGAAGTCAAGTCCTTGTCCATAACCCAGCTCATAGGCAAACATGCTGAGATGACGCTCGGCCGTCTTGCGGGAATCTTTCTGGCGCAGCCCTCCCGCAGCCGCGTTGCGGGGATTCGCATAGATCTTCTCTCCGGCTTCCGCTTGCTTGCGGTTCAACTCCTGAAATTGAGAAACAGAAAGATACACTTCTCCACGCACTTCGAGCTCTGCCGGTGGAGATGGGGAAAGCGCACGAGAAAGCCGCTGCGGCACCCCCGCCACCGTACGCACATTTGGCGTGACATCCTCGCCCTCTCGACCATTCCCCCGTGTGGCGCCCATGCAGAGCTCTCCGTCTCGATAGGTGAGAGAGACGGAGAGACCGTCAATTTTCGGCTCGCACACAAACACGATCTTGGTATCACCGCTCAAGCGGGCGACGCGCCGCCCCCACACAAAAAGCTCATCGGCGTCCATCGCGTTGTCAAGGCTGTACATAGGCTCTCGGTGTGCAACCGTGGCAAAGTCGGTCTCCAACACTTCCGCCCCTACCGTGCCGAACAGGTCATCTGCCGGCACAAGCTTTGGAAAAGCTCTCGCAAGTGCGTGGAATTCACGTTCGAGCTCGTCGTATTCGGCGTCCGAAATCTCGGGATCATCCTCTAGGTAATATCGACGCCGGTGGTACTGCAGGGCCTTTGAGAGTTCCCTGAAACGGGCAGGGGTTTTTTCGCTTCGGGCTTCTTCGCTCGAATCAGTAGGTTGGCTTTGCTCTCGCCCAGCATCTGACACAGTATCCGATCCAGCAGGATTCTCTTCTTCTGGGCGCATAACCGTACCTAACCCAACAGCAAAATCAGACGTGACAAGCAAAGCCAACAAATTCAGAAGACAGCTTACTTTTTTCTCCACTGATGGATACGGACCTCTGTCTCTGCCTCTGCCTATTCGACAGCAGAGTTTCCACCGGATACAAGACCATTCCGTTAACGGAATTTCCTGTTCTCCAGGTTTTTTGTACGATTAACCCATGCAGAATGCTCACGCCGATGCGCAAATGATCCTCCGTCGTGTTGGCGCCTTCTTAACAGGACACTTTGTCTACACATCGGGACGCCACGGCGAAAACTATGTCAACAAAGACGCGTTGTACCCACATACAAAAGAGACCAGCAGCCTCTGCCGCATGCTGGCAGAGAGCATGATCGAAGCAGAGATCGAGGTGGTCGCAGGTCCCGCGCTTGGAGGCATCATTCTCTCCCAATGGACAGCCCACCATCTCGGTGTGCTCGGCGTGTACCTCGATAAAACTCCCGAGGGACTCGCCTTGCAACGGGGCTACGACAAGCTTGTCGTAGGAAAACGCATCGGAGTGGTAGAAGACGTTCTCACCACCGGAAAGTCTCTCGCGCAAGCGGTGGATGCCATACAAGCCTGTGGGGGCGACGTGCAGGCCACTGCTGCCTTGGTAAACCGTGGCGGCATCACTGCCGCAGATGTGCATGCCCCCCAGCTTTTTTCTCTCGTCTCCCTCAACATGCCCAGTTATCCGCCGGATGCCTGCCCTCTGTGCGACACTGGTATTCCTCTTAATACAGAAGTGGGAAAAAGCGGACTCGCGACAGCAGGCCCACACCCTCCGACTCCCGCATCTCTGCCATAGATAGAGCGAAACATCGCTCCCCAACTCCCAGGATGCCCGAAAATCCAAGGCAAAACCCAGCCCAGACGATCCTCTCACATCAGGAACACAAGCAGAGAACAAAACGAAAATGATTGACTATCCTCGCCCCGGCCCTGTTTGGCTGCTCGCCGCGCTCGCCTGGTTCGGCACCGCAGTCTCAATCGGACCAGTGCTCGAAAATGCTCTGGAAGATACTCGTACAGCCGGAAAAGTAATCGCCCAAATTCTGTTTTGGGGCGTGTACTTTTGCGGGTGTGTCTGCATTCTGTTGCCTCGTCCAACAGGCGCAGTCTTTCTCCGCGTGGGCGCCTTCCTCTTTCTCCAAGTGGCATTTATTGCCGCTATCACCGCAGATAACGCCCTTTTCTGGCGCGTGCAAGCGGGGATCGCCGGCATATACACACTCGGCCTTCAGCTTCTTCCCTCCGTGGGAGACCGGCAGATGGACGGAGCATCATATCCAGGAGAGCGGCGTTTCGCCTTCAAGATACCGCCAGAAACTGCCCTCGGCGCGATCGGCGCGATCTCTCTTCCTTGTCTCTGTGCCTGGTCAGCCTTCTGGGCCGGCAGCAGTAGCGGCAACACCCGCATCTTTTGGGGCCTGCTCGCTTTTCTCCTCGCCCCAATATCAGTGCTTTTCCTTCGCCGCCTTGTGTTTCTTGCAAACCGCTGCATCATTTTCACACCTCGCGCCCTCGTCGCGCACGATCTGTATTTTCTCGAAGACCCCCTCTCCATTCCCCTCACGAAAATCACCGAAGTTGCCCCGGCTCCGAGCAATGTCGATGCCCTCGGCCTGCTTGACCTGCGTTGTGGACGCAAGAAACCTTGGGTGCAGCTCCTGACTGAGGCCCCTTTCTCACCTCCGCCCGGACGGCGCATGCCGGATCGTTTCTCCTACCTGCAAGTCGAAACCCCAGAAATTGCTCTCGGGATCGCGCTTGCACCGACTCGCCTCGATACCTTCCTCGAAGCAGCCCGCCGTCGCTGCATTCGCGTGCACCTCCCCCCGAAATTGTCCCCAGCCGATGCGGGGTCTCCTGTCTGCTCCGGCAGCTGCGATACCAGTGACCCCAATAGGGTGTGCGAAACGAGTGGTGCAGCGTGCGAGAAAACCACCCGCACACAGGAGCCAGAGCACAGGCAGCTGCACAGCGAAGAGCGGCAACAAAGCTAGTTTCTCCCACCCCGCCGGCGCACAAGCCGGTCCCGCGGTCTCCCTCCGCCACTTGCCCGCACTTGTCCGCGCAAGTCCGCACTTGCCCGCTCCACGCAAGGTTTTCCCCAGGGGACTTGTTTTGCCTAGTTCGCGAAATTACAAGTACATTTTTTGCACTTCTCCTCGCGCTTCTCGAAAAAATTGCGTCTTTGTCACCCCAACAGTTGTTGAAGATTTCCTGCCATCTCAGCCATCTGCTGCGCAGAAGTATGGGTTTTACCCGCACCCTCCAAAGTCACACCGGCAGCGACGGCAACATGTGAGATGGTTTCGGCAATAACAGAGGCCCCTTGCGAAGCATCCCGCAAGTTCCGACTCATCTCATTCACTGTTGCGCTCTGTTCCTCGACCGCGCTTGCAATCGTGATTTGGATGTCATTAATGCTGGTAATCACTTCGCCGATCTCGCGAATAGCTTCAACAGCCCGGCCCGTGTCGGTCTGAGCGGCCTCAATCTTCGCGCTGATCTCCTCGGTCGCCTTCGCGGTCTTATTCGCGAGGTCTTTCACTTCATTGGCGACCACAGCAAAGCCCTTGCCTGCTTCTCCTGCTCGGGCTGCTTCGATCGTGGCGTTCAAAGCAAGCAGGTTTGTCTGTTCGGCGATTGACGTGATCACCTTGGTGACCTTGCCAATCTGGGCACTGCTCTCCCCCAGTCTCGAGACTGTTTCGTTTGTCGCCTGGGCCGATTGCACCGCAACGCTCGCCACTTTGGCGGCCTCATGCGTGCTCCTGCTGATCTCTTTTACTGTGGCACCAAGCTCTTCTGCTCCGACCGCCACACTTGAAATGTTCGCGCTTACCTCTTCTGCAGAAGATGCCACTTGGGTGGCCTGGACCGAAGCATCTTTGGCGTTCGAGGAGAGAGAATCGCTGATCTCCAGCAAACCAGCCGAAGTCAACGAAAGTTCATCGGCAGTGCGCGAAGTTCCTGCCTCCACTGCAAGCTTCTGCGTGACCAGTGACCAGGAGAGCATGGAGCCCATATGCCCGCCCTTACCATCAAAGATGGCACTCACTTCGAGATCGACCTTCTCCTCCCCCAGTTCGATCACAACCCGAGAGGGAAGATTTTTGGGATTCCCCAGTATCGCCTGCTGATGCTCGGGATTCCGGTGAAAAATATCAATGGACTGCCCCACAACCTGGTTCGCTGCCACCGGCAAATGCTTTTCAAGCGTGGTGAGCACACGGAACGAAGCCGGGTTCGCATACCGAATAACAAAGTCCAAGTCGGCGAAAATCATCGCCTGCGGGGCGTTCTCCATCATGTTGCCGATCAGGGATGCCCGCTCCTCCACTTGCAGCTTCTCGGTCACCACATTCCAAGTGGCGACTATTCCGATCGGTTTTCCCGCGCGAGAACAAACTTCGCTCAGCAAAAAGTCGAGCTTCTCCGACCCAAGCTCAACCAGGGTGGGGAACGGGAAATTCATATTGGAAGGAGCGCCGTGACGCGAAGAAAACTGATCCTGTGAGAAAATATCAAAAGACTGCCCCACAATCTGATCGACGGAAACCGGAAGCAGATTGCCGAGATTGCGCATGGCGTCTTTCCCCGCGGAATTCAGATACCGGATGCCCATCTGCAGGTCAAGAAGCATCATGTTCATGGGGAGCTGGTCCACCAGGAGGGCTAAACTCTCGATCTTGCCACCTTCCTTGCCGGCTTGCTGCGGAGGCCAAGTCAGCAGGTAATGGGCTTCATCGAGCTGGTCATAGGACAGGGAAAAACTCTCTTCCCCCACAGAGATCTCCGTCTGGTACGGAAACGGCCCCCCGCCTTCAATGCGTTTCTTCACGCGCCGCGGGTTCCGGTGCAAAAAACACAGAGACTCCCCGAGCAAATCGTCCACAACAACGTCGAGTTCTTTTTCAAGAAAAACCGACACTGCCTCAAGTGCCTTTTCTGCCGCTGGATTGCAAAAAATGATGCTCAGTGTCTCGTCAGCCACGATCGCAGGACAGGGAATCTTCGTGAGAAACGAAAACCTTTCCGTCTGCACTGGTTCAATGTCGGCAAGTGTCGAAGCCATACTTCTCTCCAAACAACGGGTTGAGATCCACTATCCGCAAAACAGTTTTTTCATAGACTCAAGGTCAGATCACATGTCAGACCAAAGGTCCATGGGGTCGATCGAAAAAAGCTCAAAACAGACGGCGAAAAACCAGAAAAATGCCGAGCATCCGGGAAAATGGGGGAAGAATCACAACACACAGTCACGCGGAACACGCCTTTGCGCCCCATTCTGTATGCTCTGTCGCCTCCGGGGACCCCGGAACAGCCGAAACAGGGGAGATGTTCACGGCTTTCGCGGTATCCAATAAAAGAAGAAGACGATCGTCCAACATGGATGCCCCGCGCAGAAGATCCCGCGTTCTCTCCCCTACCGTGGAGGGAGGTGGCTCAAAAGAGCACTCGTCCACCTCAACCACATCGGCAATCCGGTCCACAAGAAGACTCGCCCCCTTGTGCTCACGCGTCAGAACCACATTCATCGGAGGAGAACCTCCAGATCGCTCAGGCATGCCGAAGCGACAACGCAGATCGATCGCGATCACAATGTCCCCGCGTAAATTGATGAGGCCACTCACTTCAGTCGGAGCGCGGGGCACCACCGTCATCTCCTGATACGTAATGACTTCTTGCACTTGCAAAATATCTACGCCCAAAAAAAGGTCACCGAGTAAAAAAGTGCAGTACATAGGACTCCCAAAAGCGACAAACTCCATAAACCCTGACGGAATCCTGATGAAACGAGGATGTAGTGCTTCTGTGGCATTTCTTTCCGCCAAGGAATCGACCTCGATATCAGCCGGCACCATTCTTGGATGGAAAGGCAAAGGGCAGTTCTTCCCCAGAAGACGAAGCACAGATTTCGCGCAACACGGCATCGGTATCGAGTAAGTCAGTCACCTGCCCCTGAATGACCGCAGAGCCGAGGATTCCATGACGGCGCGTCACCTGCTCAATCGAAATTTCTTGTTCTACGATGTCGGTAATCCTGTCCACAATCAGGCCCACCTTGCGCTCACCCTCAGCACAGAGCACAACCTTGAATGTCTCTGCTACTGCCTCCTCTTCATCCTCTTCGTCTGCAAGACCACCGGAACGATCATCGAGAAAACTGTGTGCAGTCTCTTCTTCCCATTCGTCTCCTGCCGGCAAAGAAGCAGATGCGGGGTCCAAGCCAAAAGAGCCGGCAAGACGCGCCAGTGGAAGAATTTCCCCACGATATTGCACAACTTCATGGCCCCCGGAAACCTCAATCGCAGCTGGGGTAATCTCCTCAATCCGTGACACTCGATCCATGTGTACGGCGAGATGATTGGTTCCTCCTACAGTGAACAAAAGAAAAGAGCCAACCGCTTCCGGGATTTCTTTCTGCGCACTTGACTCGACAGGAGCAACCCTGCGCGATTCACTCTCTCCAGTGACATGTGCCACGGAAGCAAGCCCGAGTGTGTCGAGAATCAGCGCAACCTTGCCGTCTCCCATGATGGTCGCCCCGGAAAAACGTTTAATACCTGCAAGCTGAGACCCAAGAGGCTTCACGACAATTTCTTCTGTGTCCACTATCCGGTCCACAACAAGACCGAAAATACAAGCTGCCGATTGAAGAACAACAATGTTCACAACAGGGACGGCGTCCTCATCCGCCATTGCCAGCGCCGTTTTCGCCTCAAGCAGAAAATCAGCATGCAGCCCCAGTTCCTCTCCAAGGGAAACAAGAGGCAGTAGATTCCCACGAAGTCGGTATACAGGAGCATTCTGAATCACCTCAATCTGCTCAATCTCGGCTCCTTCCAGCCGCACCAGCTCCGACAGATTCACTTGGGGAATGGCGTAACGATCTTGCGCGCACTGCACAATGAGGGCCGGGATAATTGCCAGCGTAAGAGGGATCTTCACGCGAAAAGTGCTGCCCTGCCCCACACTGCTCTCAATCTCCACCACCCCCCCAACAGCCTCGATATCAGCCTTCACCACATCGAGACCGACACCACGTCCGGAAACATTTGTGACCTTGTCGGCAGTCGAAAATCCTGGCAAAAAGATGAAACGCAGCAGCTCACGATCAGTCATCTGCCCTGTTCGCTCTGCAGAGGCAAGTCCTCGTGCAATGATCCGGTGCCGGACTTTCTCCATCTCGATACCGCAGCCATCATCCGCAACCTCGATCACGGCATGGCCGCCTTCGTGATAGGCCTTCAAAGCCAAATGCCCTGCGGGCGACTTGCCTTGTTCCATGCGAATTTCCGGCATCTCGATACCGTGATCCACTGCATTACGCACAAGATGCATAAGCGGATCCTGTATGGCCTCGATAATCGTCTTATCGAGGCCAGTGTCGCGTCCGTCCATCTCGACCTGCACCTGCTTGCCCGTCTCCACCGACAAGTCGCGCACCACACGGGGAAGCTTCTCCCAGACATTGCCCACAGGTTGCATACGCGTCTTCATCATGTTCTCTTGCAACTCTGTGGTGATCATATTGATCCGCTGAGAGGTCGCCATGACCGCGGGATCCCCCGATTCCGCAGCATGCTGCACGGCTTCATTTCGGGCCAGAACAAGCTCACCCACCAAGTTCATCAGCTTGTCGAGAAGCTCGACGTCCACCCGAATTGTGCTCTCCGAGAGAGAAGAGCGAACTTCTCTTGTTGGCGAGGTCCGCGGCGCGGTTGCCAAAGCAGACACTTGCGGAGATACATCTTCTTGGCGAGAAACCAGTTCAGGCGATTCCGAAAGGGGAGACGGCACAGATTCCGAAGGAGATTCCAGGACACCCGCACCATCGGCCACAGGGGGGGAAGCAGCTTCACCTGCCTCCGACCCAGGCGGTACTGTGAGAACGTCTCCCTCAAGATGCGCAGCTGCCGCTTCAGTAAAAGGCTCGGTATCCCTCTGATTTTCCGCATCGCCGAGCCCACTCTCCCCACCATCAAGCACTACCTCAGCGAGATCGAACACAATCTCCCCACCATCAAGCACTACCT
>DEIU01000039.1:0-8133 GCA_002352645.1 Acidimicrobiia bacterium UBA2766 | reverse complement strand
TCTTCATCGTCTTCATCGTCTTCACCCCCCAGCAAACAAATCTCCTGCACGAGGTCGATGTAACTCCCGTCTCCTTCTTCGCCTGTTTGCTCGACACACTCCAGAATCTCCCGAATCGCGTCGCCTGTACGCAGCAAAACAGTGGTACGCGCCTCGTCCAAAACGAGATCCCCTTCCCGCAAACGGTGCAGGAGGTTCTCGCCCACATGAGCAATCCCACCCAACTTGTCAAAACCCAAAAAACCACTCGACGCCTTGATCGTATGGATAGTGCGAAACACTTGGGCAAGTGCTCGAGGGTTTGCTGCGTCCTGTTCCAACAACAGCAAGTCTCGGTCCAGCTTGTCGAGATTTTCATACGCCTCAACAAGAAAAGTACCCAGCATGCTTTCAGGTTCGAACACGAACGCCTCCTCTACTCTTGCGTTTTCCCCTACGACGCGCCGGCAAGATCAACAAAACGGGTTTTCACAGAACTTGTCTCGTACATCACACGGACCTGCCCCACTTTTTCCCTAAAAAACTTCCTATAGCAGGCAAACAAGTAAAAAAATCAGCAGATACACAGGTTCTCTCCCATCTCTGTCATCTCGGCTACACGGCAAACCAGGTTAAAAAAAATCCCGAAATGAACCCCCATTAACGGCTCAAAAAAGCGTAGAAAACAGCGTTTCTGACCTTGCGCAGCCCAGATCCCTCCCGAGAAAAGCAACAAAATGGATAACACATCTCTTTATAAGACCGATGGAAGATCCAAGAAAAAACAGCAAAACTGTGGGAAAAACAAAGGCGATTTCAAGAAGCACAGCAGAAAAACGGAACACAAGAGGCCTCATATTCAGGGGAACAGGGTTCTTCGTATTTCCGTTGAAAAAATCGGTAAAAACAACAAGTAATCGTCACACATCGTCAGCCAGCTCTTCCTCGGGAAACCTGTTGGAAAAAACGGGAGGAAACATCCGTGAAATCTCTTCTTGTTGTCGATGACACAGCCGTCATCCGAAAGGCCGTACGACTTCTCTTAAAAGGCAAAAATATAGAAGTTAATGAGGTGACAAGTGGAGAAGAAGCCCTTTCTTATCTTACAAAAAGTATTGTGGATAAAAAAATTCCTGATGGCATACTACTTGACATTGACATGCCTGGCATAAACGGAATCTCCACCCTGAAACTCATCAAGTCAAAACCGTCTTATGCATCAATAAAAGTGTTAATGTGCTCAACGCGAAACTCCAAAAAAATGATGCAAGAAGCCATGAGTGCGGGCGCCTTTGACTATATTATCAAGCCATTTAATGCGGACACTCTCTCCACAAAACTCAACCATGCAGCACTTCTTTAACCAGCAAGTGCTCCACTTTTTACAGCAATAATATGCAAAGTATTACTCGAGAAAACCTCGCTTTTATCATCAACACACTACGACAAATAGCGGGAATAGATCTCTCTGAAGAACAAGAATACCTCATTATTGACAAACTATCACCAGTTGCGAAACTCACGAACCACGCGACAGTAAATAACCTCATTAACACAATACGAATACATCCAAGTTCTCGCATTATGGAGAGTATTTGCGATGCTCTTACCACAAACGAAACCCTTTTTTTCCGTGACAAAATCCCCTTTGATACACTCAAAAACGAGATCCTTCCTGAGGTCATTCACACACAGAAAGACACCCAGAAACTGCGCATTTGGAGCGCTGCCTGTTCCAGTGGGCAAGAACCATATTCCATCGCCATACTGATCGCAGAGCATTTTCCTGAATTAACAAACTGGAATATCGAGATCCTCGCAAGTGACATCTCAGAAAGAGCATTAAAAAAAGCAGAACAAGGGGTCTATAGAGAATTTGAAATACAACGTGGACTCACCCCGGACTTAATCGCACGTTATTTTACAAACAAAAACGAGGTATGGCAGATACTCCCGCGCCTGCGTGAGAAGATATACTTTGAACGTCGCAATCTCCTCGACCCATTCCATTCCATCGGTCCAGTTGACATTGTGTTCTGCCGCTATGTGCTCATCTATTTCGACACAATGGTCAAGAAACTTGTCCTTGACAACATCGCATCCATTCTCTCCCCCAACGGCTACCTTTTTCTCGGAAGTGCCGAATCTGTTGTGAATGTCACCGGGTCCCTTGAACGGGTCCCGGGCACAGTTCCCTACTATCGACAGCACACCCCACAACGGAAAATCTCCCCTCTTGACGCAGGAAAAATCGGTCTGACACCTTTCGCGAAAAAGTAAAAATAACGGAGAACAAAACGTCACGCTGCACGCCTGGCGCTCAAACAGGCTTCCGTGCAACACGCTCACATACCAAGCCTCTCCCGCAGAATGTCGATATTTCCCGCAAGCTGGTTTGCGAAAAATTTCACGATCTTTTTAAGCTGAGCAATTAGGACCCATCAGACTGGGTCCGTTGGCGCGCCATTTTGGCGTCTCAGCCCTGACTGCGATGCTAAATGTGCAAGACAATCGACTGCAGTCGATGACAAAGCTCAATGGGGCCGCCAAACAGGTATGTCCGAGTCGGGGCAGCCGGGGTAACCTACACGGGTGGCCGGGGAAGTGCCCGAAAGACAACTTGCGTCGACCTTCCAGCTCGAAGGCATGGCGATAACAGAATGGAGAACGTAAGTTGAACATTGTTGTGTTGGTAAAACAGATCCCTGACCCCGCCGGTCCATCAGAGCTTGAGGACGATTACACACTGGACCGAAACTGCAAACTCATTCTCGACGAGTCCGACAGTTATGGCGTCGAGATTGCCCTGCAACTCCGCGAAACATCAGGAGGAGGAGAGGTCACGCTCGTCAGCATGGCTCCAAACAAAGAGGTCTCCGGCATCCGCACTGCCCTCGCAATGGGTGCCGAAAAAGCCATTCTTGTGACCGACGACGCGTTGAGCGGCGCCGATGCCCTCACTACTGCAAAAGTGCTGGCAAAAGCGATAGAGCGCGCAGGCGACTATGACCTTGTGATTGGAGCGACCGAATCCACTGATGGCTATGTCGGAACGGTTCCCGCCGCGATCGCCGAATTGCTGGGATTGCCCTCCGTCACTTTTGCAAAGAAAATCGAAGTGCAAGAGGGCAAGATCGTTGTGCAACGCCAAACCGAGGCAGGCTACGACCTTATTGAAGCACCTCTTCCGGCAATGATCTCTGTGACCGCTGGAGTTGTGGAGCCGCGTTACCCCAGTTTTAAGGGGATCATGGCGGCCAAGAAAAAACCGTGCGACATTATCGGCGTGAGCGACCTTGGTCTCGACGTGTCTGCAGGTTGGGGGCAAGAGATCCTCTCTGTTGAAGACGCTCCTGCGCGGGCCGCTGGTGAAAAGATCGAAGATGACGGCGAGTCATACCTCAAGATCGTCGAATTTTTGGAGAACAAAAAGATCATCTGACGTCTTCGTGACGTCTTCCTCTGACGTCTTCCTCTGAGTCGACAGACCACAAGAAAACAGGTCGAGTTCGCCACCCCCGGCACTCGGCTTGCCTGTTTTTCTTCCTGTGTCTGCCTGGACTCCCTGCCAGAGGGAAACCACTGACCTGCCTGCCCACAACAGGCCGCATAACTGGAAAAACCCGGAGAATTTGCCATGACCGTCTTTGTATATGCAGAGGCCAAAGGCGACACTGTCGCCACAAGCACACTGGAAAACCTCACAAAAGCCCGCGAACTTGGTGACACTGTCGAAGCCATTTATGCGGGCAGCAACGCGGACGCCATCGCTGCAACTCTCGGCGAGTATGGCGTTGCGAAAGTGCACGCTCTCGACACTGGCGACGTCCTACCTGGGGCAATAATGGCAGCGGCCCTCCCCGAAATCGTGCAAACAGGAGATCTTATGATCTTCGCCACGAGCTACGACGGACGGGATGTCGCTGCTCGCTTCAGCGCTCGCACTGACGCGCCAATCATCTCAAACGTCGTCGGCATCACCCCAGGCGACGACATACAGTTTGAGACGGCCATTTTCGGAGCAAGCAAGATCGTACAAACGTCCTTTCGCACCGACAAAACGAAAATTGCCTTGACTCGACCAAAAAGCTTCACTGCCGAAAGCTCGGGTGGCAGCCCTGCTGAAGTAGCGACGATCAGCATGCCCGAGACTGGGGCAGCTGGACAGGCCAAGATACTCGAAAGCCACGAAGAGGAGCTTGAAGGACCAAAACTCGAAGAGGCCGCTGTCGTCGTATCAGGCGGACGTGGCCTTGGCGGCGCTGAACACTACAGCTTGGTAGAAAAAGTGGCCGGAACAATTGGCGCCGCAACTGGGGCCTCTCGTGCCATCGTGGACGCCGGATGGGTGCCTTACAGCAAGCAGGTCGGTCAAACCGGAAAAACTGTAAAACCTGACGTCTACATCGCGTTGGGTATTAGTGGCGCAATGCAACATATGGTCGGGATGAAACACTCCAAGAGCATTATTGCCATAAACAAAGACCCCGAAGCCCCGATTCACGCGATCGCTGACTTGGGTATCGTGGGAGACGTCCACAGAGTCGTCCCTCAGCTCATCGAAGCGCTCGAAGCGAAAAACAGCTGACAAGCATTTTTGTCAGTGACGGGGCCTCGTCACTGACAAAAATCAACTTGGACGCTGTTTTACTGTGCCGTACCCAGTAAAACAGCGTCCAGAAAATCCCAGTTCGGCAGGCAGCTCTGCCCAACAGCCCACAAAAAACCCGCTTCTCGCGCGGCGCGCTTTCTCTGGAGCTCCAGGGGAAAACCTCACAGAAAAAGCAGAGCCCTTCCGCTCGCCCGCACGCACGACCCCAAGGCCCAGACCCAAGCAGGCTCCAGCAACCGGCACAATCCGAAAGCCCAACAAGGCCCCACAGCCGGCACGGCCCCAAAGCCTCGGAAATAGCCTATAAAGAGGCTGGAATCCGCAGCTCCAAACGAGACACGAAGACCCATGCACAGCCCACAATCCCACCATTTCGCCTGAAGATTTTCTCGCCTCACCCCGCAAAAATAGCTGCTTTTTCAGACCTTCTTAGGGAAATGGTCAATCGGACCTCTTCCCTTCCCAATTCGCCAAGCTGCCGCAGAAAGAATACCCGCGGACACATATGCCTTGGCACGCCAAGCTGCTTCGAGCGGAGACGCGCCCCGGGCAAGAAACGCCGCAAGCGCCGCCGAAAAACTACAACCCGTTCCATGCGTGTTCACTGAATCCGACCAGGGACCGCGCAGTTCGGTCAGTTCCCCGCGCCGCCACACAAGATCAACAGCTTGGCGTTCTTTCCCGCCGCCACTCCAGCAGGAGCCAGTGATAACGACCATTTCAGGGCCTTCTGCCTGGTCTTCTCCGAGAGAGCGAGCAGCCCTGCACACGTCCTCATGGGTCTCCAGTGATCTTCCCAACAAGGCTGCGGCCTCAGAAACATTCGGCGTCACAACTCTTGCATGCGGGAACAATGCCGTTCGATAGACGTCTTCATCGCCGGGAGGAAGTAACAGATCCCCGCTCGTGGCAACAAGCACAGGGTCCACAACGAGATTCGGCAGCACACCGGCTGCCGCCCGGTCAGCCACAAGCCGGATCGTCTCGCGATTCGCAAGCATGCCTGTTTTCACAGCCCGCACAGAGAAGTCAGCCAGGACTGTATCGAGCTGGAGACCGACAAACTCGTGAGAAACCTCTTGCACAGCTTGCACTCCACAAGTATTTTGCGCGGTCAGCGCAGTAATGACAGTTCCGGCAAATACTCCATTCGCAGCAAAAGCTCGTAAATCCGCCTGGATTCCGGCGCCTCCACCAGAATCAGAACCCGCAATGGTCAATGCCACAGGCGGAGCAGAAGAGAAAGGAGTTTTCACAGAAGCTCCCGCAAGTAAGCAGCCACAACAGCCCCAGGGTCCGGCGCGCGCATCACTGTCCCCATCGTGCCAACGCCATACGCACCAGCGCGTCGTACCGCGACAGTCTGCTCCGGCGTTACTCCACCCAGAGCGTAGACAGCCAATCCCGACATGCCAACAAGATGCGACAGCCCATTGAGGGTGAGCACCGGACCATACCCAGGCTTCGAAAAAGACGCAAACACTGGAGAAAGTGTCACAGAATCCACACCCTCCGCCTCTGCACGAGCCAACTCCGCGCCATTGTGACAAGACCTCCCTACATGGGGAAGATCAAGGTCAGGAAAAGCATCCGACGCCGCTAAATGCACCCCAATACCGAGGGAACTGGCCAAAGGGATATTCGACGCGACACGCAACTGCGCACCCACAGCTTCGGTCAAGCCAAGAAGACGCTTTGCCCAAAGGGCTTGTTCCCTTTGGCTCAGGTCTTTTTCTCGCAAAATCACAACAGGAGCACCTGCTTCGAGTGCTGCTTGCACCGTGTACGCAAGCCCTCTTGCTCCGCATTGCCGGCGATCAGTGAAAAGCAACAAGCGGGGAAGCGCGTCTTTTTTGCCGGAACTATCCGCCATTTACTCTCCTACAAAAACCTGTATTCCTCTGTCGTCTTCAGAGAAATACGCGCCGGCTCAGGAGTTGTCCTCCTCAACAAGGCTTTCCCACGGCATGCCGTAAAACCTGTATTTCCCTTTTCCCACCTACTTCCCAACAAGACGAACACTTGCTTCTTGTGCTGCAAGAAGCACCAAAAAAGATGGGAAAGAGCCCAGCAACAAAAGACAGAAAACCGCCGAGAAATCCTTAAACACTCTCAGAACAGCGCATCAAAATCGGCAACTCCCGTAAAACTCGACGATGCTTCTGCATAAAGACGGCGAGGAATACGGCCGGCTCGATAGGCAAGACGGCCCGCCTGCACAGCTTTGCGCATCGCCATGGCCATCAACACAGGATCTTGCGCCCGCGTCACCGCGCTCGCCAGCAACACCGCGTCGCACCCCAGTTCCATTGCGATAGCAGCATCAGAAGCCGTTCCGACTCCGGCGTCAAGAATCACTGGGATATCGAGCTTTTCCCGAATAATGGCCAGATTATATGGGTTCCTAATACCCGCTCCGCTGCCGATTGGAGCACCAAGAGGCATGACAGCCGCACAGCCCACATCGGCGAGACGGCACGCCAAAACAGGATCATCAGTGGTATATGCCAAGACAATAAAATGGTCTTCGACCAGCTGCTCTGCCGCGTCAAGCAACTCAACTGCATCGGGCAACAGGGTGCGGTCATCTCCAATCACTTCGAGTTTCACCCAGTTCGTCGTAAACGCTTCACGCGCAAGCTGCGCAGTCAGGACCGCGTCGCGCGCAGTGAAACAGCCCGCGGTGTTCGGCAGCACACGCACCCCCATTCTCCCTAACACATCCCACACAGACCCGCGCGCAGCCGGGTCAACACGCCGCAAGGCCACTGTTGCCATCTCAGCCCCGGAGGCATGAAGCGCAGCCTCCAGAATCTCATGGTTTGCAGCACCACCTGTTCCCAAAATGAGCCGCGAAGCAAAAACCTCACCAGCCAGCAAAAAAGGATCTTCTCCAGCAGCACCGGCACTGCGCAGCTCTCGACCCCCTTCATTTTTCCTCTCATTCGTCTCAGCCTGGCGCATATCTCTCTGACTTTCTCTGCACTCTCCGGCTCTCTCTCCTGCTCTGTGATTCCCTTTGGTTCGTCCTGCCCACCTGCCACACCACCTTGTTCTCCTCAAAGGCCCAAAACAATTCTCGATGCGCGCGCACTTGTCCCCCGCACAGCGACCCGGAACGACTCGAGACAACTCGGGCGACTCGGACGACTGGACTCACCCTCCTTGATGTGCGCCCAAAATCTCCACCTTGTCACCCGCAGCCAGACGAGTTCTCGCCCATTGCTGCCGGGAAACAACAGCGCTATTCACGGCAATTGCCACTCCTTCTGAGCGCTCTGTGCACGCAGCCACAAGATCCGCCAATGTCGTCTCCCCCGGGACCACACGACGCGTGCCATTCACAACAAGCGAAATCTCGGTTTGCGCGGTCACCGAGTGCTCCCCTCTCCTGCAGGACGCAGCGGCCTTTCCGGTCTTTTTTCGTTCTCCGGGCCAGTCGAACCAGCGTTCCCATCCCCGCCAACTTGCACGCAGGGCTGGAATCCGGGCTGAAAAGCACGCGCCAGGACAGGCAAAGACGCGCCGTGCAAGAGTTCAAG
>DEIU01000050.1:49252-66605 GCA_002352645.1 Acidimicrobiia bacterium UBA2766 | reverse complement strand
CCCAAACCCACGGCCTGACCCAACGGCCTGACCCCACGGCCTGACCCAACACCCACACCCTGACCCCACAAACCCATGGGTGCACTACCCGCAACCAACCACCAAAACCGCACCCAAGACCCAACACAACAAGCGGAAAAAAGCGCGCCCATTCTTACAATAAGAATACATGCATATTTAATACATAGAGCAAGGGAAAATTAGAAGTACAAAGATAAATATGAAGGAATTATTTTCATGACCAGAAACAGAGTAATTTTTCGTAAACCTCGGCTTGTCAGGAGGAATTTTCAATGACGACAAAGGACAAAATAATGCCATCAAAACCTAATACTACGCCAGAATCAAACCAGTTAGAACTCATACGAAGAGGATTTACTGGCACGCGACTACTTTTCCGAGCATTTTATATATGGGGATTAGTTGCTCTTTATAATAAAAAAATAATTAGTCGGAAATACCTTTCCGATTCTTCCTCTTCATTCGGAAAAGCTTTCGTAAAAGCTGCTGAACGACAAAAAGCAGGTCTTATCAAAATCGGCCAACTCGGAAGTCTCCGATCTGATTTAATCCCACAAGAAATCACTGACGAGCTAGCGAAGCTCCAAGACAAAGTAGAGCCTCACCCTTACAGCGAAATCGAGTCACAAATCTTCCAGCAACTCGAAAATGATCCCGAAAATATCTTCGCTTCTTTTGACAAAAATGCCATCGCAGCAGCAAGTCTGGGACAAGTTCACCATGCAGTCCTGCAAAACGGACAAGAAGTTGCAGTTAAAGTCCAATATCCCTGCATTGAAAAAGCTGTTCGAGTGGACATGGCAGTTTTAAAGATTGGAATGCGCATATTCGGCCTACTCACTATCGCCAACACAATGAAAATCTTCGCTGAACTCAACGAGTCGATCCACACCGAAATGGACTATCTCGCCGAGGGCACCGCTGCAGAGGAAATAAATAGAAACCTCTCCGAAGCACCCCAGCTTAAAGACTTGTTTCTTATCCCAAAAATCTATTGGGAACACACACGTCCCAAGGTGCTCACTATGGAGTACCTTCCGGGCATAAAAATCAATGACACAAAAAAACTTGGCGAAGCCGGATTAGAAATCGAAGAAATCCTTACTCACACTGGGCAACTCTTTCTACACCAAATTTTCAAAGATGGGCTCTTCCACGCCGATCCGCATCCTGGCAATCTTTTTGTCGCCAAAGACGGGAAGATCATTCTTTTGGATTTCGGCATGCACCGACGCCTCGAAAATAAGCTACGAGACGCTATTCGACACAACATGATCGCCACTATCACCCGTGATGTAGACCTCTATGCACTGTCCATGATAGAAGGTGGGTTCATCTCCAACGATGATGCCGAGAAAGTACGCGAAATGGCGATCTTTCAATTCGATCCAAAATTCCACAACCTTTCGGCAAAAGAAATCGCCCGCATGGATTTCGGAGAATACTTCATGGGAATGCGCTCCCGTCTCAAAGATATCGAAAGCTTTCAACTTCCCAGCGGAGTTATCATGTGGGGACGGTCTTTAGGACTTCTCATGTCTCTCTTTGGCGAGCTTGCCCCCACCCAAAAACCACTCGATCTCATCAGTTCCTACGTGATCGAGTTTCTCTCCTCAGATTAACTAGTCATTCCACCCTTACAAGTCCATGGGTCCACCACCCGCAACCAACCACCGAAACCGCACCCAACCCCAACCACCACAAACCAACCAGGCCCGACCAACACAGCGGGAACAGAAAAAACAAAAGACCCCGGAAAGACCGAACGGTTTTCTTGTTAATAATCAGAGATCCGCACGCTTATACATAAAAACAGAAAGTAGTAGTCAGAATATAAAAAATTTGCTGTCTGGAATAGAGCACTCGCCAAAGATACATAGTTCAGAAAGAACCACCCCATACTCCCCAACAAACAAAACAGCAACAAATAGCCTAGTTACCGGAAAAACAACTCTCCAATTCTCAAACCCGCACAAAAACCGTCAGAAAGAGGACCCTTCACGCTTCTCCAACAGGCGGAGCAAATTCGCTGTCTCAATTGCAGCAAGGGCCACATCCCAGCCCTTATTCCCGTGTTTTGTTCCTGCCCGTTCCAGAGCCTGTTCGATGGTGTCAGTGGTCAGTACACCAAACATAACGGGTTTACGCGTCTCACGCGCGACGGTAGCGATTCCCTTCGCTGCCTCTGCGCACACATAAACATAGTGATCAGTTGCTCCACGGATCACTGCTCCCAGGCAGATGACGGCGTCAATATCATCAGCCTCCGCCAGTGCAGCGGCGACTAGGGGCAGTTCAAAAGCCCCGGGAACCCACACTTGGAAAATGGCGTCTTCAGCAGCACCATGTCGACGCAGACAGTCCAGCGCTCCTTCGGTAAGACGCTCCACGATGGCAGCGTTGAATCGTGATGCCACTACAGCAACTCGCAGCTCACTCGCGTCGAACGACCCTTCAATCACATTCACTTGTTTCTCCTCATTCCAGCCTCAGGACAAAAGAACAAAAAACCCCTAAATCATTATTTCCACTTTCCAACAGCCAGAAGAAAGCGATCTAAAAACACCTGTTGCACCACAAGAAGTTCTCATCCTATTACCGTCTTACGCAGCAAAATGCCAAGAAAACAACAGAAAGTGTCCTGTTTTCTACCCGGTATGAACACCCGGTAAAAGCATGATATGTAAATCCTGCCCTTTCTCAAGAACAGGATCGACATGCAAGGGCACTCAGCGACACTCCACCATAATAATTCGCCGAATAAAAATACTCACCAGCAACAGTCAACAGCTTCATACCCATAAAAACACGATTTTAGTTCCCTCCTGATGCCCGTTCCTCTGAATCGGGAGCAGAAAGACTCGGAGCAGAGGGCAAAGGAGCATCAAAATCGACCACAGTGTCCAGGTTTAAGCCGTCGAGTAAATGACCGAGCTTTGCCTGCTTCGTGCGGAGGTAACGAATATTCTCAGGATGTGTGGGTGTTAACAAAGATTCCCGACCCGTAATTTCCAAACCGTATCCTTCGATTCCTGCCCGTTTTGCAGGATTGTTGGTGAGTAACCGCATCGTGGTTACGCCCAGGTCAACAAGGATTTGTGCACCGATCCCGTAGTCTCGCTGATCCGCTTTAAAGCCCAGTTCCAAATTGGCTTCAACGGTATCACGTCCTCGGTCTTGCAGGCTATAGGCTCGCAACTTGTGCATAAGCCCAATGCCACGTCCTTCGTGACCTCTGAAATACAAAACAACTCCGCAGTCTTCTGCAGCAATACGGTTTAGTGCTTCATTCAGTTGCACACCACAGTCACAACGTTGAGAACCGAAAACATCGCCGGTAAGGCATTCCGAATGGACACGCACGAGCACGTTCTCTTGGTGAGCGACATCTCCCCGCACGAAAGCGACATGTTCCATGTTGTCAAGCAAAGAACGGTAGCCGACAGCTCGGAACTCACCAAAAGTCGTGGGCACTGGCGCTTCGGCTATGAGTTCCACGAGTTTCTCTGCTTGGTGACGAAAACGAATGAGGTCAGCGATTGTTACCATGCACAGGTTGTGTTTGGCAGCGAATGTTTCGAGTTCGCTGCCCCGCGCTAAAGTGCCGTTGTCAGCCATGATCTCACACATGACTGCCCCAGGAAACCTCTCTGCCAACATGGCGAAGTCTACAGCAGCTTCAGGATGACCTGCACGACGCAACACACCCCCTTCAACTGCCCAAACGGGAAAGGTGTGCCCAGGACATCGAAAATCTTCGAGGGTACTTTCCCTGTTCACAAGGCGGGTAACGGTTTCTGCCCGATCTGCTGCTGTGATTCCCGTGCCGTTCGTGACGGCGTCTACCCCGACGCAAAAAGCCGTTTCATTGTTGTCTTTGGTCTTGGCCGCCATCCGGGGAATACGTAAAGCGGAGAGGCGTTTTGCGGACATGGGAACACAGATCAAACCGCGCCCATACATCATCATGAAATTAATTAATTCAGGCGTGACAAGGTCGGCAGCACAAACGAGATTTCCCTCGTTTTCACGGTGCGCGTCGTCCACGACAACGATCATTTTGCCTTGAGAGAGGGCAGTAATTGCCTCAGGAACAGAGGAAAAAGCCGGCAATCGACTGTTTACCGGGAGTATTCCTTCCGCATCCTCCCCATCATCGAGTTGGCTCATACAGGTGTGCCTCCGCCGGCGTCTATTTGTTCCGCTTTCTGCAGGCCAAGTAGACGCTCTACATATTTGGCGAGCACATCAGCTTCAAGATTAACGCTGTCCCCAACATTCCGCTCAGCGAGATTGGTAACTTTCCAGGTGTGTGGAATAACTGATACCGAAAACTGGTCTCGCCCCACGTCAACAATTGTCAAGGAGATGCCGTCCAGAGTGATTGACCCTTTGGGCACACAGTATCGTAGAACAGAGAGGGGGGCTGTGACCTGTACGGACGTGGCGTTAACCGCTGCTTCTATGGAACGGATCTCTCCCATTCCATCAACATGGCCTTGTACAATATGGCCATCAAAACGACCGTCGGCTCGGAGTGGTCGTTCCAGATTCACTTTGTCGCCTAAAGACAAAGTCCCAAGAGAACTGACGCGTAGCGTCTCTTCCATCACGTCAGCAGTGAATTCTCCATTTTCTGCTGCAATGACGGTGAGACATACGCCATTCACCGCGATCGAGTCGCCAATCGACACATCAGAGAGGGTCTCGATGGCCCTAATTCGCAGCAGTTTACCCGCTTCATTTCGGTCAGCAGAGAGAAGTGTTCCAGTTTCCTGGATGATCCCAGTGAACATGCCCGCATTCTGCCACGGATGAGACGCTTAGCGCCAAGCAGGCCAGATCCAGAAAAATCAGCTTCTTATCCAGAAACTCTTGAAGTCGGAAAAACCCTGGTCCAGGGCAAGATTTTCTTCTTTCTCCCTTTTCTTGCTGTTCTCTGAAATGGCGCAAGAAAACACTGGAAAGAAAGCTCTATTGGCCTCGCGGCAACAAGGTGAGCTGCCCATTCACGCTGTCCGAATAAAAACCTCTTGAGCAATACAAAGAAGCAGACCAGGGAAAACTCATCGGTTCACAGGCAGATAGACAAGACGCAAATCATCACCGAAACGTTGAAGGTCCTGCAAACGCAGACGGGTGAAGTCGTCAACCCGTGCAGGAGCCGACCCGGCAAAAGCACTCAGCGCTGTCTCACCTCCTGCCACCATTCCTCCCACATATATGACTAGCTTGTCCCAATGCCCTGTACGCAGCACATTTCCGGCAAGATCGGCGCCACCTTCGATGAGAAGCTGGAGCACTCCTCGTTTTCCCAGCAGATGGCAGAGAAAATCGAGGTCCACTCCTCCTTCTGGCCCCGGATCTGCTTGCACAACTTCAGCTCCTGCTTTTTCCCACGCGATCCGCTGGGAGGTTGGGGCGTCGCACGTCACGATGAGAGCTTCCCCTGGCGCGCACAGAAGGGCTGCATCTGAGGGCACACGCCCGCGTGCATCGACGACGACGCGCAAAGGCTGCACGCAATCTTCGTGGGCAAGAGCAGGGATCCGCACTGTGAGCTGGGGATCATCGGCAAGGACGGTCCCGGATCCTACGAGAACAGCATCGCTATCGTGCCGGAGACGGTGTACGTCTGCACGCGCTTCTTTTCCAGTGATCCATTTCGAAGAACCATCAGGAGCAGCAATCCGCCCATCAACAGTCACTGCCGTCTTCAGAACGACAAGCGGATATCCCGTTCGCCGGTGGTGCAAGTAGGCATCGATTTGGGCTGTCGCTTCGGCAGCACACACCCCGAGGTCTACTTGCAGACCTTTTTTCCGGAGAAGGTCTATTGAACGACCTGCGACATGCTCGTCGGGGTCAAGCTGGGCAACAACCACGCGTTGCACTCCCGAGGCGAGGACTGCTTCCACACAGGGTGGTGTACGCCCTTGGTGACAACAGGGTTCCAGGGTCACGTAGAGAGTACCTCCACGCGCGCGTTCTCCCGCCTGTAAGAGAGCTTCTCGTTCCGCGTGAGGAGTGCCGGCTTTTCGGTGCCGGCCTTCTCCCACAACTATTCCCGTTTTATCGAGAACTACCGAACCGACCTGCGGGTTTGGAGATGTGTGTCCTCGCGCCCGCTCCGCCAGGTCGATCGCACGCCGCATAAAAGTCTCGTCGAGCTCCGTTCCGGAATTCGTTACAGATCCTGTCATCGAGTTCGCAATGGGGCTCGCCTGGACGGCGTCAAGTTCGCCTTCACCTGACATCTGTCCTCGCTCTCATTCCCTCGCTCTCAAGGCGGGTGTCACTCATTCGCTGTTTCGTTTCGTTGTCATTGTGGCGTTTCTGTTGGATAACGCACGAGAAACCGTCGCATTGTGCCCGTCGCTTTCAAGAAACCAACATGCCGACGGGTTGTGCCATGGCAGGAGCAGACTTCGCTATCTCGAAGTCTGCATCGATATCTTTATCTTTTCAGGGGAGTTGCCGACCGCATCTCGTTTTATGGGGTTTTGGAAACGGCCCGAAAATTAATTGAGCAGGGGCCATTTCCTGTCTGGTTTTTTGGTTTTCCTTGCAAACCGTGTATGCAATAGCCC
Source organism: Acidimicrobiia bacterium UBA2766 (assembly GCA_002352645.1). Classification (GTDB taxonomy): domain Bacteria; phylum Actinomycetota; class Acidimicrobiia; order UBA2766; family UBA2766; genus UBA2766. The sequence goes on along the minus strand of DEIU01000050.1, from coordinate 59,994 downwards.
AGAACTTCAGAAACACAGACCAAAAGCATCGTGATAATTAACACTCTTTTTTTCTTATTGGCAACAGGTGCTGTGCTCTTCGCAGCCCATCGCGTCAGCCTTTGGCTTCATCCGGACAGGCCTTGGACCCGCCTCCTTGACGCTGCGGTAATCGCTGTTCTCGAAGTCGTGCTGCTCTCTCACCTTTTTGGAAGTGTGGGCCTACTGCGTCCTGGCTTTCTCCTCGTGGGGGCTGTCTTCCTCGCCGGGATTGCCTGGCGTTTTGTTCCGAAACCCACTGTGACAGGTTTTTTCCGCTGGCTTCTTCCTCCCTGGGTCACGCTGGCTTTGGCAGTATTTGGGACAGGCATGCTTGCGGTCACGCTTGGTCGCCCCACCACAGGGCTAGATACGCTGCAATATCACTATCCGCTTGTTGCAGAATGGATCGCCGCCACCGACCTTACAACCCCTGTCACCTTTGGCATCGGCAACTACGCGTGGTACTACCCCTCCAACATAGAACTCACCCATCTTTGGACTGTGATCTGGTTTCAGCAGGACTTCCTCATCTCCTTGGTCTCCTGGGTATTTTTCGGACTGGCAATCGCTGCAGTCGCCGGGGTCGTACGGCGGCTCGGTGGGAATATTCTCACTGGCACCCTTACAGGCGTAGGTTTCGTAACTCTTCCCACCATTTGGGGATCTCAAATCCGCTCGGGACAAGTGGACCTGGCGGTGAGCGCCTTCCTTCTTCTTGGAGTGTTCTACTTTCTCGGATACCGAGATGAACGTCACACAAAAGATGCCGCGATGGGAGGCCTATGCCTCGGGCTCGCAGCAGGATCAAAATACATTGCCCTCCCGCAGGCGCTCCTGATCGGCTTCTTATTCCTGATGGGAATGCTCTGGCTAGCTCGCCACAAAGAGATATCTTCCACCCAGGTCGCAAGGGTTTTCAGCGTGATGGCCCTGGCCACTGCAACCGCCGGCTCATTCTGGTATCTTCGCAATTGGCTACAAACCGGAAGTCCTCTGTATCCCGTCAGCCTGCTTGGAGAACAAATGGCCTACGGGCCAGTTCCTGCAGAGAGCATCGACTTCACCATCTTGGACTATCTCATCCAGCTTGATTTTCATCGCTGGATTCTTATGTCCTGGCCCCTACTCACCTGGGTTGGAGGTGCCATCGCCGTCGCTGCTCTCTTTGTCCTGCCTTTCTGGGCAATCCGTTCTTCCCAGGCATCCGATCGCCCCGATGGTTTCCTCCTTGTTGCCTGGGTCCTGCCTTTTCTCTCTTTCATCGCATATCTCATCACTCCCACCAGCGCAGGAGGACCAGAAGGACTTCCCGCGCTCTTTGCTCCGAATATCCGCTATGCCATACCTTTTCTGGCGTTCGGCGTTATTGGTGCAATCACTGCGACGGCCACAACCCGTCCCTCACGCGGACAAACACTCGCTTTCATTCTTGTGCTCTCAAACCTTGCCCATCTCGGACTGCGATTCCTTGGCCTCCCCTTCGGCGGCCCTCTTCCCGCGGAAACCCTTTTGCAAGGTCTTGTCCTTGGAGTACTTGCGACAGCTGCCGGCTTCACTGCCTTCTCGCTCATACGCACAATAGATTTCACCCAGCCACTTGTGAATAGGGCCGGGGTCGTCATTTTGGCAACCGGAAGCCTCGCCGGAGCTTTCTCTGCCCACCACTTCTCCATCGACCAGCGTTTCGGCTTTGTCAATAACGACTACGGACGAGCTGCCTTCCAATATCTCATACCAAAACTCGAAGCGGAACACCCCGAAGGCGTCACTATCGCCCATTCAGGCCTCGCCCACAACTACCCCCTTTATGGCTCCAAACTCCAAAACAAGGTTCTTCTCTCCGCCAAAACCGACAAGCACGCGGGAACTCCGCGTGCTTTTGCAACAGCACAAGAGTTCTATACCTGGACATGCACACATGCAGTTGACTGGGTTGTTGCCCGAGACGACATCCTCATTGCCCAAATTGACGACGAAGAACTCCTCGAAAGAGCGGGAACTTCCAAAGAGGAGATCGAAACTGCGATTGAGGAACTCGGCGGTGACGGAGTCGAACCAGAAGAGGCACAATGGGCAAAAGAAAACCCGGCACTCTACATTCTTGACCACAGAGATGGGAACACCCACATCTTCCAGGTCGACAAGACCGAATGCCCCTGATCTCTCTTCTGCGGGCCATTTTCAGATGGCTACCCCGCAATAGCCACCCCACGACCGGCCAAGCCACCCCGCCAGACCCCTCACACCCTGACCAGGGCCAAACAGATTCGCAGCATCAGACAGGCTGTGGCATCCCCTCTCCCCTCGCGGAGAGCTGTCCCAACGCCGCCACCACATGTTCTGCTTCCCGGGCGCTTATACCCTTCCATGCCGACGCGGAAAATGCATCAACAAGCAAGTCGATATCTTCTTGCACTTGAATACCACGTTTTGTAAGCAAACCGTTCTCTATGTATCCCCCTGCGGCAAGTTCCTGAAATATCCTGTTGGGATCGACCTCCCAGAAACTCATCAAAGGGTGCCCAAAGGGAGAAAGACCACCCCACATCTGCGACAGCACAAGCGCCGCAGGTCCCGAGAGACCTGCGCCTGTTACCGCGAACACATGTCCCGCAAATCTGTGCTCTCGCAGCACATTAGCCGCCCATGCCAGTTGTCCTGCGATGGAAAGCGGAGAAGGCACCGCTTTACATGCAGCAGCCAAGGGACGACCATCGAAATCCGCCCGCTCGACCGCAATACGCAGCACCTCCGCCAAAAAAGAGGTTTCTGGACGCTCAGCCCAACAGTAATCGGCAAAAAGAGAGACGCCGTCCTGGTACTGCCTCGCAAAAACTGCGAAATCCACTTTTTCACGTGCTGTCCGGATTGCCCCTTCCACAAGAACAATCGGTAAAAAACCAAACAATGAGGAAAGGGCCTCTATTGGAGTGCTTCCCATCGGAGCAACACGTGCCGCCACATATGCTTCAGCCGGAACAGCCAGCCCGGCTTCTTTACAAGGTAGAGAAATTTCAGGCCGATCAAGGCGATACCAAATCTGGCCTAAGCCTTCGATCCCCTGCCCAAGTGCCCGCATCAAGCTGGTCTCGGCTACCGACATGGAATCTCTCCTCCGGCAGCGAAGTCAGCGCAAAAATGCCAACTTCGCAAAAATACCGCGTCCTCACAATGGCCCTCCCCTTTCATCGACACTCTGACATACGATGTAAAGAAAAAATCGCTTCCCACTACAAAGGAACAGCCCAGTGGCTTTTTGGGACACAGTAAAAAACATAGCTGACCAAGGATCAGTAAAACTCGACGAAATGCAGTACCGGCACCAGATGGATGTGCTTGCTAAAAAACTCGGCTACCTCACTTACCAAGAACAATGCGGTACCCTTCCTCCTCCAAACGCTGTGAAAAAGCTCGTACATGATCTTTATGAGCTCGATCTCGCCATCTACAGAATCCAACACTCAAAATGGGAAGCCGAAACTGCAGGCTCCCGCCGGCCTAATCAGGAGGAAGAAAACCCATCTCCCCAACAAGAACCTCTCCCCGGGAGTATCCCGCATCTACAAAATCCCGAAGAGAGCAGTTCCTCCACTTCCCAAAACACCCAACAAACGGCAAACAGCACCCCACTACCTCCCCACACGCCTCCAGATACTCCTCTCCCAGCTGCGACATTCCCCGCTCAAGTGTCACCTCAGGAAAAAAATCAGCACGAAACAGTACCGGAAGAAACTGGCATATCTCCAGCATTTTCCGAAAGTACAAATACTCCCGACACAGCACCCAACCCAGACACCCAATCTCCACCACATGCATAACCTTCTCCCTCTCAATCAGAGAAAAGGTCGGCAAAAAAACGGCCATTAAAAAGACGCAACACCTAGGGTTTTTCCGATTTCTGAGAGGTCAAACAGCACAACAGCAAAGGCAAAGCCCCCATCATGCGTGATACTCACAGACGCTGTCACCGGATACTGCCCGTCAGCAGTTCTCAACTCTGGATCTACAGCAAGAGAAGGCGCTCCCGTTTCTAATTTACATACTTCAACGGCATGCCACGCGCAGGCACGACCAAGTGCCTTACGTACAGCTTCTTTTACCGCAAAACGGGCAGCAAAATGCAGGGTCGGATCAGCTTTCCTCTGGCAATACGCACGTTCACTTTCCGTAAACACCCGCTCTACAACTCGCGGATGCCGCTTCATTACCTCGCGAAAACGCCCAACATCCACAAAATCGGCGCCGAGCCGGGAAGAAGAAGCAGGCAGAGGCCGGAGCAGATTAGGCATCTTCGCCTTCTGTTTCCATTCCTTCTTTCAGACCGTGCAACGCCCCTTCGATGATTTTGCCGGCAATAGCATCCTTCATTTTCTTGGGAAGAGGGACTTTGAGATCTGCCTCTAGTCGGTATGTGCATTCTGTCGAACCATCGCCTAGATCGACGAGTTCGTACACACCGTCAAGGCGTTTTAGCATCTTCGAATCGACCAGCGTGTGGGTTATTTCTCCAGGAGGATTGATATGATACGACAAGGTGTACACAATCGACGCGCCGAACCCCTCCACTTCATAGAGCACTGTTGCATCGGCGTTCCGTTCGCCTTCCAAAATCTCTGAGTGTTTTATGCTACCTGACGAGCTATTTGCCCAATAGGTAAGTCGGTGCAATACATCCTCACGCGCCCGCGCGATCCGCACCGTATCTGACACGAAATCTGCCATTTCAGCCTCCCGACAAAAACCTGCAACTCCGACAATTTTTTCCTGCGCACCCTGACCGGATAGGACATCCCACTTCCACGCAATTGCTTTCCGTTTTCTCGGTCTCAGGATCAAATCGGCCTCAGCATCGAAGTCTGTTTTCCAACCCCCGAAAGACAATCCCAGATCCACCGGATATCCAGCCAAGAGATCTGCCGTCAACCACATGGCAAACAAATCTGAAGTCGGTTTTCTCTCACCTACGCAGAAACATCATTGCCTGCTTTATCGTGCAAAATCCTTACAAGACGGGATCTGAGCAGTTCCTGGTTCTTCGACCAAACGACGCTGCACTTCATCCACAATTCCTACAGGAATGGCCAACCCTTGGCCAGACTCCAACAATGCCCGCACAATACCGACAACACGCGCATTCTCATCAAAAACAGGCCCCCCTGAATTACCAGGTGCCACTTCATTACTCATGACGAGACTACGAACTCCGTCAACTTCTCGGTATTCAAGCAGGGAGCCCGTACTTTTACGAAGCCTGCCGCCCCCAGGATAACCAACAACAAAAAGAAAAGTGCCATCCAGGGGGTCTGATATCGCGAAGCGGGCAATAGCAGCACGACCACCTCCAGTGAGGTCCCCTTCCACTCGCACAAGAGCCAAATCCTCCGTCACGGTTGCATCGAGCACACTCGCAGCAAAAGTCTCCCCATCCCATAGGGTGATTTCAACTTCTTCCGCGCCTGCAATCACATGGGCGTTCGTCAACAAAAGATCGGGGGCAGCAATCACGCCGGATCCCACAGAAACAGCGTTACAACCAAAATTTCGCACTCGCACAGTCACCTGTTTGGCTTCCCGAAGCGGCAAACCCACTAACAATTCATCTGTACGACCGTAGGCAGGAATCTCATCGTCATACGCAAACAGAGAACAGGCAGCGAGACCTCCTCCAACACACGTGAGAACAACGGTAAAAGCACACCACCACAGCAGTTTGCCTGCCTGCATGCTCCTCCCTTTCAGGGACACGGGAACATGCGAGAGGTGCGAATACCACTGCTCTCCCTGCAATCGGTCATTCACAATCCAGACAATCGCTCAGCAAGACGATGCCCAAGCTGACACTGCTCAACGGCTTTGTCAGCTTGCTTTTGCGTTTTCCTGCTCACATCATTGTTCGTCATATCCCTGACCACCACAGCATATCCCTGTGCACAATCACGATAAGCAGTCGCAATCTGAGCAAGTTGCCGAGCCTCGGCATTGAGATCCCGCGTCACACCCACAAGATTCTGATTCACTTGTTTGAGCATGATCTGTTCGTCTTCAACAGCGGCTTTTGCAGCGGCAAGGCCCTCTTGCCAGTCTTCAAGAACCTGTAGCGTCTTTTCGTTCGCTTCGAAGGCGACAGCAATACGACGGAACTCATTTTCCGCAATCTCGGCACGATCATGCCAGCGCATTGCCAAAAACCATCCGTACACACCAGCGCTTATAAGTGCAAAACAAAAAAGGACCAGTACCCAACGCCGCGAATGAGCTACAGGGAATCGGGCTTCATTTTCCCTGTTCGCCGGGAGTACTTCGTTCGAGTGAAAAGAAGCGGAAGAGTCCATCAGAGACAAGGCTAGGGCCAACGGATTCCCGTTGGCCCTAAAAAAATCAGGTCACTTCCCAAGTACCACCTGAAGCGAAAAGCGCCGCAAGATCGCCCGGACCTTGCCGTTCTCTCGCATCAATCAGCTGTTGCTGTACCACTTGACCATAAGTTTGACGCTGTACAGACCGAAAAATTCCCAAAGGCGTGGGGCCAACAGGAGTGTGCGCAAGACGGCTCAACGCAAACGCCTGGCTTGGATCAAGACGATCTGCCCGATGCACCGCAATGGCGTCTTCACCTACATCGGCCACATCAACAATTTTCGCGACCCCTTCTGGCGTAAATATCACACCTCGCTCATTCTCCACACCAAAACGAATGGGCTTGCCATCTGTAAGACGAATTTGGTTGGCATCACGTGTCGACTTCGAAACGACAGCATCAAATGCCTTGTCGTTGAAAACGTTGCAGTTCTGGTAAATCTCAACGAAAGATGTGCCTCGGTGCTCATGCGCCGCCCGCAACACTTCGAGTGTATGTGGACGGTCCATATCCATAGTCCGTGCAACAAAAGTCGCCTCGGCCCCAAGAGCCAAACTCACAGGTGAAAATGGGTAGTCCACAGATCCCATAGGACTAGATTTTGTAATCTTTCCCATTTCGCTTGTCGGTGAATACTGCCCCTTGGTGAGGCCGTAAATCTGATTGTTAAAGAGAAGAACTTTCACATTCACATTACGGCGCATCATGTGAATCAGATGATTCCCGCCAATCGAAAGAGCGTCCCCGTCTCCGGTAATCACCCATACGTCAAGGTCAGGACGGGCTACAGCGATTGCTGTGGCAATCGCAGGAGCACGACCGTGGATGCTGTGCATGCCATACGTGTTGATGTAATAGGGAAACCGGCTAGAACAACCGATCCCCGAAATGAAGACCGTTTTCGAGCGGTCAGCCGCTATCTCCGCCAGAAAGTTTTGCACAGAAGCCAAAATAGTGTAGTCCCCACAACCAGGGCACCATCGGACTTCCTGATCAGACTGGTAATCCTTACGGGTGAGTTTCACCGGGGTTGCCTGGACCATGTCAGATCATCTCCCAAATCTTTGCCTCGATCTCAGCGATCATGAATGGCAGACCAGCAATTTTGTTAAACCCTTGCGCATCGACCAGAAAATCAGCACGTAGAAGCCGAAGCAAATGGCCGGTGTTCATTTCGGGGACAAGTATTTTGGAGTGAGAACGCAACACTTCCGCTGTATTTGCGGGGAAAGGATTGAGGTAACGGAAGTGAGCGTGCGCAACCTTGGCGCCCTTCTCACGAGCTTGGCAAACTCCTTGGCGCACAGCGCCAAATGTGGAACCCCAGCTAACTACCAGGAGTTCCGCGTCGCCGGTAGGGTCGTTCACTTCCAGCGGAGGAATATCATTTGCGATACCCTGCACCTTTTTCACACGTGTGAGAACCATATACTGGTGGTTATCAGGATCGTAACTGATATTACCAGTACCATCCTGTTTCTCAAGCCCGCCGATACGGTGTTCAAGCCCGGGAGTTCCTGGGATTCCCCAAGGTCGTGACAGGTTTTCATCACGAAGGTAGGGCCAAAAAACTGCCTCGTCATTCTCATCCACATGGTTGGGAGCCGTGGCGAAATGTACTGGCATCTCCGGGAGATCTTCTACATTCGGCAAAAGCCATGGCTCAGAACCGTTCGCCAGATAACCATCTGTCAACAGAATGACCGGCGTCATGTACTTCGTCGTGATGCGCACGGCCTCCATCGCAAGATAGAAACAGTCACTCGGTGTCTGTGCCGCAAGGACGGGCACAGGCGAATCCCCATGACGCCCGAACATCGCCATCAACAGGTCTGACTGCTCCGTTTTTGTGGGAAGACCCGTTGAGGGCCCCCCACGTTGCACGTCAATCAGCACAAGCGGGAGTTCCAGATGGAGAGCAAGGCCGAGGGCTTCACCTTTCAGCGCCACACCCGGTCCTGATGTGGCGGTGACGCCAAGTTGCCCCGCAAAAGAAGCCCCAATCGCCATACAAATGGCGGCAATCTCGTCTTCGGCTTGAAGAGTTCGCACGCCAAAATTCTTATGACGGGCAAGCTCATGAAGAATATCCGAGGCAGGCGTAATTGGATAGCTAGCGTATAGAAGTGGCAACTTTGAAAGATGCGCAGCAGCGATCAAGCCATATGCTGTCGCAGGATTTCCCTGAATCGATCGGTACGTTCCGGGTTTCAGCTGAGCAGAAGGAACATCGTAACGATGTCCGATGACTTCCGCTGTCTCAGCAAAATTATACCCGGCTTTCAAAGCTGCCAAGTTCACCTCGACAACCGACGGGCTCTTTCCAAATTTTTGTTTTGTCCACTCGATGGTCGGCTCAATAGGGCGAGTGAACATCCACGAAACGAAACCCAAAGCGAAGAAATTTTTCGACCGTTGCGCTTCCCGTCCCTTCGCTCCCAAACCCTTCGCCGCTTCTACAGTAAGCCTGGTCATTGGAACACGCACAAGCTTGAAATCTGCCAGTGTATCATCTTCAAGAGGATTCGATGAGTAACCCGCTTTTTTCAGGTTTCGCTCATCAAAAGCATCCTCGTTGACAATGAGCATTGCCCCTTTGTCAAGATCATTCACATTACTCAGCAAGGCAGCAGGGTTCATTGCCACAAGAGCCGTAGGCCGGTCCCCTGGAGTCAATACCTCATGGTCACCGAAGTGCACCTGGAAGGAAGAAACTCCAGCAAGAGTCCCGGCAGGAGCACGGATCTCTGCGGGATAATTGGGAAATGTCACCAGGTCATTTCCCAAGACCGCGGACTCTATAGTGAAACGGTCCCCGGCAAGCTGCATGCCGTCACCCGAGTCTCCAGCAAATCGGACGACAATCTCATCCTTGACTTCACTGGCAGGTGCCTGCGAAGTCGTGGTCTGATTCGACACGACGTTGTATCTCACTTTCTGTTGCGAACACCATTGTTCGCCGATGCTCCGAAAGAACGGCGCGGTAAGAAACTCTCTTCGCAACCGTTATTCACATAATCTCGCGACGAGACGCTAACCACTTGGGAAGGATATCCACCTTGTCGAGCAGATTCTTGTCGAGCAGATCTCGTTCAGCAGATCACCGGATACTCTGGCTAGAGAAAACCAAAAACCCAGAACGCGGGACAGGTTAGCTGCATGGCTCCACGCGTAAAACCCATCCGCCCCAATACAGGGCAAACGCTTCCCGCTTTTCGAAAACATACGGATAGCAATACCGCAGTTTTGCCACTCTTTGCCTGACAATGAAGCAGATCGTCAAAAACAAGGGCATCACGACATATCAGCCGTACCACTCTAAACGCCCCTCTCCCGACGTTCCTGATCCACTCCGAATAATACCCGAACTGCCTAGAAAAAAGCCCGCCTTTGGAGCATCTCCTAGGAAGACACAAAATCTAGCCAAGTGCTCTACAATCCCATTGTGCCCGAACTTCCCGAAGTTGAAACTATCCGCAAAGGCCTTGCAGCCGTCCTTCCAAATCGAATCGTGCAAAAAGTTTTCGTGCACGACTCTCGCCTCTGGCGTCGTACCGGCCAGGACCCTACCCCAGCTCTTGAGAAAACTCGCATTATTTCTGTAGAAAGACAGGGCAAATGGCTTTTCTGTCCGCTCGACAGTCCACACCTTAGCACAGGCACAATTCTTGCCGCTCACCTGCGCATGTCAGGGAAATTCCTTGTCGACAAAACTGAAAATTCCGCCACACACGAACGACACGATTTATCGCACCTGCGCGCCACCCTCCTTCTTTCAGATGCATACCGCGTGTCATTTGTTGACACCCGCCGATTCGCCGAATTCCTGATTTTCACACCAGAAACAGGCAAAACACTCCGCGCTCGCCTTGGTCCTGACGCACTCAATATCAGTACCGAGACGCTCTTCTCCGCCTTTCAAGGACGCAAAGGAACGCTAAAAGCAGCCCTCTGTAACCAACATCTCATCGCAGGAATTGGCAATATTTACTCTGACGAGGCCCTATGGCGCGCAAAAATGCGCTGGGACCGTCCCGCAGGACACTTGAGTAAAAAAGATGCCGAAACATTATCATTCCACATTCGTTCCGTCCTCAAAGAAGCCATTGTTGCAGGCGGAACAAGCGCAAAAGACGGACTTTACAGGGGAGTCAACGAAGAAAAAGGCTGGTTCGCACTCCAACTCGATGTATATCAAAGAACAGGGTACCCCTGCCCCCGTTGCAGCACTCCCATAGAGCGCCGGCAGCGGGGCGGATCCGCCACACACTTCTGCCCTACATGCCAGCAGTCATAGGTCGTGCACAGTTCCCGATTCGCCGGCAACCCATCTACAGCAAACGAACAACCTACCGAACAACCT
>DEIU01000050.1:33522-49200 GCA_002352645.1 Acidimicrobiia bacterium UBA2766 | reverse complement strand
CGAACAACCTACCGAACAACCTTGCGACTACTGCCCCATCATCCAACTGCCAAACACAAAACATCGGCCCCTGCACATGACCTCTCACCCCTGGCTTTACTCCTCACTTCACCCCTGAGTTCGGGCGTTCGCTTCACGCGTTTGCAGGAGTATTCTGCGAGACCGACAAGCTCGTCCGATCCACTTCATTCACAGGAAGTGCCCAATGGAACTCTCGCGATTCCCTCTCCCATTCTGCGAGAATTGCCTCCGCCCGCACGGAAGCAGTCAGATCAAAGTGACACTCGAGTAGACTCCGCACTCGTTGCAAAGCCGCAAAATCAGGACGCACAAGACGCACAAGCGAAAAATTAACTTTCGAGAACAGCGTCTGGTCCATCCCGTGAATAAAGATTTCTCCCCCTGTCATCCCTGCTCCCATATTCGCCCCCACAGAACCAAGCACAAGAATCGTCCCGCCTGTCATGTACTCAGCACAGTGCAGTCCCACTCCTTCAACAACAGCGATAGCGCCACTATTGCGCACAGCGAAACGCTCCCCTGCGGAACCAGCACAAAAAAGTTGTCCGCCTGTCGCCCCGTACAAAACGGTGTTCCCCATAAGACAGGGGTCTCCAGCATCATTTTGCGGCGGGCGAATCACGATCCTCCCCCCGGTCATGGCTTTGCCCACATAGTCGTTCGCTTCCCCGGTAAGAACGAGTTCAACTCCCCGCGTCAGAAAAGCCCCAAAGCTCTGACCAGCAGATCCATCAAACTGAACCGTCACATGGCCAGGTGGAGTGTCTTCGCCAAACTCCAGAGCAACCGCCCCGCCAAGGGCCGCTCCCACCGTGCGATCACTGTTTCGAATCTTATAGGAGAAATGACTTTTGTCTCCTTCCCAAAGCGGACGAAAGGCGTCTGCAGCCAGCTGGTCACCAAGCATCGACCGGCGTCGTTCAATGGGCACCTCGCCCGTAAAGCCATCCACTTCCCGCAAGTCGTGATACGGCTGTACATTCAAAAGAGGAGACACATCGAAAGCGTCAATGCGAGGATCTCCCGTAAACCGTCTCCACAGCAGATCGGTTCTACCTGTCGCCTCCTCAAGGGAGGAGAGACCCAGAGAAGCCAGTATGCTGCGTACTTCCCCAGCCACACACTCCATATAAAAAGCAACCATTTCAGGAGTGCCGGCAAATTTGGAACGCAGATGCGGACGCTGCGTCGCGATACCTGCCGGACAAGTATCGCGGTTACAAGCCCGTACCATGATACACCCTTCGGCAATCAAGGCTGCCGTTCCAAAAGCAAACTCATCGGCACCAAGCAACGCAGCAATCACCACGTCTCGTCCGGTTTTAAAGCCTCCATCCACAGACAAACGAACTCGGTTACGCAACCCTCGGTCGGTCAAAACCTGATGTGCTTCCGCCAGCCCCAACTCCCAAGGCATGCCTGCATGTTTGATTGAGCTCAGCGCGCTCGCCCCTGTGCCACCAGTGCAGCCCGAAATATGCACAGCATCAGCAAAGGCTTTTACCACACCCGCAGCGATTGTCCCCACCCCATACACCGACACAAGTTTCACCGCCACTTCGGCCCATTTATTCACCTGTTTCAGATCGAAAATCAGCTGTGCAAGGTCTTCGATCGAATAAATGTCATGATGGGGAGGAGGAGAGATCAAGGTCACACCCGGCTGGGTACGGCGCAAACGCGCAATCTCTTCTGTCACTTTATGACCAGGAATCTGTCCGCCCTCTCCAGGCTTCGATCCCTGTGCCATCTTGATCTGGATCTCATCCGCGTACACACAATATTCTGGGGTCACCCCAAACCGACCTGACGCAATCTGTTTGATCGCAGAGTTGCGGTCCCGCGCCGTCCCTTTCGTAAAAAACCGATCTCGTGCTTCTCCCCCTTCGCCACAATTCGAACGTCCCCCGACCATATTCATCGCCAACGCCAACGTCTCATGTGCCTCACGTGACAAAGCCCCATGCGACATCGCTCCTGTCGAAAAACGCCGCAAAATATGAGAAGCAGGAGCTACTGCCGTCACAGACAAGGGATGCTCGACCTTGGCAAACTCCAACAGATCATGGACCTCTGTTGGGGGACGTCCATTCACAAGGGAAGCAAACTCTTCATACAAAGCAATGTCCCCGACCCGCACCGACGCCTGGAGTTTGTGCGCTGTCGCAATCTCTCCCATACGCGGGGGGTCTGGAAGCGGGAAAAGGTCCTCCGGCTGCTGACCTCTTTCGTCTTTTCTTCGCAAAATCCGCTTTTTTCGCATGTCATCTTGCACAATGGCAGTCGTTGCTGCCACAGATTCTTCGCTGTTGCCTGCCTCTTGGCGTGCTGAACGCGCAACACTGATAGCAATACGCTGTTTCTTCTCTTGGGTACTTGTCTTTTCTCGATCAGACACAAATCCAATGGCTTGGTGCAGACGCTCCACTACTTCAGGGTTATTGGCGTGATATTCACCCGTCCGGCGATAACGAAACAGCCCTGGGGAAACGAGGCGGCTGCTGTCGTACAGGGCACTCGCGTGCCGTTCCAGCACTTCGGACGCGATTTGTTGTAAAGAAATGCCGCCAAGGCGCGACGGGGTTCCGGAAAAACAGAGTTCCATGACGTCTTGCCCGAGTCCAATCGCCTCAAAAATCTGTGCACCCCGATACGAGTCAACCGTAGAGATGCCCATCTTTGACATGATTTTTCGGACACCATCTTCTATGGCAGCCTGAAAACGTTCTTGCGCAAGACCAGCCGTCATATCATGTCCGACCCCGCCTGCATCCGATATCGTAACAACAGATTCAAGAGCGAGGCGAGGACACACAGCATCTGCCCCATAGCCCAACAATGCCGCCATATGGTGGGAATCTCGCACCTCGTCAGTATCGACAATGAGGCTGACACGCATGCGCAGTCCTTGCTGCACAAGATGATGTTGGACTGCACCAAGCACAAGCAAAATCGGAATCGGTACTCGCTCTCGATCGTACCCCATGTCAGTTAAAACGAGAATGCCGACTCCGCCATGGATCGCTTGTACAGCTTCGTCGCATACTGACAGGACAGCTGCCCGCATGCCCTCCTCTCCCGCAGACACCTGAAAAGTGGCATCAAGCACCGCCGCTTCAAAGGGCCGCGTCGCAGGATCAGTCAACCATTTCACTCCACTGGGCGAAAGGAAAAAAGTTGAGCTTTCCACGAGCTGCGCCGCTTCAAGACGCTCTGAAAGGAGGGCATCCCGCGGACCAAGACAGGTACGAAGACTCATGACAAGTCGTTCACGAATATGGTCAATAGGAGGATTAGTGACCTGCGCAAACGCCTGTTTTAGGTAATGATGGATAGGACGGGAAAAAGAAGAAAAATTCGGAAGAGGAGTATCGTCCCCCATCGCGAAAACAGGTTCCTTACCCTCTAACACCATTGTCTTCAGGATGACAGACAAATCTTCAGTTGTATAACCATATACAGCTTGACGTTCCAACAAGTCGGCACGTGTTTCGTACAGCCGCTCCACAACGGGTTTCTGCATAAGACCAGCTTCAACCCATTTGCCGTAGGGCACAGCCTCTGCAAGACGGTCTTTCACTTCTTGATCATAAAAAACACCGGGAGCAGAAACCGCCGGCGTCCTTTGCTGTAAGGCAGCACTCTGGCCAGGGAGAGCAGGAACGGCCACATGCGGGGCAGTAGAATGCACAAGAAGCATCTCTCCGGGACCAAGACGACCTCGACGTACGCTCTTTCGCTCCGACAGATCGACTGCCCCGACTTCAGAGCACACCACGATAACTGAATTATCCGCAACAGACAAGCGTAAAGGCCGCAAACCATTACGATCAAGGCGTGCCACCACTTTTCGCCCGTCCGTCGCAATTACTCCAGCAGGGCCATCCCAGGGCTCCATTACACAAGCGTGATACCGATAGAAATCGATCACTGCAGGCGGAAGGTCTTCAGCGACTTCCCAGGCTTCAGGAAGCAACATCAGCATGGCATGTTCGACAGACCTCCCTCCTCTGACCAACAGTTCCACAGTGGCATCGAGCTTTCCGGAATCAGAAGTTTCCGGATCCAATACAGGAATCAGCACGCTTTCATCTTGAATATAAGACGGAAATCCAAGTGATCCTTCTCGAGCAATCATTCGATTATGGTTGCCGGTAATCGCATTAATCTCGCCGTTATGACAGAGGTGACGATAGGGTTGTGCCCGCTCCCAAGAAGGAGCAGTATTCGTACTAAAACGCATGTGGAAGATTCCAAATTCCACTGAAAACCGCTCATCTCGCAGGTCCGGATAAAAAGTAGCGAGGGCATCTCCAGGAGACAATGCTTTATACACAATCGTATGAAATGACATGGATGCCACATAAAAACGGTGCCCACATCCTCGCATTACACACTCGGCCCGCTTACGTGCGCAATATGCACGGATCTCCGCTCTTTCTTCTGAGACACCGAGCTGCGTCACACGAAAAAACATCTGCTCAAAAGAGGGGGCAGAACAACGCGCAAGACGGCCAAGCCGGTCAATCTCCACAGGAACAGAACGCCACCCCAGTACTTCGAGTCCTTCCGCAACACACGCCGCTTCCAAAGCCTCGCGGGCCCGAAGACGAGAAATATCTCCCAAGCGTCCCGCGTCCGAAGACAGAAAAACCATCGCCACACCCACTGGTCTCTCATCCAAAGAAACCGCTGCTTCTCCTTCTTCTTCACGCGCTTCACACAGCAAACTACAAAACATCTCCTGGGGAAAAGGCAGAAGAAGTCCGGCTCCATCAGAAGTTTTGGCATCCGCAGCCATAGCGCCACGATGTCCGACACCACGCAGACCTTCCAACGCCAATTCCAGGATCTCAGGTCTCGCTTGACCCTGCGTATCTGCTACGAACCCGATACCACACGCGTCTCGGTCAACATTTTTCTCATACATCTCACGGCTTCCAGTAAACCCAGAGGAAAATCTCAACACAAACCCACATTTTGTCTCTTCCAAAGGACAAGAGCACCCCTTACCCTATAACAGAAATACCTTCGGTTACACACGAAAGAAACTGCATAAAGTCACGATAGAACACCACTCTTCTCGCCCAATCAGTCAGGTCCAGATACTAAGACACCAGTTTCACGTGAAGAGTGCAATGAATGACAGGATGACAAGCCATACTTAGGACATGAGTCTCGAGATTTCTGACCATTCCCTTCCAATTGTAGGACGCGCCCGTATTTACGTATGCGGCATCACCCCTTATGACACAACCCACCTTGGCCATGCTGCCACATTCGTCTGGACAGATATTGCTGTTCGCGTGCTTGAAGCCAGTGGTCTACGCGTGGATCTGTGCCGGAACATTACCGACGTAGACGATGACATTATCGCCCAAGCAGCCCAAAGAGGAGTCGACTACCGAGCGCTTGGAACAGAACAAACCTATCGTTTCCAAAAAGACATGGAAGCCCTAGGCGTAACCCGCCCCATCTACGAACCACGATCCCGCGACTATATCGAAGAAGTCGTCGCCCTCGCGCAAGGTCTGCTTGAAAAAGACCGCGCATACCAACGAAATGGGTCTATTTACTTTAAAGGTGAAAATATTCTTCCTTACCTCGGCAAACTCAGTCGAGAGGAAGCAATAGTGCTTGCGCGAAAACACGGAGGCAGACCTGACGATCCAGAAAAAGACGACCCTCTTGACGTCCCCCTCTGGCAAGCCACCCCCTGCACCGACCCACTCGACGCTCCAGAACCGTCCTGGTCTTCCCCCTGGGGAGAAGGCCGTCCAGGCTGGCACGCCGAGTGTTCTGCCATGTCCATGACACTCCTCGGCAATTCCATCGACATTCACGCCGGAGGCAGTGATCTCAAGTTCCCTCACCATGCATACGAAACCGCCCAATGCGAAGCCCTCACCGGCGTGACCCCCTTTGCTCGCGCCTGGTTGCATATCGCCTCCGTCTGTTACAAAGGGGAAAAAATGAGCAAGTCCCTCGGGAACTTGCTCTATGTAAAAGACTTAACCCAACGATGGCGCCCCACTGCCATCCGCTTACTCCTCGCAGATCGCGCGTGGGATGAAGCATGGGAAGTTGATCTCAGTCATCTCGACGAAGCGGAAAACAGACTGGAAAACCTCTGGAAAGCAGCCGGACGTTCCAAGAATAGCGAAGTCGCGCTGGCTGCTGCTCTCCAAGCACTCATGCAAAATCTCAACGTGCCAAAAGCACTCAACATCGCAGAAGAAGCTGGGGGACAAACCATGCGCCATATTGGAAACCTGCTCGGCATCCTATAACCCAGGAACCCGCCGCTCGGACCTTCCTCGTTCAAACCCCACCCAAACACACCAGGGAGATCTCCCTGGTGGGAAAATCTACTGCGTTACTTCTCCCGACAAGAGACCGGCAAACCAGGTCAGGTCATGCATCTTCCAGAAATCACACGAACCCCAAACACAGCATGCTTTCCTAAAGTGCTCTCGTAGCAAATACCCTTGCGGCATCACACAAAAAGTACCTAGCCAATATTGTGCGCGGCTTCATACGCGAGAATTTCGTCTTCATGCCGCAGCGTGAGTGCAACCTGGTCGAGACCGGCAAGCAGTCGTTCTCTCGCGAATGGTTCCGGATAAAAAGAAAAAACGTCTTCATCCGACCTGACTTCTTGTGCTTGCAGGTCAACGGTGACCAAAGCATCAGGTGCCCGCAATGAACGCTCTATCAACTGTTTGACAACAGCAGCAGAAAGCTCCGCTGTGCAAATACCTACATTCACACAGTTTTGCCGAAAAATATCAGCGAAACTCGGGGCAATAATTGCGCGAATCCCATAATCATCAAGCGCCCATGGCGCATGTTCCCGCGAGGAGCCGCAACCAAAATTCGATCCCGCAAGAAGAATATGTGCCCCGTCATACTGGGAATTGTTAAGGATAAATTCCGGATCTTGACGCAACCCTTCAAATAAGAACTGCCCAAAACCGCTGCGCTCAATGCGCTTGAGATACTCCGCAGGAATAATCTGATCGGTGTCAACATCGGCCCGGTCAAGTGGCAGACACTTCGATGTGACCGATAGAAACGGATCCATTTTTACCTCTCCTCTGCCTCCAACAAACCCGCATAATTCACGCACAGCCCGAAAACCCTGCGGAGATTCGCCAGCAGATATCCCTCACTCCCTGACAACAGGACCAAGATATGTTGCCCTCTTGCCAAGAACGGTCTACAAGTCCCTGACATCAACAAAATGTCCTGAAATCGCGGCAGCAGCCGCCATAGCTGGACTCATCAAATGAGTACGCCCTCTTGGGCCCTGACGCCCTTGGAAATTCCGGTTGCTCGTCGAAGCAGCCCGCTCGCCAGGACGCAGTTGATCCCCGTTCATTGCGAGACACATGGAACAACCAGGATCGCGCCACTCAAATCCTGCCTCTGTAAAAATCCGGTCGAGTCCTTCTTCTTCCGCTTGCCGCTTTACAAGTCCAGAACCCGGAACCACTATTGCATAATGCAGAGAATCGGCAACCTTTTTTCCTCGGGCCACCTCCGCTGCAACACGAAGATCCTCAATCCGAGAGTTGGTACACGATCCGATAAACACCACATCAGGGCGGATATCCGTGATAGGTATCCCTGGCTCGATTCCCATATAGTCAAGAGCTTGGGTAATTGCGGCACTCTCACTGGAGTCCGCCCCATCAATAGGTTTCGGCACACTCTGGTCAATCGACGCGCTTTGCGCAGGAGTTGTACCCCAGGTCACCATAGGCGCAAGAGTGTCCGCAACAATCTGCACTTCTTTGTCAAACGAAGCGCCTAGGTCACTTGGAAGACATCGCCAGCGATCCACTGCGGCATCCCAAGCAGGACCAGAAGGAGCACCCGCCTTCCCCTTTAAGTACGCAAAAGTTTTTTCATCAGGAGCAATCATGCCGGCTCGCGCTCCGGCTTCTATCGACATATTGCAAATAGTCATCCGGCCTTCCATGGAAAGACCGGCAATCGTTGCGCCACGGTACTCGAGCACATGCCCTGCGCCACCACTCGTCCCAAGCTCGCGGATGATCACCAAAATCAAGTCTTTTGCCGTAACCCCAAACGGCAACGTCCCTTCCACTGTGACAGCGCAAGTCTTCACACGCACTTGTTGCAAGGTCTGCGTCGCAAGCACATGTTCCACTTCAGAAGTACCGATACCAAACGCCAAGGCCCCAAATGCACCGTGCGTCGCAGTATGACTATCCCCACACACAAGAATCGAACCAGGATGCGTGAACCCCTGCTCCGGCCCCACTACATGCACAATGCCTTGACGGTCATCGTCAATATCAAAAAAATATTCTATTCCCGCGCCCAACACATTTTGCCGCAGAGTGTCAACCTGGAGACGCGAAATGGGATCTGACCATTCTCCCTCACGATTCACGGTCGGCACGTTGTGATCTGGAACCGCCATCGTGCGCTCGGGACGCCGAATTTTCCGCCCCGACAGCTGAAGCCCCGCAAAAGCCTGTGGCGAAGTCACCTCGTGTACCAAATGGAAATCAACATACAAAAGGTCAGGTTCACCTTCTGCAGAATGAACCAGGTGCGACTGCCAGATCTTCTCGTAAAGCGTCTGAGGCTGCATGGATGCCTCTCTCGTCATCTCATCATACGGGCGCGTAATCCACGAGCAGCCTGGTCCAGGTATACACAATCCCAACAGACACCGCTAGGCAGACAACACTAAACTCATTGGCCACTCGGGGAAGACCCCCATTCTGGCGCGGCGAAAGCAACACGGCCAATGAGTTTCCCAAACCTCATGCAGCCTGCCCGTTCTTCTTCGCCCCCGCTGGTCCTTCGATACGCCCTCAACACCTGATTCCCGGTCTTTGCTCGGCCGTCACGTCCCCAACTGCCCCAGGGCCGCTCTCCCCTTTTCTCATTCTGTCAGAATCTCCCTCACGATCTTTGAAAACCTGGTTTTGTTGCATCAACGCATGCGAATCGGCGAGGATACTAAAGACGATCAGCCACATTGGGACAAGGACAGGGGAGACCGTGGCCCAGCTCACCTTCGCCGACGTACTCGAAACTGCAGCAAAAGTCCGGGGAGATGCCCCGGCCATAAGTCACCAAGGAAAAACGCGTTCCTGGGCAGACCTCAACCGGCGCGCAACAAATCTCGGTGCACATTTTCTCGAAAAAGGACTTTCCCCTCAAGGAAAAGTTGCGATTTACACGTACAACCATATGGCGTACAACGAAACTGTCTTCGCGATCGCCAAGGCAGGAGGCACCCATGTCAACGTGAACTACCGTTACATGGAAGAAGAGCTGCAATATCTGCTCGAAAACGCCGACACCGAATTCGTTATTGTACACGAAGATTTTGTCGACCGTCTCGCGAAAGTCCTGGGAGGACTCCCGAAAATTAAGGAAGTTCTCGTTCTCAACGACAGTGGAGGTGCCACACACGAACGCATCTCCGGCGCACTCGACTACAACACTCTCGTTGAAATTCCAGCACCTGCCAATGTGCAATGGCCGGAACGTTCACCAGACCACCTCATGTTTTTGTACACTGGCGGCACTACCGGAATGCCAAAAGGCGTCATGTGGCGCCAAGGAGACCTCCTCGACAAACTCGGCGGAGGCCTTGCCGGAGCAGGCCCATCCTCTCTCGAAGAACTCGAAAACTCCTTGTCAAGCGGCTTTGCTCCCCGCATGCTTGTCGGCGTCCCGCTCATGCACGGCACCGGCTGGTTCACCTCTCTCACCTGCCTCTTCGGAGGGGGAACAACCATATTCCTGGACGACACGAAACATTTCAAACCCGCCGACTTCTGGACGGTAGTAGAGCGGGAGAAGCCCTTCGGCGCCAGCATCGTAGGCGATACTTTTGCACGACCGCTCCTGCGAGAGCTTCGCGAAAGTGAAAAAAAATACGACCTCTCCTCTCTCATCATGATGGTCAGTTCAGGCGTCATGTGGAGCGAAGAGACAAAAAAGGGTCTGATCGAATTCATGCCCAGCCTTATGATCGCCGACGCGTTCAGTTCCTCGGAAGCGCTCGGCATGGGGACATCAATCACTACCGCCGCAGGAACCATGAAAACAGGGAAATTCATGGTCACCCCACACACGAGACTCTTTGATGAAAGCCTTGAACCAATCGAGACTGCGCCTGGAGCGCAAGGCATGGTTGGCGCCGGAGGCGGACAGCCTGTCGGGTATTACAAAGACCCAGAAAAATCAGCGAAAACATTTGTTAATGTAGACGGCGAGATCTTCTCCATACCAGGTGACTGGGCTGAGGTCGCAGAAGACGGAGTCACCCTAAACCTTCTCGGACGAGGATCGGTATGCATTAATACCGGTGGCGAAAAAGTGTTCGTCGAAGAAGTCGAAGAAGTCATCAAAACCTACGACAATGTGAAAGACGTGGTCGTCGTAGGCATCGATGACGAACGATGGGGACAAGCCATCACTGCCGTCGTCTCCACCCTTTCCGGCCCTCCAGCAGAAAACATGGAAACAAACCTGATTACACACGTAAAAAATCACCTTGCCGGCTATAAAGCCCCCAAGCACGTGGTATTTGTAGACAGTGTCTACCGGTCTCCTTCTGGAAAAGCCGACTACAAAGCCACCAAACAAACAGTAATCGATGCCTTGAGCAGCAGCTAAAACAAGGCACTCCTCCTCCGCCGTTTGCTGGAACAGCCAAAGAAAAAACGGCAAAAAAATGTAAAAACCTGCCTTCATTCCGGCAGGAAAAACAAGGCGAAAAGGTAGCAGGCAAACTTTTCTGTCCTGCGGTTTTTTGCCTTTTCGCCGGACCTTTTCCTGCCGGAATACGCGAAAACAGATTTCCCCTCTGCCCATTTTCTTCCCACACCAAACACCAAGAAACCCAACGCGTCGACAAGACCTCTAACCAATGTTCCTCTCGCGCCGATGGAACATAAAGAAAATCAGCACCCATTCTGGAGAGCTATTCTGGACGGGCCTCCCAAACAACCGCCCCTAGCCTGTCCAGAGCGCACGAGGGAGAGTTGCCACGAAACGGGTCACGTATCTCGTCATCGCTGACGAATGGCACAAAGATGTGATCGTCGGATCGTTCGACAGTTTGATCACCGCACAAAACGCTGTCAACAATTACCGGTCACAAGCAAAGGATCCATTTTGTTGGATTGAACAAAGCATTCATCTTGCCCATGAAACACAGCCGGTCTTTACTCCATAGCATCGTTCTCCGCCCTTGTCCTCATGTCCGCAGAAAACTTTCGCCAACACCAGCCTATTTCCCACGACTCAACGTCAACCCTCCCACCTGTCTACACTCCGTGCAAAAACCTTTCTTTTCCTTTTCTCTGAGGACTCGCACAGTGAACCGGTCCACACCGCCTCATCCACCAAACAAAGGCGCCATCAAGAAGCCCCTTGGCCCCATGCCTCATGCTCCAGCGACTCCCCACGAAAAATCCGCGAAAGAATCCGCGAAAGAAAAACCTGCGCACAATCCCACCGACCGGACAACACTCATTCCGCGTCACTTTCCACGTCGCTATGGAGTGATCGGCACCGGAGCAGTCGGCGGTCTCTATGGAGGATATCTACAAAAAGCAGGAGCTGAAGTCCACTTCCTCGCACGGAACGACTTCGCTTCCCTACGAGACCACGGGCTGCACATCCGCTCCGAAGAACCAGGGACAGCAGACATTCACCTCCCACAAGTGAACGTCCACAATTCCCCCCATTCCATGCCTCCTTGCGACATTCTCCTGGTGGCACTGAAAAGTACCCAGAACCACCTGCTTGGGACACTACTGCCTCCGGCTCTTGCACCAGGAGGAACCGTTGTCATCCTTCAAAACGGTTTCGGGAACGAGGAAGTAGCACGCAAAGAGATCGGCAATGACGATGTCATCCTGGTGGGGGGACTCTGTTTTTTGTGTGCCCAAAGAACTCAGCCCGGAACCGTACGCCATCTTGCCTATGGCAACGTTACCCTTGGCGCGTCCTCTCGCGCGTCTTTGAAAGACAACAGCCTTTCCAAGAAACGTTCGGCAAAATCGTCCGAAAGTATACAAAACATCTGCGCGGACTTTCGCGCCGCAGGTATTATTATCGATACCACAAAAAATCTCGTCGCAGAGCGATGGCGCAAACTCGTTTGGAACATCCCCTTCAATGGGCTGAGCGTGCTCCTCGACGCCAAAACTGACGAATTGCTGGAAAACGCAGACAGCATGGCCCTCACCGAAAAACTCATGCAAGAAACTGTGACCGCTGCGGCGTCTTGCGGACACAAAATCCCCGAATCCCACATCCAGAAAATGATGGACCTCGCTATTGCGATGCCTTCTTACGCGCCCAGCATGAAGGTGGATTTCAACGCGGGCCGCCCTCTCGAAATAGAAGCCATCTACGGGGCCCCCCTCCGTGCAGCACACGCTGCTGGAGCCTCACTCCCTACAATCGAAACATTGTACTGGCAGCTTGGTTTTCTTGACCATCGCATCCGCCAACAACACACATAACAGATATGGAAACGTTGGCCCATCTCCCTTCACTCCGACAGAAAACTCACAACCCTTTGAGCGAGAAAAAAACGGCAACACTGCAATGGGGGAACACTTACCCGACAAAAGCATCCAGAACAGATCCTGCAAGAGAAAATGCACTGCACGCTTTTCGTATGGAGCAGAGCACACACTCTGGTACAACAACCCTACGCAACCGGCACAAACCGTATAGGCGATACAACCAGGGGTACAATAGGGGCACAAACAGCGATAGAAACAGGAGTACAGACAGTGCAGAGAACACTGCCTCTCGGCCCCGTGGAAAATAACAGTACAAGGCGCTGAGAAAATGACGGATCAAGTCAAAAGATATGCCCAGCACCATACTCATCCACACTGAGACCTGCGCGAAAGCCGGTATCCACGCTCACATGGACACCCCACCCCCAATAACAAAACCACGTGTACAACACCGCCGGGTCTCTCCATCTATTCAGACACCCGCTCTTTTTTGTTTTTCTCCCGAAACCCTGCTCCGAGAGATCAACAATGTCTAGTACTTTTCCATCTGGACCAGCCCCTTCGCATTCCACGCTCAAGGGTCTCTCACTCGCAGAAGTTCGAGAGCGGAACCTTCATGGCAAAAGAAATACGACAGACCACCGTCCAAGTCAGACCGTTCGCCAGATCGTTCACACCAATATTTTCACGCGCTTTAACGCGATTCTCGGCACGCTTCTCGTCATTACGCTCATCCTCAACCCACTGCAAGACGCCGTCTTCGGCATCGTGCTCGTCGCAAACGCCCTGATCGGCATCGTGCAAGAACTCCGAGCAAAACACACGCTCGACCGTCTCACAATGCTGGTCATGCCAAAAGCCCAGGTCCTCCGCTCATCTGCCCTTGTCGAAATTCCTATAGAAGAAATTGTCCTCGACGACATTATCTATGTTCGCGCAGGCGATCAGTTTCCCGTTGATGGCATTGTTCTTGCATCTGAAGGAGTTGAGACAGACGATGCTCTCTTAACCGGAGAATCTGATCCTCAAACAAAAAAGATCGGCACCGAAGTCCTCTCCGGTGCTTTTGTCGTTTCCGGCAGTGCATACATACAGGCCACGCGAGTAGGGGCAGATTCTTACGCCAACCGGCTCACAGAAGAAGCACGGCAGTACCAGCAGACCCAATCTGAACTACGGACAGGCATCGATCAGATTCTGCGATATGTGACCTACGCGATTTTTCCTTGTGCTGCACTTCTCATTATCAGCCAAACCCGCACTTACGACACATTGGAAGACGCAGCAGCAGGCACAATCGCCGGAATTGTGGCAATGGTGCCAGAAGGACTGGTTCTTCTCACCAGCATGACTCTCGCCATCGCAGTTATCCGACTCGGCAATCGGAAAACTCTCGTCCGGGAACTTTCCGCTGTCGAGGCACTGGCCCGCACGGACACGCTTTGTCTCGACAAAACAGGCACCCTTACGCAGGGGGGCATCATCTTTGATGACCTCGTCTTTCTTCCTTCTACGACGAAGGAAGAAAGACCGGCATGGCAAATAGAATCCCAAGAAACGTTACCTTCTCCCAGCTTTTGTGCTACTTACGCGTCTTCCGGATCGAACCCCGGCACAGCCTCTGGCACCAAGCACTCCTCTACCAATCGATATCCCGACATACCGACTCGGGACAAACAAGTGCATCATGCCCTGGGGGCACTCGCGGCAGCCGACCCCAGCCCCAACGCCAGCATGAAGGCGATTGCCAACACATTCGTTACCCCCGAAGGAGGAGATTGGAAACCCCAGGTCATCTCGCCCTTCTCTTCGACACGAAAGTGGAACGGCATTTCTTTTGCGAATGGGGAAACATGGGTCCTAGGAGCACCTGAGATCGTCGGGCGCCTTTCTCACGAACACACTACGAGAGAACTAGCACATGCCGCGCAAGATCTAGCGAATACAGGAAAACGCGTACTCCTTCTCGCTCTGTCACAAAACCAACTCGAACCTGGAAAACTCCCCGAAAAACTTCTACCACAAGCGTTTATCCTGTTGAGCGAACGCCTCCGCAAAGACGCAAAAAAGACACTCGAATATTTCGGTACACAAGACGTCACTATCAAGGTTATCTCCGGAGATAACCCCCACACCGTTGCCGCCATTGCCCAACAAGTCGGCACACCGGGTCTCGACACGGCACAAGGCAAAACAGAAATAGACGCGCAACAATACCAAGACACTCCCCAAAAACTCGCCACCTTAGCGAACGAACACGTGATTTTTGGCCGAGTCACACCGCGCGAAAAACAGATCATGATACGCGGACTACAAAAGCATGAACACACCGTTGCCATGATAGGAGATGGCGTCAACGACATCCTCGCACTCAAAGAAGCCGATCTCGGCATCGCTATGGGCAATGGAGCAAATGCCGCAAAAGCTGTATCTCAGCTGATTCTCTTGGACAATCGCTTTGAAACACTTCCTTATGTCGTAGCTGAAGGACGGCGCGTTATCGCAAATGTGGAACGAGTCGCCACACTTTTCATCACAAAAACCATTTACTCTATAGTGCTCACACTCATTGTCAGCGCCATGATGACCCCCTTCCCTTTTCTCCCCCGACACCTCACCATCGTGGGCAGCCTCTCGGTAGGAATCCCAGCCTTTGTCTTGTCATTCGCCCCAAATAATCGACGCGTACAACCAAACTTCACACAACGTATCTTGCCTGTCACAATCCCCGCAGGCATCATCGCAGCACTCGTTACTTTAGTAGTCTATTTTTACTCGGAAGCACACGAGACCGTCCCCCTCATCCAAGCACGCACCGCAGCAACCATCACCCTCACCTGCATGGGATTTTCCGTCCTCAGAATTATCAGCCAGCCACTCAATCTCGTCCGAATATTTCTTCTCACAAGCATGATCGCATGCCTGGGGGCAACACTCGTCATCCCCATCCTTGCGAACTTTTACGCGCTGGAATCCCCACCCCAAAATGTATGGCTGGTCATGGCTGCCGCCCTCATCATCGGCAATATCGCCTTAAAATTCGCCTACCACCTCACTCAACGCCATACCGAAACCAGACTCCCCTCCGTCCCGATCTAACCTCCTCCCGGTTCTCCCGGTT
>DEIU01000050.1:7822-33398 GCA_002352645.1 Acidimicrobiia bacterium UBA2766 | reverse complement strand
AACCAACCACCAAAACTGCACCCATGAGTAAATTTTGCAACAAGGAGATCGTTACATCAGGCAAAAAGCAAAAAAGGCACAACCTTCAGCGAAGATCTAGTCTTCGTCTCATCCTTCCGGATACATACAACAGAATAAAATCCCTTACTGCAATAATCCCTACGTCTTCGCCACCAAATTGGAATATTTTCCAAACAACCTTTTCTCGGGGGATATTCTCACCAACGCTCCTACCAACAAACAGAAAAAAATGGCTTGGTCACAAATGTCGGAGAGTAAAAATGCGCATCGCTACTTGGAATATCAACGGAATTAGAGCCCGACTCGACTTTATTTTGCACTGGCTTCGAACGCGTTCGCCTGACATCATCGGACTCCAGGAACTCAAAACACCAGATGAGTATTTCCCTCATGCAGAATTCGCGGCAGAGGGATATACAGTTTTCACCCACGGGCAAAAAAGCTGGAATGGGGTAGCAATTCTCACACGGAAAGAAGGAAAGATCTCCCAAAAAGGACTTCCTGGCCAAGAAGATTTCGGTGCACGTCTTCTTACCGCTGAAATTGGCGACTTGTCATTCACCACGGTGTATTGCCCAAATGGAAAAAACCTTGACCACGAAGATTTCCAACGAAAACTGGTCTGGTTAGATGAGCTTCATGCCCATATGACAACATCTCATTCCATAGAAAACAACACAGTACTCTGCGGAGATTTCAATATCGTCCCCGCTCCAATTGACTCCTGGGGAAAAGAAAAATTTGAGGGAAGCCTCTTTCACACTCAAAAAGAGCGCCAGCGTTTCCAACATTTCCTTGATTGGGGACTCCTCGATCTTTACCGCGAACAAAACCCGGAAGCCGAAGAATTCTCTTGGTGGGATTACCGGGGCGGTGCCTTCCACAAAAAGCAAGGATTACGCATCGATTTTATTTTGGGTTCGCCAAAAATTGCAGAACGCGTAACTTCAGTAGGAATTGACCGAGATTACCGTAAAAAAAAGGAGGGCCACACTGCCTCGGACCATGCCCCTGTCATTATGGATCTCAAGTGCGATGAATCTAAGACAACCAGATAAGCTACCTATCTTCTCCCCACTCTCCAACTGCCTAAAGACACTTTCCCACATAAAACAATCCCAACAATGACAAAACTTCACAGGCCAAGATCCAGGTAGCGCCTCTTCGCACTGTCCATTTGAGCCTTCGTTAACTGCCTCTCTTCTCTCCAAGAGAGGCAACATCTCATCGTTGCACAAAAGACGGGTCCTCGTCACAAAAGGACGCGCGAATCAGAATAGGATCAGACATATCCCCCCTCATGACATAACAGAGAACCTGATGCCAGAAATTATATCCGAGAAAACCCCAGAGGAAGCCTTTGAAAAAGCCTCAAAAGCCACTTCCCTCACTACAATATTTCCACTCGGACAAAACAAGTGATTCCCCAATGAAATGTACCGGACTTACCAGATATCACCAGAAAATATTCCTGAAAGCTGGCGAGAATTTCTCAGCGATTACCGCCCCGGTTTCACGAACGAAAGTCCCCAAACAGCAGCCTCGTCCGCAACAGACGCTATAGAAAAATCTCGTGTTCTTCAATCAGACAAAAAAAGCAAGCCAAAAACCGAAAAGACAAACAAAATAAAGGAGGTTCCGGTAAAAAGTAGTCTAGTTTCGCCCGCGAAAACAATTGTTTCCTCCGAGAAAAAGACGACGTCAAGCCCCGATATCCTACGCGGAGCGAGTGCTCGAATCGTCGCAAACATGGAAATTAGTCTCACAATCCCTACAGCGACATCAGCACGCGTCATCTCCGCAAAGTTACTCGAAGGGAATCGTTTCCTCCTGAACCAGCACCTTCGTACACGCAGATCAGGAAAGGCGGGTTTCACTCACCTTATCGGATGGGCAATCGTACGAGCCGCGACAATTCTACCAGTAATGAACACTGCCTATACCGAAGTCGATGGCAAGTCTGTAGTCATCCGCCACGATACTGTCAACCTTGGTCTTGCTCTTGATGTGAAAAGAAAAAATAGGACTCGCTCGCTACTTGTCCCATCAATCAAAAACGCCTCCAAACAAGACTCCGCTACCTATCTCACCTCTTATGAAGAACTCATCCATAGGGTAACACAACAAAAAAAATCGACCCTGATGATCTCATTGGGACCACAATGACACTTACAAACCCAGGAACAATCAGCACAGCATATAGTGTCCCACGTCTTATGCCAGGACAAGGCGTTATCGTAGGCGTGGGAGCAATCACGTACTCTCCTGGTTTCACCGAAACTGATCCACAAATGCTGGCTGACATGGGTGTAAGCAAAATTTTAACGCTCACCAGCACCTACGACCACCGGATTATCCAAGGCACGGAAAGCAGAGAATTCCTCAAAAAAATCGAGGCTCTCCTCCAAGGGGAAGAGGAATTTTACGACGAAATTTTCGGAGTATTGGGGTTGCGAACAGAACTGGTTCGTCATTCACAAGACATGCACCGAGGTGGTGCAAACTCCAATCTTCCATGTTAATGGGAATGACCCTGAAGCATGCGTCAGAATTACTCGCTTAGCTTTTTAATACCGCAAATGCTTCAAAAAAGATATTGTTATCGGTCTTATTCGTTTTCGTCGACATGGTCATAATGAAACTGACGAACCAGCCTTCGCCCAACCCCACATGTACGCCGAAATAGAAGCTCGACGAAACACACCCAAGCGATACATAGAAGTCCTCGTGAACAGAGGGGATATTTCACTCGAAGAAGCCGAACGGTCACTCGAAGAATTCCACCGGATCCTCGAAACAGCCTTTGCGAAAACACACGAACGAACAAGTATCCAAGAATTTATTGCGCAACATCCCCCACACCTGCCGGCGTTCTTCCTCATGTAGACACAGGGATCTCACCTCAGTTGAGCGAGAATATTCTCAATAGCCTCACTTCTCTGCCAGAGAATTTCGCTCCTCACCCAAAACTCGCCAAATAGCTAAATGATCGCCGCTCCCAAATGGTTGAAAACCGAGTTGATTGAGCAACTGCCAAAGCACTCGCGTTCGGATCACTCGTTCTCGAAAAAACTCCAGTGCGCTTGTCAGGACAAGATTCCTCTCGAGGAACATTTAGTCAACGACACGCAGTTCTCATGGATCAAGTAACTGAAAAACGTTTTGCCCCGCTAAAGCACCTCAACCCTTATCAAGCAAACTTCATTGTCAACGACAGTTTGCTCTCTGAATACACTGCTCTTGGATTCGAATATGGCTATTCTGTTGTTCGCTCAAATTCGCTCGTTCTTTGGGAAGCTCAATTCGGCGATTTCGTCAACGGAGTCCAAAACGTTTTAGATCATTTCATCGTCGCAGCGGAGGACAAGCGGCATCAAACCAGCGGACTCGTTCTTCTTCCACACGGATATGAAGGACAAGGTCCTGAGCATTTCTTCTCTCGTCGAGAACGTTTTCTCCTCCTGTGCGCAGAAGACAACTTGCAGGTGGCTGTACCCACAAAACCAGCCCAATTTTTTTATCTTCTCCGTCGATAAATGCACAGAGAAATTCGCAAATCTCTTGTTTATCTCACGCCAAAATCTTTTCTACGTCTTCGTACTGCGACATCAATAGCAAAAGAGTTCGCGCCAGGAATATCCTTTAATGAAGTACTTAATGATGACACCGTCAAAGATGTATCAAAAATTTCTCACGTCTTGATCTGTGCCGGAAAAATATTCTACAACCTCAATCAACACAGGCAAAAGCACAACAGAGAAGACCTCGCAATCATACGCTGCGAACAACTCTGTCCTTTCCCGACCCATCAGTTGCATCACATTATTTACCGTTACCCTCAATCAGGACAGATCATTTAGATACAAGAAGAACCTGAAAATATGGGCGCATGACCTTTTGTACGCAACCGGCTCATCCATGCACTCCAATCTGGATAAGTCTATTCACACGTATTCCGCTTCGAAATTGGAAATCCTATTACAGGGAACGCCATAGTCCATAAACAAGAACAAGAACAAGAACAACTCATATCTACCGCCTTTGATGGCGAATCACGCAAAAGATGTGTGATTATCTTCGTATTCTACGGAAGCTTCTCCAGCACTCTCAGGATAAAAACAAGTGACAGACGATCTCTTTCTCCCGCTATCACTCCGTGGTCACACCTTCCAGAATCATGCTCATCATGCACCATTGACCGGAATCGCGCCTAGCCCCATCAGCCCCCAACATAGGAAGTTTCCCACCTTCGCGCATCAAACAAATGACCTGCACAGAACTCCATTTAAAACTCTGTTGCAGAAAAGAGAGCAGAATATCCCTCCTCGCTCCCGAAAGCACGCCACTACTCTTGTAGGACCAGAAATCCGCAGATCTAATTGGATGCATCTCCCGTCACCTTGTCTTACCAAGGTCATTATCGTGCTATCGGAGCAGTATCCACTAGACCACGCGTAAATGCAGGAGTCAGATCCACCCGATGGGTATCAAGCGGGACCTCCCCAAAAAATTGAACAGCGCGGAGATCGAACGAAAGTTCATGGCGCAATGGGCAGAAGAATGCGTATACCAATACGATCCCACGCGTTCACGCGAAGAGACCTTCTCCATCGACACTCCTCCACCCACAGTGTCGGGGTCCCTCCATATCGGCCACGTGTTTTCATACACTCATACCGACTTGTCAGCTCGTTTCCAGCGCATGCAAGGAAAAAACATCTTTTACCCAATGGGCTGGGATGATAATGGGCTAGCGACCGAACGCCGCGTGCAGAATTTGCTGAACATCCGCTGCGATCCCAGCTTATCCTACGATCCTGCATTCGTTCCTGACCCAAAGGCAAAACGACCTTCCTCAGTGAGCAGACGCAATTTCATCGAACTCTGTGGACAAGTCACCAGCGAAGACGAAAAAGTATTCAAAGAATTATGGATCCGGCTCGGCCTCTCGGTAGATTGGGAACAAACATATACCACAATAGATAATTATTGCCGTCGTATCTCCCAAATAGGATTTCTTGACCTCATGCACAAAGGGGAAGTCTATTCCTCATACGCTCCCAGCATGTGGGATCTCGACTTTCGTTGCGCAGTCGCCCAAGCAGAAGTGGAAGACAGAGAAATCCAGGGAATGCAGTTCCACCTTCGCTTTGGTCTCGAAAAAGGCGGAACCCTACCCATCATGACCACTCGGCCCGAACTTTTGGCCGCTTGCGTAGGAGTGGTCGTGCATCCCGACGACAAACGTTACAGCCACATCCTCGGAACCAAAGCTATTACACCGGCCTTCGGCGCAATGGTCCCCATCCATGCACACGAACTCGCTGACCCCGACAAGGGCACTGGGGCCGTAATGGTCTGCACTTACGGAGATGTGGCCGATGTGGAATGGCAAAAAGATCTGCAGCTACACACACGTGTCATGATCGGCCAGGAAGGCCGAATGCTCCCAGTGGACTGGGGAAGCACAGATTGGCCTTCCATCAACCCAGAAAAAGCAAAACACGCTTACGCCCAGATCGTAGGTAAAACTCCAAAACAGGCCAAAGCCCTAATGGCAGAGGTCTTGGCCGACCCAGTAAATGCCGTGGACGGCACTGATAATGCACCTCTCGAAGGCGACCCTATCCCTATTACCCAGCAAGTTCGTTTCTACGAAAAAGGCAAACAACCGCTGGAAATGATCCCCACCAGACAGTGGTTTGTCCGTCTTTTAGACAAAAAAACCGCCATGATCGAGCAAGGACGCAAGATCGACTGGCACCCCGAATATATGCGTCAGCGTTACGAGCACTGGGTGAAAGGACTGAAATACGACTGGTGCGTCAGTCGACAGCGTTACTTCGGCGTCCCGATCCCGGTCTGGCATAAGCTCGACGCCAACGGTGAGCCAATATACGACGAGCCACTTCTCCCTTCCCCCGACCAATTGCCTATCGATCCCATGACCGACCGGCCATCTGGATTTCACGAGTCCGAACGGGACCAGCCAAACGGGTTCAGCGGAGATGCTGACATCTTCGACACATGGATAACATCATCTCTCACCCCTCAAATCACGAGTGGGTTCGCTACAGACGAAACAAAATTTTCCCGCACATACCCAATGGATATCCGTCCCCAAGCACACGAACTCATTCGCACCTGGGCGTTTTATACTATTTTCCGTGCGCACGCATTGAACGACACAATCCCTTGGAAAAATGTGGTCATCTCAGGATGGGTGCTCGACCCTGATCGCAAAAAGATGTCAAAATCGAAAGGGAACGCGGTCACTCCAATGGGACTCATCGAGCAGTATGGTTCTGACTCGATGCGCTACTGGTCAGCGAGAGCACGCCTCGGCACAGACACAGCTTGGGACGACTCCATTCCAAAAATTGGCCGGAAACTTGTTACAAAAATCTTTAATGCAGGAAAACTTATCGTAGGACGAATCGAAGAAGCCGGATACCCTAATCTTTCCCTCGCAGACGTGACGAACCCCTTGGATCAGAGCTTCCTCGCTACTTTGGGACCAGTTATTACAGAAGCTAGTAATTCTTTCCAGAATTACGAGACCGCAGCAGCACTCGACTCAGCAGAAACATGGTTCTGGTCTCATCTCACAGACAACCAGCTCGAACTGACCAAAGAACGAGCTTACGAAAAAGACCGATCAGCAATTGCAACATGGTCACTTGCCATGTCCACAATTCTTCGACTATTCGCACCTTTCTTGCCTTTCATTACAGACGAAGTATGGAGCTGGTACTGGCGGGACAATGACATATTGAACCAAAACGACAGAGGAGCCTCAATTCACAAGGCATCTTGGCCTACTGTAGAACAGTGTTTTCCTCCCGGGGCCAAAAGAGATGTCTTTGACCTGTCTGTAGATATCCTTTCCCACATTCGGCGCGTAAAAAGCGAGCAAAACCGCTCCATCAAATACCAAACTAATCTTTTAACTCTTCACGGCAATCCAGTCACACTCATAAAAGCGAAGACAGCCATCGGCGATATCTTGGCGGCAGGAAACGTCACAAAAGCAAAATTCATCGAAAACCCCAAAGACTCTGACTCGCACCTCTCTATCCAACTGACAGACGCCTAAAAGGTTCCAAAACTCAAACGGCCTTGCAGCCCAAGATATTCTTGAAATTGAAGCTATTAAAAAGTGACTTCTTTTTTATCTCATACACCCTGGTGGAAAAAAGCCGTAATCTACCATGTCTATTTGCGTTCCTTTGCTGACGGAAACGGAGATGGAATCGGAGATATCGCAGGTCTACGGTCAAAGTTACGCTATTTCACTCCAGACAGCCTGAATGTCGACGCGATCTGGTTATCGCCATTGCATCCTTCGCCGAATGCAGACTGGGGCTATGACGTCAGCGACTACCTCTCGATCCATCCTGATTATGGAACCCTTGCAGAATTTGACAAGCTCATCCATGAGGCAAAAGCCCAAAACCTCCGGATTCTCTTAGATTTTGTACCAAATCATACTTCCATTATGCATCCCTGGTTCCGCGAAGCAGTCGCAGACCCCACCTCACCAAAACGAGACTGGTACTTCTTCCGACAGCCCCTTCCCGATGGAAGGCCTCCGAACAACTGGACATGCAAATTTGGAGGATCAGTATGGAACCCGGCAGAGAATGCCCCCGATAAGGTATTTTATCTGTCCTCATATTTGCCCGAACAAGCGGACTTAAACTGGCGAAATCCCGAAGTCCAGACAAACATGTGCAAAGTTCTAGATTTCTGGCTCAGTAGAGGTATCGCAGGATTCCGGATCGATGCTGCCTACCGCCTCATGAAAGACCCGGATCTACAAGACAATCCCCTCCACCCAGAGCACACAGAGAACAACTCTCCTACATACACAGAACAAATCCACTTACACGACGAAAACCATCCAGATATCCCCAAAGCACTCGCCATGCTGCAATCAACATCGACTCATTTCCAAGGAGTCCTCCTAGGAGAAGTGTTCGCCCATAATCAAGAGCAATATGCGTTGTACTACGGAACGACGGATACTCCATTATTCGACCTGGTATTTGATTTCCACCTAGCAGATGCCCCATGGGACGCGACAGCTTTCAAAGATGTCCTGAAAAATTCGGCAAAAATTTTTCCCACACACGGGTGGCCAGCATGGGCACTTTCAAACCATGATCGTTCCCGACATGCTTCTCGCTATGACCCTAACGATGATTATCCAGAACGAACTATCGCCGCTGCTTTTATCTCAATGACCCTACGTGGGACACCTATCCTTTATATGGGGGAAGAGATCGGAATGCGCGACGTCCCAATTCCTCCTCCAAAAATTCAAGACCCTCTCACATTTCAGGTCCCAGGCATGGGAAGAGACATGGCCCGCACACCTATGCGCTGGCATTCTTGGAAAGAAAATGAAGGAACAGGATTTACTACAGGGACACCTTGGCTCCCCGAAGGCGATGCACAAGAAACCAGAGATGTGGAATCTCAGCGTACCAACCCTTCATCTCTTTTCCATACCTACCGAAAACTACTCATGCTCCGGAAGAGTCGATACTCACTGCAAACAGGAAATCTTTCCTTAGTAGACTCCTCGTCCGACATCCTCGCATATACACGCACCCTCAGAAAAGAACATACTCATATTGCAGTGAATATGGGAACAACAACTCTCCCTCTTCCTCAGGTTTTCTCCTCAGGTACAGTACTCCTAAGTTCAGACGAATCTCTCCCCACCGGCACAATCGCTCCTCAAATATTAAGAGCAGGAGATGCCATTATTCTTGCTCAATAAAGCTAGATATAAAAACAATTACTTCAAAATAACCAGAAGAAAAAACTAGAAATAAAACTTTTGATATATGTTCTTTCTAACTATTTCCCTGTCTCATTCACCCCATACGGTGTCTCTAACCGACGGAGAAAAAAAGACGAGAAAAGCAAAAGAACACCCCAGCCTTTTAAGTGAAATGACCGAGTTATCCACCCAAGAATAAAACAAGTAATACCGCCCCATGCACACACCAGCGACCATCTTTCACCGCGATGAAAAGAAACCCAAGCCACAATAGCAAGGCGTATATAAAAGACAGCAGCGAACGACACGAGCAATAGCCAGACTGCCACTTTTCCGTTCATGTACCTTTACTTTTCTTTTTCATTGTTGCATCTCCGCTTCCATAACCCTTATAACCCAATCCTGAAACTGCAAAAAAGTTTGGAATGAGGCAAGTAACAGCCCACAAGAGACTATGATTCTGGGGAGAAAAGTAGTCAAAAGAGAAGAAATCCATACCAAGATCACTCTCCGAATTCTCCCCGAACAAAGAACAAACAGGATCATGGCCGATTACAATATCGAGTTTTTTTTCGACCCAGTCTGTCCATTCGCCTGGATCACCTCTCGTTGGATCGTTGACGTTGCTGAACAGAAAGACTTCACTATTAACTGGCGGTTCATTTCACTCAAGATACTGAACGCTGATAGGGCATCTGAAACTCCAGAAAAATACCTCAATGCCCAAAACCGAGGCATGGAACTCTTACGCGTCGCAGCAGCAGCCAAACCAAAAGTAGGCGCAGAAGCAATAGGGCGATTCTATACAGAAGCAGGCACCCTCATTCACACTATTGAGCACGATGACACCTTCTTCGACACGCCAATCAACCCAATCCCTCTGCTCAAAAAAGCAGAAATTCCTCTTGAATATGCAGAGAGTGCGACAGACTCCACTCTCGATGAAAAAATAGTGATGGAGACACAAGAAGCACTACAAAGGACAGGAGAGAACCTGGGAACACCTATTATTACTTTTCACCCACCAAACGGAGCATCCTTTTTCGGCCCGGTCATCAGCAAAAAACCCCCATACGAACATGCCGTACCTCTATGGGACGCTGTCATAACTTTGGCAGAATGGCCTAGTTTTGCCGAATTGAAACGGAGTATCCGCGAAGCACCACAGACAAAGTAACGAGCAGGCGTTTCCTATCGAAAAAACCACAATAAAAACATAAACGTAGAATCCTCTCCCCCAACAGGTCTCACACTTTCGCGCATAATCCACTACAATACTGCATGCCCTGCTGGCGAAACCTCTCAAACGATCCTTCCATTCCCCTTTCTACATACCGTGACGCACCATGGCATATAAGAATTCTGCACTGACAAGAAAAGCAAGCTGGGAAAAAATACCTCAAACCCATCAGCCAACTGCTCAAAATCAGAGATCCTCAATCAGCACACGGAGGGACTCAAGCAAACGAACACGGTCTTGCGCAGTTCGCCCGAGTAGGGAAACATTAAGAATAGTTACACCCGATTCTTTAAAAGCAGATAGGCGTTCTTTCACATAGGAAAGCGGACCAATAATAGAAAGTGCTTCCAAAAGAGAATCTGGAACTCTAGCTGCGGCTTCTTCCTTGCGACCATCCAGGTACAGATCTTGAATATCCCGAGCAGCTTCTTCAAATCCATAACGTCGCACAAGAGCATTGTAGAAATTCTGATCCCTCGCGCCCATCCCACCGATATACAAAGCTAGCATAGGTCGAGCGATATTACGTAGTTCTTCAAGATTTTCCCCAATAGCAACTGCCCCTCCAGCCACAATCTCGAGCGGAGTAAGCATAGGATCGCGAACTTCTGCCCCTCTTTCCAGCGACTTGCCCCACACAGACTTCGCCTTCTCAGGAATATAGAAAGCAGGCATCCATCCATCTGCAAGTTCGGCTGTCATCGCAACATTTCGATCACCAAGTGCTGCCACAAAAATCGGAATATCAGCTCGCAACGGACGCGTAATAAGCTTCAGAGACTTTCCCAATCCCGTTCCTTCACCTTGAGGAAGAGGAATAGAGTAGTACTTACCCCGATATTCTAGAGGTTTCCGTTCCCATACTTTTCGGCAAATTTCAATAACTTCACGCGTACGTGCGACAGGAGCATCATAAGGAATTCCGTGGAATCCTTCGATAACTTGAGGGCCGGAAGCTCCCAACCCAAGAACACAACGCCCCTGAGAAAGAGCATCCACTCCCGCTGCTGTCATTGCAAGAAGAGAGGGTGTCCGACTGTAAAAAGGTATGATCCCAGACGCTATAGAGACTTGTTTCGTTTTCGCCGCGAGGTATCCCATAAGACTGACAGCGTCAAAGCCATACGCCTCAGCAACGAAGACCATGTCGAGCCCTGCCTGTTCAAGAACGACCACTTCTTCAACAGATTTATGAAACCCTCCCGCGTAACTCAAAGACGTAGCAATCCGCATCTTTCCTCCTGTGTTCTCACGACGCACTTATCATGCTACGTCCCTGCCCTAGCTTTTTCTCCTCAAAACGTCCTATTCCCGACAAATCAGCCCGCTTTTCTCACAGCACTTTTGTCGGAATAGTCCGATATTGGGCCGTGTTTGTCCCCACCGTGCTGCGTTCGTCCCCACCATACGAGGAACATCCGCGCAACCAATCCCGCCTCCAAAAACCTCTACCGCCATGAAAACCCAGAAATATGCCTATTGCAGGAAGTTTGTCCTCAGAAACTCATCAACAACCTTATCGTGAGCTTCTCACATCGGAATGACAGCAGTCATTGTCCACTATGGTCAGGTGTCGAGTACCATCGATTCGAGAAGATCTGAGAGGCGCACTTCTCTTGTCCTCCGCAAACACCAGCAGGCTACCCGGCGACCGCGTCGGCAAAGAGCATTCTCCAGCTTCCTCAGAAGCCCCTGCTGATAATGAATCCCTCAACGATAGTTATGAGCCGATCGTAACAAGCTCTTCCTATCCGACTCCCGAAGCATCTATCCGCCCTGATAAAAATCTCGGATGGATTGCTCGCCTCCACCCAATCTTGCTTTTGTTCAAAACGCGCATCATCATCAGTCTCACCGCTTCTCTCGTCGGAATGGCAGCCCTTGTGTCCATTCCGAAAGTGTTGGGAGATGCTATCGATGCGGTAGAGCAAGATCAGGATGTCGCCCCTTACGCTATTGGACTGCTCGTTTTGGGATTATTACGTGGCATCGGTAGCTACATAGGGCGAGGAGGCTTGCAAAAAGTTGGATTCCGTATGGAATTCCACCTCCGTACGATGCTCTATAACCACTTTTTACACCAGCCTTATGCCTTTTATGACACTGTGCAATCAGGCCAGCTTATATCAAGAGCAAATTCCGACATCCGGTCTATTCAGATGTTCCTTTCTTTTGCTCCAATCATGACTCTACAAATTTTTACTTTTGTAAGTGCAATCATACTCATGCTTATTATCGACTGGCAGCTTACGCTCATTTCTCTTGCTCCGCTTCCTGCCGTCTATTATTTTGGCGTTCGTCTACGAAACAAAATTTTTCCAGTTTCTTGGATTGCACAAGAACGCCTCGCAGATATCGCCACTCTCGTAGAAGAAAACATATCTGGGGCCCGTGTTATCCGTACCTTTACTGCAGAGAAACATCAGATTAAAGAACTCCTCAAAAATGCGGAACGCCTCAAGTGGATAAACGTTTTCATCGGTGACACTCGAGCACGTCTCAATCCTCTTATTGAAGCCCTTCCTCGTTTCGGGACAGTTGCCGTTCTCTACGTAGGAGGAGAGAAAGTCATCGATGGCCAACTACAAGTCGGCACTATTGTAACTTTTAGCGCTTATGTAGTTCTGCTAGCAATGCCATTTCGTTTTCTTGGCTTCCTCTTAATGATGGGCCAACGTGCAAAAGCCTCAGCAAATCGCATTTTCGAAGTATTCGATACCAAACCATCGCTCACGGACAGCATTGACTCCGTTCGCCTCGACAACCCGGTCGAAACAATCGAAATAGAAAATATAAACTTTGCCTATAACAATGCCGATCTCATCCTAAAAGATCTTTCGCTTCGCGTTAAAGCTGGAGAGACTATCGCTCTTGTTGGAAGTACCGGATCAGGAAAATCAACACTAAGTCGTCTTCTACCTCGCTATTACGATCCTCAAAGTGGAAAAATTACATTCGATGGTATCGACATCAAAAATTTCACTCTCTCAAGTCTCCGCGCTCATGTCGGTGTCGTCTTCGAAGAACCATTTCTTTTTGCAGCATCCATACGAGACAATATCTCTTTCGGACATCCCGATGCTCCAATAAGTGATGTAGAAAACGCTGCAAAAGCTGCATACGCCCACACTTTTATAACAAACCTTCCAAAAGGGTACGATACCGTCATTGGGGAACGAGGATACGATCTTTCCGGTGGACAACGGCAACGTCTTGCGCTGGCACGGGGTCTTCTCATTAATCCCCACATCCTTATTTTGGATGACGCCACAAGCGCTGTAGACGTTCAAACTGAAAAGAAAATCCACGAGGCACTTCAGCAAAGATCAACCAAAAGCACAACGATCCTCATAGCGCACCGTCTCTCAACTATTGCTCTTGCTGACCGCGTTATTCTGCTCGACAAGGGCAGGATCATCTCAGATGGCACTCACTCGGATTTGCTCGCGACAGATCCTCGCTATGCCGAGATCCTGAACCAGATCTCTAAACCAGAAAAAGTTCTCCCCTCAGATGGAACAAACTTATGATCTGGACATCAGGAGGAG
Organism: Acidimicrobiia bacterium UBA2766; assembly: GCA_002352645.1. Lineage (GTDB taxonomy): Bacteria > Actinomycetota > Acidimicrobiia > UBA2766 > UBA2766 > UBA2766. The sequence continues at coordinate 19,798 of DEIU01000050.1, read as the reverse complement.
GACGCGGACCTGCCCCAACGCGAGGTCTTCCTTTTGCAGGAGTCCCTACAGAACTACAAGAACGTGTTCAAGAGATTCGAGATAAAGAACCCGACCACTCGATACCTTCGGTCGAGTTCTCTCAAACCACACGCAATAAAGACCTCACAATCAGATCTTTATTGCGTCCATACCTACCCCGTCTCCTACTCGCTATTGGTTTCGTAACCTTAGAAACTATTGCTGCACAAAGTGGCCCATTTCTTACAAAAATCGGTATTGACGAGGGTATCCGCCCAGGAAACAAAACTGTTTTATTGCAAGTAGCGCTAGCTGCTCTCTTTGCCGTTATCGGGCAAGCTATTTTTGGATGGAGACGGATCGCTATCACAATCCGTCTCGGAGAAATACTCTCCAAAGACACACGCGTCAAAGTATTTTCTCATATCCAAAGACTGCCCGTAGGGTTTTTCACAAAAGAAAAAACAGGGCGATTACTGTCGCGCATGACAAGTGATATTGACTCGTTGACAGCACTCTTCCAAGATGGCCTCGTAAGTATTGCTCTGCAAGTCCTCACTATGTGTTTTGTAACGGGCATGATCTTCTACTTAGATCCTTTTCTTGCCCTCATAACTTTTATTTTAGTCATCCCCTCTATGACAATTCTCACTATCTGGTACCACCGTAGTTCTGAAAAAGCATTTAGCCAGGTGCGCGATCGAATCGCTGATGTTCTCTCTGACTTACAAGAAAGCCTGACCGGCATACGAGTCATCATCGCGATGAACCGACAAAAACATAATATTTTACATCATCGAAATACAGTAGGAAAATATAGAGATACCAATTTTCGTACCGCGAATATCAATGCTATTTACGGGCCTTCCTCAGAAATGATTGGCATTGCCTCGCAGACCTGTGTTCTGGTAATCGGGGGCATCATGCTCAAAAATGGTGATCTGCAGGTTGGAACACTTACAGCTTTTATACTTTACTTAACACAATTTTTTGCGCCCATTCAACAGCTCGTCCAACTTTATACGGTATACCAACAAGGACAAGCATCTCTAGGTAAGTTGACAGAACTTCTCGTTACCACTTCAGACGTGCCCGAAGCTCCAAATGCCCGCTCGCTTCCACCCGTGAGAGGAGATATCCTTCTCGACCATGTCACTTTTGGATACGATGCAGCTACTCCGATTCTCTCAGATATCACTTTACATATTCAGGCTGGAGAAACTTTCGCCCTTGTCGGAGAAACTGGTGCCGGAAAATCCACGGTAACCAAACTTATCACGCGATTCCATGATCCTCAACAAGGAACAGTCCAAGTGGATGGTATCGACCTACGAGAAGTTACTTTCGAATCCCTTCGTAGCCAGCTTGGTGTCGTTCCACAAGAACCTTTTCTCTTTCATGGTTCTATCCGAGACAACCTCATCTTCTCCCGATCAGAAACTTCCCAAACTGAAATCCAGGAAGCATGTGACGCAGTAGGACTCAACGAGCTAATAAACCGCCTCCCTCACGGCATAGACACGCAAGTACATGAAAGAGGGTCTTCGTTGTCATCAGGCGAGCGACAGCTACTTTCTTTAGCCCGAGCATTCCTTTCAAAACCACGAGTTCTTATTCTCGATGAAGCAACCTCCAATCTCGACCCAAAAACAGAGAGTTCCATCGAACATGCTCTTGACTTACTCTTAGAAGACTCTACTGCGATCATTATCGCGCACCGACTTACGACAGCACTGCGTGCCGACCGTGTAGCGGTCATGCACGCAGGCCGAATTATCGAAATTGGCACACACGACAGTTTACTTGCCCAAAATGGTCATTACGCCTCACTTTACCGAACATGGATATCTCACTCCGACACTTCACCAAGTTAAATTTTCACACCTCACTCAAAAATACGATAACATATTTTATACAACGTACAAGTTCGGGATAACTGTTTATGAACAGAAGAGAGCTACTGGTATCCACAGGAGCAGGCATTGCGGGAATGGGAATAGGGGCAACGGGCACTGTCTTGGCTAGTAGCCAACAAGACTCCGACCGCACTCGATCTTTCGAAGCCGCAGGACCTGACTTACCACGAGGAACACACCGCATGATCTGGTCTATCGAGACAGACCAGCCTTACCTTGCACTTACTTTCGACGACGGACCAGACCCCGACTTCACCCCAAGAGTTCTAGAAATACTCCAAAAATATAAAATACAAGCGACTTTCCCAGTAATGGGTTTCAATGTAGAAAAAAATCCAGCACTCTTAGACGCAACATTAAAAGCTGGACACGAAATCGCAAATCATACCTGGACACACCAACGTCTTAGTCTTCAAGATGATAAAGTAACAAAAGAACAGCTTCATCGCTGTCATGACATCATTCGAAACTACAGCGACACGCCTCTACGTTTCTTCCGAGCACCCCGAGGAGAAGTATCTGGGTCGTGCATAAGATACGCACAAGAAATAGGATATACAAGCCTTCTCTGGTCGGTCACACGAGGGCCGGGAAAAGAAACCAATCCTCGTCATGTCGCCTCGTATATGTCAAAAACAGTAAGACCCGGATCCATCGTGCTTCTTCATGATGGAATTGGAGCAGGCACGTTCAACCGTCAAGCAAATTTTGCCCGAGAACTTCACGAAAAACGATCCGTTGAAGTCAAAGCACTCCCTGAATTTATTGAGCGCACACTCGAATCAGGCATGGAATTCATCACCGTTAGTAAACTAGCGGACATCGGCAAATAGCACTCTTCCTAAAAGTATTCTCAAACTCCAACTCACAAATGAATACACCTCATTAGTAACACGAATCTTCTAAGAATGTACGTCTAAACAGCGGCAAACAATGAAGACAGCTCCAGGAACCCCACTCCATCGGTATAGAAGTCTGATTTCCACTTGAGACGCGTCAGGAAACGACCGCCCGGCAACTCGCGTGCTTGTGTCCCCGTCCCACTATCTACATTTTTCCCTCTTGAAATTTTTCCTGCAGAAGGACTACCAAGAGAACTGCCAAGCGAACACCACTCTCCTATTGGGGTAGTTACTCCGTCTAGGACATTTCCAAGGATTTCATACCAATGTCCTCTTTCATCTACAAAAATCATCTTCACTCTCTCTGGCCAACCCAAAGAGTCGGAAATAACACTTGCTCGCCCAGTTTGCACCGAAAGTACTTGTTCCCCGTCCCACACAAGGCCTACAAGGAAGTCTTCAGGCCGAACCAAACCGGCAACTCTGTCGACACAAGGAGAGCTCCATAAGTTGAATACAAGCCTGTGCTGACCCACTTCCGGAAACGTCTTCGCCAAGCTCGCCTCATTCGACCTTCTCTCCCGATAGGGCAGACAACCAGAAAACGAGAACATCTGATGACGAAAAGGCACGCTCCCCCATGCATGATGCCGCAACCCGTAGCCAGAAAACCCAATGGTCTCTGCACCGATGAGTAAGTCACCTCCCCATTCCCCTGTTTGCATATATAGCGCATAACTTCTCTCACCATTTGTAGATGCCGTTGGAGGAAAAACGACTTCGGGAGGAGCATCTGCCTCAAAATCCAGTTCGATTCCTACTGGGAGCCGTTCTCCACGATCGCTCCCCAACAGCTCCCGACCCGTCTCAACACGTAGCCCGTAAGACTCGACAGAAAGGCTCCACCGTTGTAAAGGATCTTCTGGAACATACGCGCACCACAAAGCATCTGCTCGCACACCAATGTTTTTTGACAAGCGCAGCAACGCAACGTCAAGGTCGAAAACAACAACAACCTCATGCGGTCTCACCAATAAAAGACTGTACTCGGCCCGTTTTTCCTCATACTGGTAGGCAATTCGCGTACACCCCCCAATCCCCGTCTTCGGATCTCCCCACTCCATGTACCACACATCGCTCCACCTCGAGCGGTTGCCTACTCCGGGGGGAAGAAGATGAGGAAAATCGTGTTCGGGATCAAGGTCCATATCAACCTGGCATCATCATCAAAAATATTCTCATTACTCAGTCTCCTCTTCCCGGGCTCAAATTTCCCAGACTTTGGCTTGTTTCCCGGTTCTTTGCCTTTCGACAGGTGTGAATAGTCATTAGAGGTGTAGAAGACGCCAGGATCTGCTTTATCCCTCTTTATCATCCCGCTAGTTCAGCTTGGGTGCACTATCCGCAACACACCGCCAAAACTGCACCCAGCAACTTGGCAGACAGCAGAACCAACTCCGCAAGTAATTATCCAAAAACGAAGCCACAAAATCCCAGGCATACAAGTATCCTCAAGGCCTCTGCTTACAATCCTTGCCACCCAACAATCCAGGTTGAAAACCCCAAGGGCATTACCAGGATAAGAAGTAATAGGGACGAGAAGGCAAAACACTCTAGAATTAGTGGACTCTATACAGAGGACACGTTCCCCTTTCCCCATCCAAGAGAGCACTCCCTTCAACCAAACGCCCTGCTCACCATCCATAGAACCCTCTTGCACTCTGATCGCAGGCAGCGCTCCCCCTCCAGTAAACACATGTCAAATATATACGTACAGAACTCTTTGAGAAACGTCGCCATCGTGGCACATGTCGACCACGGAAAAACAACTCTCGTCGACGCCATGCTCTGGCAGTCAGGCGCCTTTCGTTCCAATCAGAACATCGCATCTCGCGTGTTGGACTCCATGGATCTTGAAAAAGAAAAAGGGATAACAATCCTGGCAAAAAACACAGCCATCCATTATCAAGACGTCAAAATCAACATCATCGATACCCCCGGGCACGCAGATTTTGGCGGCGAAGTGGAAAGGGGGCTCACAATGGTAGATGGGGCTCTGCTCCTAGTGGATGCTGCAGAAGGACCACTTCCACAAACCCGATTTGTCATAAGAAAAGTACTCGAAGCAGACATTCCCATTATCCTCATTGTCAACAAAATCGACCGACCCGACGCCCGAGCGGAGGAAGTCGTCAATGAGGTCTACGATCTTTTTCTCGATCTCGACGCGCAATATCACCAGATCGACTTCCCGATCCTCTACACAAACGCCAAAAAAGGAACAGCATCTTCCTCTCTTGCATCCCCAGGCACTGACCTCGCGCCACTGTTCGACGTGCTCCTCGACACTATTCCGGCCCCGGTCCATCAGCCCGATCATCCCTTCCAAGCTCTCGTCACAAACCTCGATGCTGATCCTTATGTAGGACGGCTCGCACTCTGCCGCATACACCACGGAAAAATCCGTGCAGGCCAGCAAGTCATGTGGTGTCGTTCCGACAACACGCAGGAACTTGCAAAAATCTCAAACCTTTACATCACGGAAAAACTTGAACGGGTCTCAGTCGCCGAAGCAGGACCGGGCGAAATCATCGCAGTCGCCGGCATCAGCAACATCACCATCGGCGAAACACTCGCAGACAAAGAACATCCACGTCCACTTCCACTTATCACTGTGGATGAGCCGAGTCTGTCCATGACGGTCGGTATCAACACTTCTCCCCTCGCTGGCCAAGACGGGACAAAGCTCACTGGACGCATGCTCAAAGAACGGCTCGACACTGAACTTGTGGGAAATGTATCGATAAAAGTCAACCCTACGGCCCGCAACGACACCTGGGAAATACAAGGAAGAGGCGAACTCGCTCTCGCTATTTTTATTGAGACTATCCGCCGAGAAGGTTTCGAACTTACGGTGGGAAAACCCCAAGTAATCGTCAAACACATCAACGGACGTCCACAGGAACCAGTGGAAGCGCTTACGATTGATGTCCCTGAAGAGTTCCTCGGAAATGTCACGCAAATGCTGGCATCCCGCAAGGGCAATTTTCTACAAATCATCAACCATGAAACAGGGTGGGTCCGCCTAGAATACAAAGTTCCCGCACGAGGACTCATAGGGTTCCGTACTGAATTTCTCACCGAAACTAGAGGAACCGGCACTTTGCACCATGTGTTTGACAGCTATGAACCCTGGCATGGCGAAATTCGAACTCGTGCGACAGGAAGCCTTGTTGCCGACCGCCGAGGACAGACCACTGCCTACGCACTCACCAACCTGCAAGAAAGAGGATCTCTGTTCATTGCTGCCGGTATCGAAGTCTACGAGGGGATGATCATTGGGGAAAGCCCTCGGCCTGATGACATCGACGTAAACCCCACAAAAGAGAAAAAGCTCACTAACATGCGAGCTTCCGGCAGTGATCATTCAGTCTCTTTGGCGACACCACACACGCTGTCTTTAGAAAAAGCTCTGGAGCATATCGCCGAAGACGAATGTATTGAAGTAACACCAACCAGGATACGTCTCCGGAAAGCAGAACTCGACGCAGGCAATCGACACCGGCTTCGCAAACAGCGCAAGAAGCCGTGACCGGATCAGTTTTCATGCCTCTGACCTGCCTCTACCCACACAGCCCTCAACGGAAACACCCAGCGTTCTTCGATGGGTGCACACACGGCGGTCTACCGCAGAAACTGCACCCATCATCACGCCTCGCATTTCTTCCCACTCTCCAAAATAATGAGGAGACCACACCAAGAAGGCCACATGACACATCACGTTCAAGGTATCGTCGCCCGGTCAAAGGGGAAAGCAATTGTAATCGAACCCGTTCTCGTGCCAGATCCGTCTCACAGCGAAGTGCTGGTACGCGTGCAGGCCTGCGGTGTCTGCCACACAGACCTTCACTACCGGGAAGGAGCGATCAACGACGAATTTCCTTTCTTACTTGGTCATGAGGCAGCTGGTGTCATCGAGGCTGTCGGCGACGAAGTCGCTCATCTACAAGCTGGTGATTTTGTCGTGCTGGCATGGCGGGCACCTTGTGGACACTGCAGATCCTGCAAAAAGGGACGCCCTTGGTACTGTTTTGACAGCCGCAATGCCCAACAGTCCATGACGCTGCAAGATGGAACGCCCCTTACCCCAGCACTCGGCATTGGAGCTTTCGCCGAACTCACACTTGTCGATGCAGGTCAAGCCGTGAAAGTAAACCCTAAAGCAAAAGCAGAGGCAGTAGGTCTTCTTGGATGCGGAGTCATGGCGGGCCTTGGTGCGGCCATGCATACAGGGAAAGTAACCCAAGGAGACAGCGTCGCAGTTTTCGGCTGCGGAGGAGTCGGCAACGCCGCAATCCAAGGCGCACGTCTCAGCGGGGCCACCACAATCATTGCAATCGATATCGATGCGAGAAAACTAGCTTGGGCCAGAGATCTTGGTGCCACTCACACGGTGAACGCAATAAGTGTTGACGCTGTTGAAGCTGTCCGAGAACTCACCAACGGAAACGGCGTAGACGTCAGTATCGAAGCCGTAGGAACTCCGGCAACACTGCAACAAGCGTTTTACGCACGAGATCTTGCGGGAACAACTGTGCTCGTTGGTGTCCCGGACCCGTCCATGACAATCGAATTTCCAATGATCGATATTTTTTCTCGTGGCGGCTCACTCAAATCTTCTTGGTATGGAGACTGCTTACCCACAAGAGATTTTCCGATCCTTGTCGATCGGTACCTTGCCGGAGATCTCAACCTTGACCGATTCATCACCGAGATTATTGAACTTGACCAGGTCGAAGCTGCTTTCCATCGAATGGAACAAGGAGAGGTTCTTCGTTCTGTCGTCCGTTTTCCGCAGACAAATATCAACGCGCCATCTGAAGACAAGTGAATGTTGGCAAATGGAGACCAAAACCCTTACGGATTTTTTGTGATCTTCATGCTCGCACAAATGACATACCTCCCAATCTTCTTTCGCTCTCCCCTGCTAAAATCTGGAGAGATTCCTGCCTGCTTCATTCCACTTTTTCACCTACCCTCTCTCTTTTTTACCTTGCAATATGGCTTCCCGCTCGCATGTACACCTCTCGCAAATGAGCACAGTGATGGTCAACCGAGCACTCTCCGCGGAAAAGCTTCTCATGCGCCACGCCCGGCGCAAACAATGTGCAAAAAAAGAAAACCGACTTCATGCACAAAGTCGAACAAGCGAAGGTGTATTCAGCCTCAACGACGCTCGGGAAGCCGGCTTCTCCGGGCGCACCATTCAAGACCGATATCAGCAAATGCACTTTCATCGACCTTTTCGCGGGGTGTATGCACCTGCCGGCATTCCCCTACAAGACCGAGCGCTCTGTCACGCGGCAGTAAAGCGCACCGCCCCGGATGCTGCCTTATCAAAAACAAGTGCTCTTTGGTGGTATGGAATAGTGAACAAACCACCAACCTATACCGATTGCCTGCTACCCCACGCCCGACGTATACGCAGAATCAGGGGGATCCGAGTTTCTCGCACAAGAACATTCACAAAAGAAGACATAACCGTATATAACGGCATTAGAATCACGACTCCTGAACGAACTTTCGTAGACACAGCCCATCTCATCAGCGGAAATATAGAAATGCTGATCGACAAAGCTATCCGCGAAAATCTCACCACTATCCCCAAACTGATCACTACCGCGATCCGACTTCTCCATCCCAAACGACCAGGAGCAAGAATTCTTTTATCAGTGATCAGCAAGCTGCCCGACGTACTTCACAAAACTCGCAGCCCAATGGAAACATTTTTCGCTTCCTACCTGACCAAGCGCAATCTCCCCAGCCCTGATCTTAACGTTCCCATAAAAACTGACACTGGAATCTACGAATGCGACTCTCACTTCACGTCTACCTCAACAGTTATCGAAGTAGACAGCAAGTATCACGACGGCCCGTTCCAAAAAGCCCGTGATCAAAGAAAAGACGCCGCCTTGGAACGGTCTGGCAAACAAGTCCTTCGCGTTCGATACAAAGATCTCAAGGGGTATTCCCCTCGCAAATTTCTCCGAGAATTGCAATCGGCTCTTTCTCCATCCAAACCCAAAAACAAAGAAGAAACAACCTAGAACACGATTACTCACAAAAAAGAGACATCCACTTGGCGCCTCGTCTTCAACACACACCCTTCGCAGCGAGCAATCCTGCCAAAACAGAAGGAGCTACCTGCGGAGCATGCTTTTCTTCAAGCTCTCTCTCCCCAAAAACAGAAAATCTCCCACTCGACCTCCTTAGAAGAGAAATAGCCAGAACCTTTGGGTGCAAGAAACGCAACTTATCAGGTCACCTGCACCCATCATCCAGGAAGGAGTTTCTTACCAGGATCGACAGAACCCCCACAACCCTCCGAATAAGGGCACAAATAACTAACACAATACTAAAGTATATCTAGCTTTATATGGAACTTGACGTGACCAAACAAGATGCAAAACAAATGACAAAGATCGCAGAAAAAAAAGGAAAACTTCTCGTTCTCCTTCCTGGAATGGGAGCTGTCTCCACTACTTTTATAGCGGGCGTCGAAGCTGTCCGTTCTAATAACGCCAAACCAATCGGTTCACTTTCTCAAATGCAGACAATCCGAATTGGGAAAAGATCCGAAAACAAAAATCCCCTCATCAAAGATCTTCTCCCTCTCACACCACTAGACAACCTCGTTTTTAGTGGGTGGGACATATTCAATGAAAATGTCTTTGATGCCGCGGTTAGATCACGTGTTCTAGATAAAAGCGATTTGGCTCCTTGCGAAGAATTCCTCAAAGAAATCCGCCCTATGCCAGCAGTTTTTGACAGAAACTACGTTCGCAGACTCAATGGATCACACATCAAAGAGGGGAAAACCAAATACGAACTCGCTGAACAATTGCGCAGCGATATTCTTACCGCGATTACCTCCACTGGAGCAGAACGGGCAGTCATGGTGTGGTGTGGATCTACTGAAATCCACCTCAATCCAGCACCTTGTCACATGGATATCGATTCATTCGAACGGGGCATGAAAGAAGATGACCCCGCCATTTCTCCCTCACAGCTTTATGCCTATGCAGCTCTATCAGAAGGTATTCCCTACGCAAATGGCGCCCCGAATCTTTCTGCAGACGTCCCGGCATTAGAGCAACTCGCAATAGAAAAAAAAGTTCCTGTCACTGGAAAAGACTTCAAAACCGGGCAGACACTCATGAAGACTGCTCTCGCCCCTGCTTTTAAATCCCGTATGCTCGGGGTCACAGGATGGTTTTCCACCAATATTCTTGGAAACCGAGATGGCGAAGTTCTCGATGATCCCGATAGTTTCAAAGCCAAAGAAGTTACAAAATCAGGCGTATTAGACACGATACTTGAACCTGAATCATATCCAGACCTTTACAAGGATCTATACCATAAAGTACGGATAAACTACTATCCCCCACGAGGAGACCAAAAAGAAGGCTGGGACAATATTGATATTTTCGGATGGCTCAACTATCCGATGCAGATAAAAGTCGATTTCCAATGCCGAGACTCCATTCTCGCCGCACCTATCGTCCTCGACTTGGCTCTTTTTCTTGATCTCGCACAACGTGCCGGCAAGTACGGAACCCAAGAATGGCTGTCTTTTTACTTCAAGAGCCCGCACGTCAATGTGGGTCATCTCCCAGAACATGACCTATTCATTCAACACCTACGTCTGAAGAACACCCTACGTGTCTTCGCCGGAGAGCAGCCCCTTACTCATTTGCCCGAAGATCTCGATATATAGAATGCCTTCTACAGGAGAACAACCCCTGCAAAAGCCCTGCTGTGGCCAAGCGCCAACTCTCACCATCTCGCGCTGCCCAGGCTTGGGTGCATTCCCAGTGATAGCTTGCGCGAGCCGCACCCGAATAAACTTCAGAACAGAATCCAAAGCCAACCCACAATTTCACGCCTCATCGCGATAACGTGTGCTGAAGCGAGACGATGCGTATGCGCGTCCGTCTAAAAACACACAAAAAAGAACAGCATGCTGTTCACAAGCATCAGAAATATCCCAGTTATCTACGCAACATCGATACCATCGGTATTCTTATCAAAGCCGTAATACTCACAATGACATGCAGGGGGGCCTCATGGAAGCAAGCCAAGACCGTAACAAGATCTATATAGACGGGGCATGGATACCTTCAACCAGCACAAAAACCATCGATGTCATCCACTCCGGAACCGAAGAAGTCGTTGGACGCATTCCAGACGGTTCTCCCGAAGACGTCGACAAAGCAGTAGCAGCAGCCAAACAAGCCTTTCCTTCATGGTCCACCACATCCATTGAAGAACGGGCCAAATATCTCCAAGGCATCGCCGAGGGCCTTCAAGCCAGAATGCCAGAAATCGCCAATATTGTGGCGCAGGAAGTGGGAATGCCTCTGACAATGGCAGGCCCCGTCCAAGTGGGCATGCCTCTCATGTCCTTTTCAATGATCGGCCCTGTGATCGCGTCTTTTCCCTTTGAGGAGCAGGTAGGGTCATCGCTCATTGTCCGTGAACCCATTGGGGTTGTGGGAGCGATTACACCCTGGAATTACCCCCTTCACCAGATCGCAGCCAAAGTCGCTCCAGCATTGGCAGCCGGCTGCACAGTCGTTCTCAAACCAAGCGAAGTTGCACCGCTCAATGCTTTCATCCTCGCTGAGATCATTGACAGCACGGGTCTTCCTCCTGGAGTGTTCAACCTCATTTCTGGTGTAGGACCGGTTGTTGGTGAAGCCATCGCCTCCCACCCAGATGTTGCGATGGTGAGCTTTACCGGCTCCACGAAAGCAGGAAAACGCGTCGCCGAACTCGCCTCGGAAACAGTGAAACGAGTCGCACTCGAGCTAGGCGGCAAAAGCGCCAACGTCTTCCTCGAAGGCACAGACCTCGCCAAAGCTGTCCCAGATGGCCTCATGAAAGCTTTCATGAACTCGGGACAAACATGCAGTGCACTTACCCGTATGATTGTTCCCCGTGACAAACTCGCCGAAGTCGAAGAGCTCGCTGTCAAAGCGGCAGAGAACTTCACTGTGGGAGATCCCTTTGACCCCACTGCCAGATTGGGACCTCTTGTCTCGAAACGACAGCAAGAACGGGTCCGCGGCTACATTCAAAAGGGAATCGACGAGGGAGCAAAACTTCTCATTGGAGGCGCAGAGCAACCCGAAGGCAAAGAAACCGGTTTCTTTATC
>DEIU01000050.1:0-7719 GCA_002352645.1 Acidimicrobiia bacterium UBA2766 | reverse complement strand
AAAAGCGTGGCCCGTCAGCTTCGCACTGGACAAGTTGAAGTCAACGGAGGGATGTTCAACCCACAAGCTCCGTTCGGAGGCTACAAACAATCAGGGTGCGGGCGCGAACTAGGCAAGTACGGTCTTGATGAGTACCTTGAAACAAAAGCTCTGCTCCTTTGAGAATTAGTAGTAAAAAGTAGTCTTACTTTTTACTACTAAGCCATCACACTTTAAAGAGAGTCCTTCTCCGTATAGAGAAGGACTCTCCTCGTTCATAACGATTACAGCCACCACCACTAGATAATCAAAAGAGAAGAAAATCCACCCGGTTATTTCCAATTTCTCTCATTGAAAGATCTCTGAAGTTGCCCTTCCCTCGCATATCAGAACCAAGCTATTCAGACAACAAAAACAATAACGAATCCTCTTCGACAAGACTATGAGTAGGTCTTAAATTTATGGCACCCCAGTTCATTTTCACTACGCACAATCTTGAGCGCGTACACCCCCCTGGCAAAAAAGTGCTCGATAATGTTTCTCTTTCTTTCTATCCTGGAGCAAAAATCGGAGTAATAGGAGGAAACGGAGCTGGTAAATCTAGTTTGCTACGCATCATGGCGGGAGAAGACCAGGGCTATAAAGGAGAAGCGCGTCTTACCCCTGGATATACCGTTGGCATCCTTCACCAAGAACCAAAACTCAATCCTTCCAAAGATGTCCTCGGAAATATCATTGAAGGTGTTGCCGAAACGAAGGCCCTTCTCGACAAATTTAATGATATTTGCGAGGCCATGAGCGCCCCCGATGCTGATTTCGACACGCTTCTCACACAGCAAGCCGATCTTCAAGAAAAGATCGATGCGACAAACGCATGGGATCTCGATAGGCTGCTCGAAATTGCAATGGACGCTTTGCGTGTTCCTCCTACTGATAAAGACGTGACGATCCTGTCTGGGGGAGAAATCCGCCGCGTTGCGCTCTGCCGCTTGTTGTTATCTCGCCCGGATCTCCTTCTTCTCGACGAACCAACAAACCACCTCGACGCCGAATCTGTGGCATGGCTAGAACGGTTTTTAGATGAATATGAAGGAACCGTTGTTGCTGTAACCCATGACAGATATTTCCTCGATAATGTTGCCGAGTGGATATTGGAATTGGACCGGGGACGCGGATACCCCTATGAAGGAAATTACACGGGATGGCTTGAACAAAAAAGCACTCGCCTTGAACAAGAGAAAAAAACTGACGAGGCACGGAACCGCACTATCAAACACGAACTTGACTGGGTGCGGATGTCACCGAAAGCACGTCAAGCAAAGAGCAAAGCCCGACTTAATGCTTACGATAGAATGGTAAGCGAAGCAGAAACATCCCGCTCAAATCGTCTTTCAAAAGACTTGCAAATCCATATTCCGCCCGGCCCTCGTCTTGGAGACAAGGTAGTAGAAGTAGAAAACCTCCGAAAAGCTTACGAGGACAAACTTCTCATTGAAGATATTTCTTTCACCTTTCCAGCAAACGGGATCGTGGGGATTATTGGTCCGAACGGAGCTGGCAAAACAACCTTATTAAAAATAATCGCCGGAGATGAAAAACCTGATACGGGCAAAATCGAGATAGGCCCTACTGTTCACCTTGCCTATATGGATCAGCTCCGGGCCGATATTTCACCTGAAAAAACTGTTTTTGAAGAAATCAGCGGTGGTACCGAGAATATGATCGTCGGGAACCGTGAAGTCAGCAGCAGAGCTTACGTCGCCAGCTTCCAATTCAAAGGCGCAGACCAACAGAAATTGGCAGGATCACTTTCAGGCGGTGAACGGAATCGGTTGCTCTTGGCGAAAACTCTCAAGCTTGGAGGCAACCTTCTCCTGCTCGACGAACCCACAAATGACCTCGACGTAGACACCCTACGAGCGCTTGAGGATGCTCTCTTGGACTTCGCAGGCTGTGTGGTCGTAACTTCCCACGACCGGTGGTTCCTCGACCGAGTTTGCACGCATGTCCTCGCCTTTGAAGGCGAGTCACAAGTCACTTGGTTCGAGGGAAATTTCACCGAGTACGAAAAAGATCGCAGAAAACGACTTGGCGCCGATGCGGAACAACCTCATCGCATCAAATACAAACCACTCACACGATAAACAGCTTCTCAAACGAGAAAGTTTGCACATCAATAACATAAAAATCCAGAAGTGAACGCAAAACTCTCTGCCAAGGTCCAGTAAATCTGAATATCGTCCAGGAATCTCACAGGAAAAAGTGCAACTCTCGTATCTCAAGACAAACGTGATACTTAAAGAGAGTAATTTTTCTCACAATATCACACAAAGAAGATGTTGCTCTTTTGCAAATTTCCCTTCAAAATGAGTTTCTTGCCACGCTCGTTCCACAAGAAACTTCCGAATTCGAATAATTTTTAAGACAAGTCGAATGCTAAAGGCAGTGCAGGCAACTTCTCGCCTTCACGAGCAAAACAACGACCGACCATCGGCATAACGATCGACTTCACGCGTTCTGCGGTCTCTTGATTAAAAGATCCTTCACGATGAAGATGAATACACAATCCTTCCAGTGCAAAGATCAAAGCTTGGAACACGAGAGGATCGAAAACCTTTCCGACACTTGCCTCAACATTTTCAGAGAAAAGCTCTACAAGAAAATTAAGCGTTCGACGACGTCGTTGTGCAAGACGCGATCCGGGCCGAATACCTTCAGCTTGCAGCTCGATCACAAGAGCTCCACCAAGATACTGCAGCTCAAGATAAAGACTCACTGCACGCTCGAGCTTTACCAGCGGACTATCAAGGTCAGCGATTGCAGCGGTTAGAGCATTCGCGAATCCATCAGTAGCAAGCTCAAACAAAGCATCGAGCGCTGCTTCCTTATTCGAAAAATATTGGTAGTAGGTTCTGCGGGATACTTTCGCTTCTTGCAAAATATCGGCGACAGTCGTCCCGTCAGCGCCCTTTTCAGCAAAGACGCTCGCTGTCCCGCGCAAGATCCTGCCTCTGGTATGGGACATTTCAGCGAGATCACCGACCTCAAAAAGGAGACGGCGAGCGCTGAGACCTGTCTCTTCAAACTGAGAAGAGAACGATTTGGGCATTGCTGTATCAGTCATTACTTGGAACTATACGAGGACCGCACCCAAATATGCATTCTCAAGAAAAAAACAAAGAAGTATTTGGAGAATACCCTGCGGTTCACTCTTTGCCACAGTGAACAGAGAATGCGAATTTCACGCTTCTTGCCTTCGCTTCTCTCTACAAAACGCGAACCTTAGCAAAGGGGGAGAAAACGACATATGTCGTTTTCTCCCNNGCATTTTTAGGAAACCAAACGCTTACTCGACAGTCACAGCGCTGAGAACGTCAACCTTTGCAGCGCGACGGGCAGGGAAGACTGCCGCCAACACACCAAGCACAGCGGAAAGAACGAAGAAGATCACGGTGGAAACGACCGGAATCGAAAACTCGCTGAACCCTTCTTCCGCGAGAGCTTGCATGACAGCCCAAGCCAGAAAAATCCCGCTCAAAGCACCGAGCATAGCTCCGAGTAGCGAAACAAGCACTGATTCCCACGTGATCATCCGTCTTAGTTGGAACCCAGTCATGCCCACAGCACGCAGTAAACCGATTTCTCGTGTTCGCTCGAAAATCGAAAGCGCTAAAGTGTTCACAATGCCAAGAGCTGAAATGAAAACAGCCAGCACGAGCAAAACCAAAATCAATCCAAGTAGCTGATCAATCTGATCTCGCTGATCCTCTTTGATTTCGTTCTGGTCTTGCACTCGGATACCGGGATAGCTCTCGGCAGCCTGTTCAATCCTTTGCCGGACAACTTCAATGTCTACTCCGTCATCCAGAATGACAAAAGCGAACATGTCTTGCCCATTCGGAAAGACCTCATCAAAGATCTCCGAAGTCATCACATATTTAGCTCCGGCTAACGCACGACTGTCTTCATAGATAGCTTTAATTTGCAATTCCCGTTCAGCCGTCGGGAATTGCATTTTCACAGTGTCCCCAAGTAACCAGCCAAACTCTTCGGCCTCAGCATCATGGACAAGTAAGCCAGGGTTATCCTCGGAAACTTCTCCCTCAAGAACCTTGAAGTTGATGCCTTTTTCTACATCTGCGAACGAAACTCCGATGACAGCTTTCGAGTGCTCTTCTTCATATACCCAAGGGCCTCCGATGCCTGCCATATTCGGCTGACCGCGTAAACCAACAGCAGCATATACGCCTTCAACTTTCTGCACTTCTTCCGCTAGATGAGGGGAAAAAGGCAGGGGTGGCCCCCCGGTGTCGCTTCCTCTCTGCAACATAAAGTCGCCGGCAAATGTTTCATCGATGGCCTTACTGGCAGAAGCCTTGAAGCTGTCGCCGAATACAAGAACAAAAAGGCTGAGACCCAATCCGATCATAAGAGCGGCTGCTGTCGAAGCCGTGCGCCGCGGATTCCGTTGTGCGTTCTCAACCCCAAGTGTCCCAGGAACACCAGCCCTACTCATCGCTGGACGTGAGATGGCTGTAATAACTGGACGCACAACAAACGGCCCAAGCACAGAGATTCCGACAAACAGACCGGCAGCACCAAAACCGATGAAGGCGAGAGGGTTGGATGTGTCTGCAAATAGCCCTAAAAATAAGAGGACCAAGCCGAACAAGATAATAAACACGCCTGTCACCACACGCCGACCCGACGAATGTCGAGCCGTGAACCCCTCTCCGCGCAAAGCCGCGATCGGGGAAACCCTCGAAGCTTTGAGTGCAGGCATAACAGCAGATACAACAGTAACGCCGATTCCCACAACGAACGAGAGAATAACGGTACGCAGAGCGATGACATTAGAGCCGCTTGGCAGATCAATACCGATAATGCCGATAAGACCTCGCAAAAGACCGGCCACAACAATGCCGCCGAATAGACCAAGAAATCCCGCCAAAAGGCCGACCAGGGCAGATTCAGCTACCACAGACAGACGTACTTGGCGACGAGACGCTCCGATAGCTCGCAGCAAGGCCAGCTCTCGGGAACGCTGTGCGACAACAATCGAGAAGGTGTTGACTATAAGAAAAGTCCCCACGAAAAGGGCAATCAAAGCGAACACCAAAAGGAAACTCTTGAAGTAGCCGAGCCCCTGCCCAAGTTGCTCCGTCATTTCCTCGGTAGCCTGATCTCCCGTGAGTACTTCATACTCACTGCCCAAATCAGCTTGGATCCTGTCCCGCAATTCTTCCCGGGTCACATCATCCGTTTTCACCACACTAATCTGGTGAAATTGTCCATCGATCTCGAGCATTCGCTGGGCTTCTTGCCTGCTCAGAAAAGCGAATTTTGCCCCCATCATGGCACCTTGCCCAGGAGACTCGGCAATACCCACAATCTCAAAATCTTCGAGGGCCAACTTGGCTGCAACTCCCAGAGTCTCGCCAATTTCGAGGTCGTAATCCTCAGCAGTCCCGCTGTCAATGACAACCTGACCGTTCTCCGTAGGGGAAACCCCCTCCAGGATCTCAAAAACAGCAAGTTCAGGAATTTCGTGCCACGCCATGACAAGAGCAGGTGCCATCTCGAAAACAATCTGCTCACCCTCAGGCGTCACATAAGTCCCCATCCCTTGGACGGCACCTTCGGCTTGAGCGACCCCTTCAACTCCTTGCACAACTGCCAGCGCCTCATCAGAGAAAGGGTCTGGCATCTGCATCATCATGTCATCGAAAGCTTCATCGGTTGCTTTACGCACCGACACGTCCACATCGGACAAAATATCTTCAAAAAGGTTGTCAAAAGTCTCGCTCAACGTGTCGGTCAAAACGAACGAACCCGACACGAAAGCCACGCCAATGACGATCGAAAAAGTCGTAAGAGCGAATCGCATCTTGTGTCCCAAGATGCTTTTCAATGTGGCGCGAATCAAGAATGGCTCCCAAGAGTCTTCATACGGTCCAATACTTTGTCCGCAGTAGGATCAGAAAGCTCATCGATGATACGACCATCGGCCAGAAAAACTACTCGATCCGCATAGCTCGCAGCAGTTGGGTCATGCGTGACCATAACCACGGTTTGCTCATGTTTCTCCACAATCTCCCGCATGAAAGCCAGCAGACTGCCACCCGAAATACTGTCGAGAGCCCCGGTAGGTTCATCAGCAAAAACAACGTCAGGGCGAGTCGCAAACGCACGGGCAGCTGCTACACGCTGCTGCTGTCCACCCGAAAGTTCTCCCGGCTTATGCGTAAGCCGGTCTTCCAAACCCAGGGTACGCACCAAGGTTGCAAGCCACTCGGGATCCATCTTCTGACCACCTAGGCGGCTCGGAAGCAAGACATTCTCTTCTGCAGTCAGTGTGGGAATCAGATTAAACGATTGAAATACGAACCCCACTGCAGTACGGCGCAATACAGTACGCTCCTGCTCGGTTAAAGTCGCAAGATTTACGCCGCCTAAGAAAACGTCTCCACTGGAAACATCATCGAGTCCGGCAAGACAATGCAAAAGAGTGGATTTTCCTGAACCAGAAGGCCCCATAATCGCATGAAAAGTCCCCCGCTCAAAACTTACAGTGAGATCGTCCAAAGCACGGACAACTGTGTCACCAGAACCATATGTTTTACGGACGTTAATGGCTTGTGCTGCCAATCTCGTCTCTTCTACCGAATCGACCGACTTAGTCTGCTGTGACGTTTGCATGAAGTCCTCACAAGGAAATCGGACGGGTCCTGAACATCGCATACTGAGTCTGAAGCGAGCTGTCATCATCCGCTGGATTGACAATTGCGCCCACATCCTCCAAGAGAGAAGGAGTCACTCCCGATAGGGAAGCGCGAAACTCATCGAAATCGGCCATCCGACCAAGACACCTACCGAATCTCCACTGTGTACACTGCGGAGATCGTCTCACAGTATCCCATCACAGACCCCTGTGTCGGAATTGTGCCAGGGACAAAGGCCCTCGCGTTTACCGAGAAGACAGACTCCACGAAGGACTCCCCAACTCGGGAAGCCATTCGTTGAAAGCAGACAGATGAACGGATGCGTTTGTATCAATAATGCTTATGGAGACCCCCAGGACGCTGTTATCTCGATTTTTGATCATGGCGTCCTGTATGGAGATGGCGTGTTCGAGACGATCCGAACATACAGCACCATCCCCTTTCGTTTAGAATCTCATCTCGACCGACTCTCCGCAAGTGCCCTTGTACTGGGCATTCAACGCATACCCCCGTTTTCACTCCTGATAGAACAAGTGAGCGAGACTCTCCGCCGCGCAGATCTCAAGAATGCTCTCTGCAGAATCACTATTACCCGCGGCCAAGGAGAAGGCCTTGTTCTCCCCCCGGATTGCACTCCAACCGTCATTGTCGCAGCACTTCCCTTTCAAGAACCTCCGGCAGAGAAGTACCAAAAAGGCATCACGGGACGAACGGTGAGAGTTGACATGCCCACTCTCCCTCCACCCACAGTCAAATCCACAAGCTTTCAGCGAGCAGTTCTAGCCCGTACTCATTTTGCCCCCAACAAAGACCAAGAAGTTCTCTACATCAACCGGGACAACAACGTCACAGAAGCTGTCACAGCCAATGTTTTTGCTGTCGTGGATGGAATCCTTCATACTCCCCCAGCGGACTCCTGCCTGCCTGGCATCACTCGCGCGGAAACTCTAGATATTGCCGCTGAGCTCGACATCCCCATCTCCACAGAACCTCTCCCACTTCGTCTCCTAAAAACATC
>DEIU01000070.1:40906-118159 GCA_002352645.1 Acidimicrobiia bacterium UBA2766 | reverse complement strand
GTAGTGCCCCAGTTACTGCTCTTGTGTGGTGACAAGTGAGGGGTTGCTTGCGGGAGGTGGATGTCCTTTCCTGGCATGTTCTTCTTCTTGTAGCACTCCGTGGCTTTTTCTGTGTTTTCGTGCGCGAGCGTATGATACTGCCTTGGCCAAGTAGCTAGTCTCATGTCGTTTTCTTGATTCTCTGTTTTTTCTCTTTTTTCAGGAACCCCGAGTAAGCAAATATTGCAGTAGGAAAGTGAAAAGTTTCCATTGGGGAGAAAGAACAGACGGTGGGCACGCGAGAGGGGAGCCGAGAAAGTGCGCGAACAGATCTGTCGACAAAAATGGAAGGCAAGGGGGAGAGCGAAGTGGACGTGCGCCTTTGCTGCTCTGTGTGTGCTGGTCTCTGCGAGTTTGGTTGGGTGTGGCGATGATGGTGACGACGTAGGAAGTGAGGCAGAGGGGGATTCCACAATAGTGCTGGGTGCTGCGATTTCTCAGACGGGGAAATACTCGACTTCGGGGAAGCACACGAAAAATGGCTATGAACTCGCAGTGCGGCTCGTGAACGATGCGGGTGGTGTAGAGATAGACGGGAAGAAGTATGACCTCGTCGTGAAATACTACGACGATGAGTCGACCCCGGCGCGTGCCGCTCAACTTATTGAACGTCTTGTCCGGAAAGACAATGTGCACTTCCTTCTAGGTCCGTATAGCTCTCCTTTGACAAAGGCTATTGCTCCGGTGGCGGAGAAACACGGCATACCGATGGTGCAGGCAAATGGGGCGGCGCGAGACTTGTTTGAGCAGGAATACCGCTATATGTTCGGGGTGTTGTCGACGGCAGAGCAGTATCTCTCCCCGGTAGTTGATCTTTTGGCTCGCCAGGCTGAGGAGAACGGAAACGATCCTGGTGACATGAGAGTCGCAGTCATTGTGGAGAACGACAATTTCTCGCTTGACATTCGAGCAGGTGTGCTTGAAAGAGTAAAACACTATGGGATGAAAATAGTGGTGGACGAGAAACTACCTGCTGAAGTCAACGACATGTCGGCTGCTCTTACAAAGGTCAAGAAGCTCCGTCCCGATCTTCTTGTGGTTTCTGGGCATGCGCGTGGGGCCGGCCTTGCTGTTAGGCAGGTGGCGAACCGGAAGTTGGGTGTTCCCATGGTGGCCCTTACGCATTGTGACTCCGCAGATGTCATAAATAAAGAGCAGTTTGGGGACAAGGCTGAGGGCATATATTGCGCTGTGCAGTGGGCCCCGGAAATGCCCTATGAGGATAAATTTTTTGGGACTGCTACTGACTACTCTCATCTTTTTCAAGAGAAATACGGTTACGTTCCTCCATATCAGGCAGCCGAGTCAAGTGCCGCTGTCATGGTGTTTGTCGATGCTTTTAAAAGGGCAGGAACTCTGGACCCGAAAGCCGTGCGGGATGCTTTGGCAGACACGGACCTGCCGACCTTCTATGGGCGTGTGAAATTTGACGAGACCGGGAAAAATATCGCCAAGCCGATGGTGCTTCTTCAAGTGCGCGATGGGAAGTACGAAATCGCTTTTTTCCCTGAAGAAGCCGAGGCCGAGATTCCCTGAGAAAGTGGAACGTAACCTTCCTGTGGGCAGGCTCTTTTGCTGAGACTTTTCCTTTTTCCGCGAGAACCTGTGTCGCGAGCGTATGTCCCATTTTGGGTGACTGCCCAAAATGGGGTGTTGCACTGTATTTTCCCGGCAAGCTCGGAAGTTGGCATGTCCTGTCCGGTAGAGGGAGCGGGAATTTATGATGGATAACATAGATTTATTGGTTTCGGATCCTTCTATCTTGTTGCAGCTCTTGTTGGACGGATTGTTGATCGGATCTGTTTTTGCCCTTGCTGCCTATGGAATGGCGATGGTTTGGGGCGTCATGAACATCGTGAATGTGGCCCAAGGAGAATTCGTGATTCTGGGGGGGTACATCACCTATTACTTGTGGCGAGAGATCGGTATGTACCCTTTCCTTGCCACGCTGCTTGCGGCAATAGTGCTTTTTGTCGTGGGGTGGGTGCTCTACCGACTTGTGATTGCACGGGTTGTGGATCGCGATGTCTTTACGTCAGTCCTGGCAACTTTTGGGATTTCGATTGTGTTGCAGCAGCTCATGAACGAAGGATTTGGGGCTGACTATGTGAATCTGGACACAGGAATGACGATCCTTTCCCTGTTCGGTGGAGAGATTGACCTCGCACTCATTAAGGTCGTGAGCTTTGTGGTGAGTCTGATTGCAGGGGGTGTCTTGGCGGTTTTCTTGCGCCAAGGACGTTTGGGGCAGGCGATTCGCGCCACTGCGCAACATTCTCGTGCCGCGCGTGTGCAGGGAATAGATACTGGGAAGGTCTACGCGATGACCTATGGTCTCAACTGCAGTTTGTGTGCAGT
The DNA here is from genome assembly GCA_002352645.1 of Acidimicrobiia bacterium UBA2766. GTDB lineage: Bacteria > Actinomycetota > Acidimicrobiia > UBA2766 > UBA2766 > UBA2766. The sequence continues at coordinate 115,762 of DEIU01000070.1, read as the reverse complement.
GACAGGGGCCCTGGTTGTGATGATCTGGACGATCCACCCGTTTGCTGGTTTGTCCTATACAGTACGTTCTTTTTTGATTGTGGTCGTGGCGGGAGTGGGCAATCTGGCGGGAGTTGTGGTCTCGGGTCTTGGTCTCGGCGCGGCCGAACAGACCGCGGGTTTTGTTTTTGGTAGCGAATTCCAGCTGGCTTTTATTTTTGTCCTGCTCGTGACCGTGCTTGTGGTGCGCAATGTCCGCCTGCAACGGCGCCGGGAGCATCTGCAATGAAGCAGATTCTGGGCTTTTTTTGCAGCTTTGGCGGCATGAAACGAAAGATGGATCTTTCGGGTTGTCCTCTGTTTTTCGGTCTTCGTGTCTTACGTCTCGGTTTCTTGGGAAGAGGGACACAGGGATGGGTCTAGGCGAGACAGCTGAAAAACCGATATGGCATGTGCACTCCTGGCCCCGATGGATACGCTACTTTTTGCTGCCGCTGCTTGGTGTTGTGCTCCTCGTGGCTTTGCCGCATCTTTTCCCTGACCGTGTGACCTTTTTGGCTGACCTTTGGGCCATGATTATTTTCGCGCTGACTTGGGATGTCGTCGGTGGGCAAATGGGCTACAACTCGTTTGGCAACATCTTTTTCTTCGGTGTCGGCATGTATGTATGTGCGATCGTGCAAAAAGAAATGCTGGAAACGGCAGGAGAAAGCGCCGACTATTTTTTGGCTCTGGGCCTTGGGGCAGGGCTTGGAGCCCTGGTTTGTATTGTGCTTGCGGCCCTGCTGGGGTCGGTTATTCTTGGGATGCGTGGGCATTATTTTGCGGTGTGCACACTTGGTCTTGGCGTGGCAGGAGCGGAAATAGCTGCCGGCATCGACTATATCGGAGCGGGATCTGGCATGAGCGTTCCCCTCTACCCGATTGACGCAGGCAACCAGGAGAGATTTTTTTACTATTGCTTCCTTGTACTGGCTCTCGGCGCGCTGTTTTTCTTTCGACGTCTTTATGCCGGGCGTTTTGGTCTTGTGTTAAATGCCATTCGGGATGACGAGGAGAAGGCCGAAAGCATGGGTTTGCGCACGACCCTGCACAAGACATTGGCCTGGATGTCGGCTGCGTGTTTTCTTGGACTTCTCGGAGCAGGAATCGGGAACCAGTCGGGATATATCGACCCGAGGGATGTCGCCTTTCCCGCGTCCACTTTTGGTATCTACATGATTTTGGCGGTCCTGATGGGCGGGCGTGGCACTTTGTGGGGGCCGGTCCTCGGATCGTTCGTGTTCCATGTTGCAAAAGAGTTTTTCTGGACAGAATTTCTTGGCTGGAACCGCGTCGCGCTCGGTCTGCTTATTCTGTTTGTTGTGGTTTTTGCCCCTGGAGGCATTTTGGGCTGGGTACAAGACCGGAGGCGTCGCCTTGACGAGGAGGAAGTGGAGCATCCGCCAGACGGCGAGGGTGGGGTTTCGTTTGCGCAAGGGGGTGCCCAATGACCGTGTTGCTTGCTGTCGAAGCCGTGACAAAGGCTTTTGGTGGAGTGACCGCGAATGACGGCATCGACCTGGTTGTGGCAGAAGGTGCGATTGTTGCGCTGGTCGGGCCGAATGGTTCTGGCAAGACAACCTTGTTTAATTGTGTGGTTGGCGCGCATCCCATTGACAAGGGAAAGATCTTTTTTCGTTCCGAGGAAATCTCCTCTTTGCGCCCTGGCGCGATTGCCCGCCGTGGACTAGTGCGCACCTTTCAGCACACGCGCACTTATACGCAGCTCACCTGTATGGAAAACCTGCTGGTGAGTGCCCCGTTGAAGACGCGTTATCTGCGTCGTTTGCTGGAGCGTCCCTCTGCTCGTCAGCGTGCACAGGCAATGGAACTGCTCGACTTCGTTGGTCTGCAAGGCGAGTCCGACTTCCGAGCAGGCGACCTCTCTTATGGGCAGCAAAAACTGCTCGAGCTGTCGATGGTCCTCATGTCAGAACCGGTTTTACTCCTGCTTGACGAGCCTCTCTCTGGAATTAACCCGACACTCGTGCAGGACCTCATGCGTCGTTTGCGGCAGATAAACGCAGAAACGGGCGTTGCGCTTTTGGTGATTGAGCATAATATTCCTGCCGTCATGGACCTTTGCGACTCTGCGTACTGCCTGGCAAACGGGAAAGTCCTGGCTTCCGGGACTCCTGAACAGGTGCAAAACGACCCGGCAGTGCTTGACGCCTATCTCGGAGGCACGGACTCTTTTTCGTCTGTTGCTGCACGTGACGGGGCTTCTGCAGAGGGCAATGTTCCAGGAGATGAGACTCCTGAGGAGATGGCACCGATTGCGCAACGGCCCGGGAGAAAGCCAGGTTTTCCTTTTCTCGCGAGAAAGCGTCCTCCTCGCAAAACAGGGGGGGAGAGCCCAAAGACAAGGCCTCTCGTCCCAGATCGCCAAAAGCCCGGTATTCCACCACAAGCGGGGAAAGAGGCTGAACTTTCGCGTGGGCTCGAGATTGAAGGACTTGTCGCCGGGTATGGCGGGCGGGAAATCCTGCACGACATCGACCTGACGGTCGGTCCAGCGCAGGCGGTCTGCCTGATCGGTCCAAATGGGTCAGGAAAATCCACGGTGCTGCAGTCCATTTATGGGTTTGCCGAGGTCATGCGAGGAACTGTACGACTGAACGGGCAAGAGATTGTGTCTCTTGCCCCGCAGGCGAAACTGCGCGATGCCGGTATTGCCTACATCATGCAGCACAGTTCCATCTTCCCCGACATGACTGTTGAGGAAAACCTTCTGATGGGCGGCTATTTGCTCAAGACAAAAGCCGAGGCGCAAGAGGCGGCCGAGCAGGTGCTCGCCAAATATGACGCGCTTGCGCGTGCCCGAGGAGAACGTGCCCGCGTGCTTTCTGGTGGGGAACGCCGTTTGCTGGAGATCTCACGGGCGCTCATCATGAACCCGAAGGTGCTGCTGGTGGATGAGCCTTCGATTGGGCTCGCGCCGCGGGCAGTTGAGATGGTCTTTGAGATCTTGGCCGAGCTGCGGGATCACGAGGAAAAAACTCTGGTATTGGTCGAGCAGAATGCGAAAAAAGGCCTTGCCTTTGCGAACACAGCGTGTGTCCTCACCGCAGGACAGGTCGTTTTGGCTGGTCCCGCGGACACAGTGGCGCAAGACCCTACCATCGGCAAGCTTTTTCTTGGCGAATAGCCTTTTTTGAAGTCTCAAGGGTGCGGGGATGGGGGCAGGGTCTCCCTGTCACATCCGCCTTGTCCGGCGTTTCCTGTGGCACTCGCCTGTCTTAGCGTTGCAGACGGTAGAGAGCGAGGGGGATTGGAGGACGCTCGGGGGGTGTGTATGCATGGTGCGGGTACCCGAGCAAAATCAGGGCTTGGGGTGTGAGCGCAGCGTCGAGACGGAGGGCTTGTCGGGCAGCGTCAGGGCAGAAAACAGGGGCCGCAATCCAGCAGCCGCTCAGCCCGTGCGCTGTTGCCGTGAGGAGAAGGTTTTCCACGCCTGCTCCGAGTGAAAGCAGGGCCATGTTCCATTCTGCCTGCTGCCGGCGGTTGTCGGGGTAGGTGTCGAGTCCTTCCCGGACAAGACAGCCAAGAACTGCCGCGGGTGCAGCGGTAATGCGCGAGATTGAGGCGTGGCAGAGCCGGTCAATCTCTTTTGCTTCCACTGCGTCAGCAGTGAGGTCCTGTCGCCAGGATGCAGCCATGCCCTGTGCCAGGTCGGAGCGACCTTTCTTCCCAAGGGTCACCCATCTCCAGGGGCGCGAATGGTGGGGTGCCGGGGCAAGGCATGCCGCGCTGACGCAGGCGTCGAGCAGCGTCTCGGGCACAGCTTTCTGCGAAAAGGCTCGGACAGACCGTCGGTCGGTAATGAAGCGAGGCAGGGCATTCTGGAGAGAAGAGGAAGCAGTCACCGAAAAAGGTCCTCCTGTGGAGACCGGATGAGGTCGCTACTTGCCCCGTCTCCGGTGAGGGAGAGTCCACGCACGAGAACTGCGGGGAGACCATGTAGTTTTCCTTTGACCAGGTCGGCAGCTGCCGCGATCTCGTCCGAGATTGCGATTTCGGTGGCAGCAAGCCGGCGTCCTGCCGTGTCGGTTGCGCCGCGTAGATCGAGCAGGGGAGCAAAACCCGCGGAACCAATGGCCACGTCGGTTAAGCCTTTGCGCCAGGGGCGTCCAAAAGTGTCGGTGATCACCACCCCAAAGGGGGTGGTGTTGAAGCGGGCGGCGAGCTTGTCGCGCAGTTTGCGGGCGGATCGATCGGGGTCTCGCGGGAGGAGGACTGCTGTATCTGGTGCCGTGTTTGATTGGTCAATTCCCGCGTTGGCGCAAATGAGGCCGTGCTGGGTTTGCGTGATGAAGAGGTCGCCTCGCTGCCGGAGTATGCGCTGTGATTCTTGGAAGATCAGGCGTTTTTTCGCATCAGGCTCGTTTTCCGGTAGGGCAACAAGTCGGCCCTCAGCTTTTGCGATTATTTTTGAAGTGACCACAAGGATGTCGTGTGGGTGCAGTCCATTGGTGCACTCGGTAAGGGCTTGTGCGAGGAGGTCTGGGAGGGGATCGCCAGGGACAATTTCGGGGATGCCGGGAAGCGGGTAGATGGAAAGAGCCGGCGGTATGGTCATAGTCTCTCCTTTTTTGCAGGTGGAGGGGTGTGGGGGGTTGGTGCTCCCGGCCCGGATTTTGTGGGTTGAGAGGGCTTGGGGTGGGGGTGGGGAGAGAAAAGTCGAGATTTTTGCTTGGTACCGCGCGTCTGGCACTTGGGAGGGATACTGCGTGCAAGAGGCCTGTTTCTCAGGAGTCTCCTGTCGGGGGTGTCGGGGGTGTCAGGGTTGGATAGTGGAGATGAGTATCCGTGCCAGGTTGGTCGCGACTTGTGGTGTGGTCATGAGGGTGGGTGCTGTGATGACTGCCATGTCGCCTGCTTGAGCGGTTCGCCCAATGGCATCTGCATCTGTTTCATCGATAATGAGAGTATCGAGTAGCCCACGATATGCCTGTGCTACTCCTGTCGTGTCGACAGGGAAGCCTTTTGCGGCCATGAGCGGGGCAGCAGGTCCGCGTACTGGTGCTCCTTGCACGATTGGGCTGATGCCTATTGCAGGGACTTTGCGGGACGTGATGGCGTCGCGTAAGGCGGGGAAGGCCAGGATTGCTCCGATGGAGACGATCGGGTTTGATGGGCAGAAGATGATGGTGTCGGCCTGCTGCAGAGCTTCCAGGGCTGCGGGAAGGGGTTCGGCGTGCTCGATTCCTGCGTAGTGAATTCCAAGTACCTTGTCTTGCCCTTTCCGTTTGATCAGATATTCCTGAAAATGTATGTCTGTTTTTTTGCCTTCGTTGGCGATCAGTATGCGATTCGTGACCTGGTCGTTGCTCATGGGGAGGATGCGGGAAGTGATTCCCCAATAGTCGCACATCTCTTTTGTGATTGTTGCGAGGTCAGCACCTGAGCGGAGACGTTCAGTGCGATACAAGTGGGTGGCGAGGTCTTGGTCTCCAAGCTGAAACCAGGTCTCCATTTGGTAGCGGCGCATGGCTTCTGCACATTTCCAGCTTTCGCCATTGCGTCCCCATCCTTGGCTGGGGTGTGCAACTCCAGCCAAAGTATACATGATAGTATCAAGATCAGGGGAGATGTGAAGGCCGTGTAGAAGAATGTCGTCGGCTGTGTTCACGATGACGGTGAGGTCTTCAGGGGGCATGCTTCTGACAAGGCCGGTAAGGAACTTGGCAGCTCCGATGCCCCCTGCGAGTCCTGTGACTTTCATCGTGTTTTTTCTTTCTTCGTCGGCTGATGAGTCGGCTGATGAAGTGGTGCGTCTGTGCCTGTGGTGTTTTTTTGGACGAGAGTGCTGGGCGCGGAAGAGGTTGTAGGGCGTATGGTGGATGGGCGGGGGGAGAGCGAGAGGTCTGGGGCATCGACCTCTTGTCCGCAGACAGTACAAGAAGCAGTAATCCGCACTGTACCGCCGCATGCTTGGTGCGTGGCAAGGGCATTTGGCGGTTCGTTGTAATGCTGCATTCCCCAGAGTGCGAGTCTGCCGAGGACGGGAGCGAGTTCTTGTCCTTTTTCTGTGATTTGATAGCCCTGCCTTGGACCGAGACGTTTCACAATTTCCTCGTTTTCCAGCAGGTGGAGGCGGTCTGCCAAAAGGTTGGGCGGAATGCCGGGCAGGGCTTGTGCGAGCGTGCTGTAACGGTGACGTCCGAGGAGCAGCTCCCGCACGATAAGTAAGGTCCATCGATCACCGATGACCTCGAGGGATCTCGCGACGGGACAGGAAAAATCATATGGTTTGGTCATAGGAACAGGATGCTCGCAGCAGAGAGTACTTAATTTTTTGTAGTGATTGGCGCAGTATCTATCTAAACTGTTCAAAACGATACCAACAGGCTGCTGCTTGGCGTGCAGAACTTCGAAAAAGGTGCATCAGGATAGGTGGCGTGTGGGAAGGAGATCTCCGTGCGCCGCGTTCGGGATGATTGGACGTTGCCGTTTTCGGTCGGTGAGCTTGCTGCTTCTTCTCTTGACGAGCTTTTGTGTCTTGCCAGAGATGTGCGCACTGCGCAAACAGGAAAATGCATTACTTTTTCTCCGAAAGTTTTCATTCCTTTGACGCGCTTGTGCCGGGACTTCTGTGGCTATTGTACTTTTGCCACAGCCCCTGCCCGGGTGTCCTCTCCCTATTTGTCGCCAGAGGAAGTCTGCGATATTGCGAATCGTGGTGCAGCAGTCGGGTGTCATGAAGCCCTTTTCACCTTGGGAGAATCGCCGGAAACCCGTTATCCGCAGGCACGCTCATGGCTCGAAGAAAACGGGTTTTCCTCGACTGTGGACTATCTCGTTGCTGTGTGTGAGTTGGTGAGAGAAGAAAGCGGTTTGTTGCCACATGTGAACGCGGGGGCTCTTTCCGAAGGAGAGACGAAAAAGCTACGTGCTGTGGCATCAAGTCAGGGCATGATGCTCGAATCCTTGGCGGAGCGCTTGCATGAGGCGGGAGGTCCTCACGCCAATTGTCCTGACAAACTGCCTGCTACTCGTCTTGCTGCCTTGGAGGCCGCTGGACGTTTGCGCGTGCCGTTTACAACGGGCATCTTGGTAGGTATTGGAGAGACGTTTGCCGAACGGGTCGCTGCGCTTCAGGAAATAGCAGCCTCCCATCTGCGCCACGGGCATGTGCAAGAAGTCATTGTGCAAAATTTTCTCCCGAAGCCCGGCACAAAAATGCACCGGGCTTCTCCGCTCTCTGCGGACGAGTACTTACGGATCATCGCGGTGGCGCGCCTTCTGCTCCCCCCAGAAATCCACTTGCAGGCCCCGCCGAATTTGTCGGAAGACTTTGGTGTTTTACTCGATGCCGGCATCGACGATTGGGGCGGTGTGTCGCCCCTGACTCCGGATCATGTCAATCCTGAGCGGCCCTGGCCTGCGCTTGATCGTCTCACCCAGGTGACGCAGGCGCGTGGCCTTACCCTCAGTCCCCGTTTAACTGTTTACCCTGATTATGTGAGAGACGCGCAGACCTGGATCGATCCAGCAGTGCGATTCTCGGTCCTGGATCGATCGGATGCCTCGGGTTTTGCGCGAGACGACTTTGTGAATGGCGACTTTTGGGCTGCCGGAGGAGAAAGTCCTCCGCCGGAGGGTTTTCTTGCCGCTGTGGGCGCAGGCGAAAGTGTCGGCATCACTGCAGTTCGCATGAGAGACGAAGCGACGCCGATGCGCGTGTCTTCTCCGCTTGCCAGAAGCACGAACGGCAAAAGTGCGAGCCATTTTTCGGGTCCTGTGGCTGATGTCTTGCAGGGAGTTGCGGCGGGCGAGCAAGTAGGTGAAGCAGAAATCGTAACCCTGTTTTCCGCCCGCGGGAGAGAAATCCGGGCTGTGTGTGAGCTTGCAAACGAGCTCCGGGAAAAGACGGTAGGGGAGACTGTCACTTGGGTGGCAAACCGGAATATCAACTACACCAATGTGTGCACTTTTAAATGTCGTTTTTGTGCTTTTTCCAAAGGCCCTCTTTCCCTCAATCTCCGGGGAGACCCTTACCTTTTGACTCTGGCGGACATACAAGAGCGGGCCGAGGAAGCCCTGGAAATGGGCCTGACTGAGCTTTGCCTCCAAGGAGGGATACACCCGGATTTCGACGGAGACTATTACTTGTCGGTGGTGCGGGCGGTAAAAGAAGTCGCGCCGAGTTTGCATCTGCATGGTTTTACTGCGTTGGAAGTTTTTGAGGGAGCGCGTCGTCTCGGGGTTTCTCTGCGGGACTATCTGCTTTCCTTACAAGAGGCCGGCCTTGCCACTTTGCCGGGGACTGCAGCGGAAATTCTCGATGACGAAGTGCGTGCCGTGATTTGCCCTGACAAATTGAGTACCGACGAGTGGTTGTTTGTACACGAAACTGCACACAGTATTGGGTTGCGTTCCAACATTACGATCATGTTTGGCCATGTGGAACGCCCGTTGCACTGGGCCCGTCATATGCTGCGCACGCGTGCCCTGGCAGAACGCACCGGAGGGTTTACAGAGTTTGTCCCGTTGCCATTTGTGCACATGGCAACCCCGCTTTATCTGCAGAAAAAGGCACGCCGCGGGCCAGTTTTTCGTGAGGTATTGCTGATGCAGGCTGTGGCGCGCATTGCCTATTTTGGGGTGATTGACAATGTGCAGGTGTCTTGGGTGAAGCTTGGCGTGGAAGGCGCTCGTCTGGCATTGCAGTCAGGGGCAAACGATCTGGGCGGGACACTTGTCAACGAAAATATTAGCCGGGCTGCAGGAGCGTCCCACGGGCAGATTATGGGGCAAGAGGACTTTGCTGATCTTGTGCGTCCGCTGGGACGTTCTCTGGCGCAGCGCACGACTCTTTACGAGAAGGTGATGTGAGAGCGTGCCGGTGCTTTGCCGGTGTGTCCCTGTCCTCGAGAGCCCTCTATTTCGTGAAAAACGCCCCAGATAGAAACTTGTTCCAGAGCAAATTTACTCTGGAACAAGTCCCGGGGATGGCTGACTTAGAGGGAGGAAGTCAGCCAGATGAAATTTTTGGTTTTGTAAGGAGAGACCTCAGAACGGAGAGGTTTTCTTCTTGTGCTTTCTTACAGGTTGTGGGAACTTTTGGAGTTCTCTGTATTCTTGGTGGGCTTTGTCTGGTCGTCGTCGTTTTTGTCGTCTTCGCTATTTGTGATGCGGGACTCCACGCGCTCTGCGAGATCTTTGGCTCGGTCCGAGAGAGACTCAACACGAGAACGAACGGACTCCGGCATACGGGATTCGATGCGTTCTCGAATGCCTTCCGTGCGTTGCATTACCTTGTCGACGCTGCTTTTTGTGCGGTCGATAAGAGGTTCGATGCGGTCTTGCATGTCTTTGGCGACAGAATCGAAACGCTCGCGTGCTGTGTCTGAGAGGCTATCGGACTGCTCGTCTGATGTATCGTCGTCGTTTTTTCCTTCTTCGTCGTCAATACGTTCGCGCAGCTTGTGAAGTTGGTCTTGCGCACGCTGTGCTGAGTCGGAAGCAAAATCGACCGCGCTGCCCAATGTCTTTAGGGCGAAACGTGGGGTTGACATGGGTTCCTCCTCCGAAAATGTTAAACACGTCTTTTATGAGCATATTTCCCATAAGTGACAGTAGCTGTGGCACTTGAGGGATCACTTTCCCCTATAGTGCCGAAGATACTTTTACCCTACTTCCTTGCGGGAATTATTGCAAGCGTATTTCTGCGTGAGTAAGCAGTTCTCCGTTAGTAATTCGGTTGGTTTTTCCGTTTTGGCAGGGTTTTGCGCAAGGTGTTGCAGTGATCTTTTTCGGTGAAGGCGTGGGGATACTCGCCGTTCCGGTAGGTAACTGGATAGATTTCCTATTTTTCATGTCTGTGAGGCTTTGCGCGGTTTTTTGTCTGGCATCGCGCACATTCCAACAGGAGATGCATGGATCTCGTTGACCCTGACATGCCAATACTCGACCGTGAGGGTCAGCACCTCAGCGTGCTCATTGTTGTGCTTGGTGTTTCCCATGGAAAATATCTTGAGGATTGCCTCCAGGGCCTTTTTTCGCAATCCCACCCTGATGTGGAATTTGTTTATGTGGCTGAGGCGCACGCGCTGACGCTCCCGTCTGCTGCCCAGTTTCGAGGTGCTGTCGTCGAAGTGCCCGACATTACGGATCTCGGGCAAGCAGCAAATACGCTATTTGTTCATTACGGCCGGTACGATCTCGTCGTTTTTGTTGGGGATAATATCGTTTTGTCCGAGGACGCCATTGGGGTTACGTGTGAATCTGTAACACACACCCAAAGTGGTGTGGTCGGTGGAAAGGTGGTGGGGCTGAGAGATTCGAACGTGCTTGTTGATGTGGGCCTTTCTGCTGACCGATTTAGCACTCCTCAATCTCGTCTTGAAACGGACGAGATTGATCATGGACAGTATGACTATATACGTTCTACTTTGGCTGTCCCTTTTACCTATTTCGCTGTGCGTTCGGAGCTGTTTCTCCGCCTCGATGGTTTTGATCCGCACATTGTGGGGCCTGGTGCAGAGCTCGACTTCTGTTGGCGTGCAATTCTCGTAGGCGAAGACGTGATTTATGTTCCGAGTGTGCGTCTTTTTGAGATAGCGGAAATCCCGGAATCACCGAACCGTATGGATCTGATCCGTCGCAACCGTATGCGGATCATGTGGAAGAACTACGGGCCGGGGCGTCTCTTTTTTGTGACTTTGCAATTACTTGCAGTGGCAATTGGGCAATCAGTGGTCTTCTTTTTCAGCAGGCGTTTCGATCAGATGAAAGCGCCTTTTGATCCCTGGTTTTGGAACTTCGAGGATTCGAAAGAGCTTCGTACCACGCGGCGAAAAGTGCAGAATCAGCGTGTTGTTCGAGACAGCGCAGTCACCCGCCTCATGGTTGACGGCGGAGGTTTTGCCTCAAGTTTCTCAGGGACAAATGGAAGGCGGGGAGAAACCAGGAGACAGGCTGTACGGCGTTCTATAGGTGAAGTGCTGCAAGTCGTAGGAGGTCGTTGGGTCGTCGCGTGGGTCGGACTTGTCATCCTTATGTTGCTGGCAGGTCGTCACCTTCTTGCGGGAATTCCGACAAATGGGCGTCTTGTCGAAATAGATGGTTCGGGATTCGACTTGTTGGGGCAGGCGTTCTCCTCTTGGAGATCCACCGGTTTGGGTTCGGCATCCCCTGCTCCCCCAGGGGTCTTCCTGTCGGGAATAGCCGGTGTGGTGTTCTTCGGTTCTCCCGCGCTTGCGCAAAGTTTTCTGCTCTTTTTTGGGTTGCCTATTGCCGCGGTCTTTTTTCTCCGTGGTTTACGGCCTTTTATTGCCCATCGTTCGCTTCGGACGGCTGCGACTGCGGTTTACGTGATGAGCCCCCTCTTGTGGAATGCCCTGAGTAAAGGGGACCTTGGGACCGTACTTCTTTCTATCTTGTTACCTCCGATCGTGTTGCGTCTCAGTTTTCTTACTGGTCTCGGTCCCTACGCGGAAAAAGTGCCTTCTGTTCGGCGCAAATTGGAACTTGCCCTTCTTCTGGCTCTTGCGATTGCATGCGAACCTTCTGCAGTCTGGGTGGTTCTTCTTGTGGTCGCAGGATGGGCATTGGCCTCTCGGGTCGTGGGTGGAATGAGTGCTTGCGGAGAAGCCGCAGTTGGCGCCCTGCAGGGCTTGCTTATTGCCTGGTTTCTCCTGCTGCCTTGGTCCTTCTCTCTCTTTTTTGGGGAAGGCGCGATGTCGGCATTTGTCGGCACCTCGACTTCGGTGTCTTTTGTCGACCTGTTGCGTTTTGATACAGGTGCTTTCGGAAGTGGGCCGCTTTTTTTTGGTCTGCTGGCAGGTGCTTGTGCGGCACTTTTTCTGGCTTCGGGCGAGTATTTGTTCTGGGCAATCCGTTGGTGGGGTGTCATCATTTTGTCCCTGGTGGCCGCGTGGCTCGTGTCACGAGAACTCATTCCTCCTGTGGCCCGAGTCGAAGTGCTGCTACTCCCTGCGGCATTTGGTGCTGCTATGACAGTGGGCTGGGGTCTGGAGTCCTTAAGGGTGAGCACGCAAAGACGTGGAGCCGCTTCTATCAGCTCAGTTGGCATTCTCTGCCTGTGCCTCGGTGGTGCCGCTCTCGTTGCTCCTTTCTCGGCTGTGGGAAATGGGCGTTTTGGCATGCCGGCAACGGACTGGGGCGAGTCCCTTTCCTGGCAGGTAGACCGAGCTGCAGAAGAAGGAGCATTCCGTACTCTTTTTGTGGGACGTGCGCTCCCAGGCGATGGCACTCGGCTTGCGAGCGACATTCACTATCTCGTGACAGGAGCAGGAGGGCCGCGTTTTACCGACCATTGGCCTGCTCCGCTCGCGCAAGGAGATCGTCTTCTCTCTGCTGTGCTTCGCTCTTCGCTCGAAAGCGGAGAATCGAATATCGGGTCCTTACTTTCGAGTTTCGGTATCAGGTATGTGGCTGTGCCTGTAGGCGATGAGGATATACATGATGTTTTTGCCGAGGCCTTGGACCTAGCACCTGTGGTCGCGGTAGAGGAAGCGATCGGGACAGTGTTTGAGAACCAAGTGTGGCGACCAGTGGTTGCGAGTTTCGATACTCCGCTGCCGGGCAAGTCGCTTGCAGTCGAAGAACTTGTTGATCTCTCTATGCCGGCCCCGGTTTCTCCAGGTTGGGTTTCTACGGGAGATGCCGAGTGGGAGGGACGTTCAATCGATGGGGTCTATGGGGCTTTGCCATATGATGACCGTTTTGAGTTACGTGTCGGAGCAGACGTTATTGCGCCTGATGCGGCTTTAGGCTGGGCGATGCAATTTGATGCGATGCCTGACCCAGAAGAGGGGACGCTGGTCTTTCGCGAGCGGAAATTGCGGTTCTTCCTGTTCGCAGGCGTTGGGGCTTTGTGGTTTGTCGTAACCGCTGGATTAATTGGAGTGAGAGGTCGCGATGTCACCTTCGCGTGATCCCAATAGACGATTTCCTTCTGATGCACAGCGACAAGCGGGCAACAGGCAACATCCTGGAGAAGCACAGCCCGGAGTGGGTCGCACGTCTTCACGCGAAAAAAAGACGACAAAACCATCTTCAAAACGAGGCGCTCCCGCCTCCCGGAAGTCTTCCGGCAAGAAGAGCGAACGACAGAAGGGCAAAAGCAAGGCCGAACAAAAAAATCAGGGAAAACCGCCTTTGCGCCTCAATCGGCGGCGCCGGCATGCGCCTCCCGGAGGACCTCCTCCTGCGCATATTGGGAAAGAAACCCAGTCAGTGCGTATTCTCGTGATTCTCATCATCCTGGCTGTTTTCACTGGGCCTCTTGTCTTTGACCGGATTTCACCGTATACCCCCTCCCTTTTTGTGCTGACCGAGCCCGAAGAGCAGATGCGTACTGTGTGGTTCTGTCCAGATGTTCCGGTAGGGGAGGGAGTGGAATCGACTTTGTCGATCTTGAGCCTCGAAGACGAACCAGTCGATGTGACATTGCGTTTTTTCCCGGATACGGGAGATGAGATCGTTGCTCCGACGATCACTACTTTGTATGGTGATGATCTGGATTTGGACATCGGAGACCAGGAAAATGAAAATCTGGGAAAAGAAGACACCGGAAAAGAAGACACCGGCCAGAACGGAGATTTGGGAGTCCTCACTGACTCCCAAGGCAGCGAACAGGACAAAGAAAAGAAGGACACTGGTAGCCCGACGGATGAAGATGACCTTGGTGATCTCGGTACTTTCGACGATGACTTCTCTGATGATCCTGGCTTGCGTGCCGGGACAAGAGGTGCTGAAGTCGAAGAATTCCCGCAAGAACCCACCAAGATTTCTGTGCCAGGTCATACGCGCGAACGCGTGCGTGTCGCTGATTACATGCAGGAATCCGGTGCTCTTACTGCGACTGTGCCACGAGAAAACGTCGCAGTGGCATTACAAGTTTTGAACACATCTGCAGGTGAAGAGGAAATCCAAGGTGTGTCTTCTGCTCCATGCGCGAAAGAAACACAGGACACATGGTACTTGGCGTCAGGCTCAACCTTGCGTACCTACCGTTACCAAGTCCAGATCTTTAACCCCACAGGTGAGGACGCAATTGTCTCTGTGGAGTATGTTTTTCGGCCGATCGAACAAACCGAAGCGAGGATTGAACGCCCTGATACCACAAGCTCGATTCCAATCCCTGCGGGAACGCGTCGAATTGTGAACGTGGACGATGTGATCTTACGTGCTTCTCAAGTAGTGGCAATCGTGCATGCAGACCCGGGAAATGTGGTGGTGTCGCAGACGGTCAGAATTTCGAAACAGAAGGGGATTGGGCGAGACTTGGGTATTTCTTCGCCTGCGGAGCATGTTTTCCTGCCGGAGGTGCGGATCGGTGACGGGGCTGATGCGATTGGCGTCTATAACCCATCCGACCAGGGGATTGATGTGCAAATTAACTTTCACCCTCTTGTGGGAAATGAAACTGTCACTCCTAACATCATCCCACTTGAGGCACACGATGAAATCGTTTTGGATTTCGATCTTCTTGCCGAGGAAGTAACCGGAGTTTATGGTATTGAACTTTTGTCCGATTGGCCTGTTGCAGTGGGACAATGGCGGCGAGCTACCGAAGGGGTTTCGCTTGCGAAACCGCTGGATGGGACAGGTAAGAGCTGGTGGCTTTCGGGGTTTCGCCCTGATTTCAAAGGGCATATTACTGTACAGAACCCTGGGGAGAAAACGGCTGAGATCCACTTTTATCCTGTAGGTGATGGATCAGGCGAGACGCGTTCGGCAAAGCTTGAAGCATTGCCCTTTACCGCACATGTGCCACCCTACTCCGTGCAGATAGTTCCTCTCGAAGCCCTTGGATTGCAGGATCCCTCATTTTCCCTTTATGTTGTCTCCACAGAAGAGGTGGCAGTGGGGGAAGTGCTTGTCGAAGCAGAGGACATCGGATTTTCTTTCGGTACTCGATTGTTTGGATCTTGATTGTCATGATATTGGGATTTCGGCAGTGCTACTCTGGCAGCGACCGTATCGAACGTTGATGGCAGAAGGTGAGCTTGTGCCGCAATTGCTTCGCTCGCACGGGAATCTGTGCTGATGATCCTGCTCTTGTCGCTCATATGTATTGGGTTGGCGGCTGCTGTCGCGTTGTTTCTCCAAAGACGCCGGCGCGAGCGTTTCCGTGCTGCGGGTTTCGGGGAGCATGTTTCTTCGTCGGGTGAGGTGGGAGATGAACCAGGGGGCGGTGTCCTCTCGGAACGCCGTGCGCAAATGGCGGCTTTTCGTGATCTTGATGTAGCAGCTGGAGGGATAGCACCTGCGCCTGCTTCCTGTCTGAAGGTCGTACTTCTCCGTCAGAACTCTTGCGTGCAATGCGAAGTGATGGAACGGCGTCTCGCGCGTCTTGAGAGTCCGCGTGTGGTCCGAGAAAATATTGATCTTTCCCAGCCCCACCCGCTGCTTGACCATGTCACTATTTCGGTCGTACCAGGGGTCCTGATCGTGGACGACAAAGGGGTACTCGTCCGGATCTGGGCTGGAATGCCCCTTGCGGGAACCATGGAAAACACTGTGGAAAAGTACTTCGTCCAAGAGGAAGTATGACGTCTTGCTTTTGCTTCCGATGAGACATCTGGCTTGCCTGCATGTCCAGCCGTCTCCAGCGGTGTGTTTCGCGTGTGTCCAGCAGTGTCTCACGAGGTGTCTTGTGTGACCGGTAATTTTTGCCAAAAAGGCAAAGAGAGGCGGCCTGGTTCGGNNGGCCGTCTCTGCAGTCGATGCAGAGGTGCTTGCATTGGGCACTGTGAGGGGGGAAGAAGGTGCCCTCTCCCGAAGGAGAGAGAGGGCCTAAACGCCTTCTAGTGGGCGATTCCTGGGGCCATTGGTGGAGGGGGGATAATCCCGTGTTTGGGTTGTTCCGGGGTGTCAATAGATTGTGTGGTATCTGCGTCGGTAGAAGCAGGAGTGGCCGACGCTTCGGGCGTTGTTGTTTTCTCTGCTTCTTCTCCCCGCGAGAGCCGGATCAGGCGATACACTTCTTTTCCCTCGATAGATTCAGTTGAGAGGAGAGTCTTGGCAACAAGATCGAGCGCTTTGCGATCTTTCGTGAGGATGTGTACGGCCTGTGCATGTGCTTTGTTCAGGATGCGCGTGACTTCGCTGTCGATAATTTGCGCGGTTTCTTCGGAGTAGTCCTTCCCTTTTGCGAGTTCGTCTCCGAGGAATACCATTTCGTTGTCACTGCTGAAGGCAACTGGGCCCAGCTTGCTCGAGAAGCCCCATTCTTTCACCATTTTTCGGGCGAGTATCGTGGCTTGCTGCAGGTCATTTTGGGCGCCGGTTGAGGGAGTCTGAAACACAACCTCTTCTGCGACACGTCCGCCCATGGCGACCACGAGACGGGCTTCGATCGCTTCTATCTGTTGAATGTGTCGTTCTTCAGGCAAAAATTGCGTGACACCGAGCGCAGATCCAATGGGAAGAATGGTGACCTTGTGGACCTGGTCTGCTTCCGGGGTGAGCGCGCCACAGAGCGCGTGACCTGCCTCATGATAAGCTGTGACTTTTTTCTCGTCATCGCTCATCGCAAGTGACTCGCGGGTCACACCCATCAAGACGCGGTCGCGTGCTTGGTCGAAGTCCTCTGGGAAGATCTTCTTGTGGCCATTGCGCACCGCAAACAAAGCGGATTCGTTACAGAGGTTTGCGAGGTCTGCTCCACTGAAGCCGGGAGTTCCTTTTGCCACGACCATGAGGTCGACGGTGAGGTCGACTTTTTTGTCGCGAGTATGGACCTTGAGAATTTGTTCCCGCTCGCTCAAAGTTGGGAGGGGAACGACGATTTGCCGGTCGAAACGGCCTGGTCGCAACAAGGCAGGGTCGAGAATGTCCGGGCGGTTTGTGGCGGCGAGCATCACGACTCCGTCAGAGCCTTCAAAACCATCCATTTCAGAAAGGAGCTGGTTTAGTGTTTGCTCGCGTTCATCGTGACCGCCGCCGAGACCTGCGCCGCGTTTACGGCCGATCGAGTCGATTTCGTCAATGAAAATGACGGCAGGTGCCTGCTTGCGGGCAGTGTCAAAAAGATCCCGTACTCTGGCTGCACCTACCCCGACAAACATTTCCATGAAGTCGGATCCGGTGACCGCAATAAAAGGAACTCCTGCTTCGCCGGCGACAGCCTTGGCGAGCAGGGTTTTTCCTGTTCCAGGGGGGCCAACCAGCAGGGCGCCTTTCGGGATTTTTGCTCCGAGTTCTTTAAATTTGCGGGGCTCTTTCAAGAAGGAGACCACTTCTTTGATCTCTTGTTTCACTCCTTTGTGCCCAGCCACGTCAGCGAAAGTGGTCTTTGGTTTTTCCGTGGTGTAGACCTTGGCTTTGCTTTTACCGATCTGCATGATCGAACCCATTTGTCCCTGGGCACGGCGATTTAGCCAATACATTAAAAGGATAAGCAGGCCAAAGGGGAGGAGGAAAATAAGGAGATTGGCGAAACCATTGCTCTCCTTCGGCTCAAAATTGTATTTGACCTCACCATTGATCAGCCTGCGTTGTGTTTCGTCAGTCGGCGGAATGGTGACAGCGAACTCTTTGCCGTTTTTGAATTCGCCTTTTGCCTTTCCAGTTGGATATTCAATCACAACTTCTTTGATTTGTTCCGCGTCGACTTTTGACCAGAATTCCTGATTGTCTATTTCGTTGCGATTGCTCTGCTGTGTCAATATCGCATAGGCAATGAGGGAAAGGAACATGAGGGCAATGAACCACACTGCCCAGCGTGGCCAGCCTCCTTCGGGTGGTTTCTGCTGGTCATCGGTCTTTCGCTCGTTATTGGGTCCGTCTCCGGGTGTTTGTTGGTTCGGACCTCTGGAAGGTTGCGTGGGGCTCATCCAAGAGTTCTTTCTGCTTTCGCCGGTGAAGTAGGCCGGTATGGTGTCGGCTCAGAGGTATGGTCCGCTTCTCCTGCAGGTTGCAGTTGCGGTGTTCTGAAATCGTAAATACGTTGAAATACCGAACCTGGAGTGTTGTCGGAGAGAAGGCAAGGCCCGCCTGGCCGTTGTACATATAAAAATCGGGTTTTTGGCGGGGAAGACAGCACGGTGACCCCAAGGGTGGTTCCGGTTCTTTTCCACATATTGTCTGGCCTGGTTCTTGTAAAGAGACTTTCTTCTGGGGTGGCTTTCTGATGCGATTTTCGACAAAAGAGGCGGCTTTCCGCAAGCTTTTTGTGTTCAGTTGGTTTGTATTTGGTTTTGGGTCTTCTCCATTATGGGTCTTGCAAAGATGAGTCTCACACCTTGCCGGTAGTAAGAACTGTCTCTCTGTTCTGTTTCGGACAGCGCGCCCTGTTTGGAGTTTAGAAGAGCGCAATCCAGATTTCCGAAGAGAACCAAGGCTTGCTTGTGTCCTCTTCGACGACAAGGCACCCTAGGTGCCTTTGAGAATCTCCTCAGGTGTTTGCGGGACGATTATGTGGACACAGCGGTGTGATCTGGTCTTACGTTCGAAGAAACGCAGAAGGACATTATCACATGGAAATTGGCGTATAACCGAGTGCTTGAACTTCGATGGGAATGTTCCGTAATCTCAGGGTGTCATGCCCTTGCAATCTGAACCGAATGCTTCTGCTCGGAAATTCCCTTCTCTTCTGGTTTGTGCCAAGTCTCACCGTGGGGGTGGCTGTGAGCCGCCCACATGCGTGATCACTATGGGCTACGACTCAGCGACAGTTTGGGTTGATGATCTGGATTTGGATCGTCATCCTGCGTCCATTCTTCTCTGTGTAAATTGTATTGCCGGCTTCACTGTCCCGCTCGGATGGACATTAGTGGACAGGCGTTCTGATAACAGTGTGCTGCAGGAAGACTCCTCTGACGACCTCCTTGATGCCACCAGTCTCGATGCGGCCACTGCTGCCTCTCGGGCCGGTGATTCTTCTACTTTCTCGCCCGCTTCTCTCTTGGAAGCGAATGAGATGGCGGGGGATGCTTCCGTTTTTCCAACCCGCGCAAAACGAAGAGAAGTCCCGGAGGGAGATGCGGAGCGTCGCCCTTTGAGAAGTGAAGAACAGGGATGTTCCGAAAAAGGTGAAGTTGATTTCTCCGTCGTCTCTTCAGCGGACAACACTACCGGTCCTGACCTTGCTTCTGATCTTTCAGGTACGCGCCACGTCGGCAGCGAAACCTCTTCGACCGAAAAAGACAGTGGGCGAGAAGACGGCCTGCCACGTGCCGCTTTTTCCCGGAAAAAGCCATTTGAAAGAGGCGCACGCTTTCAGCACCGCTCACAACAGACAGAAGAACACGCGAGCCAGAGAGAAAAAAAAGGCCCTCGAAAAGACCAGACAGCCAAAGATCAGGGAGAAGACCAGCCGAGAGGGTCGGGAAGCGGCGCGCTTCATGGTGAAAAGAATGACGGTGATGAGACGCGTGACAGGCCTCTCTCCCCTGAGGAGTGTTTCCTTTTGTTTACCGACGCTCCTTTCGAGGGTGATTTAACAGAGGAGATATCTCGGCGCCGTCTCCCGTGAAGGGGCTGTCCTTTCGCATGGGTGCGCGCGATTGCGGAGATGTGCGCCTGTGCCAGAGGACGCATAAGCTTGCCGGTAATGAATAAAGATCTCTTGCGGCATTTGCAGTGTCTTGACGCCCATGAACTGCGTCGTGTGATTATCTATGCCCAGAGTCTTCTCCTTGAGGAGGACGGCTCTATTTTTGAGAGTGTTCCTTTTGCCGGCTCCTCATCGCAGGTACCGCAAGCGGAGGCACCATCAGACCCGGAGAAACCGGCAGTGACCTACCGTCAACAGTATGTGCAGTGTGGCAAGAAAACCTGCACACGTTGCCCACATGGTCCTTATTGGTACGGGTACTGGAGAGAAGACGGGCGTTCTCGCTCGCGGTATCTGGGGAAGAAGCTGCCTGAGCATGTATAAGATATTTTTCTACTGGGGTTATTGTTGTTTTTCAGCGCATAATGCCTAGGAAACCGGTCAGGTGGCAGAAACCGTAGAGGAACGAAAAAATCTCGGTATAAGAGAGGAAAGGAGCAGTATTTCTCCTTCTGGTTTTCCATTTTCTTTGGGTGCCGGCGTGTGGAATGCAGCACCGGAGAATGAAGCGAATGAAGTAAAAGAAGAGTTCGCAAATGGGGCGGGAGGTAGCGGGAGAAGCAGGAACATTCCTCAAGAGGAAACTCCTTCTCATTCGGATTACAATCCTCGCTGGGCAATGCTGGCATTTGTAGTATTTGCTTTTGCACAAGCAGCGCCCATTCTCGTTCTCATTGTTTTTCAGGTTGCGGGTCTTCACTTTGAAACAGAGAAGGAAGAAGAAGAGGTTCTTCTTGCTTTCAGTGGCCCGATTATTGGAGTTCTCTATGCCTCTGGCTCTATCTGGATAGCCCGGAAGCTCAAGTGGTCTCACGCGTTTCTCGGATGGAGATGGCAAGGGTGGAGAGTCGAGTCCCGCCATATTGGTCTGGGGGTTGGTATTGTTCTTGTGAGTATCGCGTTTAGTTTACTGTATGCGTGGGGTCTTGAAGCCTTCGGAGTTGAGCTGGAGACGCTTCCTGAATTTGGATATATTCTTGACAGCTGGTTCCTCATTTTGCTGTTTGGAGGGACTGTGGTGATTGCAGCTCCGTTTGGGGAGGAGCTCTTTTTCCGCGGTGTTGTGCTCGGCGGTGCGACTGCCCCGCGTCCTGACACACAATGGCCGCGCTGGTGGCCGGTATCCTGGCGCACAGAACTGGGACGGCAACTTGCCATGACAGCGCTTGTGTCTGTGCTTTTTTCTCTGTTGCACATGAGCCTTGCGTCTTTTGTGCAACTCTGCGTGTTTGCAATGATGCTTGGAATGTCCCGACTTCGTACAGGATCTTTAATCCCGGCAATTAGCGCACACATGATCAATAATTTTTTTGCTTTTATTGAAATATTAGTGGACTCGTAAATCTGTTAAGTACGTGTTATTTTTTTGTTTTGTGGAAGATATTTCTTCAGTTTCTCTCTTCTATGACGAAGAAATCAGGAAGGGAAAATTTTTGTCCAGGGACGGATTTGGCTGCGCCGTGCTGGAGGATATTCGTGTGTTGTCCTAATTGCGGGTTGGAAAAGGTCATTCGGATCTGGATCACTTTGCATACAGGTGAGCGGCTTACTTTTCACTCCTGTCATCGGTGTGAGCACAAGTGGTGGCAACCGACAGAAAACGATGAGAAGGCTAGTAAGGCGAGAGGAGTATTGCCTTTGGGAGAGGTCTTGACGCGGGCGAAAGTTGTGAAAAAGACTGCCTAAGAACTTCTTGTCTGTAAATCGGTTGTAAAATGTGGGAGAACGAGATGTAGAAGGGGAAGCCTGGAAAACTGTAAGGTAAACTTGTGAGTGAATCTTCCCCGAAACTAAGTATTATCATCCCCGCATACAGAGCTGCTGCTTTTCTTCAATCCTCTTTGGAGGAGGTTGCAGCCTGGGTATCTTCCCGTAAAAAGCAGGATGATATAGAAGTTATTGTCGTAGATGACGGCAGTGACGATGGAACCTGCGATATCGTCCGTGCTGCCATGCTTTCTTGGCCAAAAGGGTCGGAGTTGCGGCTTCTGCAGCATTCAGAGAACAGAGGCAAAGGCGCTGCTGTTCGCATGGGCATGCTTTCAATTCGTGGTGAATTCGCGATTTTTACAGATGCCGACCTTGCGTACGGTCTTGAACCTGTGGATCGAATCTGCGATTTGCTGGAGCAAGGTGCCGACATGGCGTGCGGCGTGCGACTCTGCCATGTCGGTTTTATGCGACGAATTGCCGGTATGGTTTTTCGGCAATATGTTCGCTTGAATGGTCTTGGCGATTTTGCTGACCCCCAGTGTGGAATCAAGGGTTTTCGTTCTGAGACCGCGGCACTTCTTTTTGGCCTTTCGAAGGTGGAAGGGTTTGCCTTCGATGTCGAATTATTCGCAATGGCGCAGTATCAAGGTTTGTCTGTGAGTTTTCTTCCAGTGGTGATGCGTACTTCTGAGCAGACGAGCGTGCGTCTCTTTGATCAGGCACTTCGTATGGCTCGTTCGGTGCGCGAGATCGGCCGATGGACACGAGAAGGAGCGTACGAGATTCCTTCTGTGCGGACACGTTCTCACAAAACAGTCCCTGAAGAAACTATTTCTGTGGAGTGGTTGCCGAAACGGTAAGAACGTGCTGTGTGCTGCGTGCTGCGTCGTGTCAGAGGCGGGTGCGCAACGCGCTCCCCTTCCCTGGAATGCCCTTCCCCGGGGTGAAATTTGGGATTCTTCTCCTGCGTGAGAGTTTGGCGGAGAAACAGACTGCCTCCGCTTGTCTTTGTTGCGTGATTCTCCGCCTTTTCCCTGTCGGTGTGCTGCCTATGTGCCGGTAGTTTGGTCAGCCTCATCCTTGTTGTTTTTCTTGTCGATGTCGTCGATGTCGTCGATGTCGTCGTGAAGATCGACATGGAAATCAGTGGTCTGGGGGCTGATCTCTCCGGAGGTAAGATGCTCTGTGATGTCTGACGGAGGAATATCCGTGAGATCTGGCGGAGTATGGTCCTGAGGTTCTTTTGGGTTTGGGACAGGAGCGGGAGATGGCGTGTGGTCTTTCCCGGTTCTGTCTGCGTGCTCTTCCACTTGATTGGCCGCTGTCTGGTCTGGTTCCTGGATTTCTTGTCGTTGTTGCCGGCCACGTTTTTCAAGGAACAAGAAGCCGAAGATCGTGAGCACACTCAAGAGTGTAAGGAACTGTCCAACTCGTTCTACAGGGCTTGTGGTGTAAAAGAGGCGCACTTCTTTTTCGGTTGGGAAGACCAGCATGAGAGAAGGAGAGAGCATATAGGGGCCTTCAGCCCCTTCGACGCGCCAATTCGGGAAGTAGGACACTGCGATATAGTGCGGTTCTCCAATTGCATTGGTGCGAAAAGAAATCTCGGTTCGTGCAAAATCAATTTCTTGCTTTTCGATGAGTCCGGGCTGCGTCGTCAGACGAGAGGGCGTATTGCCGAGTTCGATCACACTGTTGACAACAGGAAGAGTCGACGCTATCGGCCCAAGAGGGGATGATCCAGGTGCGTGTATCAGCACGCCTTTTTCCTGCGGTTGCATGTCGCTGAACCAGAGCAAGGCCTCTTCTTGCCAGTTGTTCTGGGTTTCACGCACCTGGACTGGCCATTCTTCTGGTACTCGTATGTATCCGGTGTCGGAGATGCGGAACAGCGAAAAGCGGTTTCCTTGGTGTTCGGGAGTCGTGACGATTTCTTCTACTCCGACGAGAGCCCGCATCCCCTCTTTCACTTCTTCAGTTTCTGCCATGAAGTATTCAGTACCAAAGTGCCGCAAATGTTCGACAGCAGCGGAAGGGTTAAAAGGAGGGTACTGATAACCAGGCACAGCGCCTGTTGCGCTCAAAGAGAATTCGGCCTGTATCCAAAAATGGTAGAGAGCGGACGCGGACGATTCGATAAGCAGCCCCTCCATCGTATCGACGTCAGTGAAGAAGGGGATATTTTCCATGACGCGTGGTGTCCCGAAGCGTCCATAGTCACTGTTGTATTCCCAGGCCAGGCGAGATCTTGCCGGCACATGATCGCGAATGGTTTGCATCAGGTCTTGAAGTTCATGCCAGGTAGGGGCAAGTCCGGAAGCCCCTTCTGTAATGACTGTCTCGTGCAGGGCTGCGCATCCGTCGGTGATCTGCTGCTTACTCTCGTCATCGTAGGTAGGGCGTACTGAAGTGCACTCATAACCTCGGTAATTATGAGCTGCCCAAGGTTGCGCTTTCGTGGAAGTACTCGCAACAAACCAGAAGAGACCAACGGCCAGAAAAGCCGTGATGCTTTCTCGTAAATAGAGGAAGGAAGAGGCTTGTTTCCAAGGGATCAAGTCGATTATTTCACCGATGCCCCACGCAGCAATGAGACAGATACACAAATAGTAAAGAGGAAGAAAACGTCCGTTGACGATCGCAGAGCTCGGCGCATTATAGAAAGCAAAGAGGGCGATAAGCCCCCAGGCGCCAAGAATGAGGGCCCCAGGGTGGCGACGCACAACGGCTATGACGAGGCTTATGCAGGCGAGAGGTAAAAGCCAGAGGAGAGGGCCGTGCGCAACCCATGTCGTTCCGTAGCTGTTGACCCATTTGGATGGGGCAGTGAGGCCATGCCAGGCCAGGGTGGGGAGTGTCCAAAAGGCAGAACACCCTATGGCGAGAAGACCCGCCGTCAGTATGCTGAGTAATTTTCGGTGGCTTGGCCAGCCGGCGAGGACGGTGAGGATGAGCGTTCCGATTCCTATGACTGGCCAAAAAGGAAAAATGACGGCTGCCGTTGCGATGAGACTCGCGCCTGCACCAAGACGGAACCAGAGCCATCGTCCTTGTTGGGGTGTGTCGATCACGACGAGGACGGCGATGGGTAGGATCATGAGGGTGGGAATCATGTGCGTGATGGCATTGAGGCCGAGGATGCCCCCTGCGACGGCGATCCAGCCGTAAGGAAAGCGATCTTGGCAGCGTCGGGAGACGCGATAGAGGAGACCGGCCCCGAGAAGGAGGACGGAAAGCCCTAGAGAATAGGCGAATTCTCCTGCCAGCATAGAAGTAAGAAAACCGCCGAAAATATCCAGAGTTGTCGTGTCAAATGTAGCGAGATCTGGAGTTATGCCATCAAAAGTAAGGGCAGTCGTTTCGGTTTTTCCTTCGAGGAACAAAAAAGCAACTGCCCCCGCGGGGACTGCAGCGCGTACCGTGTGGGGAGCGTCGAGTAGACGCGCGAGAGCATAGGCGGTTACCGGTAAGAGAAAAGGACCGGAGACAGTAGCCAACTTGAAGGCGACCTCGTAGCCGAGGACGTGTTCAAGACACCATATCAGCAGGTACGGAAGAGGAAAATAGAATTCCAGTAATGGGGTACCGGCAAACCAGCCGGTGGCCCATCCTCCAAGTGAGAAGGGGAAGAACTCCTTGAAAGCCGTGACAATATAGTGATGTGATCCCATATCGCCGCCGGTGGCTAATGTGCGTGAGAAGAGGTAGCGTGGAATCAGTGATCCATCATTGAACGTGAGGAGTAGTCTCCCCCATGCGGCGAGGAGCACAGCAGGAACCGCGAGGTGCTGTCGTAGAGAGCGCTTTGGAACCTGCTTCTCTTCTCTAGGAAAACTGGATTCAGTACTCTTCAAAGCGGGTGCAAACAATTCTGGAGCGACCTTTGTCTTCACTGGACATCATCGTCAAGGCCTATGACATTCGGGGTGTATACCCTGACGAGATCGACGAGGAGATCGTGGAGAAAATTGGGTGGGCTTTTGCCGATTTTACCGCGGCCGGTCGCATGGTTGTTGGTCATGACATGCGGCTTTCGTCAGACTCTCTTGTGCGGGCATTTATTAAAGGTGTGACGCAGCGTGGCGACGATGTGATTGATATAGGACTAGCAAGTACCGACATGTTGTATTTTGCTTCAGGCAAATACAAGTCGCCGGGTGCGATGTTCACGGCAAGTCACAACCCCCCGGAGTTCAACGGTATCAAAATGTGTTTGGCGAACGCGGCACCCGTGGGTGAGGGGACCGGTTTGCAGGAGATCAAAGCTCTTGCGGAGCGTGAAGTATTCTCACCTGTGTTGAGTAAGGGCGTGGTGACTCGTGGTGACGTGATCGACGCGTTTGCGGAACATGTCCGCTCTTTTGTGGACCCAAATAATTTTCTCCCTCTTCGTATTGTGATCGACTGCGGCAACGGAATGGGGGGTCTTGTGGTCCCCAAAGTCTTTGATTCTTTGCCGTTTGAGGTGACCCCTCTCTACTTCGAGCTGGATGGGAGTTTTCCCAACCACCCTGCAGATCCTTTGCAACCTGAGAATCTTCGCGACTTGCGTGACACTTTGCAGCGAGTTGGTGCCGATGTTGGGCTTGCTTTTGACGGTGATGCCGATCGTGTTTTCCTGATTGATGATAGGGCTCGTCCACTGTCGGGATCGACGACGACTTCTCTTGTGGCAAAAGGTATACTGGCCCATAATCCCAGAGAAAAAGTCATTCACAATCTCATTTGTTCTCGCAGTGTGCCAGAAGTCATACGAGAATGTGGAGGCGAACCGATCCGAAGTCGTGTCGGACATTCTCTCATCAAAGAGCAGATGGCCGAGACTGGCGCTATTTTCGCCGGTGAGCATTCGGGACACTATTACTTCAGGGATAATTACCGGGCTGATTCTGGACTGATCGCAGCGCTTCTTATTCTTGAACAGATTTGTCTTTCCGGTCAGTCTCTCTCAGAGCTACGTGTGCCTGTGGAGCGTTACCACGCGTCGGGCGAAGTGAACTTTCGCGTAAATGATCAAAAGGCTGTTTTAGACAAGGTGGCGGAACACTGTAGTGACGGAGAACTGGATTATCTCGACGGGGTGACGGTGAGCTACCCAAACTGGTGGTTTAATTTGCGCCCTTCGAATACCGAACCCGTTGTGCGGTTGAATTTGGAAGCCAATTCTCCGGTTTTACTGGATGAAAAGCTGCCCGAGATTATGTCTCTTCTGCAAGAATGCTGAACAGGAGTATTTCTTTTCAGAGGATAAGGGTGGAGACGGAAACTTTTCGCGCGTGCCAGGTTCGGGTCATGGCATCATCATTACCGAACCGAGAGGATATTGGGGGGGTACATCAGAGGAGTGTACGGTGAAAGAGTGGCGTGTCCGAGTTCGCTGTTCGGTTCTCCTGCCAGAAATCTGATGCCAAGAGTCTGATGCGAGGACTCTGGGTTGCTCCTGGTCGGGAAGAAGACCACGAATGCCGCAGAGAAGCCCGTAAAAGCCCCGAAAATTGCAAAAGTTACAAGGGCCGCAAAAGTTTTAATAGTTGCGGAAGTTGCGAAAGTTGCAGGGAAGACAATTATTTCCCGTCTCTTTATTCAGGCATTGTGGTGCAGTGATCATGAGCTAGATACTGGGGGTTTTTCCCTTTTCTGTGTCTTCTTTCCAGTCTCCTCGAATGAAATACTGGCCAAGTAGGCCAGTATTTCATTCGAGGAATGGGATTTCTTGCACAGAATAGGGTCCGTGTCCGACTAGAAAGTAACGAAGAAAGACTGTTCTCCCATCTCTGTAAACGCGTGTGAAAAAGACAAGTTTTTACGAGAGGAGGTTGTGGGGAATGGTCTCGAAAGCTATGGAGCAGGCTTTCTTTCGCATCCCTTTTCTCGACAGGGGCATCATGCAGGTTCCAGATTCTCTGAACATGTTTGGTCTGGTTACAAGCCTTCCTGACCAAGCTCGTCACGCAGTGGCGCAAGCTCAAAAGGCAGATATGCGCGCGGTGCAACGCCGTGCCGACTCTTTTGCGCATATAGCAGTGTTGGGTATGGGCGGTTCTGGGATCGCTGGTGCTGTTCTCCAAACTGTTGCCGCGGCCAATAGCGGGATTCCTGTGAGCGTGCATCGCGGTTATCAGCTTCCTGCTTTCATTGGTCCGCGCACTTTTGTTTTTGCTGTTTCCTGTTCTGGAGAGACGGAAGAGGTCCTGGAATCTGCAGAGACTGCTCTCGCGCGGGGCGCGACACTTGTGGCAGTGACTTCTGGCGGTGCCCTGGCTCGTCTTGCCGCTGATGCAGGGGCTCCAGTGATCTTTGTACCGGGAGGAGTGCCTCCACGTACTCAAATGGCGGCAATGAGTTTTCCTCTTGTCGTGATATCTGAGCGTCTTGGCATCTTGCCGGCAATGCGGGATGAGATCGATGATGCTTTCTGCCGGATGGACGTGCTGGTCGCAAAGATGGGGGAAACTTTCCCTGATCCTGGCAGTCCTGTGGCGCGTGTGGCGCGCGCACTTGATCGGAAAATTACTCTGGTCTACGGGAGCGAGGGGCCGGGAGAGGTCGCTGCATACCGCTGGAAGTGCCAGATCAACGAAAATGCGAAAGCTCCTGCCTTTGTGGGCACTGTCCCCGAGCTGAACCACAACGAGATTGTGGGGTGGGGTCAGCATGGAGACGTGACCCGGCAGGTGTGCGCTGTGGTAGAACTCCGCCACGATTTGGAGCACCCACAGAACGCGCGACGTTTCACTTATGAGCGGGATCTCATCGAAGAAGTCGTAAGTGAAATTGTCGAGGTGCGGGCCGAAGCCTCGACTTGTCTAGGCGTGATTTTTGAACTTGGTCTTTTTGGTGACTTCGTGAGCTTGAGCTTGGCCTGGGCCGGCAGTGTGGATCCTGGTCCTGTGCCGGTCCTGACCGACTTGAAGGAGCGACTTGCAAGTTCCGAAGGCCTTTCCTAGGCCTTTTCCGGGTTTTTCCTAAGTCTTTCCCGGGTCTTTTTGGTTTGACGCGTTCCTCGGCAGACGATTTTTCAGCGCGTTTTCGTCAGGGGAGAGGCAGGGCAAGCCTGGACTGTTTCCGGCGAGACTTTTTTGGCGAAACTTTTCCGGGAGTTTGACGCAGCCCCTCGTTTGAAACGCGAGGCCGGTAGTTGGAAGAATCGTGAGATGTCTGCTGAGATGTCTGAGGACGTGTTTCCAGTGCTCAGGCGCCTGGGACGGCCTTCGTTTGCCGGTCTCGTGCCTGATGGTCTTTCCCGTTCCGCCGATTCTCCCGCGATTGCTGAGGAGGCACTTACGGCGGTCTATGTGTTGCAAGGGGCGCCTTCCCTGGCAGAAGCGGCAGAGGCCCTCGTGATCGAGGAATCCACTGGCATGCGTTTTCCAGGACCAGATGCCGTCGCACGGGTTGGAGGGCAGGTTCTGGATGTGGCGGTGGCCGGTGTGTATCCACTGGCCACTCTTTCGGCCCCTTTGGCGCGTGCGGGGGTGACAACAGCAGAAGTCGGTCGTGTCACTGTCTCGTGGCCTGCGGAGAATGTGGGCTGTGTTCCAAGCCTGCTCACGATGGTGTTGGGGGAGGCGAATGAGACAGGAATGTTTGCCGCGTGCCGTCTGGTGGGACTGGCTTTGCCGGACGCTGTTTTAGACTGTTTTTCTGGTCCTTCGTTTGGCATGCAAGGGGTGTGCCAGGCCATTGGGGTGCGCCACCGTCCTTTGGTCGGCGCGATTGTGAAGCCTTCTACTGGGCTGACGCCTGAAGAACACGCACGTGTCGCGCGAGAGCTTGCGATGGGTGGGGCTGATTTTGTGAAAGACGATGAGCTGTTAATGGATCCTCCCCATTGTCGTTTTTCTGAGCGAGTGCAACAGGCAGAAAAATGGCTCACCGAAGTCGCTGTTGCGACGGGCCGTCGTCCCTTTTACGCACCGAATGCGACTGGGGGGCTTGCCGGCTTAAGGGAACGGCTTGCTTTGGCGTCTCACGCGGGTTGTGGTCTGGTCATGCTGAATGCCCTGGCGCTTGGTCTCGAGGTTTTGCAGTGGAGCGCGTTGCAGTCGGACGTTGCGGTTTTTGGCCATCGAGTGTTATCCGGGGCAATTGCCAGGTCTGATGCCCTGGGCCTTTCCCCAGTACTTCTTGCGGGGCTTACTCGTCTGTGTGGAGCAGATTTTGTGCAGGTGGGCGGTGTGCAGGGAAAGATTTTTGAAGATGATGAACTCGTGAGAGCGAACGCTGTCGCCTGCTCTTCTCCGCTGGGAAAGATCGCTGCGGCAGTGCCTGTTTCGGGCGGGGGGCAGTCTGACCTGACTGCCCAGGCAAATGCTGATTTGTTTGGCCATTTTGATTTTTGTCATCTGCTCGGCAGCGTGGCAGTGGAAGATCCTGATGGGCCTCGTGCCGGAGTCTCAAAAACGCTTGCAGAATGGCGGAACATCACGGGTTCTGCATAACGGTCAAAGTGCAATTCCACAGCATGCATGTTGCAATTCTTCTTTGTTGTTGTTCGCTCTGGCACACTCTGTTCGCCAGAGCGAACACTGCTTGTTTCGCGCGTGCTTTGCCTGTCCAGGCAGCAAAAAACTGAGCATCACAGAGGAAGCAGGAATATGACGATGGAAGCGAAGTCTGAGGACATGAGCGACGGGACAGGGGAGAAGCAGTATTTTTCGGATATTGTGCCGATAAGGTGGGCCGGGGACCGTGTGGAGATGCTCGATCAGACCTTGCTTCCGTCTGAGGAAAAATGGGTGCAGGCTGTGTCGTCAGCCGAAGTTGTGCATGCTATTTCCTGCCTTCTTGTGCGGGGTGCTCCCCTGATCGGTGTGACCGCCGCGTATGGTATGGCATTGGCGGGTCTTGAATATGCTTGCCCTGATGAAGCGCCTGCTTCTGCGCTGTCTTCCCATGTGCACCAGGCCGGAGAAGAGCTTGTCAAGGCGCGTCCCACAGCAGTGAACCTGGCGTGGGCAGTCGAGCGCCAACTCGGTTTGTTGGAACGAGCCGTTGTGCAGGGGAAGACAGCGCGAGAGGCGCGTCGTCTCTTGATTGAAGGCGCTGGGATGCTGCACTCGCGCGAACAGGCTGCTTGTCGGTCTCTCGGCGCCATTGGTGCTGACTTTTTGCCGGAACAGGGGAATGTGCTCACACATTGCAATGCCGGAGCACTTGCGACAGGCGGTTATGGCACTGCTCTGGGAGTTGTGCGGGCAGGGAGAGAAGCCGGCAAAAACTTGCATGTGTGGGTGGATGAGACGCGTCCAGTTTGGCAGGGAGCCCGTTTGACAGCCTGGGAGCTGACGCGGGCGGGAATCCCGAACACTCTCATCGTAGACGGGGCAGCTGCTTATCTTATGGCGCAGGGAAAAGTCGATGTATGCGTTGTGGGAGCTGACCGGATCGCGATGAACGGAGATGTCGCGAACAAGATTGGGACGTATGGCGTGGCTTTGGCTGCGGCAGCGCACGGTCTGTCTTTTCTGGTGGCTGCTCCTGTTTCCACGCTCGATCCCGCGTGTGGAAATGGAGGTGAGATCGAGATCGAAGAGCGTTCTTCTGCCGAAGTGACGTCTCCTTTTGGTGCGTCTCATGCTGTCGCGCTTCCAGAACAAACGGTCTTAAATCTTGCATTTGATGTGACGCCTGCAGCACTTGTCACGGCGATTGTGACGGAAGTTGGCGTGGCGCGTCCTCCCTATGGGCGTTCTCTTCCCCTTCTCCTCAGGTGAGAAGCAAAGGAAAAGCAGGAAAACCTAGTTGATTGTGAAAAACTTACGCGATTTTTGTAGTAGATAGCTCATTTTGAGGTTTTTGTACGCGGAAAAAGTGGTGCCGCTGGTATCTGATCTCTCGCGAAAATGCATGGTCGCGGGTAATTTTCCTGGACACGCTTGTTTTGTCTGATCCTTGGTGCGGGACATTGCGTATTTTTCTGTACGGAGAAGTCTGTGCGGCGAGGTAATGGCATCTCTCTTTGAGATGTACTCCTGTTTTCTGTGGATTGTGTGAAGACAACGCCTATTCGCGGTCAATAGCTAGTGCAAAGCCAGTCGCGAGATGAATGGGCGATCACAAGATTACTTTTCCAGGAGTCGAATGAGTACCGCTGGGAGAGTTCTCGACAAAAAATCTCAGCGTGAGAGATTGATATCTCTGGAACTTCTGCGTTTGGAAACGTCGACACTTGCGTCGACATTCGTGTTGGCATTTGTGCCGACATTTCCGTCGACATCAGTGGAGAAATATTTGTGTGTGTGGGAATTGTTTTTGGTTGGAATGAGTAGCGAAATAAGGCGAGCACGTGTATGAGGACAGCAAGATGGAACGGTCGGATGGCATCTTACCTGGAGGAGCTGTAATGGCTGGAAAAGACAGCCGGAAAACAGTGGCAATGGGTGATGACTGTAAGCAGAATGGCATGTTTGAGCGGGCATCACCTGATTTCTGCCATGTAGACAGTCTATTGCAAGATAATCTTCGGCAACTCGATGCGAGTTTCCAACAATTACAACGGGCGCGTAGCGCCGTGATACGGCAGTTCTATGGTGAGCTGTACGGTCTTACAGAGACACAGCTTGTTGTGCTTGGAGTAGTACGCTCTACGCCTCCAGGCATGTGTATGAGTATTTCTGAGCTCGCAGACGCAGCCTTTGTCGCGAGTTCTTCGATGAGCAGGATTGTTGACGGTCTCGTGCGCCGAGAGTATTTGTGCCGGCGTGAAGCAAGCGATCGTCGCTATCTCTCTATCGTGTTGACTCCTACTGGAGAGGAGCTGATGGCGCAGATGCGGGAACTCGATAAGAAGTTTCAATCTTGTCTCGTCCAGAATCTTCCTTCAGAAGACCTTCGCGTGTGGCAAAGAATGAATGTCGCGATTGCCTTGAACGCTGAGAGACTTCTCACGCAAGGAACGACTTCGAAAGCCAGGTGATCAAACCTTATACCAAAGAGCCTTCTCCGATTGTTTTTTGGTGAGGGCTTTTTGGTGGGAATCCCCTTCTCGAGGACGATTATTCTTGCAATTCCAGGGCGAATAGAACTTGGACAGGGCGCTGAAATGTGTATTCATATGCGTTTTTGTTGTTTGTGTAGCCTGATTTTCTGTGTGCCATCCCGCTTTCATCCTGGGTGCAATATGGGTTTTGCTGTTTTTGGGGTCTCGGACTGCATGGTGGGTCTTGAGAGGTGGTTTCCAAGAATTGCCTGGTTTTGTCGCTCTCTGCGCTCGGGTTGCGGCGATGTGCAATTCGATGACCGGACGAAAAAACAAGGAGGCCGTTTGCGTTATGGGTTTTTCCTCTTTCGCTGCACAACTNNAACTTATCGCTTGTTGCACTGTGTGTGGTCAACCCGGCTCGTCTTTTTGTGAGAAGTGTTGGGGTCGTGTGCTCCCGGTTCCTGCGTCCCCGGCAGGCCTCACCGGCATGATTGCGCTAGGTGCTTTTTCTGGTCCTTTGCGCCAGGCTATTCATGCCTGGAAGTTTCGCGGTCGTACGATGCTCGCGACTGTGCTTGGCGAGCGTCTCGCTGATCAGTTGTGGGCGCTCTCTTGGGTTCATCCCGAAGCAAGATCACAAGGGGCAGAGGGAGAAAAGGGGCCGGGAGGAGCCGGGACCGTGCGTGTTTGTCGGGAAGGGTCGCTTTTTCAGCCTGAAGCGGTCGTTCCAATTCCTGGAAATTCTCTGCACCGTCGCCGGCGCGGGTTTGATCACACTTCCCTTTTGGCAAAGGCAGTTGGCTGTCGTCTCGGTCTTCCAGTCCGGGAAATACTTGTTCATCGTGGTCCTTTTGTTGGGCAGTCTGGGACACGGTCTCGTGCTGAGCGAGAGCTCCCTCCCTTCAGTTTTCTCGTGAAAGGGCCCTGCACGCGTCTTCCGGAGCGGACGTTTCTTCTTGATGATGTGGTGACAACAGGTGAGACGATGCGCTCGGCTTTGGTGGTTTTGAGGTCTGTTGGTGTCGTGAGTTTTCCTCTGGCTCTTGCGGTGACACCGCTGCGTTTTGAATGAGGCTTTTTCTGGATGGAGGTCTCTGGCAGGTACTTGTTCGGTGAAAACCGCAGGGAATGCCGATGCTATTGCGAACGAGGAATTGACCTCATGGGAATGAGCTGCTGTCTCCGTGTGGTTTTGGGCGCTGTCTCTGAGTGTTCGATATCCCGCAGGAAACAACGGCGCGCAACATGGAAGTGGGTATCTATGGTTTCGAGCGTATTATCTTGTAATTCTGTCGACCATTCCCTTGTATCTGGCTTTCGTGTCGGGGAAAATCCTGGCGAATCCGGGTCTTCGTCTCTTTCTTCGCAAAAGAAAGAGGATGAGCATGGTGAAGGAGAAGCTGGACTTGTTCTGAACATGGCCTATCTCTCGGCGGCTATTCAGAGAGATAATTATGTTGTTGACGCGCGTCTTGTGGCTGAGTCCATGCTGCGAGCTTTAGGTATTGGGAGGTGTCTCTTTCGCATGGGAGACGAGACCAGTGCGAAGTGTCAACCTTTTTCTCGTTTGGTCGAGGAAGAGAAGGCGCTCGCGCTACGCTCTTAAGAACCGCGTGTGGCAAGTGAGAGACAACTTTCAGTATCGTACTGGTTTATATCCCGTTTCCGATCAAGGCAATGGAATGCTCAAAAGTCAGTGGCAATCAAGATTTTGCTGATTTTTTGTTGGGGAATGGGGCGTCCATGTGGTTTTGCAGGAGGCATTTTTTCCAGCCCCGTTCGCGTCCATAGGCAAGTGGGATGCCCAGCTTCGACTTTGTGAATTCTTTTGAAGAAACTTCTACCGCGCGTGTGAACCTATCGTCTTGTGTGAGTGAGATAGGCTCGAGCGAAGGTTCTCCAGGTTTTTCTGGCCCCGTACCTTTACGAGTCCTTATCGTGGATGACCATGCCCTTTTCCGTTATGGTCTGTGCGCGGTGCTCGACCCATTGGAAGATATTCAGGTGGTCGGGGAGGCGGGTTCTCTCGCTGAATTGTCGACAGTGGCTCCTGGTACTTTTGACATTGTCTTACTTGATATTCGTTTGCCCGATGGCTCAGGTATTTTTGCGATTCCTGCCCTTCGGAAAACCAGTCCAAATGCCAAAATAGTCATGCTTACTGTCTCGCAAGAAGACGAAGACCTCTATGCCGCGGTGCGCGCGGGTGCAGTGGGGTATCTACTGAAGGAAATAGGCATCGAACAGGTTGTGGAGGCTATTCGCGTGGTAGCGCGGGGAGAATCTTCTTTTTCTCCTCAGATGGCTTTCAAGTTGGTGGCGGGTTTCACGGAGATGTCGGAGAAAACAGTTCGTGCTGCCTCGCGTCCGCGTCTTACGAAGCGGGAACTCGAGGTACTCCAGCTTGTGGCCCGTGGTTGGTCGAACCGGAAAATCGCAGATTCGCTTTATCTATCAGAGAACACAGTGAAAAACCATTTGCGTAATGTGGGAGAAAAACTTGAAGTACATTCACGTACTGAAGCTGTGGTGCGAGCGGTGAAAGAAGGGTGGATCGCGCTTGAGTAGGTTTCTTTGACTGTGCGAGAAACAGCTTACCTCGAATGCGTGGCCCAAGAAGTGGGTGCTGTCTTTTGCAGCTTCTGAGGGAAAGGCGAGGAAGAAGCGAAAAAGAGGTTCTGGCGTCTATGGGTTTTGCTCTTAGGGTCTGGGTCTAGGATCCGAGTCCGGGGTCCGGGTTTGGAGTCCGGGACAATGGGACGAAAGAGTGACAGATCACGGATGTTCATTTGCCAGTGGTGGCGGTAGACTGGCCTCAGATTGTTGCTGTATATTCATGCTCTCTTGATTTGCTGTGGACATTTCTGTCAGGCAGAGGTCTCTCTCCGAAGATAGGTGAGAGCAAATGCCTCGCGAACGTCTTTCTGGAATTGCGTACTGCTGATGGGAATTTCACGAAAGGTAAGTTGTCAGTGCTTGCCGAGCATTTTTTGGAGAGTGTGTTGTTTAGAGAAGGTTGCACGACGAGAAAATTTTCCACACAATGTCAAAATTATCAGCAGTAACGTGCTGTTGCTGAGAGAGCGGCAGTCAGAGACTTGTGGAATATCTACCGTGGGAAAAGATGCTGAAAGATTTGCCGGTGAGAGTATGGTGCGGTCTGGGCGGAAGATAAACTAGTCTATTCTATTGCCGTATTTATGTGTATTGTGTTGCCTCGCGAGGGTGGTTCTCTTGCGTAAGTGGGGATTGCGCGTGCAGGCAACAGGACGAGACAGTGAATGGAATGAGGGAACGGAAAACGCTGCCGAATCGGCGATGAGATTTTCTGGGAACCTCGGGAAGAAAGGTAAGGCCCGGGCATAATGGGACTTTTCCAGCGAGTCCTTCGCGCTGGCGAAGGAAAAAAACGCAAACTTGTCGAGTCCATTGTTCCGCTGGTCAATGAGCATGAAGAGAAGATTTCTGCTCTTTCTGACGAGGATCTTGCGTATCAGACAGTGTTGTTTCGTGAGCGTTTAGCACAGGGCGAAGAGCTTGATGACTTATTGCCGGAGGCGTTTGCCACTGTGCGTGAGGCCGCGAGTCGTGTGCTGGGTCAACGTCATTATGACGTGCAGATCATGGGTGGAACCGCTCTGCACTTTGGTTGGATCGCAGAGATGAAAACTGGGGAGGGGAAAACTCTGGTTTCTACTCTTCCAGCCTATCTCAATGGTCTGACCGGCGAAGGTGTGCACATTATCACGGTAAATGACTATCTCGCGCGTCGAGATGCCGAGTGGATGGGCGGGGTGCACCGTTTTCTTGGGTTTGAGATAGGGCTCATCCAATCGGATGACTTTGCCGCGCAGCGGCAGCCGGCATACGCAGCTGATATCACGTATGGGACGAATAACGAATTCGGCTTTGACTATCTGAGAGACAATATGGCGATGCGTCCGCAAGATCGGGTGCAGCGAGGCCATAAGTACGCCATTGTTGACGAAGTTGACTCTATTTTGGTGGACGAAGCCCGTACGCCGCTTATTATTTCCGGCAGGATGGGTGATACGGCCAAGTGGTATAGCGAGTTTTCGAAGCTTGTTCCCCGGCTTGTCCCGGATCTTGACTACGAAGTTGACGAGGCAAAGAAAATTGTGACCGTGACCGAGGAGGGCGTTTCCAAAACGGAGTCTTTCCTCGGAATTAGCAATTTGTATGATCAAGTTCATACTGATCTTGTGCATCATCTCACGATTGCATTGAAGGCAAAAGCCCTTTTCCACCTCGAAATTGAGTACATCGTGCGTGATGGTGAGGTGAAGATTGTTGACGAGTTCACCGGCCGTATTCTTGAGGGGCGCCGTTACTCCGAGGGGCTGCACCAGGCCATAGAGGCAAAAGAGAATGTGCAGATTAAAGAAGAGAGCCAGACGCTCGCCACAATTACTTTGCAGAATTATTTCCGTTTGTATGAGAAGCTTTCCGGAATGACCGGAACGGCAGAAACGGAAGCTGGGGAATTCAAAAACACGTATGACATGGACGTGGTAGTGATTCCTCCGAATGTGCCGATCGCACGTTTCGACCAAGGCGACCTTATCTATAAAACTGAAGAAGCAAAGTTTACGGCTTTGGTTGACGACGTTTCTGAACGTTATGAAAATGGGCAGCCAGTTCTTATCGGGACGATTTCTATCGATAAGAATGAAAAACTTTCTCGCGCACTCTCGAAGCGAGGTGTGAAGCACCAAGTCCTCAATGCCAAGCAACACGAGAGAGAGGCGGCCATTATTGCCCAGGCGGGGCAAGAAGGTGCAGTGACCGTCGCGACAAATATGGCGGGCCGGGGTGTGGACATCATTCTCGGAGGAAACCCCGAACATATCGCTCTTGAAGAAATGGTGCGCCGTGAAATTGGGATCGAAGAAGATCCCGAACTGTTTCAGCGTTTGCGGGCAGAGAAAGAGCAAGAGTGCGAGGCGGCCCGACAACGGGTGCTCGACTTTGGAGGACTCTACGTTATTGGGACTGAGCGGCATGAGTCCCGCCGGATTGATAATCAGCTCCGTGGTCGTTCTGGGCGGCAGGGCGATCCTGGAGAGTCCCGTTTCTACCTTTCTTTGGACGATGATTTGATGCGCCTTTTTGCTCGGCAAGCAATTGCCGGCATTATGAATCGTCTGAAGCTTCCTGAAGATATGCCAATAGAAGCAAAGATGGTGACAAAGGCTATAGAACGGGCGCAGCGGCAGGTTGAGGAACGCAACTTCGAGATCCGTAAGAACGTCTTGAAATATGACGAAGTCATGAACAAACAGCGTGAAGTGGTGTATAGCCTGCGCCATCAGGTTCTTGACGGGAAAGACTTGCATGAGGTTGTGCTTGAGACGGTCGGTCGGGTTATTGACAATTCTGTACGGCGTATTCTTCTTGAAGAATACGCCGAGGATTGGGATACCGAAGAGGTCGCACGAGTTTTGCGAGAGTTGTATCCATGTAATGTGGATTTTTCGTCTTATTCGCATGAGTACTTCGATGAGATAGGCGTGGAAGGAATCGTCGAACTTGTCACAAAAGACGCATACGAGGTGTATGCCGAAAAGGGTGAGGAAATCGGCAGAGACGTGTTAGGTGCTTTAGAACGCCAGGTCTTATTGTCAGTTCTCGACAATAAGTGGCGTGAGCACC
This sequence comes from Acidimicrobiia bacterium UBA2766, assembly GCA_002352645.1. Taxonomy (GTDB): domain Bacteria; phylum Actinomycetota; class Acidimicrobiia; order UBA2766; family UBA2766; genus UBA2766. The sequence goes on along the minus strand of DEIU01000070.1, from coordinate 77,897 downwards.
TGTACGAGATGGAATACCTTCGGGAAGGCATTAACCTGCGTGCCCTTGCAGGGACAGATCCGCTGGCTGCCTATCAGCGTGAAGGTTTTGACATGTTCGGCGAGATGCTTGACATTGTCGATGAAGAATTTGTTAAGTACATGTACCGGGTGCGGATTGTCGAGAAAGAGGCCCGCGAGCCAAAGAAGGTGACAGCCCAAGGTGCGGCAAAAGTTGGGCCGGATAAAAGTGATGCAAGCGGAGGAAGGGGAGATCGTGCTCGTTCCAAGGGCAAGAAGGTGCCTTCGTCTACCGCACCTACTCGTCGCAAAGCGGTGAAGAAAAAGTAGGAGAACCCTTCGGAAAAGACGAGATACTTCGACTGGGCTGTTGTCCGAAAAAAGTGCATGGGCAAATGGGCAAGGAGCCTGCCACATACTTTTCCTCTTTTTTGCGACGCGGAAAGCTATTTTTTGTGCGGAGAAGACGGACACATGCTGTTTGTCTGGCCTATGGAAGGTTCTTGCAGCTTGTAATGATTTACAGGTAGCGATAATGCGTCATATTACGGACTGATGAGAGAGAAAAAATGAGGGATCTTAAAGCAGGACTTGCCAAGGCAGAAAAACGCATTGAAGCTGCCCGGGAGTATCTTTGACTTACATGGTTTGCAAAAAAAAGTTGCTGAACTAGGGGATGCAGCGAGCCGTCCTGGTTTTTGGGACGACCAAGAAAAGGCTCGCATGCTGACGAAGGCACTCAGTGAAGCTGAGGCCGATATTGCTTTACTGAACCGCTTGCAAACAATGCTCGACGACGCGCGCACGCTTGATGAGCTTGCGCGCGAACTCGAAGATGAAGAGTCCCAGATAGAAGCGATTGAGGAGCTCAATCAGCTTATCGCTGAACTCGATGCCCTGGACAGGCGCAGCTTGTTTTTTAGTGACCATGACGAACGAGATGCGATTGTGGCGATTAATCCTGGGGCGGGTGGTACTGAGAGCCAGGACTGGGCTGAGATGCTCTTGCGCATGTATCTGCGCTATGGCGAACGGAACGGATTTCGTGTCGCGATTGAGGAATACACACAGGGCGAGGAGGCTGGTTTGAAATCAGTGACCTTTCATGTGAGTGGACGGTATGCGTATGGAACAATGCTGTCCGAGCGTGGGGTCCACCGTCTTGTTCGGATTTCTCCTTTTGATGCGAATGCTCGACGTCACACAAGTTTTTCTTCGGTAGAAGTATTCCCGGTGCTCGATGATGCCGACGACGAAATTGAGATTGCTGACGGTGATCTGCGCATTGATACTTACCGTTCTTCTGGTGCAGGTGGCCAGCATGTGAACGTGACGGACTCGGCTGTACGTATTACTCACCTTCCGACGGGCATTGTGGCTTCATGTCAGAATGAGCGTTCCCAGCTGCAGAATAAGGTGCGTGCCCTCGCCCAATTGAAGGCGAAACTCCTTGATCGGGCACGGATCGAGCGGGAATCGGAAATAGCCGCTATTCAGGGGGAAAGAGCTGACATCGCCTGGGGTAGTCAGATCCGTTCTTATGTTTTGGCCCCATATCAGATGATCAAGGATTTGCGTACGGGACATGAATCGAGCGACGTAAATGGTGTGCTCGATGGGAATATCGCCGCTTTTATTGAAGCCTGGTTGCGGGACAGGCGGGCGAAGGTCTCAACTTCCGACGGGGCTGTCTGAGGTGATGCCCGAGATGACGGGACGAGAGGACACGCACAGGAGCAGCGGAAACAAGCAGCGTGTAAAGGAATCACAGGACTGTGGACACTCAGGTAGATGGCAAGAGTTTGCGTGTTTTTCCCAGAGAAAATTGTTTGTGTTATCACTGCACTGCAGTGTGTGCGGTCTCTTTTTTCTGTCTTTCGAGAAGCTTGAAGAGAAAGTGTGCAATCGCAGGAGAACTGCTCATAATCAGGTCTCCTGCGATTTCCTTGAGAGAAGAGATCTCGGGAAGAAGAGGCGGGGGTTGCGGGTTCCCAAAGGGTATGTTTGCCGGACAGCGTGTGAGACGAACTGTTTGTGAGTGATGCGGTTCTGTCGAGGCAGGCTGGTGCGCAGCGGTGCAGTCATGAAGATCATACTGCTTTTTTGAGTTTTCCTGGCTATGACGGGATTGGTTCTCACGGCTTCGGGCTGCTTGTTCTGGGTATGTGTTGAGGGAACAAGGGAAAGAACAGATTTCAGTAGGGCGCTTTTTTCGTGGAGTGTGTCTGCGATTTCTTGTGATGAAGGTGTTTTTTTGGAGAAACAAACGCGGGCTTTACTCGTGGTTGATGTCCAGTATGATTTCTGTCCGGGCGGTGCCCTGGCAGTTGTGACCGGAATGGATGTCGCGCATCGTATTTGTGGATATCTCGAGAGTTTTGCGGATTGTTATGCCGTGATTGTTTTTACGCGTGACTGGCATCATGACCCGGGCCGTCATTTTGCGGCACAAGGTGAAGAACCAGATTTTCTTGAAATCTGGCCTCCGCACTGTGTTGCAGGTACGAAAGGAGCGGAGTTTAGCCCTGCGCTTCTCCATTGGACCGGGCAAGCGATCATTGTGTCAAAGGGACATTGGAGCGCTGCCTATAGCGGATTTCAGGGAACTGCCGATATATCTGCCGGCAGAGAGCTTTTTTTGCAGGGATTCCTCCAGGAAAGTGCAGTTGGGAGTGTTGACGTGTGTGGTTTGGCGACGGATTATTGTGTCGCGGCAACGGAACATGACGCGATGGAAAATGGTTACAAAGTTCGCATGCTCGTGGATTTGTGTGGGGGGATTGCCGCTGATTCCACTGCGAGAGCACTTACTCGTTTTGTGAAAGCTGGAGGAGAGCTTGTGTTCAGTGAGGCTGTTGCATGAGATTGTCTGACTTTGGAGGGCGAGAGTTTTTTTCTTGCAGAGTTTTTCCCGCCTTTGCGCTCTTTCTGGTGAGCGCCCGCTGCTGTTTCTTCGCTATTGACCTGTTTTGTATGTCCGGCCCTTTGCAGGATGATAGAGGCAGGACTCTTTTTTCGGACTACCGAAGTGGGTGGTATGCGTGACGAGTGCGAAGGAGGCGGTCTGCGTTGTCACATGTGCAGAACAATTTCCTCTAGGGTGAAAGGCACGTTATCGTGCTTCGTCGCGACGCACACTCCGCTTCTTCTTTGTTCCGTAGCGTGCGATTTCACGTTCGATGGTCAGCGCAATGCCTGCATAGGTTGCTGATCTTTCTTTTCCAGGTTGGAAAGGCCTGTTTGTGATCCGCCTTGAAAATGTCACAAAGGTGTATGAGCAGAATAGTGTTGTGGCCCTCGACCGTATCTGCATTGATATTGGTAAGGGCGAGTTTGTATTTTTGGTTGGCCCGTCTGGATCAGGAAAATCGAGTCTTTTGAAAATTTTGACGCGGGAGCTTGTGCCGTCACAAGGCCGGATCTGGGTAGCAGGCAAAGAACTCGGAACATTATCGAATTGGAAAGTGCCCTATCTTCGCCGCAATATTGGAAGTATCTTCCAGGATTTCAAGCTTTTGTCTGACAAGACTGTGTTGGAGAATGTAGCTTTTGCGCTTGAGGTGATTGGGCGTTCGAAGTCTGCAATTATGCAGCAAGTCCCGCAAATTCTGGAACTTGTTGGTCTGAAAGAGAAAGCTTTGCACTATCCTGAACAGCTTTCCGGGGGAGAGCAGCAGCGAGTATCAATTGCTCGTGCTTTCGTGAATAGGCCGTTGATTCTGCTTGCAGATGAGCCAACGGGAAACCTCGATCCGGCGACGTCGGCCGGCATCATGAGTTTGCTTGACCGTATTAACCGTACGGGTACGACGGTGCTCATGGCCACTCATGATAAAGATGTTGTGAACCGGATGCAGAGACGTGTGATTGAGCTTGAGCCAGGAGGTCGTCTTGTGCGAGATGAAGCTCATGGCGTGTACCAATACTGATATTAGGTGTGATCTGGTATGGCAGTTCGGCCAGGATATTTCGCGAAAGAAGCATTTTCTAATATCAAACGTAATGTTTTGATGTTTACTGCCGCCATTCTCGCGGTGTCTATTTCTCTTTTGCTTGTCGGGTCCGTTTTTATGCTTGTGCGGGTGGTGCGGAATATCACCTTTCAGTTCCGTAATGATGTCCAGATAAATGTGTTCATTCGAGATGAGGCGAATAGCAAGAGGCCCCGCGTTGAGACAATGTATCAGCAGATCGACGATATGCCGGAAGTGTCGAGAATTGACTATGTCTCGAAGAAAATGGCATATGAGGAGTTCGTTGATCTTTTTGCGAACCAGCCTGCTTTTATTGAAGCGATAGACGAGGAGACCCTGCCCGCTTCTTTCCGGGTTTCATTACACGATACCGATGACCTCGAACTTGTTTCTAACCGTATTGAGAAGATTGCGGATGTTGATGAAGTAAAGAATGCCCTTGAGTCGGTGGAAAAGGTCAGTAGTGTGTTACGGGTCTTATCCCTGGGGGTTTTATCTGCTGCAGGTATTCTTGTTGTGGCTGCTGCGGTGCTCATCTCCAACACGATTCGTCTGGCTATTTTTGCGAGACGGCGCGAGATCGCCATCATGAAGCTCGTTGGTGCGACGAATTGGTTTATTCGGTGGCCTTTTATTTTAGAAGGTCTTGCGCAGGGAGTTTTTGGGGCTGGCGTTGCTGTGCTTTTGCTGGCTGGACTGAAACGTTTTGCTATCGATTTAGTAGAGGAAATGGTACCTTTTGTTCCTCTTGGTATTTCAGATGGTTGGATGTTTTTAACTTTCGCGGCGGTACTCTTTACGGGAAGTATTGTGGCGGTACTCGGTACGGTTTTTTCTCTCCGTAAATACTTGGAAGTGTAATAATTCTGAGAGGAAAGCCGGTCAGGTGTCATGGGGAAGAAGAAAGCAGCAGGAGCAGGGGCGAAGGGGCACCAGGTTATCGCGCGTAATCGTGTTGCCCGGCACAACTATACGATTCTTGATACTTTTGAAGCGGGTATTCAACTTCTCGGCAGCGAAGTGAAGTCTCTCCGTGAGGGCAAGGTCAGCTTGAGAGAAGCTCATGTGCGGATTGATGAGCACGGAGAGGCCTGGGTGCATGGCATGCATATTGCCGAGCATGCTTTCTCCCATGAGGGAGGCCATACTCCAATGCGGCCTCGGAAGTTGCTGTTGCACCGGCGAGAGCTCGACTTTTTGCGTGCAGAACAAGGCGCGGCAAGCCTGACCATCGTCCCCCTTCAACTGTACTTTTCTCATGGGCTGGTCAAGATGCAGATTGGTCTTGCCCAGGGGAAGAAACTCTATGACAAGCGGCAGTCGCAGAAAAGCGCGGACGCCGACCGCGAGATACGTCGTGAAATTGGTCGCCGCCTGAAAACGGGTCACTGACAAATTTTCCCTTTGGCAGGGGAGAGCGGAGGCGCTCCCGGCTGCTTCCCACTTTTGAGTCGATGGTATTTCTTTCTCTTCTCTGATGGGAATATTTGTTAGAGTGCAGCGTTGTAAAAAGAAAGCCTGTACAAAGTTTTTATTTTGGGGGTGACCGGTATCGACCTTGAGGTTGTGCGGTACGGGAAGCGAGCCGAGGTTGACGGAGTCCTCGTAAAAAAGTCGTCACGGACATAAGTGCCAACAAAGACGAGCGTATGCCGCTCGCCCTTGCTGCCTGAGAAATTAGGTAGCCGTGACCTCGGGATGCTCCAGCTCGAGTGTTCATGTTATAACGGAGCTCCACCTCCTGGTTTTGCCTAATTGGCCGGTGAGGGACATTACAGATTGAGCTAGGACTCGGATGGGCGTGTGTGAACAACCCGAGGCCGAAATATGCTCACACACTGCGCTCGGAGAAGTCGTACTTATCACTCGAGGGACGCGGGTTCGAGTCCCGCCACCTCCACCAACTTCATTGAACTCCACATTGGAGAGGAGTAGATAGGGTCGTTACTCTTTCCCTATCTTTCGTTTGCTTGACCCCCGTGACTGGGGGTCTTTTTTTTATCAGATTCTTTTGTTGCGCTTGTTCTGACGTGTGTGCACGATGGACTCGTGCGAATGCATGAAATTGCGGGAGTCAATTTGGCGAGTTCTCTTGTGATTTTGTCTGCCTGCCATCCCGGTCCTGGTCATATTGGAGGAGATGCAGTGATCGGCCTGAGCGGGGTCTTTCTTGTGGAGGGAGCGGTAACTCTCCTGCTGACGCTTGGTGAAGTCAGTGAGTAAAGCCAGTCTCGAAATTGTGTACGAGTTCCTCAAATCATTGAAGGAGGGGTCGCTCACAGGCGTTGCATTCCATCGGGCACAGTTGCATCTCGCAAAGAGTTCCCTGACGACCCCCCTCTTCGGGAACTCTTTGCGATGTATGGTCTTGGCGAATAGTGGGTAGTGATTGGCAGGAATTATGGTGAGACATGTCTGTGGGTGTGCCTGTGAATTGATAAGGAAGCGCCTGTTGCCATCAGGATGGAGGAGCTGAGAATGGGGAGTATGCGAGAAAGGTTGATTGAGAATCGCCGGTTATTGCCGGATGAGATCTTGGGGCATACGGGATTGTATTCACAGACGCGGATGCTCGGTTGGGAGGCAGATGCCCGGTTGCTCCGAGAAACCGGGATTCGTTACGGTCGGCCTGTGCTGCACCGTCTCTCGATTGCCGATTTTCCGGCGATGTTGCGGAAACGTCTCGATGTGTCGCAACGAGTGTTTCTTCTGGTTGAGTTTATGTTTGATCTCGATGAGGTTGCAGGTAGCCGGCATTGTGTAGAAGCAGAATTTACCGTGAAGTTGGATACACATGGCGTCGTTGTGCAGGGCTTATGGCCGGAGCTTGTGACTACCCAGGTGGATGTGGAGCGCTCTTCTTCTTTTATGGTCGGTGCTGATTTTTCATTTCGGAGTATGTCCTTGGCTGCCTTTGCCGGGCTTGAAGAAAAAGAAGTTTGGCAGTATGTCGAGTTGCACCCAACCATTCGGTCATTTGGGAAGGGGCAAAAGGCGTTTTCCTGGATCTTTGAAGAGCAAGATGGTTATCCGCTGCTGCCGATGAGTCGAACCGTTTTCGCGATTTTGGATCTGCCCCAAAGCACTTCGATCATCAGGGGATCGTTTGACACGAGTGCGGTAGTGTGTCGACGCAGGCTTGGGAAGTTTGACAAGGTGAAGGCTGTCTCCCGCAACAGGCAGTCTTTCCAGATGGACATTACCGCAGGAACCACCGTGCTTTTCCTGCCCAGCCACGCCTAGATTTTTCCTTTGTTTTTCCCTTGATCTGTGATAGATGCCCTTGGTGTGCCGGGCAGGGGTGCTGCCTGTGCTGCCTGCTACTTTAGGAGTGGTTTCCGGTCTGGTTTTGTCCTTCCGGATTTTCTGGCGGTTGGTCTCCCCCTGTGCGAATGTCTTCCCCTTGACGACCCACTGCATAAATCATGGCAGGCGTGGTCCAGTGTATGCCGACGTCTCCTTGTGGGGTGATGAGGATCATGCCGCCTGTTCCCCCGAGACGTTTTTCCATATGGGCGAGGGTGGCGCGCGCTGCTGCTTGCGCGGTGGCACCACCGCGCAGGGCTTCGCACGCGGCGAAGGCAAGGCAAAGGCGCAGGATTGTCTCTCCGTCACCGGTAGTGGAACAGGCGCCTGCGGTGTCGTCAGCGTAGGTGCCGGCGCCGATGAGCGGGGAGTCTCCTATTCTGCCGGGACGCTGCCCGCGTGTGCCGCCTGTGCTGGTGGCTGCGGCGAGATGGCCGGAAGTGTCGAGGGCGACTGCCCCAACAGTTCCTTTTGATGTTGTATCGATGTCGGTCCTGCGGGTGGAGCGCATTTGCCCGCTTGTGATGCGGGTTTGTGCGGACTGCTCAGCGAGGGTTGCTGCCCCTTCGCCTCCATACAAGACGTGCAGTCCTTCGTCGAGTACAGCCCGCGCGGCGGCAATCGGGTGTGGATAGGGAGGAAGCATTGCGACTGCTCCGGCACGAAGGTTTTCTCCCTCCATGAGGGAAGCGTCGAGCTCGATTTCTCCTGTTGTGGTGGGAACGCTGCCGTGGCCCGCATTGAAAATAGGGTTGGCCTCAAGAACCTCGACCGCGTGCTGCACTGTATCGAGCGCACTTTTGCCCGCAAGGAGGAGGGACCTTCCTGCTGCGGCGGCTGCTTTACAGCCTGCGATATGGGCGGCGTCTCTGCCACGGTCTCCAGCTCCGCCATGTACAACAATGACGGGCACGGGCACAGGCACCGATGTCGCAGAGTCTTGTTGTGGGGAGAAAGACGTTGTCATCAGATTATGTATGCCTTACCAGACTTTATTGCCGGCTGCTTTGGACGGAGTCAAACTCTAGCGTACTGAATGTAGTGGCGTGTATCAATAGCCTGTGAGCGAGGCTTGGGCAGCTGGTTGTTCTCGCCGAGATTCCTTTTTTTGGGAGCCCGCAAAGCTTTTTGGCAAGGCGAGGCAAGGTCTCTTGCGATTCTTTCATTGTAAGAATGCCTGGTGCACGCGTGAAGGAAAGCTGAAGGAAAACTGTGTGCCGGTGCTTGCGCCGGTGCCGGCAGAAAGAGCCTTCCTATTGGAATCTGCCAGTTTCGTTGTTTTTTTGGGGCGTGTCCTGTCAGATGACTCTTTCAACGCACATGCGTTAGAGGATGCGCGATTTGCCCTCTCCCCAGTACTGGTCGCGCAGCTTGCGTTTGTAGAGTTTTCCGGTGGGGAGGCGGGGCATTTCTTCTATGAAGTCGATCGACCTGGGGCATTTGTAGTGGGCGATGTGTTCTCGGGCGAAGTTCATGAGTTCTTTTGTGAGATCCTCGTCCGGGGCGATTCCTTCGGCGGGTTGCACCACTGCTTTTACTTCTTCGCCGAATTCTTCGTTTGGCACGCCGAATACCGCGATGTCGCCGACTTTGGGGTGCATGATCATGGCGTTTTCGATCTCTTGCGGGTAGATGTTGACGCCACCCGAGATAATCATGAAGGATTTTCGGTCGGTCAGGTACAGATAGCCTTCTTCGTCGAGATATCCCATATCTCCGACAGTGGCCCAGCTGGGATGTTCTGGGTTGACGGCTGTTTTGGTTTTCGCAGGATCCCCGAAGTACTCAAAGGGCATTGCCGGAAGGTCCGCGTAGAGGACACCGATTTCTCCTGATGGGAGTTCGTTGCCTTCATCGTCACAGATATGCAGGGTTCCAAGCACTGCTTTTCCCACGGAACCAGGGCGTTCCAGCCATTCTTCCGAGGTGATCATGGTCTTGCCAGTTCCCTCGGTTGCACCCCAGTATTCGTAGATGACTGGTCCCCACCAGTCGATCATTTGACGTTTGACTTCGACAGGGCAGGGTGCTGCCGCATGGATGGCGACTTCCTGGCTTGACAGGTCGAAACGGTTTCGTTCCTCTTCTGGCATCTTCAGCATGCGGGTGAACATGGTGGGCACCCACTGACTATGCGTTACCTGGTACTTCTCAATGGATTCGAGGGCGAGGATGGGGTCGAATTTTTCGAGGACGATCACTGTCCCCCCAACTCCGAGGACAGAGGTGGAAAACCCTAGGGGCGCGGAGTGATAGAGCGGCGCGGGGGAGAGGTAGGTTGAGGTTTCGTCGAAACGGTAGAGAATCGCGAAACCGCCGAACAAGAACCCTGGGGAGTCGAAGGAGGAGTCGGGAGCAGGGCGGAAGATTCCTTTGGGACGACCAGTTGTGCCTGAGCTGTAGAACATGATCATGCCCCACTTCTCTTCGTCAAGTGGATGGGGGTCTTGTGTGGCAATGGCTGCTTCGAAAGACTGGTATCCCTCTGCGGGGTCTCCCACCATGTAGTAGGTCTCGCATTTGGGGGTGAGCTGACGGAGTTCGTTCGCGACTTCTCCCATGACGGAAGAGGTGACCAGGGAGCGTGCCCCGCAGTCGTCAACGACATACGCGGCTTCTTCGGCGGTGAGGTAGCGGTTTACCGGGGTGATATAGAGTGCGGAGCGGAGTGCCGCCCAGACCACAGCGTGGTAGTAGCAATTGTTTTCCATGAAGACGGCCACATGGTCTCCGGCTTTCAGGCCGTTTTCTCGCCAGAGGCGGGCAATTTGCTGACTTCGCTGATCGAGCTCCTTGAAAGTTACTTGTTCTCCGGAGCCGGCCATGATGACCGCTGCCTTATCTGGGAATTTCTTAGCATACGTTGAGATTGTCATCTATTTCCCCCTGTGGATGTTTTCCTAGCCTATAGGCCTGTGCGCGCTTCTGGCAGCTCTGCTTGTTTATTGCCCCGGAAAGTGAACATTCCTTCCTCTTTCTAGCGTTTTTTTCGGGTGCCAATGCGAAGAAGGCCAGAACAGTGCTGTGGTTTTGTAGGGATCACCCGAGACAAGCGATTGAGATATCAATCCTGAGAAAAGAAAGCAGGGAAAGTCAGGAGGAAAGAAAAAAGAGGCCGGAAAAGAAGCTTTGGCTCTGGCTTTGTCGGGTCGAGAGAAGTGAGTCTCCGCAGACTAACTAGGATAAAAGTGTTTAGAGTTCTTAGGTGTCTATGCGTTTTTCAGTAGATGATGCGCTGGTGGTCACAGGTGGGGAGCTGCTCGCGGGAGAAACTTCCGCGATGTTCGAGGGAGCCTGGCATGATTCGCGGTCTCTCCAGATGGGTGCTCTTTTTGTGGCGATTGTCGATCGTCGTGACGGACATGACTATATTCCCGACGCGCTCGCTGCAGGGGCGCCAGGCTATCTCACCTCCATGACAGAAGTGCATGCAGGTGGGTTTGCGCTCGGTGTGGCAGACACGCGTCGTGCCCTTGTTGCCTTGGGGCGTGCAGCCCGGAAACGTGTGCCGGCACTTGTTGCAGTCACTGGCTCGGCCGGAAAAACCACGACAAAAGACTTCCTCACCGCGGTTCTCGCGTCTTCCTGCCAAGTCGGGACAGCACCCGGCTCTCATAATAATGAGTTGGGCATGCCTCTTACCCTGCTGAACAGTCCTGATGATGCCGATGTGGTGATCGCAGAAATCGGTGCCCGCAAAGCCGGAGACGTGGCATGGGGGACGGATCTTCTGGATCCAACGATCGGTATTGTGACCAATGTGGGATCTGCCCATCTTGGAGAGTTCGGATCGCGTGAGCGTATTGCAGCAGCAAAAGGTGAATTGCCACGTGGCCTTTCCGCCTCTGCCACGGCAGTGCTGAACGTAGAAGACTCGCGAGTCATGGCGATGGCGAATCATACAGCGGCGAAAATCCTGACTTTTGGTGCCGGTGGGGACGTGCGGGCAGAGGACAACGTGCATCTTGGTGGTTTGGTCGAAGAGTTTCGCCTCGTGACCCCGACAGGAAGCGCTGTCGTGCGCCTTGCTGCCTCAGGCCCCCATATTGTGTCGTGTGCTTTGGCGGCAGCAGCTGCCGCCACGGTGATGGGCATGGAGGTTGATCTTATTGCTGCGGCCTTGTCGTGTGCCACACGTTCTGCGCACCGTATGGTTGTGGAAACGGCGCCGCTGGGTTGGAAAGTGTTGAATGATTCCTACAATGCAAACCCGGATTCAATGCGCGCTGCCCTGCAGGCGACCGTCCGGCTTGCTGGTTCTGGTCGGGTACTTGCCCTGCTTGGCCATATGGCAGAGCTTGGTTCCCATAGCGAGGCTGCTCATGTTGAGATTGGCCGTTTGGCGCAGGATCTCGGAGTTTCCGTGGTGGTAGGGGTAGGAGACTACGCGGAAGTGCTTGCGGGAAGCGACCGTCGGGTTGCGTCGCATCCGTCCGAGGCAGTGTCTCTGCTACGCCAAGAAGCGGGGGGGTTCCGCCCCGGAGATGCGATCCTGGTGAAGGGAAGCCGCATGGTCGGACTCGAGCAGGCGATTCCTTTTCTCCTCGAATCCTGACGAAACCCCATAACGTTTCTCGAATCCTGACGAAACCCGACAGCTGCGTAGCTTCGTCTTGAAAACGCGTGAAAAACCTGACGGGGTACACCCGGTCGGGTGAAACCTGGGAAGCGTGTCTTCTTTTCCAATCTTGACGGTCGCAATCTGGAAGAACTTGCCTGTTGTTTTCGGCGCTTCTTTATGTGATGGTCATGGATGGGTCATGGATGGTCAGTATTCTTCTGTGGTCTTTTTACCGTAAACCGAGGAGCGTTGAGACGATGTTGCGTCCCGCTCTTCTCTTGAATTGCTTTCTCTGTGACTTCTTGTCTGAAATAACAGAAAGAAGGGACTTGTGTGAGCACTGATGCTGTTGTCGCGGCGTTGGGCGCGTTGGCGTCTCGCAGTCGAATTGCTGATCATTCTTTATCTGGCCATTTTGCCAATGTTGTGACAATCGGTGGGACCCGTGTGGCGATTGGGACAGACGGGGTTGGGACAAAAATTCTGCTGGGGATGACTCCGAGTGATTTTGCGGGTCTTGCCGTGGACTGCGCGGCCATGAACGCGAACGACCTTATTTGTGTGGGGGCGCGTCCTGTGGCGCTTGTGGACTATTTGGCGATCGACTGCACAACTGATGCCGAAGCTTATGCAAAGGCAATAGCAGAGGGGTTTGTGCAGGCTGAACAGCAGGGGGCCGGAAGCATCGTGGGCGGAGAGGTGGCAGTTTTGCCAGGCATTGTGGCAGAACGTGCCGATGGTGTGCCCGGCATGGATTTGTCGGCTACTGCCATTGGTCTGGTTGAGGGAGAAGTCCTGAGCGGTGCGGCGGCGTGTCCCGGTGATCTGGTGCTTGGCGTGGCATCATCGGGAGTGCACTCCAATGGGTTCACCCTTTTGCGAGAGCTTGTCGCCAGAGAAAAATGCGACCTCGATGCTCCTGCTCCTTTCGGGGGAAGAACGCTGCGGCAGGAACTTCTGACTCCGACACGGCTTTACCCTGCGCTTACCGCAGCGGCACGGCCTTTTTTGCGATCTGCGGCAAATATCACTGGTGGCGGGATAAAGAACCTGAGTCGTGTCCTGCCTGTCGTTGGGGCGCGGATTGACGCGTGGCCAGAATTGTCGCCTTTGTTTGCCTGGATTGCCGAGCGGGTTCCCCCTGCGGATTGTTTTGCAACTTTCAATATGGGGGTTGGGTTTATGCTGGTCGTGGCGCCTTCAGACGTGGATGAAGCGAGAGAAGCGATTGGTCCGGCATATCACGTGTCAGTGATTGGGCAACTCACTGAAGACATTGCCCCGGGACAAGTGGAGTTCCGTGCAAAAGGCTTCCGTTTTCATGCCGACCGGAAAAACCTCGTGGTCGCATAATTGCGAGTGTCGTCCTGTCAGGTCTGCCATGTGTTGTGCCGGGGTGCCGGGGTGTCGTCCTGGCCCGTGCCGGTCTGTGACAGGAGTATCCTCGCTGGAGAACACTCCTGTCACTCATTGTGGCAGAGATGATACGTTGTTGGTGCCGGGATTTTCTGCTTGAAAGTGTTTATTCGCGAGTCAAGATGGAGACAATCCTGAGGAAGATCGCAATAAAACTTATGTAGAGGTTGAGTGCTCCCAGGATAGCCGCCTTGTTTTCGGCTTCGGCACCCATATTCCTGATGGTGACGGCATCATTTTTGAGCTGCCAGTTGAAATAGGCAGTGAGTCCGATGAAAATTGCGAGTCCGCCGTACAGAAGGAGAAAGTCGAGAGCGGCAAAGTCGGCGAAGATGCCAATAATGGATCCCAAGATAAGGCCCCATACTCCCATCATGAGGAAGGAACCCATACTGCTCAGATCTCTTTTGGTTGTGAGCCCGAGAACAGCCATGAAACCAAAAGTACCTGCGGTGACACCGAACGCAGCGGCGAGAACACCATATTCCACTGTTGGTTCAGTGACGCCCGGTGTTCCTGTTGCTGTTTCGGTGAACAAGATTGACAGGAGCAGTCCGTTAATAGCCGCGTAAGTGAAGAAAAGACCTGTGGAGACTGCAGCAGAAAGTCGCCGAGCGCCGACTCCAAAGACAATCGCAAAGTTGGCAAGGGCGAGGGCAAACGCAGCGCCTCCATCAACATGGACACCGAGACGCCCGAGCACATAGGAGAGGGTTCCGGTGAGACCAAGGCCGGCGAGCATCCACAGGTATACCTTGGTAAGGAATTCCTGTTGTACTTGTTTTTCGGACTGGGCATACAGCTCGCCGGAAAACAGGTCGGCGGGGTAGTCGGACACATTGCTTGCGTGTCTGCCATCGTTCGCAGGAAAACTTGTAGGGCCTGAATAGGGAACGGAACGAGAATTCACCTTCTGATCCACCTCATTTGTTGCTTTTTTTGCTTGTCGATTTTTCTTGCGACAGAACTGAATTGTTTACGGACAGTTTTTTGGAAAACAGGTCGCTGCGTATACGACGCTGGAGAGGTATTTTCTTTGTCTTCTTCTTATTGTTTCTGCAGGGTTTTTTATGGGATTTCTGCTTTTTGTTCTTTGGAAATATGCGACTGGTGTCACGGGGCAAGAACAAGAAAAAATTGACCGTTTTTTAGAAAATTATACGTTGTATAGGAGCGTAGTGCTGTTTTTCGAGGGAGATGGGCTGTACTGGCAGTTCTGCAGGTTCGATGAGTGCGAGGTTTGTTGTAGGTGTAGGGCTGAACTTGCCGGGTTGGCCGCATAGGCTGTGGAAGCGACGCAAAGGGACGACAGTTCCGGGATACCAAGAGAAAACCGTGGAAGGGGAATATTGACTTTTGCATATAAGATTCCTGAATGTCAGACGTCTCCCTCTGATTTTTCGACAATGGGGGGCCTGTCTCATGTCTATTTTGCGCAGACCTGGTTCGATCGTATGATTGCCCATGTGATTGCTGGTCTTCCCAATGAAGCATGTGGCCTTTTTGCGGGTACAGGGGAACAAGTGGAGACGCTTTACGCCCTGACAAACGCTGACCCGACCCCACAGAGCTATCTGGTTGAGCCGCGTGAGCATTTTCAGGCTTTTAAGGATTCCCGCGAAAAAGGCCAAGAATTGTTGGGATGTTTTCACTCGCATGTGCGCAGTCAAGCGTATCCGTCTATGACAGATGTTCGTCAAGCAGCTTACCCGGATTGGGCCTATGTGATTGTGAGCTTGCAGGAAGAGGTGTCAGTTGTGCGGGCCTTCCGAATTGTCGACGAACAGATCAGAGAAATCTCTATTCTGGTGAAGGATATTTCGGTCGAGGATACGGGTTCTCATGTGCGATGAGGCGGTATGTCGAGATGCAGGAGGCGACAGTGGCAGTTGAGGTGCAGTTGCCGGCGCAGCTTCGAGAGTTCGTCGATGGCCAAACGGTTATCGAGGGCACTGGAGTGACTGTTGGAGAAGTGCTACGGGATATTGTTGGACGATACCCAGCTCTTGAGGAGGGTTTGGGACTGAAAGGTGACGATATTCCAAAATATGTAAATATTTATCTTGATGATGAGGACATTCGGTACCTGGACAAATTTGAGACGTCTGTTTCAAACGGTTCCCAGGTTGTGATTATGCCTGCTGTTGCAGGTGGCTGAGCGTTATTGCTGCTTATGCGTGTTGAATCAATAACTGAGCTTATAGGGAATACTCCTCTTGTAGGGATCCATGCCCTCTCTCCCAAACCGTCCGTGAAAATCTACGCCAAACTCGATGGTCAGAATCCCACTGGTTCTGTAAAGGATCGTGTGGCGTGGAACATGATGCGCAAGGCAGAGGAAGACGGGATACTTCGTTCGGGCGACACTTTTTTGGAGCCTACGTCGGGGAATACCGGGATTGCTCTTGCCATGCTTGCGAGTTTGCGTGGCTATCACATGAAGGCCGTGCTGCCGGATAATGTCTCGCCGGAGCGCCGGCAGCTTCTGGAGATGTTCGGTGCTGAGGTGATTCCTTCTCCTGGTGAAGAAGGGTCAAACGGGGCCGTGCGCATGGCGCAGCGCTTGGTGGCAAAGCACGGCTACGTTTTTCTCAATCAGTATGAGAATGCGGCGAATGTGGACGCCCACTACTCGGGAACTGGGCCGGAGATCTGGAAGGACTGTCCGGAGATCACTGGATTTGTTGCTGGTCTTGGAACAGGCGGCACTCTGACTGGGGTTGGGCGCTACCTGAAAGAGCGAAATGGCCGCATCAAGGTGATTGCTGCAGAACCGCCTACCGGCGAGCTTGTGCAGGGGCTACGTAGCCTGGATGATGGTTATATTCCGCCAATTTTTGACCGGGATGTGCTTGACAGCAAGGTTGTTGTGCGACCAGCCCCCTCAGTTGCCTGGTCCCGTCGTCTTTTGCGGGAATGTGGAATTTTTGCTGGTCTTTCTTCTGGCGCGGCCTTATCGGCTGCAATTCGGTATGCCGAGCGCCTTGATGAGGGAGTGCTGGTCGTTTTCTTTCCTGATGGCGGCTGGAAGTATCTTTCGACTGGGGCCTGGACAGGTGACGCGGCGGAGGCAGAAGAACGCCTTTCTCAGATCATTTACTTCTGACTGATGCGCGTGACGAGGTCTTGACAGCGCTGCGTGCAGTCGGCAGAGGCATTGCTCGTGATCGACGAGTAACGGCAAAGTGCGTGTTTTCTCAGTCTTTTCTCTTTCTGGGGAAGTTGTTCTGTATCTCTTTTTCTGTTTGCTGGAGGATGAAGATCTGATGCTGATTGCGCAAGCTGCCGGTCGATAATCATCTCAGGATGTCTGTGTGAATGGGATGCTGAATGGACGAACGCCCAATCGGAGTTTTTGATTCCGGCGTCGGGGGGCTTACCGTTGTTCGCTCTTTGATTGATCTTCTTCCTCGTGAGAACCTGATCTATTTTGGTGATACTGGTCGTGGGCCGTATGGGGGAAGGTCTCTGGAAGAAGTCCGGTGTTTTTCGATTCAGATTGTGCAGTGGCTTGTTGATCAGGGCGTGAAACTTGTGGTTATCGCGTGCAACACTGCCTCTGCTGCTGCTTTGCAGGAAGCAAGGGCACGTTTTCGAGTACCCATCATCGGTGTAGTGGAACCTGGCGTACGGGCTGCGTTGAAAACTTCTCGACAGGGTCGAGTCGGAATGATCGGAACAGCGGGTACGGTTGCTTCTGGTGCGTATGAGGACGCAATGCGCGCGATGCGTGGAAGAGAAGGGAAAGGCGATCTCATCTCCGTGGCTTGCCCTCGGTTCGTGGAGTTTGTGGAGAAGGGAGAGGTGTGGGGGGCTGAAATTTCCAGACTGGCGAGTATGTATTTGATGCCTTTACGCGAGGCGTGCGTGGATACCCTGATTTTGGGATGCACCCATTATCCGCTGTTGGCGAGGGTGATTTCGGATGCCGTAGGGCGGCATGTCACTTTGCTGTCCTCTGCCGATGAGACTGCTTTTGAGGTGACGGATATTCTGGTAAGAACCGGCAAAGATCGTCGTGGACTTGGTTTGGGATGGCACCGTTTTGTCTGCACAAGTGATACGGAACATTTCCGTTTGTTAGGGGTGCAGTTCCTTGGGCCAGAAGTGCGTGAAGTAGCTTTTGTAGGGTTTTGATCTGTTGTTTGGTCTTTTGATGGTGTTCTTCCTGTTTGCTGAGCATGCTGATGATATGTCATGCAATGTCACGTGTGTCTTATAGCCGATTGCAGGGTGTTTTCGTGTGGGGACAATGAAAACGGAAAAGGCGTGCGGTAGGGTAGCAAGGAGGAGGGGGCCATGCAGTTACGTATTTTGGGTTGTTCGGGGACGTATCCAACCCCGAATTCTCCCACGAGCGGTTATTTGATTGAAGACGGCAGTACGAAGATTTGGGTTGATTGTGGGATAGGAACTTTTGCTGCTTTACAACAGGTAACTTCTTTTCTCGATATCGATGCCTTGGTTTTAACGCATCTTCACCCGGATCACTGTCTCGATATTTTTTCGTTGTACTACGCTTTGCGGTTTGCTCCTGAATCTCGCTTTTTGCCGGTTTACGCGCCTTTTCTAGCAGAAGAGCATCTTTCTCAGATGTTGATTGGCGATCCTTCTTGCACTATGGGAAAAGTATTTGATTTTCGTAGTGTGAGTGATGGTGTTTCGGCTTTTGTCGGGGGTATCCGCTTGGACTTTTGTCTTACGGATCACCCTATCCCCACATATGCGATACGCGCTTCGTCTTCGTCTTGTGTGCTCACTTTTAGTGCAGACACCGGTCCTCGGGCAACGCTTGACGAATTTGCGCGTGGGAGTGACGTCTTTCTTTGCGAGGCGACGTATCAGCAGGGTGATCGTGGGTCTCCGCTGCACCTATTCGCTGCCCAAGCTGGTGAACTGGGAAAGCGTGCAGGGGTGCGGGATCTCGTTCTTACGCATTTTTCTCCACAGCATGACCCCTGGCGATCCTATGATGAAGCTGTTGTGACTGCTGGAGGCGTTTCGGTACATGTGGCTGAGGCCGGTCGAGCGCTTGACGTCAGAACCGGGACATGGTTGGACTGCCCTCGGGTATCTTCCAAGAGGGCAAGCTTTCTTTCAAATCCTGTTTCTCTGACAAGCTCACCTCTTTTTTGGTACGGTGATGGTATCAGAGATATGGGTTGAAATGCGAGCGGAGGAGAAGCATCCTCTTTTAAAGGCGCGCGCTATTCTCGTGCTGCTTGTTTCCGCCGGTTGACGAACCGCCGTCATTTTTGAATCCTCACATTTTTGGAGCCTCACATGGAAGCGACCTCGCGCCCTGACGGGCGTGTTCTCGACGAGCTTCGTCCCGTCAGCGTGGCGCGTGGCTATACGCAACATGCTGACGGATCTGTTCTCATTGAATTTGGAGCCACTGTTGTTCTTTGTACCGCCACGATTGAGGATCGCGTGCCGGCTTGGCGTCGCGAGAGCGGAGCAGGATGGGTGAC
The DNA here is from genome assembly GCA_002352645.1 of Acidimicrobiia bacterium UBA2766. GTDB lineage: Bacteria > Actinomycetota > Acidimicrobiia > UBA2766 > UBA2766 > UBA2766. Next base: position 59,167 of record DEIU01000070.1, on the reverse strand, counting down.
CGCTGAATATTCCATGTTGCCTGGCTCTACCCCGGAACGTGTGAATCGTGAGCGGCGTGGTGCTGGTGGACGGACCAAAGAAATCGAACGGTTGATCGGGCGTTCGCTTCGAGCTGTCGTGGACATGAAAGCCCTTGCCTCTCACCAGATCATTGTGGACTGCGATGTGCTCCAAGCCGATGGAGGCACCCGCACAGCCGCCATTACCGGCGGCTGGATTGCTCTCCACGACGCGTGTGTGAAACTGCTTGATCTTGGCCGGGTCACCGCAAACCCAATTTTGCAACAGTGTGCCGCGGTCAGTGTCGGAATCGTCGATGGCCAGGTCGTGCTCGACCTCCCCTATGTGGAAGACGTGAAGGCAGAAGTCGACATGAACGTGGTGATGACCGACGACGGTCGGTTCATCGAGGTGCAGGGGACAGGAGAGAACGCAACTTTTGACCGTTCTGAGTTGGTCCTTATGCTGGATTTGGCAGAGCGTGGTATCAAGGAGCTGTTCGCGCATCAGCAAACTGCGTTGAATGAATTTATAGGGTGATATCTCTAGCGTGATAAAAAGGTAGTAAAGAGAAATATGGAGATTGTGCTCGCGTCGAAAAACCCGAGAAAACGTCGCGAGCTTGAGGAAATCCTGCGAGAGACAGTACCCAAGCTGAGTGTGGTCGAAGCTGAATGGCCTGATGTGGCAGAGACCGCAATGACTTTTCGAGAGAATGCCCTTTTGAAGGCGCGGACGGTCCATACAGTGACAGGTTTTTTTGCCCTGGCAGACGATTCTGGTTTGGAAGTCGACGCGCTTGATGGCGCCCCTGGCGTATGGTCGGCGCGTTTTGCCCTGCCGGCGGTGCAAGAGGCTGCAGGCCGGAGTGATAGTTCTGCTGCATCCGCCTCGAGTATGCTCGACCCGAGTGCGAGTGCCGACCTGCAGACGCAAGCCAATAACGCAGAGCTGCTACGGCGTCTCGATGGCGTCACAGATCGACGGGCACGTTTTCGTTGTGTGATTGCGCTATGTGGCGAGACGGAAGCGGGTGTGCACGTTGAGACCACAGTCGAAGGGCGTGTCGAGGGCGTGATTGTGCAATCTCCTGTGGGAAACGAAGGCTTTGGATACGATCCATTATTTCGACCTGTAGGGTGGGACTGCACCTTTGCTGAAGCGGGTCCGGTGGAGAAGGCTACGGTGAGTCACCGAGCTAGAGCACTGAGTGAAGCAGCAGTCCTTCTCTCCAAGATTTTCCCGTGAGATACCTTCAGTAAAGAGAAAATATGGGCACTTCCCGCCGTTCCTCCGCTTCCTCGCGCAAGCGTTCATCTCAGCAGGGGGCGGAGAAGGAATCATCCCCTGCATCTTTCGCGCGCGGAGGCAGTGCAAAGATCAGTGAGAGCGAACGGGCTTTACTGACAAAGCTATTCGGCAAAGTGTGGTCTGATCTCGGCAGAGGAGGCGCGAGGAAATCTGCATCGTCGACTCGCTGGAAAAGACGCGGAGTAATCTCGATTCTGGCCTGTTTGTCGGCTGTGGGGTTTTTCTTCTTCACGAGCCTGCTGGATAATACTGAGGAGCAGGCCCAGGATCAGACCCAGGAAGAGACTCAGGATGAGCAGGGGAAAGACGCAGAGCAAACAACAACACTGCCTTCGGATGAAGAGTTTTTGCTCCTAAAGGTTGCCGCTCTTTCTCCGAATATCCCGGATTACAGGCGAAAGGATTGGATGCCCTCAGGGTGGAGAGACGAAGATCATGATTGTCAGAATACGCGTGTTGAAGTTCTTGTAGCTGAAGCGCTTGACCGCATCGATTGGGACTCTTCCCGGCAGTGCAAGGTCCAGGGAAGCCGATGGTACGATTACTATACTGGCGAATACAAGAATGACCCGAGTGAGCTTGATATTGACCACTTGGTCCCGCTCGCGAACGCGCATCGCTCTGGTGGTTGGGCATGGTCTCTCCAGAAAAAACGGGACTATGCCAATGACCTTACTGCAAACCATCTGATCGCGGTGGACTCTGGTGAAAACCGCAAGAAGGGCGCGAAGGGTCCTGAGTCCTGGCGACCATTATATGAGGAATACTGGTGCGAGTATGCCTGGGACTGGATAAACGTGAAAGTCCGCTGGGAACTGACGGTGACTATGGCAGAGCATAAAGCCCTCGAGGACATGCTCGCCACCTGTTCTGGTTAGCGTTTTGTGACCTCTGGCCCATAACCCGTGTCCTCCGGAGAAGGAGGGGACAGTCGAGGTTTGTGCGCGGGGTTGTGCGCGGGTTGGAGCGGGTTAATCCGAGTGGTGTGCGTGGCTGCCTTTTGGTATTGCGACCTCCTTGCAGGGGGCCGTGGGTGCTGTCGGGAGTGTCTCGGTGGAGAATCTGCCTACGGCCTTGAAAGCCTGTCGTGTTTCACAATTCCCACTTGTCTTAACATGCCGTGTCTTTTCCTGCTTTTTCTCATGTTTGAATGGCATAAGGTGAAAAAGCAAGGGAAAGGCTTTGTCAGCCAGTGATAAAGCGATAGTTTCGCATTTTTTCTACGGAATCCATTGTGTAGTGCTGAGTGATGGCCGTAGGATGTTTTTGGGTCTTCTTTCTGCTTTTCGCAAGGCCTGAAGGCTGTTTTCTTTCCTTTTCCGGAAAGGTCTTCCCGCACACTTCCCGTTCACATGTTCTGAGGTGTTTCTACCTGCCGGTGTTTCTGGAGGGTGGCTGTGCGTAATTATTTCCGCGACATTTTTCGCTTTGAAGGCAAAACTGAAGAAGGTGATGTCGCACGTCGCGACCGCTTTCTCCTGCTGTTCCTGACTCTTTTTGGGCTCGGCGTACTTGTCTTCGTATTTTTCCGTTCCCCTTCTGTGACTCCTGTGGACATTTCCTCGGAGACCGAGATGAATAACAGGAATACAGGGGTCGTTCTTGCAGAAGGGAAAGCAGTAAATCAGGTTGGCCCTACCCAGAAAGAAGCGCCGATTTCTTTTGGCAGAGACGCTCGGACTGGGCATGAGCCTGAGCAGGGCACTGCTCACATTCAGGTGCATGTAGCAGGTGCGGTGGTGGCACCAGGCCGAAGGCGTTTGCTTGCGGGAAAACGTGTCGGAGACGCCCTCTTGGCGGCAGGGGGTGCTCGTTCTGACGCCGACTTGGAGCGTGTCAATCTGGCCGCCCTGCTATGGGACGGTGAGCGAGTTTATGTGCCCCGCAAAGATCAGGCCCAAATACCCATTGTAGTAACCGAGACACCCCAGGCAAGTGTGCCAGAAGCCGGTTCCCCTACCAGCCATTTCCCCCTGAACATCAACACTGCTTCAGCAGAGGAACTCACCCGACTTCCCGGTATTGGAAGTTCCATCGCAGCCAAAATTGTGGAGCATCGTACTACCTACGGTCCCTTCCAGGAACTGCAAGATCTTTTGACTGTACCCGGAATCGGTGCAAGCAAACTGGTGGGTATGACAAACAAGATAACAGTATAAACACTCACGTTTTATCACTGGGATCAGGTCCTACACCGACATAAATCTCAACCCCCCCAACTCCCCCCATCCCTCCGCATTGCAGTGCACTGCAATGACTCCCAATGCCAGGAATCAGACCGGACCCTGACCGGGGCCCGGTGTCCCGGGCACTGACCACGGGACCCCGGGCCCCGGGCGCAATCCGGCCAGTTGGGCTCGACCGGGCGTGGCGGGGTCGGGTGTGGGTGTTGGATGTAGGTGGGTTGGTGGGGTCGGGTGTGGGTGTAGTTCCTAGGGAGGCATTGTGGCGGGTGTGGGCTGGTCGTACGAAAAACAAGAGGCTGAAAAAAAGGCGAAAAAAGCGCGCGGCGTTGCGTTCGGTGGCGCACTGCGCAAAGGGCATGCGGCACGAAGAAATGCAAAAAAGAATGCGGAGATTCTCGCCACTCCACTTCCGGCCCCCTCCCCGACCTTTTTGCCGGCACTTACAGGTTTTGCCGCAGGATGCTGGGGTGCAGCAAGTTGCTCCTTTGCGTCTTCTGTCGCAGTACAGGCAACAAACCTGGCAACTGTCCTCGGCTTTGCCGGCATTATTTTTTACCTCACCTGCCGTTTTCGACCTACCTTGCGGATTTTTTTTCTGCTTCTTCTGCTCTGGGGATGTCTGGGGTTTGGTCTGGCAGGACGAGCGCACGTGGGGGTCATTGCGAAAACTGTGCAAAGGCCGTCATCCACAAGTAGCGAAGGGGTTGTGGCCAGTGACACTCGTCCTCAGGTTTTGCGTACACCTCAAGGGCGATGGTTACTGCGTGGTGTCGACGAAAAACTTGTTCTTGGGGCCCGTGTGCGAGTGCAAGGTGTCCTGCGACCGGTACGAGGTGACCTCTTGCGCCATCGCCGGCTGCATTACAGCCGGGTTACAGGAGAAATCAGCGTCGAGTCCCTGACCATCATTGCCCCTGCACCGTTTCCCGCGCGCGTTGCCGAAGCGACCCGTGACCATCTACGCCGAGCCGCAGCCCATCTCTCACACGATCGAGCTGGGCTACTTCTCGGTTTACTCATCGGAGACGACTCCCGCCTCTCCCGCCGGAAAAAAGATGATTTTCGCGCTGCCGGCATGTCGCACCTTATTGCTGTTTCCGGAGGAAACCTGGTGTTTGTGATCGCTGCTGCCACGTTCCTCGCGCGTGTTCTGATGTTTGGTCGACGTGCCCGTCTGTTTGTTGCGGGTAGCGTCATGGCTTTTTATGTTCTCCTGACAAGAGCCGAGCCCTCTATCGTACGCGCTGCCACAATGAGCGGACTTTCCCTGCTCGCCTCATGGTTTGGGATCTCTCGCGACATCGGCAGCATTTTGCTCTGCACTGTGTTGGGCTTGGGAATTTTGGATCCGTTTCTCTTCGCGTCCCCGGCTTTCCAACTCAGTGTGTCCGCCACGGCCGGAGTGCTTTGGGGTACTCCTCTGCTCAGCTCTTTTTTCTCCCGCCACCTTGGGTTTTTCCCTTTGCCGCTGCGATCTCTCCTGTCCGCTGCCACAGCCGCGCAAGCCGCTGTTTTTCCCGTTGCGGCCTGGCATTTCCAGGAGATTTCGCTTGTGGGGGTGGTCGCCAACCTGTTCGCAGTTCCGCTTGCGGGGATCGTGACTTTAGGGGGCGCAACAAGTGCGCTTTTTGCGGTGCGGCTACCGTGGGTTTTCGACCTGCTTATTCCGCCTTTGCACGCGCTTCTTTGGATGAGCGGGAAATGCGCTTCTCTCCCTGGGTCGCGCTTGTTCCTGGAGCGAGACGTGCTCCTTGCCCTGGGAGCGGTAGGCACCGGAGCCTATTTTTTGCGTGGCGTCTTGCGCCGGCGGGCCGCTTTTCTTGTCGGAGCAGTTTTCCTAGGAGTAACCCTTTTTCCCCAAACCCAACTGTATTTGTGGGCATATGGTTTACGCGCGTGCCCGGGTATACGTTTTTTGCAGGTAGGACAAGGAGATGCCGCCCTGGTACGAGGTGCACAAGGGGAAATCATCCTGGTGGACACCGGACCTTCCCCACGTGTTTTACGTCAAGGTTTACGCCGCGCCGGCGTGGGCCGAATAGACCTGCTCGTCCTCACCCATGATGACCTTGACCATATAGGTGGGCTGCGTGGGCTTGGCGGAATCAAAATAGGCAGTGCGCTGATTCCTGTAGGTATGCCCTGGGCTACTGAAGGAGCGCGTGCCGCGCGCCGTCTTTTACACGATTGGGGAGTTGAGATTCGAGAGGGAGCAAGAGGAGACCAAGGCCAGGTCGGAGCAGTCTCCTTTCTCGTGTTGCATCCGTCGTCTTTTGGGTACATGCCTCCTGCAAGAAAACCTGCGAGAGGGCAGCTCTGGCCCGTTGCCCGCAGCCATTTTGCGAAGGGCGATCTCGACGGGAAACACCTCGGGCAAAAAGCACAACAAGATGCCCCGGGAATTTCTCTTTCAACTGAGCTGGGCTCCGAAATGGGAGCGAGAACAAGAATTGAGACTGCAAGAATTGCCATCGCAACTGGCCAATCGCCACGAAAGACAAAATCGGACGTGCACTTTGCTGCCCTTGATGACAACGACGCAAGTCTCGTTCTCGTTCTGCGCGTGCAAAACCTTACGGTGGCCCTTCTTGCTGATGTCGGTAGCAAAGGGCAAACCCAGATCCGGTTGGGTCTGCCGGCCAGAGGGATTGGTCCTGTGGATGTCGTGAAAATTCCTCATCATGGGGCTCGATCTCAGGATCCGCAACTTGTCGCGCTTCTTTCTCCTTCGGTTGCTGTGGTGTCAACAGGGCAAAACACGTATGGGCATCCCACTCCCTCCGCGTTGGCACTGTACAAGCGCTACGGAGAGGTGTATCGCACCGATATGCAGGGCGACATTGTGATTTGCGCCTCTCCTTAAATACTGGGTCCTAAATACTGGGCCAGAGGTGTTGTACAGCGTGTGATTTTGCCATCCCAGTGTTTTTCTTGTGCTTTGCAGTACACGTCAAGCGATTTTTTCGATGGTCTTTTTCCTGGAGTCAACTGGGATGGCAGGATCAGGCTGTGATCGAGAGCATGTTCTGCAAAAGGATGTTGTGCAGACTGGTAGGCGAAATGGTGAAATGGCGAAACGACAGGAGGCAAGTATGAGAGAGGAGAAGACGGCTGGGGAAGAGACGCGCCATATCATGGCGCAGCAAGCAAACGTTTCTTCTCAAGAGAAGTTGCCGGCCCGCGCGGTGCTCCCTCCAGCCCGCTCTGGTGTACCCCTTCTCGATTTTGGAGGAAAATCTTTTCAGATTGCAGACTCAGTGCTGATCACTGCCGTCTTGGACTGCGAATTGACGCAGACCCTTTCTCCTCTTGGTGATGGCCTGTTCGATCGTGTGTTGTGCCGCGTCGAAAAGGCCGTGCGCGACGGGGCCAACATTGTGGAACTCGGCTGGGCGGAGACGAGGCACAGAGATGAGAGGGCCGCACAGTCTCAACTTGCGCCCGCAGCTGCATACAAAAAGGGGGGACCAGCTTGGCAAAGTGAGGGGGCAACAGCAGCACACCAAGTCGAGGAGATGGCGCGTCTCGTGTGTTTTCTGACAGAGCGGATTGAGACGGTTCTCTCTGTACGCACGTCGTCTTGCGTGATGGCGCGTGCTGTACTTGAGGCGGGCGCGCGTCTTCTGTGTGATCCTTCTGGTATGAGTGATCCGGAGATGCCAGACCTTCTTGCAAAAAGTCGTGCTTGCGTGGTCCTGGGCCCGGGTGTGGCAACGGTTTCCTCAGAGCAGGCTGGAGATGAAACATCTTTTGCACGGGGTTCTGTGCAGCAGGGGGCGCAGAGTCTGGCAGAAGCAGCATCGGGATTGTCTTTTTTGTTTGCAGGCCGAGAAGCTTGTCGGGCTGTGGGTGTTCCTGCGACTCGTCTTCTTTGCGATCCGGGGCTAGGGTTCCAGCCTGGTAGTCCGGCCTGGTTTGGGGCACTGTCCCAGACTCGTGCAATTGTGGAAGCCGGTTGTGTTGTGCAGGTTTCTTGCGTGCAAGAGTCTGCTTTTCGGGAGGTGCCGCCGTTTGAGCCTGCGCCTCTTTCTCCGCCAGCCATGTTGGGGGCGGCTCTTTTTGCTGTGCACCAAGGGGCGCGTTGCGTGCGTGTGAAAGACGTTCTGACGATGGTGCGTGGGGTTCGTATGATGGAAGTCCTGTTGAAAACAGCAGCAGAACAGGCGGAGATGAACAATGTCTGATTCCTCGAATTCTCAGCTTGTGCCAGTTATTTTCGTCACAGGAACAGACCGGGCTGCGGTAGTCGACGCTTTGGCGAAAGAGCGGGAAGACCTGTTGGCCTTGCTCGAGTTGGTTGCCGGGGCGGAAGAGTTTTCTGGTCCTGACCTGCAGGCTGTGACGCGGGCGCTCGATGCCGCGGCAACTCCAGCCATGTTTGGTGGCAACCGTTTGGTGATTTTGCGTGATGGGGTAACGGAAGAGTCTTTGCCATCTCTTACGTTGTATGCAAAAGAGCCTGGAGCTGGTGCTGTCTTGCTGCTTTCGCATGTACGGTCGGGGCGTTCCACAAAAGCATACAACGCGTTGACGAAAGCGGTTCGTGCGAGTGGGCAGCTTGTGGAGGTAGCGGGAGCGCCTTCGCGCCAAGGAGACCTGTCCTCTTATATTCGAGAGGCCTCGGCGGCGCAGGGGTTGCGTTTGTCGCGGGATGCGCTTGCCTACTTGGTGTCCCGGCTTGGCGCTGACACTGGTGCGATTAATCGAGTGCTCGAACAGCTACATGCAGCATGTCCGACTGCTGAGGTGGATCTGTCGAGCGTGACGGAGCTTGTGGTGGGGCCTGCGCAGGCGAAGGTGTGGGATCTGACCGATGCGATTGATGGAGGGAGTATTGCGGGGGCACTGCGGCATCTTGACGCGCTTTTGCGGGAGATGCATGAACTGCAGGTTGAGGCAGTGCTTATTAACCATGTGCGCAAGCTTGTGCGGGCAGCCGAAGGGCGCCCTCGTAGCTCAAAGGATGTTGAGACGGCACTTGGGATAAAGGCTTTTCCGGCAAAAAAAGTGTTTGGTCGGGTGCAGGCTCTGCCTTTTTCTCGTCTTGTTTCGGCGCACCGTTTGCTTGTGACCGCAAATCAGGATTTGCGGGGCAGGTCGGGACTCGAGATGCGGGTTATTTTGCAGGTACTTGTGGCCCGTCTTTCTGTGCGCATTGGTGGGGAAAGGAATTTACGGCGCGCGGGAATATCGGCTCGTTCGTGAAACGTTTTTCCGATGGGGAAACTTCGGTGCGTGCCGGTGCAGGCGGGAAGGGTTTACTGCGTGGCGGCGTGGACTTTTTGGGCGACGCGTGCCTTCACGCGGGCTGCCTTGTTTTTGTGGATCACCTTTTTTTGCGCGGCGACATCGAGGGCCTTCTGTGCTTTTCGGGCGAGTTCAGGAAGGTTTTCCATGTCTTCTTTTGCGATGGCAGTGTCGACTTTTTTGAGCTGTGTATGCAGGTTGGAGCGAACCGCTTTGTTGCGTAGACGTGCTCGTTCGTTCTGGAGGTTACGCTTCTTTTGCGATTTGATGTTCGCCACTTGAGCATCCTTTTCGTAGTAGTCGTCGTGGTTTTTGATCCGTAAATTTTTCGGCTGTGATTGCATCGTTCCTGTTTCGCGTTGCCTGCAAGAGGAACGAAAAAGAAACGAGAAAAGCTGGAAAGTCCGGCGCGAGAGTGAAAACTCTCCAAGCGGATGCGGACGACCACACAGTACCATGTTCCGTGGCTGATCGCGAGATCTGTTCTGTGTGTGCGCAGTCTTTAAATGGCACTGTGAGTGTGGAGCCTGGAACGCGCCATAATAGAGAGATTGCGGAGTGGCTGTCTGCTGGGTAGGTCCTGTGCTCAGGTTGTATTCCCGTCGGGCTGCTTGTGAGAGCGTACTGTGCTTGATCTTTCGTTCTATCAGTTTTTCATGAGAAATGGTATTCCCTTTGGCCGTTGACTCGAAGTTTTTGCGGAATTTTTGCATTATTGCCCACATTGATCACGGCAAGTCGACATTGGCGGATCGTTTTCTTGAAGTGACAGGTGTGGTGCCTGACCGCGAGATGCGTGCCCAGTACCTCGACTCGATGGATATTGAGCGGGAGCGGGGCATCACTATTAAGGCCCAAAACGTTCGGCTCCCCTATACCTGCGAAGAAGATGGAGTCGAGTATCAGCTCAACCTTATTGATACGCCAGGCCATGTGGATTTCAGCTATGAGGTAAGTCGGAGTTTGCAGGCATGCGAAGGTGCTTTGCTGCTTGTGGATGCCGCGCAGGGAATTGAAGCCCAGACGCTTGCGAATTGTCTGATGGCGATGGAAGCCGATCTTACGTTGATTCCGGTTATCAACAAGATCGATCTTCCTGCTGCCGAGCCGGAGCGGCGCGCTGAGGAAATCGAGAATCTCCTTGGTCTGGACGCTGCGGATTGCATGCTGATCAGCGCAAAAACAGGCAAGGGAGTGGGGGAACTGCTTGAGGTTATCGTGGAGCGTGTGCCTCCGCCTCGTATGGTGGGGGAAGTCGCAACGTGTCCTCTTCGTGCTTTGGTGTTTGACAGTCACTATGACCGATATCGGGGTGTAGTGACGAACATCCGTGTGGTGGAGGGCATGCTTTCTCAGGGGGATGAGCTGCATTTTATGGCGACAGGGGCGAGCGGAACGGCGCAGGAAATCGGCTTTTATTCTCCGGGTCCTACGGCTGTTGAGGTGTTTGGGCCAGGTGAGGTTGGCTATCTGATCCCGAACGTGAAAGTGGTTTCAGAAGCCAAGGTGGGCGACACTGTTACCACAAAAAAGGCCGGTGCTGCGGAACCACTTCCCGGCTATGAGGAACCCTGTCCCATGGTTTTTTGTGGCCTGTATCCGGCTGAAGGAGAAACCTACGCGAACCTCCGTGATGCTCTGGAACGTCTGCGTTTGAACGATGCGGGTTTTACGTATGAGCCGGAAACCTCGACCGCGCTTGGTTTTGGTTTCCGTTCCGGGTTTCTTGGCCTGCTTCATATGGATATTGTGCGGGAGCGGCTTGAACGTGAGTATGACATTGGGATAGTGGCGACTGCCCCGACTGTCGAATACCGGGTGCTCTTGCCTTCTGGAGAAGAGGCGCCTGTTGACAATCCCAGCAAGCTTCCTCGCCAGGTGAAAGAAATACGCGAGCCTTATGTGGCGATGACGATTCTGGTGCCTTCGGAATATCTTGGAACTGTGTTGGAGCTTTGTCAAACGCGGCGTGGTGTGCAAAAACGGTTGGAGTATCCCACGAGTACGCGGGTTGAGCTTGTTTATGATTTTCCGATGGCGGAGATCATTACGGATTTCTTCGATGTTCTCAAAAGTCGTACTCGCGGGTATGCAAGTTTGGATTATGAGGCAATTGGATATCGTGTCGGCGATCTCGTACGGGTGGACATACTTTTAAATGAGGAGATCGCTGATGCTTTCAGCTCAATTGTGCCTCGTGAGAACGCGTATTTTTACGGTCGTGCCATGGTCGAGAAGCTCCGAGAACTGATTCCCCGTCAGCTTTTTGATGTTCCTATTCAGGCGGCTGTGGGAGGACGGATCATCGCGCGTGAAACTGTGAAGGCCCGCCGCAAGGACGTGATTGCGAAATGTTACGGCGGAGACGTGACGCGCAAGCGCAAGTTGCTGGAGAAGCAGAAAGCGGGGAAGAAGCGCATGCGCCGCGTGGGGCGTGTCGAGGTGCCCCAGGAGGCGTTTGTGTCGGCTTTGCAGATTGAACGGCCCTGACCGATGTCGTGGGAGCAGGGGGTTGTGCGGGGGCAAAAGAACACGCCGCTGCCGGACGATATCTGGTGGGCGACGCGTGCTGCGCGTGGCCTAGGTGTGTATGTTCATGTGCCTTTTTGTGAACGGCGCTGTGGGTATTGTGATTTCGCGGCATTTGCTGGTCTTGATGAGTTGATGGAGTCGTATGTCGACACGGTGATTCTGGAGATCCAGACTCGTGTGCATGCTCCGGCGTCCACTCTCTTTGTGGGTGGGGGGACGCCAAGCCGCTTACCTCCTCATCTGTTGCGCAAGCTCTTGTGCGCTGTGCCAAAAGAGGCCGGCGCCGAGGTGACGGTGGAGATGAACCCGGAATCTGCGAGTCCGGCGGTTATTGCTGCTGCGGCAGAGGGCGGTGCGACTCGCCTGTCTTTCGGTATGCAGTCAGTTCGTCCCAAGGTGCTGGCTTTTTTGGATAGAAGTCATTCTCCTCGTGCAGTGGAAGAAGCCGTGTCCTCTGCGCGTTCTGCGGGCCTTGCGGTGAATCTGGATCTCATCTATGGCACCCCAGGGGAGTCCCGTCAAGACTGGGCAGCTTCCCTGGAGGCTGCTCTGCACTGTTCGCCGGACCATTTGAGCTGTTACGCGCTGACTGTAGAGGCGCCGACTGCACTTGGGAAGGCTGTTGCGAATGGCACGAAGTCCGCTCCACAAGACGATGTGTGTGCAGATCGTCTTGTGGAGACGACTGCGTGTTTGGCAAAAGCCGGGTTTACTCGCTACGAGATCTCGAACTGGGCACGAGAACAGCCATGCCGGCACAACTTACGTTACTGGAGTCATGGCGCGTATGTAGGGGTTGGGTGTGGTGCCCACTCTTTCGACCCTGTGCGTTCTGTGCGCCGTTGGAATGTGCGTCACCCGATGACGTATGTGGAGCGAATCTCAGCCTGTGTACGTAGGAGCGACACAGCGAAAAACGCGATGCAGACAGCTTCTTCGCGGAGTGGATCGAGCTTTTCAGGTGATGTGTCGCTAAATCTTCCCAAAAATTTTTCGAAGGATTCGCAAAGGGGCCGGAAAGAAAATTTTTGGGAAGATTTAGCGGAAGATCCCTGGGAGGGTGGCCATGAAGTTTTGCATGACAAGATACTGGCAGAAGAGCGTTTAATGCTGGGATTACGGCGGGTGTGTGGAACCGTTGTACCTGTCGACCGTGTGCCTTCTTTTCTTGTCGAGGAAGGGTTTTGTTTCTGGTCGGAAGCGAGGCTGCGCCTGACGGAAAAAGGCATGCTTATGGCAGGAGAGATCGTGACAGAGCTGTTGCTTTCTTTTGAGCGATGGTAACCTGATAAGTGCCATTTGCACTTCTGGACTGGACGGTTCTTCTTGGACGTCCTGTTTGGGTGCTGCATTTCCGGGCTGTTGGCTGGGGATCGGTTGTGTTGTCCTGGTCGGGAATGACACAGCTTGTGACGCGAAGACTGCTGGAAGACAAGACGGACAGGGCGCTGGTATGCGGCCTTGTCTTGTCGGAGTCTGCATGGTTATTCGACTGGGCAGGCACTTATGCATAGCGTGGACGCGAGCGGAGGGCCGTTTGTTGGATGACCGACGAGCTGCGGTACTCAAGACAATTGTCGAAGAGCACGTGCGATCTGGTCAGCCGGTGGGATCTACCACCGTGATGCGCCAGGGATGTCTCGATGTCTCGTCTGCAACTGTTCGTAATGATATGGTGTGGTTAGAGGCAGAAGGCTATATTTCCCAGCCGCATAAATCGGCAGGGCGTATTCCTTCTGATTCGGGGTACCGATATTTCGTTGACCATTATGCCTCTGTCGACAGGCTTTCCCGCGCGGAGCAGAGGCGAGTCAGTAGGTTTTATGAGCGTCGTTTTTCAGATCTGGACCTGATTTTAGACGCGACTTCTCAAATGCTGGCGAAGTGGACAAGCCTTGCGGCGATTGTTCTTTCGCCAGATCCGCGTTCTTCGGTCCTTACTTCTGTGCACTTGTCTTTGCTTGCCCCACATCGTTTGCTTGTGGTGTTGGTCACGCGTGCGGGTCGTGTCCTGAAGATGGTGATAGACGCGAAGAGGGACTTTTCGGAGAAGCACTTAGTCGAGGCGGAGCAAGCTCTTGATCAGATGCTTGTGGGCGATGCCTCCTGGTTGGTGTCTCCTCTTCGCCCCCCGAAAGTGAGCGACTCATGCGCTTCGGAGATCGCATCGATGGTCTGTCGTGGGATTTCCGGTTTCTCATCGAGTGAGATGGAGATGTATTTTCGGGGCGCGTCTTTTCTTGTGAACCGGTTTGGCGAAATTGAAGTCGTGCATGATCTGCTCGATGTTTTGGAACGCCGGCATGTTGTGTCGAGTACTCTTCAGGAACTGGCTTCCGGGATCGACGGGGATGTCGGGGTTGGTATTGGTTCTGAGATGCCAACGGAGTTTCAGCTGACGTCTGTGGTGTTCGCGCCTTATCGTATTGGCGGTGATACAGGCATCTTGGGTGTTGTCGGTCCTACCAGGATGGATTATTCGCGAGCCATGTCGCAGGTTACTTTTGTGTCGCAGCAGCTTGCGAATGCCCTTTTGGCGAGTGACTGACCCGTTTTCTCATGTGGGGAATCTGGAAATCAGGCACGATCAGGAGCGGCAGATGAACTGTTGGGCCGGGATCTGAGAGCAGACAAAGCCGCGAAGAAAGAGTCGCGGGACAAGCACCGGAGAGGGTGTCTTTGAGGACATTCAAGAGTGTGCCTGATTGGTACGGAAGGGAATACACGAGCAGGTGTCGACTGACTATTATGACATTCTCGGCGTTTCTCGCACTGCGAGTGCTGAAGAAATCAAAAAGGCGTATCGAAAGTTGGCGCGTGAGTATCATCCCGACGCCAATAATGGCTCGCCTGAAGCCGAAGCGAAATTTAAGCAGCTCGCGGAGGCCTACGGAGTTCTCAGTGATGCAGACCGGCGGCGCCATTACGACATGTTTGGTGCGCAAGGCGCGCGGGGTGCAGGACCTGGCGGCCTCGGCATTGACGATATTTTTGATGCTTTTTTCGGGGGGCGGAGTAGCAGCCCGTTTGGACGTGGTGGATTCGGTGCCGGCGGTGGGAGTAGCCGCGCGGAAAATTTCGCGGGAAGCGATTGTGAAGTCGAGGTTCCGCTTACGTTTGTTGAGGCCATTTTCGGTACAGAGACAATGGTTGAAGCCAGGGTAAAAGTTCCCTGTGAGGTGTGTGAAGCGACAGGGTCAGCGGGCAACACGGATTCGAAGGCATGTGGGACTTGTCAAGGGCGAGGAGAAGTGCAGCAGGTGCGCCGCACGATGCTCGGCTCTATGCTGACGAGCCATGCATGTCCTGATTGTGGTGGCGCTGGTTCTGTGATTGTTGACCCGTGCGAGTCCTGCCGGGGCGAAGGACGCCGAACAGAATTGGCAGAGTTTCCTGTGCGCGTTCCTGCGGGAATCGACAATGGAAACCAGCTACTTCTTGCCAGAAAAGGCGACGCCGGTATTCGGGGAGGCAAGGGCGGCGATCTTTATGTGCGGTTTGAAGTAGAGAACCCGCCGGAAGGCTGGCAGCGTGATGGAAATACGCTGTATTACACGCTCTCGGTGCCTATGACCACGGCAGCCCTGGGAGGAAAAGTTTCCTTTGTTGGTCTCGATGAGGAAACTACCGAAATAGATATTGAACCGGGTACCCCGTCTGGTGCGCTGCGCAAGTTTCGTGGCAAAGGTGTGCCGCGTCTTCGTGGTTCTGGTCGCGGTGATCTTGTGATCGTGCAATCTGTGGAGACTCCATGCGATTTGGAGAGTGAGCAGGAAGAGCTTTTGCGACAACTTGCCGAGTTGCGCGGAGAAGACGTTGCGACCTCGACAGGCATGATGGGGCGTATCAAACGGGCGCTTCGCTAAATTTTCTACGCTCCACACGAGAAATCCACACAAGAGATGAGACGGGAGAGTAATGCGCGTCCCGCATGTATTACTCACGCGAGCAGACCGGCTTTTTGCGCAGGGAGAGATCTTGTCCGGTCGCGTGGTCGCATTGTCTGCTGCGCAGGAACGGCATTTGAAGCGGGTGTTGCGTCTTGGTGTGGGTGCGGTGCTTTCTCTGACTGACGGACAGGGCGGACGCGGGAGCGGACGTCTTTGTGTCTCTGGCGTGGAAGTTTTGCACTGGGAAACGCAGCCGCGTGGTCCCGAAGTGACTCTTGTTGCTGGTGTGTCAAAGCATACCAAACTCCATTTTTCTGTGGAGAAGGCAACGGAGCTCGGTGCTGCACGTGTGATTCCTGTTTTTACCGAGCGAACGGAACGGCGTTGGGATGCCGGCGCGAGTCAGGCGAAACAGCAACGCTGGGAGGCTGTGGCACGTGCTGCTTTGGAACAAAGCCGAGGTTTGTGGTTACCGCAAGTCTGTGTGCCGGCAGAATTTTGCGAAGTAGTGCAAAGTTTGCAGGGTCTTCTCTTGCATCCAGCAGCAAACCGGCAACATGCAGCAATCTGTGAGGAAAGAGCTGGGCAGGAGATCAGAGGAAAAACTCCTGTTCGGAATCTTGCCAAGTCTGATGAAGCTGCCCCTGCTTTTTTTCCCGAAACCCTGGCGAATTTTCCCAGTACTTTTTCTTCGGTGCATGCGCCGGAGCAGCTTGGGTCACGGTCCTGGCGTGTGGTGGCAGTCGGTCCTGAAGGAGGCTTTTCTGAGAATGAGGTCAGAATGGCCCTGGGACAGGGGTGGCAAATGCTCGATCTTGGATCCAGAATCCTTCGCACCGAGACTGCTTCTGTTGTGGCCCTGTCGCTTGCAGCCTGCGCGAATGGCATGTTCGAGTGAGCGATGAAAGCAGGTGCCTGCTATGAATCTCCGGTATTGCCGACGACTGACTTGTACCCTTCTATGAGCGGAGTGTCGGAGGAATCTACTGAATTGTTCCGGTCATGCGAATATACACTCATATTGTCGTAAGTATGGATCGTGGGTTTAGTGGACTTACTGTTGCTCTGATACGGACAAGTCGCTTGCGCGACTGTTTGCAGGTGTCTCCGGGAGGCCACTATTGGTGAAGGGTGGAAGCGGCGAGTTTACGGTTCGAGGGAGGATCGTCGAGTGGCAATGACATACGCACAGCGTGTGGGCGAACGCCTGAGGAACATTCGCAAGCAAAAGGGGCTGTCTTTGCAGGACGTCGAGATGATGTCGAACCATGAGTTCAAGGCATCAGTCTTGGGCGCTTATGAGCGAGGCGAGCGATCAATTTCCGTGCCGCGTCTCTATAAACTTGCGCAATTTTACGAAGTACCTGCGGAACAGTTATTACCCGCGGAACCGGGAGCGCGACGCAGTGACGCGAACCTGCCTGGAGGGATCACGCTTGATCTCACCAAGCTGGGGGAACTCGATCACACTGATTTTAATGCTGTGATCCGCTATGTGGGAATGATCCAAGTGCAACGGCAGGATTTTAACGGGAAGATTCTCACGATTCGACGTGATGACCTGCGGACCCTGGGATGTTTGTACGAGATGACTCCACAGCAACTTGAGGAGCGGCTCGAAGAGCTTGGTGTAAAGATTGTGGAATCGATCGCGGGATGACTCCTTCGGTGCCCGCGCCAATCCCCGTGCGAGTTCGTCAGGGGACTTCTCACCCGCGTCCGCGTAGAGAACAAGGGAAAGAAGAACCAACCCAAGACGCCGAAGACACAATGAGTCCAGCCTTGGAAACGCTGGTCGAACGGTTTGTGCCTGCGACGACAGGGCAGGTGCGTTTCCAGACGCTCGGATGCCGGTTGAACCAGTCAGAGTCAGAAGAAGCAGTGCGGTCTTTGACGCGCAACGGTGTCGTGGCGGCTACGGGGCGTTCCGCAGAGACGGGTGACATCGTTGTCGTAAATACTTGCACTGTGACCGTTGATGCGGCACGTTCTTCGCGCAAACTCATCCGCAAAGCAGCGGCGGCTGGTGCGCGTGTTGTGGTGACAGGGTGCTACGCGACGGAAGCTCCTGATGTATGTGGTTCTTTGCCCGGTGTTGTCCAAGTGCTTCCCAACCAGGAAAAAAATAATGTGGTTGATGCGGTCACGCTTCTTGGTGGCCCTGCTCTCTTTGCAGATGAGCACGATGATCACGAACAGCACGCGCAAGCACACCACGCGGCATCTTCAACGACCTCTGGTCCTGGTGGCGTTCTTCTTCCGCCCGCCGCACAGCCGGTGGAGGCGAGACTACGGAGTGCTTTCAAGGTGCAGACCGGTTGTGATGAGAAATGCACTTTTTGCATTATCCCCCAGACGCGCGGCTCCTTATCGAGCCGTTCGGAAAAGGAGATTTTGCAAGGAGTGCGGGACCAAGTCGCGACAGGGGTCCGGGAGGTGGCGTTGACAGGTGTTCATCTGGGGAAGTACGGGGCGGACTGGGGTGAACCCGGGGCGCTTGCGGGTCTTGTGCGGGCTATCCTTCGCTCTGTGCCGGAATTGCCCTGGCTACGGCTTTCCTCGATTGAGGCAGTCTGGGTTGATGACCCATTGTTGGATGTGATGGCGGCATTTCCCACACGGATCTGTCCTTATCTCCATATCCCCTTACAATCTGGGGATGATGAGGTATTGCGGCAGATGCAACGCCCCTATCATGTTGCGGCTTACCTTGGCACGCTCGATCGGGCGCGTGACCGTCTTGGAGCGGATCTTGGGCTTTCTGCCGATGTGCTTGTCGGGTTTCCTGGAGAAGACGATGATGCTTTTGCACGCACTGTAGAAACTGTGCGCCGTGCTCGCCTCACAAAACTTCACGTTTTTCGCTACTCGCCTCGTCCTGGCACTCCTGCTGCCGAACGCCCTGATCAGGTTTCTGAATCGGTGAAAAAGCAGCGCTCGGCTTTTTTGCGGGATCTCGGGGGCGTGCTTTCCCTGGAATTCCATGAAAGTTTGCAGGAGCGTCTTCAACCTGTTCTGATTGAGCGGGTAGAACCATTGACAGAGCAAAATATGCGCGTCGACGCTTCGTGGTCAGGGGCGAATGCATCGCACT
>DEIU01000070.1:23568-40832 GCA_002352645.1 Acidimicrobiia bacterium UBA2766 | reverse complement strand
TTGCGGTCAGGGGCGAATGCATCGTATGAGTCTGATGCTGTCCTTCAAGGAACAACCGGGAATTTTGTCAAGGTCTTGACAAGAGGGCCCGCTCACCTTTTGGGAAGCGTTGTGACTGTGCGTGTGACAGAGGCAACAAAAGAAGGCGTGCGCGGTATGCTCGTCTGAGGATCTTGCGCTTTGGGGGAGTAATGAGCCGGCTCTTCTGACCGTGTGTTTTTATGGGGCGTAGAGTGCCGGTAAAAAACTTTTCCTTCAGATATTTTCGCCGATTTTCTGGTGCTGGGGAAGGATTTATACGGAAAATTATGTGCTGTTGCGCCTCTCGTGCCGGAGAAAAGAAAAGCACAGGGAAAGGACAGAAAAAAGGACAAGAAAGCAGGGAAGTCTGGAAGAATGTCAGCAGAGTGTCCATATGCTGATCACTGTCAGTCTTTGAAGTTCTCTGTCCTGATTTGGTACTTGAGGATTAGGTCTCTCGGCGAAGGCCAGAGTGGCATACACTGAGGGTGTCTGAGATGTAGTCGCTGGTTGTCTCCTTCTGTGGAGATGGTCAGTCGCGAGGAAAGGGTGATCTGAGCTGACGGAGATCGTTCCGAATCAACATAAGATCCAAGTTCCCGGCAACGACCTGATGGTTAGTTTGCTTGGGCACGGCGATGAACTCCTGAGAATCGTCGAAGAGAATTTTGACACAGATATTCTCGTGCGCGGTAATGAGATCTCTGTGACCGGTGACCCTGACGTGGTTACGGAAGTAGTCCGGCTATTTGAAAATATTATTCTTCTGCTTGAGTCGGGGCATACCCTCGACGTGGATGCCCTCTACCGTGTGATTGACATGGTGCGAGCAGGAGCGAACCCGTCAGAAGTGCTCGCGAAAAAGGCAGTTGCGACTGCGGTGAAAACCGTGCGTCCGAAGTCTATTGGGCAGCGGTCTTATGTCGATGCGATCGAGAAAAATACGCTTATTTTCGCGATTGGTCCGGCAGGTACAGGAAAAACTTATTTGGCTATGGCGGCTGCAGTGCGGGCTCTGCAAGAGCAGTCCGTACAGCGGATTGTGCTGACCCGACCTGCTGTGGAGGCTGGGGAAAAGCTCGGCTTTTTGCCAGGTGACCTGCATCAGAAAGTGGACCCTTATTTGCGTCCTCTGTATGACGCGCTCTTTGACATTTTTGGCCCGGAACCAGGGGCACGCCTGATTGAGCGTGGCGTTGTGGAAGTGGCTCCACTTGCATATATGCGAGGGCGAACACTGAACGACAGCTTTGTCATCCTGGACGAAGCGCAGAATACATCTCCTGAACAGATGAAAATGTTCCTGACTCGTCTTGGCTTCGGTTCGAAGATGATTGTCACAGGAGATGTGACACAGGCGGACCTTAGTTCTCGTTCTGGTCTTGCGGAGCTTCCCGACAATATCTGTGATATTGAAGGTGTTTCCTTGGTGCGTTTGACAAAACAAGACACTGTACGTCACCGGATCGTACGCGAGATTGTGAATGTGTACGAGGTCTGGGAGTCCCGACGCGGGACAGGTCAGAAGATGGGTCCCCAACGGCGTGTGGAGAGGGCAAAACGTCGTGCCTGAAGTGTTTTTTGCGAACGAACAGGTTGATGAAGAAGTGTCAGGGGATCGCCTCCACAGACTGGCGTCCTATGTGCTTACTTCTGAGCGGGTCACCGGACGGGCCGAGATGTCGGTTTTCCTGGTGGACGTTGACACTATGGCAGACCTGAATGGGCGTTTCCTTTCCAAGGATGGCCCTACAGATGTCTTGGCTTTTCCTATTGACACGTATGCCAATGAGTGCGAGGACGATGAAGCGGACGATGTTCCGGTTTTGCTGGGAGATGTTTTTTTGTGTCCTGCTGTCGCGAAAGAGAACGCGTCCTGGCACACTGGCGAGTACGAATCGGAACTCGACCTTCTTGTCGTGCATGGGACTCTGCATCTGTTGGGGTATGACCACAAGTGGGAAAAGGACGCGGTGCGTATGGAAACGAGGGAATGTGAGATTCTCTCAGGTTTTCGCGAGTTGGCGAGTAAGACGTGAAGGACGAACCTCCGCCTTTAAAACAGCTGGGAGTCTGCCTTTTTGCGATGCCTGCCGTTCCGTTTTTCCATGAAGGTATTTTCTCGGAATCGGAAGAAAATATCTTCCGATTAAGCGACGCAGGGGGGAAAGGAGGCCGATGAACGGTCTTCTGCTGCCGGCGGGGATCGTGTGTAGCGGTCTGGCGTTTGGGGCTGCCGGCGCAGTTGAGGCGATTGATGCTGTCGTTATGGGCGTTTCGCCAGGTCGCGCTCGCGCACTGGTAGAAGAAGATCGTCCTGGGGCGATTGGTTTGGTGGGAGTCGTAGAGAAACGTGCTGTAGTAAATACTTTGACGCGTTTCGTTTCGCTTTGCCTGCGTTTTAGTGGGATTATCTATATTGTAGGCATTTTTTGGGAATTCGTTGGCGAAGACGGAGGCCGCTGGTGGCTCCCAGCTGTCGCGATTTTTCTTGTTCTCTCTGCTTTTTTCGCCCAACAGATATTCCGTCGGCTCTTTTTCCGCAGTGATCCTGAGCGCATTGCGCTGCGCGTTGCCCCTGTGCTTGCGCTGCTTCTGAGGCTGGTGGCTCCCTTCACCCAGCGTAAAGTAGGAGGTCTGTTTGCTCCTGAAACCGTTTGCGTGGAAACTCCGCGTGCTGGGCTGCACAACTCAATTGATTATGTTGTTGGCGATGACAGCCCTGACCGTGTGCAGATGATCGATGCTGCGGTGCGTTTTAGCGGTATGGTGGCGCGGGAAATAATGATTCCTCGCCCAGATGTGCAGGTTCTCGATGTTGATTGTACTGTGGAAAGTGCCTGGCAGTTTGCCAAGACGACGGGATTTCATGTGATTCCTGTGCATGATAGGGGCGGAGTCGACCATATACTCGGTCTATTGCACGTTCGAGATTTCTTTTTTTCCTTACAGAGTGACGATCCTCCGCTGGCTGTGCGACCATTACTCCGCCATGCATTTTTTGTGCCAGAACAGAAGCATCTGGCGGACTTGTTTCGAGAGATGTGCGTACAAGAATGTTGTCTGTCCATTGTGATTGACGAGTATGGCGGGGTCGCAGGGATAGTGACGCTGGCAGATCTGTGCCGCGAACTAGCCGGGCAAGCCTCGTGCGAGCGTGACCAGGAAGATTGGTTGATCAAAGCGCAAGAGAACGGCCTTTACCGTGTGGCAGGACGCACGTTGATCGATAATCTTGCGGTCTTTCTCGGCGTTGAGTTTGCTCTCGATGAGACGGACACCGCAGGAGGAGCCATGCTTTTTTTGCTGGGAAGGATCCCCGCCCAGGGAGAGAGCGTGCTTGACACGCATTCTGGTGTGGTTTTTACTGCGGCTGTTGTGGAAGATAACCGTATCCTTGAACTCGATGTGCATATGCTCGCACCACCTGGCGGGACCGCAAAAGAAACTGTCGGGGAAAAAAGCAAAGTGGGAGATGAGGCGGGAGGAACTGCCGGGGATGCAGCCGGCGAGACTGTGGACGCCGAAGCATTTTCTCCTGTTGTGGGGGATTGCGAGACAGAAGAATGCCGGGTGAAGAGTGAACAAGAGAGAGGCGAACAGGGTGACCGGGAGAGAGGCGAGAGAACGGCGAAGAAGAGAGAGGAACGTGCCGTATCAGTTCGGAGAACGCAAAGGTCAGAACGGTCGCGTGTCTGAATGATGAAGTTTGGATTTGCGGCTCTTGCAGGACGACCGAATGTCGGGAAGTCGACCCTGGTCAACGCGTTGGCCGGGACCAAGGTAACGATCGTTTCTCGGGTCGCGCAGACAACACGAACCCCCGTGCGGGGTGTCGTGACCACAGCGGAAGCACAAGTGTGTTTTGTGGATACTCCGGGTATTCACAAGCCGGTGACCTTGCTTGGGGAGCGTTTGAATCAGACGGCGCGCCGGCAGTTCAGCGACGTCGATATGGTTATTGCCGTCTATGACGCTGCCGGTGGCATTGGGCGGGGCGATGCCGTATTCACGAGTTTTTTACCTGATGACAAGCCGGTGTTGTGTGTGCTCAACAAGATCGACCTTGCGAGCCGAGCAGAGATCGCGCAACAGCTGAAGGCCGCAAGAGATTTGCGAGATTTCGCGTGCTATGTGCCTTTGAGCGCGCAGTCTGGGGACGGAGTGGACCTGTTGATGGACGAGGTGATGCAGCGTTTGCCGGAAGGGGCAGCCATGTTCCCCCCTGATATGGCGACAGATCAGACAGAGCGCCACCTTGTCGCGGAACTCGTGCGTGAGCAATTTTTGCACAGGACGTTGCAGGAGGTTCCGCACTCTGTGGCTGTCTTTGTGGACGACCTTACCGGACTTGACGAACCGGACGGTATGGTACGGGCAGAATGCACTATCTATGTGGAGCGGAATTCCCAAAAGGGCATTGTGATTGGGCAGGGAGGGACGCTTCTCCGAGATGCGGGAACTGCTGCTCGCAAACAACTCGAGGGGATTCTGGGGCGTCGTGTGTATTTGGGGCTGCGCGTGCGCGTCTCGCGAAAATGGCAACGCCGTGCAGAAATAATGGAACGACTTGGCTATTGAGCTGCCTGTTTTGCCTGTGTCCGGTGTGTGCTCAGGCTTTTTTGTGATGTCTGTTTTTTACACGGTTTTCCCTGTTTTTGCACAGTCTTGATTGTCCGGGGAGGCGCTGGTCGAGCCTGGAGATTTTTCTGTTTGTGGAGGTCTTTGTGAGGTTTTTTCCACTGCCTGGAAGGCTGACCGGGCAGGGGCGCCATATCGCAAGGGCCTCGTGTCTAGGAGCGAGCTTTCCACGATGAACTCGAAACCTGAGGAGAAAGGTTTGCGGGGGGAGTCAGCGCAGGGAGCATGAAGACGCGTAAGTATTCCCGAAGTTCAGCTGTATTGCGGTGTGAAGGTCCTTCGACGGACAGGAGAGAGAGGACAATGCGGAGTATCCATTCCGTAACTTCTTGTACGTCAAGATTTTCGTGCATTTTGCCGTTTTCAATCGCCGGCTGCATGACGGGAGCCAGGAAGTGTGAAACTCCTTGGAAGAGAGCGTCTGATCCTCCTGCAATACTGTTTGTGATACCGATCGAGTCTTCTGAAAAGAAAAGTGCGAAGTGCTCATGAGATCGAATCGACTCTACGGTGTGGATCACGCCTTCAATAAGAAAATCTTCAAACTTTTCATACTGGCGTAGTCTTTGCGTGAGTTCGTGACCGAACCGTTCAGATTCGCGGAGTAGGACCGCGAGAATGACTTCGTCGCGTCCTTCAAAGTAGCGATATATCGTAGCGCGTGAGCAGTGGGCGGCGCGTGCGATGTCTTCAACACGTGTGCGAACCATGCCATAACGCTGAAAACATTCTTCGGCAGCGTCAATAATGCGTTCGCGAGCGGCGATACTGTCGTTTCCCAACTGTTCTCCCTGGAGGGTGACATGGCCGCAATGCCACTGTCAGCCGTGATCTTATCTGCTCTTTACGAGTTTGTTCTTTCTGTTTGCGCTTTGTGGCATTGGCCACGGAGGGAAAGCAGGGAAGTGACAGAGGACAAGGTGCGGAGCCTGCTGGGGAATAGTGAAAGCTGTGCGGCCCCATGAGAGAAAATTTTTTTTGAGGGAAGGTCGGGGCAGACAAGCTGTATGTTCTGCGGCTTTCTTGAAGTGGGCTGGTGTTTTTGTAATTTTTTTGTCTTTAATGACTTTTTGTACTTTATTTGCTCTTCCTGTTTATTGAGTTTGTTTCATACTATCCGCCATACTCTCTATACCAGTAGGATACCTTGGGGTATTTATAGAAGAGGGGGTGCAGGAGTCCTTTGTTCCGAAGCCGAATATTGCGCCATCTTCTCGTGATTCGGCAAGATTCATATGTATTTTCGACTAAGGGGGGAAAGCAGGTGCATCAGGCTATGGGGCAGCAGAGTTTTCTTTGCAGCCTTTCTTCTCGGCAAGATGAAAGATGCCGGTCATTTCGCGAAGCAGATCATCATGCTCAAGATACGGCACTCAGACAAGGAGTGAACTCTCGGGTGACGCGAGTTGTCTGCAAAGTTGCAGCCAAACACAATGCAACACTTGTCTATGCAGGCAACATCCCACCTGTTCCATTGAGATCCTCACAAACAGAGGCATTGTCACTACAGGACGGTGTGTGCTGAATGGAACGCTCGAGCACTCCTCTTCTCGATAGAGATCTTTTCCGGCCTGTGGCGGGCTTTATTGACGTTGTCGCCGACGTCGTTGGTTTCCTGCAAGGATTGTTCACCTCACTGCGTATTGCGCGGCCTCGTTTTACCGATGTGCTGGCTGCTACAAAAGACGTTGTTCGTACCGGCTTTCGACCTGTGATTCTGGTTTCTTTTCCCTTTGGGATGTCATTCGGTCTTTTCTTCGAGAGTCTTCTCGGTCTTCTCGGTATGCGTTCTCTTGGATCTGCGGCGCTTGTACCTGCAGTGATCCGAGAAGAAGGACCTCTTGTGGCAGGTGCAGTTGGAGCGGCCACGTTTGGCGCTGCTATTTGCGCCGATATCGGGTCTCGTAAGGTCCGTGACGAACTTGATGCCATGATGATGATGGCTGTTGATCCTCGGGCACGTCTTTATACTCCGCGGATTTTGGGCGCGATCATCGGCTGCCTGATTCTCTCTGTTTTTTCCACGATGGCTGGTCTTTCCGGTGGATGGTTCCTCATTGTGTTGTTGCGGGACACTTCCTCAGGACAGTTCCTTATGGGTATCGAAATTCTGATGGAACCCTCAGATGTCTATTGGCTGCTTGTCAAAGGCTTGGCAATGGGGATGATCGTGGGTATCTCGGCATGTTATTGCGGGAGCCGGGCAGAGGGAGGACCAGCAGGAGTTGCTGCAGCGGTACGCCGTTCGATCCTCGCTTCTTTCCCGATCATTGTTTTCTCAAGCTTTGTCGTGAATCAGCTCGTATGGGGAAGTAGTGCGCCAATCTAGAATTGACATACCACAAGAAGCTCCACTTGCGGTGTCGGGGTCCGAGACTGCAATTGCGACGCGGTCTGAGGATGATCCCGGCATGCTTATCTTGCTTGGGACAGCCGCTTACGATCTAGGGCGCGCTATCCAACGGCCGGCTTTTCGCTATTGGCCGCGCATCATGGCAGATGCTGCGGCACAGTTCAAGACGACCGCCCCTCTTGCCGGTTTTTTGTCGGCAATCATTGGTGGGGCAATTTCCATCCATGCCATGACCGCGATCGCGGGGCTTGGCGCGTCCACCACTTTGGCGGGGATCATTCTCTCGTCCTTGGCCCTGCGTTCTGTGTCGGTCATTATGGTCCTCTTGGCGATGTCAGCCTCGATGGGCGCCGGCACTGTCACACAGATCGGTGCAATGCGTGTGAGCGACGAGATCGATGCGCTTGAATCGATTGCCATTGACAGCCACACCTACCTCATTGGGACGCGGATCCTGACGGGGTTGCTTGTCGCAGGGCCGCTCATGATTTTCGGCATCACAACCTGTTTTATCGGCGGGTGGATCACAGCGCTTATCAATGGCGTGGATGCAGGGGCGTTTGGTGACTTTTTCTGGCGGGGCATTGCTCCGATCGACTTTGTTTATGTGCTGATCGAAACGACCAGCATCACTTTGGTCATGGTCGCTATTTGCGCAAGTCAGGGCTACCGTGCGACAGGCGGACCGGTAGGGGTCGGATTGGCCGTCGGTAGGTCCATGGACATCATCGTCGGGGTTGGCATGGTGCTCAATCTCGCTTTCTCTTTCTTTTTCTGGGGCACGACGGACACGGTGAAATTATGAGCGCCAATGAAATCCAACCGTATAGACGGATTTGGGTAGGGAGAGCTATCGGCGGGGTTGTTCTCGTCCTTTTTCTCTACCTCATTTATCAGGTCATTTGGGGAGGCTTGGGCCAAGGAGGCGGTCGCAAAATTGAAGCAGTTTTCGCCGAGAGCCTCAACATCACACCTGGCGCGGCAGAAGTTCGTGTCAGGGGGTTGTCAGTAGGGCAAGTCGATTCTCTTGAGATCACTGAAGACGGCTACATCCTGGCGACAATGCACGTTGATGAGGATATTGATCTCCGGGCAGATGCCCGAGCGAGCTTGCGTCTCAAGACTTTGCTGGGAGAAAAATATATTGACCTGACTCCAGGAGAGGCCGCTGAGTCTTTCTCTGGGAGGATCGAACTTACGCACACGAATGCGACAGCGGACCTGACAAAGATGATGAGCGGGAATCCCGACTCCTTTGACGCGTTCGAGATTCTGGGAAAGCCCGAAGTGCTGTACTCGGGTCTTGACGATGTGGCCGCTGTATCTCCTGAGGCAGCCGATCTGGCTGTCGAAGTGTTCCACCGTTTTCGAGAAATGACCGACGCGCTGGTCCTGAACAAGGAAGTCCTGTTGGGCGCGATCGATTCCACAGCCGCTCTGACGGGGACCGTGCCTGTCATCGCCAGTGTCTTCAATCAACTTGGTGCGCTTTCTCCTGGCGCAATGGAGCTTTTTGCGCGAGCAGACACAGCGGTCCAAGTGCTGATGTCGATCGCCAATGACAATATGGACGGCATCATGTTCTCGCTTGGGCGGATGCAAGTGGTTTTGGATAGTGGGATGGAATCGCTCGAACTCTTCGGTGCTGGTGCCCAGATCCCGCTGGGGCTGTGGGGCTTTGGTCCGCTTGCGGAGATGGACCTCCGCCAGGAAGGCCCGAATGCTTTCCCACCCTACCCAACACGTCCTTACACAAAACACGAAGTCGATCTTCCGGGAGGTGAGGGCTGATGCGGAGAGACGTTCGTTTTAACGTTATTGTCGTCAGTATCTATCTCGTCGCTGCCCTGGCGCTTTTTGCCATGCTGGCGATTCGGGCTTCAAATGGAGCCTTTATCACACGCGCTGAACTTACTGCCCGCGTGACGATGCCTGCGGCGCCGGCTCTTGACGCGAACAAAACGCGAGTTATCACCGAATCAGGTGTGCCCATCGGGGTCGTGACGAAAGTGGATCGCCATGAGGATGGCGTGACGCTGAATCTCAAGATCACGAGCGATGATGTCATTTTTCGTTCGGATGCTTCGGCGCGGGTTGTGATTATCAACGTGCTTGGTGACAAGAGCGTGATGGTCTGGACCGGTGACCCAAAGAAGGGTTCGATTGAGAGCGGCGAAGAGATCGCGTATCAGCCCGCGATGCCGGGAGCGCTGGCAGTGACAGAGCCGGACATGGCGATGCAGCCACTCGAGGATGCGCTTGCGGTTATTCGTCAGCCTGGACTTCGTTCTTTCCTGGCGGCTCTTTTCACTGATCCGCTGACTGCCCCAACTGTTTTGTTGGGCCAGGTTGACCCGGAGACACTGAATACTCCAGAGGCAGGGCAGGCTCTCGGGAATCTGGTGAGCCTGGCGAATAGTTCTGAGCAACTACTCGGGTCCTTCTCCATGCAAGACTCGGCGCTTTCCGGTGTCGGAACGCGTATCACGAATCTGGCGGAGGGTTTGTCCTCTGGCGCAGATGAGATCAATGCGCTTACTGCAGATATCAGCCTTCTGCTGCGGGATATTGACGCTCTGCTTGCGCATGAGCTTCCTTTGATCGATCAGGTGATGCGCTTGGCTTCGGCTTCGCTCGATATTTTCGTGCAACATGCTGAAGACATTCGTTATGCCGTGGAAGAGCTTCCGAAGCTTGTGGCTGTGGGCGCTAATACCACAGAGACCCTTGTACACCTCTTGCGGAACGAGAAGGGCTATTACGTGAGTGGTGGGGCGTCAAACCTTGGCAGCCTTAACGTCATCATGGAAATCCTTACGGGGGCGGAGCAGTGAAGAGACTTCGGACGATTCTTGCTATTGCGCTCTCTACCGGCTTCTGCGTTTTTGTTGGCTACCAAGTACTTGGAGCGTACTCTTCGGATGGCACTGCCTATACAGCAGAGTTCGCGAATGTGACTGGTGTCGTAAACAACAGCCCCGTGATGTACAGCGGGATGCGTGTTGGGGATGTGACCGATATCGACCTTGCGGATTCCACGGGCAAGACTGCACTCATGGAAGTCACGATCCGCGACGACTTGAATGTGGATCTGAAAGAGGATGCCCAACTCATCATTCGGATGAAGAGCATCCTGGGGGATATGTACGTCGACTTGATACCTGGAACATCCTCGAAGCCTTTGAAGGATCATTTCCAGTCGACCCATCGTGACGTGACGCTTGATCGCCTTATCTTTGGTGCAGGTGGCCTTGTGGCCGGCCTGACTGACTCCGAGGCTGTCTCGACCTTGTTGAGCGAAGCAGACCGTGTGCTGGACGCTTCTCAGGATGACGCGGTAGCTGTGTTGGAGAACACAGCGGTTCTTATGGAAGCGATCACTACTCGTACTGACGAGATTAACCAGATCATTGTGAATCTGGACTCGCTGAGTGCGATGGCTGGGAACAATGCCGGTCAGATCGACAACGCTGTTGGTGGTCTTGATACTGTGCTGCGTTCTACGCGGAACATGCTGGCCTCGAACAGAGCACAGCTGATCAACGCGAGTTCTTTCCTGCAGAACGTGTTGGACACTGCAGATATGACCCTGCTTGATGAACAGCTCGATCTGCTGCCTCAATATGTCGAGTTGATGGATTCAAGCCTCAACCTTCTGTACGCTGTCGTGTCGCATGAATTGCCTGTTTTTGGGTACATCATTGCGGTTCCGCCAAATGCTGCAGAGACGGCGTATCAAACGACACGCTCGATTGCCCGCAATCCAGTGACGCGCCAACTCATGCTCCAGATTCTGGGGTCCTATATGGGGATGTCCTTCTAAGTTTTTTGGCCGGAATCAAGGCCAAAAAACGGGTTTTCTCCGTCTTTGTGGTGAGGCTTCCTGCTTGCTTGATGTCACTCTCGATGTCACTTAGGCTGTGAGACACTTCACCAAAGGTCGCCTGAGAGTTTTTTCAGGCGACCTTTCTGTGTCTTGTGACCTTTTCCCCATTCAGGAGGAAATGTCAAGGAAAAAGGGATTTTTCCCGGCATTGTGGGCAGATGGGGGTGCGTGCTTCTCCGGCTTTTTCGCTTTTTTACGATTTTGTCTGTGGGCTTCTGGTTAAGCGAGGATGGAGGGAAGGAAGAAGGTGCGGAGGAATTGTTGCATGCCTTCCTTGTCGCGGTGCTTTGGTCCCTCGAAAGTGAGCATGGAAACGACTATCCGCAAGAGGGTTTCGCAAATATCACTGAGAAGAAGATCTCCCCGGAATCGCCCATTTTTCTGACCTTGGTGAAAAATGGGTTCGACGAGTTGGCGCACAATCTCGAAAACCACACTTGATGTCCCTGCGAGGCTTGTCGCAATTCCAAAAGAACCTGGAGAAAAATAAGAGGTGAGGCCTGTGTCATTTTTGATCATATAAATGGCGTACACAACACCCTCAATCAGAGCGTCGGCTGGATCCTCGAAGCGCGCAAGGTGTTCTTCTATTTGTTCGGCAAAAAATTGCGACTCCTGCAGTATTAACGCAAGAATAAGCTCTTCCCTGTCGGAGAAGTACCGATAAATAGTGGCTCGGGAACATTCAGCTTCGCGGGCGATGTCTTCTATGCGAGTATTTGAGAGGCCTTTGTGTCCCACGCAGATTGCAGCTGCAGCAATGATGCGGTGTCGTGCTTCGTCTAAATCTGTAGGCGCGTTCGCCTCCCATTGAGTTCTTGCCATGCTGGTCATGTTACTTGTCATTGGGTCTTGTATTGTTTTCAGGTTTCCTGAGATCCCTAAAATTCTCATTCGAAGGGTAGACGCGTCACGAAATACGTGAAAAGTATCTGCCTGTCGCAATCCACTAATTTGGTGAGCTTGGCACGCTGCACGCGTGGTGTTGTGGGATGTGTGCTCTGCCAAGGGCGCGTGTTGTGCGACGCTGTTGTGCCGCGTGTTCCGGTAAAATGCCCTGTACAAGACTATTGCCAGGCTTCTCCACAATGTTCACGGGAGTCCGCACCATGACTGAGCCAGATCGAGCAGCTTCGCCGGCCTTTTTTTCTGAGGACAGCTCTGGTCTTCCGAAAAATATTTTTGCAGAGAACCACGAAGAGGCTGCTGTCGCGCAAGACGCCGCGACGCGTCTTGAGCTGGCTGCCCTCATGCGAGAGCTCGGCAATGTTTTTGTGACGAAAGACATCCCCGCAGCTGTCCTCTCGGCATCGGCACAGGACTTGCGTCAGGTTTTGCAGGCATTTGAGGCAGCTCCTGCGCGTGCACACTGGTCTGAAAAAACTGCCTTGGAGCAGGGGGCCCCTTCCTACATGCAAAACTCTGGTGTACGTGGCACTGTCTGGGAGGATGGATGGGCATTACCGCATCTTGATTCCTGTGTATCCGGGGCGGGGAATCCGCGTTCGATCGGTGCAGAGATCCGTCTTGTGGGAGATGAAGTCCTGGGGAAAGTGGTTTTCGATGCTGTTTTTCAGGGGGCACCCGGGCGTGCGCATGGTGGCGTTGTTGCCGCGGTTTTTGATGAGGTTGCCGGTGGGGTTGTGGCGTTGACGCAGACGATGGCCTTTACCGGCCGGCTCACTGTCTCCTATGTGGCGCCAATGCCTTTAGGGGTTGAAGTGCTCTTCCGGGCCCATCTTGAGCGACGCGAGGGAAGAAAACTGTATGTGGTCGCGACGGCAGAGACAGAAGAAAAGATTGTCGCGACGGCAGATGCCTTGTTCATCACGATTTCTCCGGAGCAGTTCCTCCCAGGGATGTTTGGATCTTCAACCGAAAAAGAAAAATAAGGCTTTGTCGGGTTTTTCTGCAGCTGCACTGGATTTTGCAGGGTGCACGAGGGGCGTGCCCTGTTGTAGTTCCCATCATGGTTCTTGCCCTGGTTCTCGGTTTTTCCCCTGGTTTTTTTAAGGAACGAGAACATCGAGAGCTTGCGGCATTACCTGAAATGTGACAGGGAGGGGGCAGACCTCCTCCCCGTCGACAAAGCAGGTGAGTGGGCGATCCGCCGCAACGCAGAGGCGCTGCACGCGCAAAGAGCGTACTTTTGCGTGACGCACATGGCGCCCTATGAAAACCAGTGGGAACACGCGCAAAAAAACGGGACGAGAGACATCTCCCACGAGAGTGACATCGAGCAGCCCGTCATCGAGTTCGGCGTGTGGGCAGACACGCATGCCGCCCCCGTAGGAAGAGCTGTTGCCGACGGTGACCATCCATCCGGTCATTTCTTCGGTGATTGTTTCGGCGCCCTCTGCGCCCTCTGCGCCCTCTGCTTCCTGTAACTGACGGGGCGTTTTTTCGTGGTTTTTTCCTCTTTTTCCTTTGTCGTGCGGGCTGGGAATCTCGGGAGTTGTGGCCTCTGGGGCTTTTGTAAGTTCGAGCTGAAAAGACGTAGGTTTCCAGCTCCGCAGGCCGGTAAGAGTGGCAGAAAGATAACGCAGGGTTCCTCCTGGCCCGCCTTTGCGATTGGCGATCTCATTGACTGTCGAGTCGAAGCCGGTCGACGCGACAGCACAGAAAAGCCGGGTTTGTCCCTGTGGTCCGGTGACGTGTCCCAGGTCAACCCGGCGCGTGTTTCCCCCTTTGCGTATTGCCTCCCAGGCGCGTATCGGGTCAAGCGGAAGTCCGAGCGCACGCGCGAAGTCGTTCCCGGACCCGGCGGGGAGAACTCCACAGGGAACTTTGTCTGCGACTGCGTTCACGATCTGATGCACGAGGCCGTCGCCGCCAAATGCGTACACAGGACGTGCTTTTTCGGCGGCTTCTTTTGCCCATCGCGCCGGATCTTCTGGGCATGTCGAAAGACGTACTTCAGGTTGTGGGTCTTGTTGTGCCACTATGTCGCGGAAGCGAGGTAGGGCTTTTAACGCGCGGCCTCTTCCCGCAGTGGGATTGACGATGATAAGTGGTCCCATGCTAGGAATCTTTCTCAGATGGGCCTTTACAGAGATCAAGGCGTGGTTTTGCGGACAATGCGGTTTGGTGAAGCCGATCGTATTATCACGATTTTTGCGCAAGACCGAGGCAAATTGCGAGCGGTCGTGAAAGGCGCGCGCAAGACAAAAAGCCGATTTGGTGCGCGTCTTGCACCTTTTAGCTGTGTAGATGTGCAATTGTATGAAGGGCGTGGCGAACTGCACACTGTATCGCAAGCCGAGCTGATTCGTTCTCACACGAGTATCAGCTCGATATACGATGCGTACTTGTGCGGGCAGGTGATGTGCGAAGCCGTGGACCGTGTGCTTCCGGATCAGACACCGAATCCCCAGCTTTACCGTTTGTTACTTGCGGGTTTGTGCGCCCTGGAGGGGCATGTGGCTGCTGGGGTTGTCCCTCATGCCTTGCGTTGCGCGTTTCTTTTGAAACTTTTGGGAGTGTCGGGGGTTGGCCCACAGTTGCGGGCGTGTGTGCACTGTGGTGAGACCACAGGTTTGTGTGGCTTTGCAGTGTTTGATGGTGGTGTTGTCTGCTCTTCTTGCCGTCGTGCTTCTGATCCTGGGGTATCCGCCAAAGGTATTTCCCTGTTGCGTATGATGTGGCAAACACCCTTGGCAGAGATGCCTGATGTTCATACCGGAGAAGTCGATGGCCTGGTGTCGAAAGCGTTGGAGTACTATCTTGATGGCCGTCTTCGGAGTCTTTCATTTCGCTCTGTCTGACAGCTTTTCCTGACGTCAGTGGGCTTTATTTGTCGACAATGCCTGCAATTTCTCATCATTGTCTCGCCATATGTAAGCAGTACGGGATCGATCCTGATGCTGTTCCTCAGCATGTTGCGGTTATCTGCGACGGCAATGGCCGTTGGGCAAAGGCGCGCGGTCTTCCGCGTATTCGTGGGCATGCTGCCGGGGAGGAAGCACTCTGGGATACGGTGAAAGGGGCGCTCGAGATTGGCGTCAAATGGATCACTGTCTTTGTCTTCTCCACAGAGAACTGGCAGCGTCCTGATGATGAAGTTGGCTTTCTCATGAAGTTCAACCGCGACGTCCTGACAATGCGGCGTGAGGAGGCGAATACCTACGGGATTCGGGTGCGTGTCCTGGGTCGGCGTGGTGCTCCTATCCCCGAAGACGTGCTTGTGGCGATTCGCGAGACTGAAGAGATGACGGCCGATAACAAGAAGATGACCCTCAATTTTTGTTTCAACTATGGGGGTCGAGCCGAAATCGTCGATGCTGTGCGCACGCTTGCTGCAGAGGTTGCGGCAGGGACGCTGTCTCCGGAAGAGATTACGGAGAGTCATGTGGCGGCGCGCTTGTATGCACCGGATGTCCCTGACCCTGATCTGTGGATACGCACAAGCGGAGAGCTGCGTCTTTCTAATTTTCTTCTCTGGGAGGCGGCGTATGCCGAGCTGGTTTTTGTGCCGGTTCTGTGGCCTGATTACCGCCGGGAACATCTTTACCAAGCTATCGCAGAATTCCAATCCCGACATCGTCGGTATGGTGACATAGATCGATGACCTTTTCGGCACTTGCCGTGTTTTTCGCACGAATCAACTGGCGGGAGACAGTCTTTCGTCCTCGTTTTATTGTTTTGTGGCTTTGCACAGGGATTGTCGCGTGTTTTTGTAGCTTGTTTGCTGCCTTCGTCTTGAGCCAATTTTCTTCCCCTCGCCGTGTGCTCGCAGGAGTGCAAATGGGGGTGGTGGACTTTTCCGGTCTCTCACAGGAGAATGCACTCGACCTGATCCGAACGCTTGAGCACTCGATCGAGTATGACCTTGTGACTTTGCGTGTTGACGGTACCGACTTGTTGATTGATCCTTCCGATTTTTCATCTGGATTGGATACTGCAAAAGCAGTTGAAATGGTGACAGACGCCGGACAAGAAGGAATGTTGTGGGGGAGGTTCCTCTCTTGGACGAGAGGAAAGTTTGGAAAAAAAATCCAGCTGGACTGGCCCGTTGCTATTGATGAATCGAAAATGCGCACCGTCCTTGCCGGGGTTGATTTTCCTGGGAAACGTTCTCCAATAGAGCCTGTCGTACGTTTTCAAGGCATCGAAGCGGACGTTTCCTATGGGGTTGATGGGCTGTCCCTTCCGCTGGAGGAGACCGGCAAAAAAGTAGTTGGCGTGCTCGTTCGTTTCGACGAAAGGCTCGTGCAGGCCACGCCAGTGGCTGTGCGCGCGGTCATCAGTGACGGAGAAGCGGATCGTGTGGCAGCGTTTGCTCTGGCCGTGACGGCGCGTTCTTTGACTGTCGAAGTTGATGAGGCCACAGTGAGCTTGAATAAGGCAGAACAGCTTTCCCTGTTTCAGGTCGCGCGCGAGGGAAAGAATTTTCACCTGTCTGTCGATCCTGATGCCGTCTTCAATCTGATCGATGCGAAATTTGACACAGTGGGGATCCCCGCACGCAATGCCTATTTCGATTTTACCGGTGGGGTGGTGCGGATTCTGCCAGGAACGGTGGGTGTTGGCTGCTGTACGATCGACACCGTGGAACGCATGGAAAGCGTTATGCTGGACAGTAGTCCCGGCAGTCGCCGTCGGGTGCGCCTCGATCCCGAGTTTATTGCACCAGCAGTGTCTGAAACGGACCTGGTTGATTTGCAGGTGACGAAGCAGCTTTCTTCTTTTACGACGACCTACCGCCCCGGAGAGTCACGTGTACGCAACATTCACAAGATTGCAGACATGCTGTCCGGGACTGTCGTCCGACCGGGCGAGTCCTTTTCTGTGAATCAAGCAGTAGGAGAGCGCACCGCAGCCTCTGGTTGGGTTTCCGCAGGTGTGATTGAAAACGGTTCTTTCAAGCAGAGTCCAGGCGGTGGTATTAGTCAGTTTGCCACGACGCTTTACAATGCTGTGTACAATGCCGGACTTGAAATAAACACGCACACGCCACACAGTGTGTATATCTCTCGTTACCCTTATGGTCGGGAAGCAACCTTGAGTTATCCCGAGCCTGATCTCGTGTTTACAAACGACACACCGGGAGGGATTGTCGTGTGGGCTGTGCACACATACAGCTCCCTGACAGTTGCTATTTATGGGCATGATGACGGCCGTCGTGTGGAACGTCGACCACCTGAGATGGAAAAGGTCGGGGTATGCGAGCGGGTTTCCACAACCAGGGTGATCCACCGGCCAGATGGTCGTCGTGACGCCGATTCTTACCGCTGGACCTACCGGCCTGAAGGCAGCATGGGCTGGGAAATGTGTCGAAAATGAATTTTTCCCAGTGTTTTCCTGAGACTTTTCTGGACACGGCGCGAAGAGCCGAGTCGGTACGCATCGAGCCGGGACGCATCG
>DEIU01000070.1:0-23484 GCA_002352645.1 Acidimicrobiia bacterium UBA2766 | reverse complement strand
GGACGCATCGGGTTGGGACAGGTTTTTTGAGCATGCCCGTAGCAAAAAAAGCTGGATTGGTGCGGGAACGAGAAGAAACATGGGAAGCAGCGCGCCTTGCGTCCGGGGCCGCCCGAAGCCAGGGTGCGGGGAACCGGAAGCGGGACGAAGTCCCTGACCCGCTCCGCACGGCTTTCCAACGGGACCGAGACCGTGTGATACATTCTCGGGCTTTTCGTCGCTTGAAACACAAGACGCAAGTTTTTATTGCCCCAGATGGAGATCATTACCGTACTCGCCTGACGCACACGTTGGAGGTCGCTCAGATTGCCCGCACCATTGCGCGCGCACTACGCCTGAACGAAGATCTTGCAGAGGCAATCGCTCTTGCCCATGACCTGGGGCACACGCCTTTTGGCCATCTCGGCGAAGAAGTGTTTTCTCGCTTTTTTTCGACACGCTTCCACCATGCCGAGCAGGGTTTACGTGTTGTGGAGCTGATCGAACCGCACGCAGAGAAGCCTGGATTGAACTTGACGGACGAGGTGCGGGACGGAATTGTGCATTCTTCCTGGAACCAGTCTCCGCCTTGTACGCACGAGGCCTGGGTTGTGCGTTTCGCTGATCGCATTGCCTATTTGAATCATGATCTCGACGATGCAGTGCGAGCCGGCTTGCTCGCGTCACATGACCTGCCCGAACAAGTCCGTCGTGGGTTAGGGAACACGGCAAGTGAACGGATTGCGACACTTGTGACCGATGTGCTGGAAGCAAGCTGTGTGGACCGGGCATGTGTGTCCCCTCCGCCCTCTGCCGCGACCTCTCCGCTTGCCTGGGTGCAGAGTTCGCAACGCAGCGGAGTGCGTATGGGAGCGGAAACTTTTGAGGTCATGCATGTGTTCCGAGAATTCATGTTTGACAATGTGTATCGCGCAGAGCATCAACGCGCGGAAAAGGAACGGGCAGTTCTCGCGCTTGAGGGGATACTCTCTTATTACTTGGCGGACCCTGCACGGCTTCCTCCAATGGTGGGAGTGCCAGGGAGTACTCCAGAGCGTCAGGTAATGGACTATATCGCAGGAATGACCGACCGTTTTGCTCTTTCGCTCTGGGCAGATTTGCAGTTTTCCTGTTGAAGGTGGTGTAGGCAGGGCTTGGGTTGAGTTGGGTTTGCATTGGGCAAGGTTCGGGCTGGGCAGAGTGGGTTTTCCCGGCTCTTTTTTCTGAGGAAGTAGGCTGTGAGGGAATGAAGGGACGCATTTCCGAGTCTGATATTGACCGTGTTCGTGCTGCGACGGATTTTGTCGCGCTCGCGTCTGAACGTCTTACCTTGCGGCGCACCGGGAGGCGTTACCAGGCTCTTTGTCCTTTCCACGATGAGAACACGCCTTCTTTCAGTATCGAGCCAGAGTCTGCGCTCTATTACTGTTTTGGTTGTGGCGCGTCGGGGAATGTCTTCCATTTTGTGATGGGCCTCGACAATCTGACTTTTCCCGAGGCGGTCGAAACTCTTGCCGGGCGAGCTGGTCTTTCTGTCAGCTATGCAGATGAGACGCCGGCAGATCGACAGCGGCGCGAGATGCGCCCCCGCCTTGCGGAAGCGCTTGGCGTCGCGGTGGATTTTTATGCCGGGTGTCTGTTCGGTCCCGCCGGGGGGCAAGCCCGTGATTACCTGCAAGGACGTGGTTTCGGAAAAGAAAGCGCCGAACATTTTTCTCTCGGTTGGGCACCCGATCAGTTCGATGCACTTGTCTCGCATCTGAAATTGAAAGGGTTTCGTCAAGAGGAAATCCTGGCTGCAGGGCTTGGCGTTGAGACAGAAAACGGCCGTTGTGTTGATCAACTGCGCGCCCGGCTCGTCTTTCCCATTTTTGACCCACAAGGCAACCCGCTGGCTTTTGCAGGACGTTTGCTGGAAGGAGATGGACCGAAGTACAAGAACTCTCCCGAAACGCATCTTTACAAGAAGAGCCGTACACTCTATGGGTTGCACTGGGCGAAAGCCGAGATTGTGGGGTTGGGTCGGGCGGTTGTGGTTGAGGGCTATACCGATGTCATGGGGTTGCACATGGCGGGGGCGACGCATGCAGTGGCGGCCTGCGGGACGGCGTTGGGTGAAGATCATCTCCGGCTTTTGAAGAGGTTTACGACCAATATTGTGCTGGCTTTTGATGGCGATAAAGCAGGTTCTGCTGCCACGGAACGTGTTTTCGACATGGCGGCAGAGCTCGGACTCGATGTGCGTGTGGCAGAATTGAGCGAGGGGCAAGATCCCTTTGATGTCGCGCGTGCTGGTCCTGCTGCGGTGGCTGCAATGCTGGATGATCCTGTTCCTCTGCTTGAATTCAAAATAGAAAGGGCACTTGCCGGTATTGCGACAGACTCTGCTGAGGGTGAGATCCGGGCCGGCGAGGTTGCTGCAGCGGCGATTGCGCTGCATCCGGACCCAGATGTGCGCCGCAATGCGGCAAGCCAGGTCGCGCGCAAGATCCTCAGGCGAGATATGCCTGAAGACGTTGTTCTGGCGAGAGTTGAGGTGCACCGTCGTCGTGCGCGACGCAGTGCTTTGTCTGCCCCTTCTGCTGCTTCTCCCCATGATGTTGGGTCGCGAGAGGGGAGATCTGACGAACAAATGTCTGCGCTTGCCCTCGCCGGAACGGGAGAGGGAGAAGACGGCAAAGATGCTGTTGGCGCGGAGTCTGCAGCTGAAGAGGGGGGTTTGGTTCTTCGGCTTTCTCGTGTGGATGAGGCTGCTCTTTTGTCGCTGGTGCAGTGTCCGACGATTGTGCTCGACGCGGCAGAGGACATTAGCGAAGAATGGTTTTCTTCTGTTTCTGCCCGCGGGGTTGCGCGTCGCCTCTTGGCTGTTGCCCATACTGCAGCCGAGTTGGGGAGACTTGGCCCTGGCCCGATTGATGTCGAGCGGTGTGGGTTTGAGGATTGGCCAGAAGCGCTCACGCTTTTGCGGCGGCTTGCTGTGGAGAATGCCGGAGAGTTCAGCGAGACTGTGCCGTGGGTGAGTCAGGGTAGTGCGCGTCAGCGGCTCAAGATGACAACAGAGGATTTTGCTGCCGACGCGGCATGGTCGCTTTACTCGGCTTTTCTGGATCGTCGTATTTTGGTTTGTCAGCGTTCTTTATCTGAGGCGGAATCAGAAGGTGATGTTGTAACTGCGCAGCAACTCGACGTTGAACTGCTAACGTTGATACAGTGGCGCGAGAGTCTGGGGGAACGGTGACGATCGACCTCGACATGGACGCAGACAACCGAATTTTTCCTTTCTCCGCTCCTGAGGGCCTCGGTGATGCCGAATGGGGAAAGCTCCAGGACGCTTGGCGGGCAAAAGGCAAGATCCATCTTTCTGAGATGTTTGAGATTCTTGACGGCATATCCCCTGAGATCCTCGATGCTGTCTATCACGAGTTGCAGGACGCCGAAGTAGAAATCGTTGATGATACTTCACCCAAGGCAAAACCTGAGGCGTCTTCTCTTCCGAACCTGGACGAAGGCTCATCGGGATCTGGCCAAGATCCTGTTCGTGTGTACCTGCAGGAAATCGGTCGTGTTCCCCTTCTTACTTTTGAACAAGAAAAGTCGCTTTCTCAACGTATGGAGAAAGGCGAAGATGCCGCTCGTCAATTGCGGGCCGGGCACGAGTTTCCCCCCGATGAGGAACATCAGCTGACGCTCTGTGAAGCTGACGGGCTTTTGGCGAAAAAGCATTTGATTGAGGCGAACCTACGACTCGTTGTGTCGATTGCAAAGCGCTACACCGGGCGTGGTATGCACTTGCTTGATTTGATTCAGGAGGGAAACCTCGGTCTTATTCGCGCAGTCGAGAAGTTTGATTGGCGTAAGGGCTTTAAGTTTTCCACCTATGCCACTTGGTGGATTCGTCAGGCGATCACGAGAGCTTTGGCGGACCAAGCGCGTACTATTCGGATTCCTGTGCACATGGTTGATACGATCAACCGTTTGCTTCGCACGCAGCGAGAACTTGTACAGCGTTTGAACAGAGATCCCACCTCTGACGAGATTGCGACAGAGATGGAGATTGAATCCGACCGAGTACGAGAGATCCAGCGGGTTTCTCAGGAGCCGGTAAGTCTTAATGGACCGGTGGGTGAGGAAGAAGACTCTTCACTTGCGGAGTTTATCGAGGATCAGCAAGCTGTGATGCCGGAGGATGCAGCGGCACGCCTGCTTTTGCAAGAAGAGATCCAAACAGCACTGCACAGTTTGTCGCCGCGAGAGAAGAAAGTGCTTGAATTCCGTTTTGGGCTGGATTCCGGACAACCACGGACGCTTGAGCAAGTCGGGCAAGAACTTGGCGTCACGCGGGAGCGGGTGCGTCAGATCGAGGCAAAGAGCCTGTCAAAATTGCGCCACCCGAAGAGCAATAACCGATTGCGGGACTTCCTTGAAGAGGGTGAAGGCTGAGTACCTGATTCCGATTCGTTAGCAGGATATCGCTCGCGGTCTCTTCTCGATATGCTTGGGAGAGGGCTATGTGCCTCCAGGCCTGAGGGAGTGCCCAAGATTCACGTGGCCTCGTGAGAGATAAAAGGTTTTGTTGAGCCGAAGTGTCGAGAGAAGACTGAGGCATCAGTGGTGTGCGTGGGTGGAGCCGAATGTCGCAGACTATCAGGGTGCGATTTTGTCTGCCGGGCGCGGCGGGCTATTGACAAGCAGATTTTGTGTGGAATGCTGTCCTGCGTCTTTTACTCTGCAGGTGCGGCCGCTCTTTTTCCCCTGTCTGCTGTAGTGTGCGCCGTCCCAGTTTCCTTTCTGGCCGCTGGTTTTTTTTGGCAGTGCAGAAGATCTGGTGGGAATTGTTGCAGTGGGAGAGGGAACTCGGGTTTCCCATGTATTTTGTACACAATATGCTCTTTGCCATGCACCTCTTTTCGCGGGAAGCACTTCGTGAGGGATTGGAGTTTTTCCACTGACCAGAGTGTGTGTTTTGCTGTTTTTTCCGGGGTTGGAATATTCCCTGTCCGACTATAGGTTTTCCTGTCTGGTCTCGACTTGTGCTGTCTGTTGGCTTTTGTGGAGATGGTCACGCGCAGGATCGGCCTGTCAGTCACTAGGAGTTCAAAAGTTTTTTCACCTGCTGTCGAAAGGCTTGTCTGCCTGTAGGGATTTCGTAGAGGCAGGTGAGCGATGAGGAGGGAAGACGATACCGTCAGGTCCGGTCTTGAAACCGTTCTTTTGCCACTAGAGCTGCTCAAAGGAACGATTGAGGCGCTCGCTTTTCTGCTCGGCAATGAAGGGAACAAAGGTGTTGCTACCGCGATCCAAGAAGCATTGCGTTGCTTGGGGGAAACCGCAAAAGTAGACCGTATTCAGGTGTGCAAATGTAATGTGCATTCTGTGTCTGGTGAACTATTGCTTTCGTATGAGCATGAGTGGTGTGCCGGAGGTATCCCCTCAGAGGTCTTTCTTGATGGCGACCTCTCTCCTGCTTTTCCGGATCGAGGGAGGTTTCTTGCGGGGCTGTTTTCGCGCCTGCGTGCGGGGAAAAGCCTCACGCAACGTTCTGCGTGTCTCACAAGGGCAGAACGTTTGCATTTCATACGCTTTCATATTAAGTCCATGTTATTGCTGCCCATTCTGAGTGGAGAGCAAGTTTGGGGTCTTGTTGCTTTGCAGAATTGCGAGCATGCGCGAAATTGGTCTTCTGCAGAGCGTCGCCTCTTCCAAATGGCTGTTCTTGGTATTGGTGCAGCTCTTTGTCGAGAAAAAGCAGATAGCATGCGACGTTATCAAGCATCACATGATTCTCTGACCGGCTTGTTGAACCGTGCGTTTTTTCGTGCACGCGTCGAGGAAGGACTACAGCGCGCGCGCTGTGAACAGAAAGGATGTGCTGTGTTCTTTCTGGATGTCGATCGTTTCAAACTGGTGAATGAAACGCTCGGGCATGCCGCTGGAGATCAGCTCCTCGTGGGGATCGCAGAGAGATTGCGTTCTTGTGTCGGAGAAGAGGCGGTGCTCGCCCGGATAGGTGGAGACGAGTTTGCAGTTTTGTTGCCCGACATCGCGCGATTTGACGAGGTACTTGGTTTTCCGGAAAAGGTGTCGACTGTCTTTTCTGCTCCGTTTGTTGTCCGAACAGGCTGGCATTATGCGAGTTTGAGCATTGGAGTCAGCGTCTCCCCATTCGATGGGGACGATCCTGACCAACTGCTCGGGAAGGCTGACGTCGCCCTTGCTCAGGCACGGGCACAGGGTGGCGGCGCGTGCCGTATCTTCCGTCCCTCTTTGCAGGTGTCTCCTTTGGACAGACTTCTTCTGGAAAACAACCTCCGTTCCGCGCTGGGAAAAAACGAATTCACGGTGTACTACCAACCGCTGGTCGACTTGGCTTCTGGAGCGGCCGATGGTCTTGAAGCGCTCGCGCGCTGGCGGCACCCTGAAATGGGTCTTGTTATGCCAGGACAATTCATTCCGCTCGCCGAGGACATGGGCGTGATCACCTCTCTTGGAGAACGAGTGATCCGTTCTGCTTGTGCAGAGATCGCGACACGCGAGAAGGACGGACGTCAGGCGGTGCGCGTCGCAGTAAATGTTTCTCCTCGACAGTTCGCCGACACCGACATGGTCAATATGGTGCGACGGGTCCTGGAAGAGACGCGACTCGATGCCCACATGCTCGAATTGGAGTTGACAGAGGGGATTGTGCTTGAGGACCTTGAAACAAGTATCGAAATGCTGCGCTGTCTCAAAAGAATGGGCGTACGGCTGGTGATCGACGACTTCGGCGTGGGATATTCCTCACTGGCTTACCTGAAACAACTGCCTGTGGACGCGTTGAAGATCGATCGCATCTTTGTGCGAGATGTCATGCACGATCCTGTGACCGCATCA
Organism: Acidimicrobiia bacterium UBA2766; assembly: GCA_002352645.1. Taxonomy (GTDB): domain Bacteria; phylum Actinomycetota; class Acidimicrobiia; order UBA2766; family UBA2766; genus UBA2766. Next base: position 16,635 of record DEIU01000070.1, on the reverse strand, counting down.
ATCGTGAAAACGATTATTGAGCTGGCACACAATCTGAATATGGAAGTCACGGCAGAGGGAGTGGAGACGCCGGCACAGGTCGATTTTTTTCGTTCTCGCGGATGTGACCGTTTGCAGGGATTTCTCTTTAGTGGGCCACAACCCTCAAGCATGATCGACGAAATGCTGGCGCTGCGCTGAAGTTGTGCCGGACGCGAGTGGGCTGGAACGCGAGGAGGGAGAAGGAGCGGAACTCGCCAGACTCCGGATTTGTGGGGCTGTGTGTGGGCTTGTGGGGCTGTTGTTCTGTCGTGGAACCGGGCAGGTCTTTTCTCAAGAGCTTTGCGGTGTTGCTTTTTCAGTTCTGGAGAGACGGTAAAGCACATGCCGGCGTAGCGGATGGCCTGCGGGGAGTCCCGGATGGTCGAAGTCCTCGGTGGGATCGTGCTGCATGCCGAGTTTTTGCATCACGCGTTGTGAACGGTGATTGGCGGGCACGGTAAAAGACGTTATTTCTTGGAGATTGAGGTGGTCGAAGGCGAATTCTGCGGCGGCCTTTGCGGCTTCAGTGGCGTAGCCCTGTCCCCAGGCATGACGGGCGAGTCGCCATCCGGTTTCTACGCACGGCGTGAAATGGGCGACAAAATGGACATGTGACAGCCCAGTGAAACCAATGAAACGACCGCTTGCCTTCTCTTCGACTGCCCAAAACCCGAAATTGTGTTTGGCAAAGTGAGACTTTATGCGAGTGACAAGGGCGTCGCTCTCCTCCGGTGTGAGCAGGCCTGGTAGATGTTCCACAACTGCGGCATCGGCATTCAAGGCAGCGAAAGGGGAGAGGTCTTCGGTGTTCCATGCACGCAAGAGGAGGCGTTCTGTGCGGAGTACCGGAATTTCTGTTGTATACACTGGCGGTACTCCATCTTGTCCTGCTTCCCTTGGGTACTGGATCTTTGCTTGTGGGGTCCTGTTCTTGCCTTGCGCACGAGTAGCATTCTCTTGTGGTTATCGGAGTGGATCTCTCGAAGTCAGGTTTTTCTTTTGCTTGCGAATGCAGAGGATGTGTGCACGGTTTTTCCCTTCCAAACGTCTATTTTTTCATCTAGATGAAAAAATAGACGTGAGTGGGTTTTGTGTACCTGATAATGCGTCATGATGCGCAGAGAAATATCAGGAATGTGTCTGGCAATACAAGGTTTTTGTTCCAGATGGCTCTTTTTTACTGTCTTCTCCTGAATATCATCAGACCATGATTCATAATGTCGTACATTTCGCGATTCACGCGGGTGATGTCGAACGTGCCCGGAAATTTTACGAGGGCGTGTTCGGTTGGAAATTCCAAGCGTGGGGACCACCCGGTTTTTATCAGATTTCTACTGGTAGAGACAATGAACCGGGGATAATGGGGGCATTGCATCAGCGTTCTGAACCGTTGGAAGGCAGAGGCATGCGAGGGTTTGAATGTACGGTGAGTGTCGAGGACATTGTCGCGGCGAAATACGCGGTTGTTCGGCATGGCGGGAAGCTGATTTCCGAAGAAATCGAGATTCCTGAGGTGGGAGTGCTCTTTCAGTTTCTTGATACTGAAGGAAATGTGCTGAATGCCATGTGTTATCTCCCAGGTGCTCTGCCGGGAACGGCGCCTGAGACCGAAGAAATCCTGCTCGCAGACCTCAAGGCCGAGGACGCATCTGTCGCGGAGCCGACAATCAATCCCTTTCGTGCGGAGCCCGAGCCCGATGTGTTTATTGCGGAGTCGGGACTACTGTCGGATTAGTGTTTCGGCAGTGTCTTTTCTCTGGCCCAGAGGGGGACCGTGCGCTGCTCATGCGGAATGACGGTGCTTACTTTGTTTTTTCGGTTGGGTGTGTTGTTTCTCTTGTTGGCTGTGTGATTTGTTGGGTGTGTGATCGGAAGCGTCTTTTCCCAGGGCTGTGACGCGGGAGTTACATGGCTTTGTTCTGACTTTTGCGTGCAAGAGCATCCTCGGACGCAAAAGTCAGTATGTGGAAATCTAGGCTTCGTTTTGTCTTTCGAGCACGATGACTCCGTTGGCTGGGATTCGCATGTTGATATGGCCGGTCTCCGAGCTCACCGGTGTATTGCCGTTGCTGACGCCAGAACCCTCGAATACGGTGTCGTCCGAAGTCAGGACCTCGCGCCACTGTCCCGCCGGAATTGCAGGGTGGAAGAAGCTGTATCCATTGTCGAATGAGGTGTCGGCCAAGCTTCCTGCGATGAAGAACATGCTGTCTTCTGTGCGTCGTATGAAGGCAATCACTCTCGATGTGTTGTCTGTGCACACGATTTCGATGTGTCGATCGCGCAACGCTGCCTGGTCTCTCCGCAGCTTAATTGCCTGCTGGTAGAATAGGTACATGCGACTTCCCTTCCCCTTGCGCAGTCCCGCAAGGTCCTCTCTCGGGTCTTCTTGCTCCTGGAGGTGCCGGAAGTCGGCGTAACGGTAGGGTTTTGAGGCTGCGACTTCGTCCCCCATGAAAATCAGGGGGGTGCCTGCCGCGAACAATGCCATTGACGTGGCGAAACGGGCTCGGGCTTCACCGTGCGGCCTTGAAGCTGGTGTGAGGGCTGCGCCGTTTACGCCGGCAACAACAGTCCGCATTGAAGTCTCGTTCTCGGAATTGCCCGCCTCGTCATGACATTCTGCATATACAACCGTATGGTTCTGGGTGTGCTCGAGGGCGGCAGCGAACCAATTCATGGCGAGCGCCTCGCCTCTGCGCAATGCAGCAGCCGATCGGATGAGATTGGCGTGGCTCGGATGTTTCCTGCCCCACCGAGTGTCACCAATGAGATGATGATAGAAATCGCTGTACCAGGTGGCATCGAAGCCAAACCCGTCGTCTGCGTGATCGACTGGCCGCACAATTGCCCCGGGATTCTGTGAGGAATGGTCCTCGGCCATCGTGATCACATGCGGACGGACAAGCCGCACTGCGCGCATCCACTCTCGCAGGAACTTGGCCCCAAACGCGTTCGCGTCGGGCACTGCGCGCCAAGGTGCACTCCCCACGCGCCTCTCGAGATGGTTGTATTCACGCATCGAGGTTGTTTGGTCGACGCGGAACCCATCGATGTGAAACTCGTCGAGCAGGGCGAGGGCGCTGCTCACGAACATGTTGCGAACCTGTTCCTCCCAGTACCGAGGTGCTCGTCCAGACGAGTCGTTTTGCAGATAGGGGCCGAGGTCTCCGTCTTGGGGTTCCTGCCAAAAATAGATGTCGTGCGCTGGGGTGTTTGTATCGTAGAGTTGTTCGGCTCGCTCGGGATAATGATGGTAGTGGTTGTACACAACGTCGAGAATGACGGAGATACCCCGCTGATGACACGCCCGGATGAAATGTTTGAACTGGTCACGTCCACCACATGTGAATTCGATGGCGAAAAAGTGGGAGGAGCTGTATCCCCACCGACTGCCACCACGGAATTCGGAGAGTGGCAATAATTCGATGCAATTTATTCCGAGAGGAACGAGGTGGGTGTCGAGTAGTTCAAGGGCGTCTTCGAGGGTTCCCGGTCCCTGCTTGCCAAAGCCGAGAGCGCCCACATGAAGTTCGTAGATGATAAGGTCTTCCACGCGTGTGGGTAGTTCCTTGCCTGCGACAAACTCTTCTCGCCAGAACTCCTCTTGGCTGTTCCAGTTTCGCTCTGGCCATACGCGGTCTCCCGCCTCATCGACCTCGGCAAACTCTGTCGTGACGGTCTCGGGGTCGACAACAACAGAACAACTTATGGTGCCGTCGAGGTCCTGGCGTTTTCCTGTCCACGGTGGCTCGTTCCCGGCTTCTGGATCAAACGCGTTGTTGCGGTCACCACTGCCGATTTGGCAGCGTGAGTAGAGGTCCGTGCGAAATTTTACGCTTCCATCTTCTCGGACAATCCGCAACATGTAGGGGATATGATCGAAGGTTGCAAACTGCTGAAGTGTCGGCGGCTCCGGCATGTCAGGTGTTGCAATGAACCCGTCCGGATAAGCCTGGATGTCCGCGCGGGTTTCCCATATGCCGTCCCAGTCGGGACCTTTTGAAGTCTCGAACATTGGAAAGCTGCCACGTTCCCCGCGGTCCGCAATGTCATCATGGTGCGGATCCCATATGTAGCCACTTGCGCGGTCGCCGAGTACGAGGCTGACTTGGCGCGCGTTTGGAGCCCAGACCGCGAACCGTATGCCTGGTTCAGTGTCATCTCCTGTGTAGTGTTTGTTCGCCCCGAGCGCGCGGCTTGTCGATAGGGAGTAGCGCTGCACCGCATCATCGCCCACGCGCAACCGGAAGGACCGGTGCCGCTCTCGGTTTGCGCGATCTTGGACTTCGGTGGCTATGCCCCACTGCCCAACTCCACCTGGTCCGTCGACATACACGCCCCACTGTATTTCTGTTTCAATCAGTGTGTCGGGTAGCTCGACGACAGCGGAGAAAGCAGGCACCCCAGTTGTGTCGTGAAATGGGGTCATTGGCACATGATCTGACCACCCATCCCAGCTCCCAACCAGGCGGGCGTTCTGGAACGTGTCAGTGAGTAAACCACTTGTGTATTCAAACCGTACGGGTATCATTTTGGACCTCTTGTGTGGAGTCGGGATAGAGCCTGTGTTCCTCAGGCGTATCCACTATGCGCGCGCACGATTGTTTGCATTTCTTCGTCGACGCTGCCTTCTATCAGGACGTCAATGAGAGATGGCCCGTTGCGGGAAAAGGCGGTTTGCAAGGCTTGACGGAACTCTTCAGGGGTTTCGACCTGCACGCCGGACACGCCGAAGCCGTGCGCAATTTGTGAAAAATCAAGTTCGGGGTCGGTCAGATCGAAGGGGGGAAACTCGCGGATAGGGAGCCCTTGTTCTGCCCAATAATGCAGCATGTTGACTTTGAGGATGCGATAGCTGCGGTTATTGCAGACCACAAATACCACGTTGGTTTGGTATTTTGCGGCAGTCCAGAGCACCTGGAGCACATAGGACGCCGAGCCGTCTCCCGAGAGTGCCAAGACCTGCCGGTCGGGGTGGGCGAGCGCGGCGCCGACTGCCCCTGGCCATCCCACTCCGATGCATCCGCCTCTGCCGAGAAAATACGATGTTGGATCGTGGGGCTGGAGGAAGTGGAGTAGTTCGTCCGTTGAACTTATGGATTCGTCATAGACGAGAGTCCCGTCCGGGATCTCGGAGGCCACGATTCCCATCATTTCCGAGGGCATCATTGGGTTCTGCGCGCGCTCGGCGTCGAACTTGGCCTGCAACGCGACACGAGCGGCTTTCTTTTCGGCAGTGACTGCTTTTTGTCGTGCCGTGGCGCGCTCGCGTGTCGAGTTCTCCGCGCGAGTTTCAAAATCGGCAAGAACCTGCTCAAAGAAAAGCCGGGGGTTTCCGACGCCTCCAGCTTCGACGGGAAAGTTTTTTCCGACTTCCCACGCGTCAAAATCCACATGGAAGAGCTTTGCCCCAGGCTGAAAGTAGGGTTCGTGTGACGGGAACAGCTCGGGGAAGATCGGTGTGCCGACCGCGATCAGCAGGTCGGCGCCAAGGGTCGTCTGGCGTGTCACATGGCCGAAGCTGTGACCGAGCAGGCCCATAAACATCGGGTCACGAAACGAGGCACTCAGATCAGCGAAGTCGACGCCAAAGACGCGGGCTCCGACTGCTTCGGAAAGTGCTTTTAGGGCTTTTTGTCCATGACTGAGGGCGACCCCGTCTCCCACCAGGAAAATCGGCGCAGTCGCCTCGATCAGTTCTTGCGCGATGCGAGCAGTGAACTCGTGGGAGAAGGAAGTTTCGGTGTCTATAAAAGTGGTGGTCGCGAGGTCATCTTCAATAAAACTGTCAAGTACTTCCATTGGCAGGGCAAGAAATACTGGCCCTTGCGGAGGCGTGGCAGCGATCTTGAGTGCACGTCGCACCATGCGGAGCAGCTGGTGCTCGTGCGTCACCCGCGCACTCCACTTTGTGACCGGCTCGGCAATGCGAGCGAGGTCACCTCCCAGGAAGCCATCGAATGCGATATGGGACGAGGGTGCCTCGCCGGCAAAGATGAGCAGTGGTGTGTGGTTTCGGTGCGCCTGATAGAGCATGGCCATTGCGTTGCCGAGTCCGACCGCCGCGTGCACCTGGGCAACTGCCGGTCGGTGGGTTGTGCGGGCGTGTCCATCTGCCATTGCGAGCACCACAGACTCCTGCAGGCCCGCGATATAGCGTATTTCTGGCACGTCGTGTAGCGCGTCGAGCAGGCCTTCTTCTACGGTGCCGGGATTGCCGAACAGGGTCTGCACCCCATCGCGGTGCAGTTGTCGGAGGAGGGCTACTGACCCGCGAATCGCCTTCATTTTGCCTCCTCGGCCTGTTCGGTCAGGAGCGCCACCATCTCGTCGCCGCAGGCACGCGAGGAAGCGACAGACCGGCTTGTGATAATGTGCCCGTCCCGTATCACCGATGTTTCCTGGTCGATTGCCCCGATGAACGCACCGTCTTCTCCTACCGCGTCTTGTAGCGCGAACTGCAGGGGGATGGCCGGGCCGATAAATGACGACTCGGACGTCACACCGGCATAGCCGTATTCTGTGGTGTAGTCATGGGCGAGCGGGTGTCCAGTGACGCGACGTCCACGAATAATGGCTGGTCGGCGCGGGTCGACTGCTGCACGTTCGCGGGTGTAAATCAGTGCGCCTACGGCGTAGCACTCGGCTGCAATGGCTTTGCCTGCTTCGTGGAATTGCAGGAGCAATTCGTGCAATGGGCGACAGTTGTTCATGTCCAACACTGGTCCGCTGCCACCAACGAGTAAAATGCCATCGTACTGATCTACTTGGCAGTCTGCTGTCTTTTTCACATTGTGCAGACGGTCGGATGCTTTGAACTTCTTGACGAGTTCGGCCATCTCCGGGCTCGTGATCTTGCGCTGCAGCACTGGATCGAGATAGTCAGGGTCTTCGCTTGCCGGTACGAGTCGGGGCGGGTCACCATATGGAGTCGCGAAGTCATAGGTGATGCCGGCTTTGTCGAAGGCCTCTATCGGGCCCACTGCCTCTTCGCCCCAATAGCCGAAGCTGCTCAGGACGATGAGGACACGCCTTGTGCTGCCCTGGCCGGAACGCCGTCTTTTTTTGGGCGACTTTACGGTCTTGCCCTGGGCGATCTTGTCGATCTGCATGGCGATGGCGTCAATGTAGAGGTCCACATCCCCAACAGAACGTCCCGTGACGAGATCGCCATCTATGACGACGCCAGTCGGGGATGGCGTGTAGATTGCGCCGCAGTTCATCACGTCGGACAAGACGACTTCGTGGCAAATGACGCGCCGGTTTGCAAGCAGCTCAGGACGTGGTGTCAAGATCCACAAGCCATGACACAATGCGCCCACAACCACCTTGGGGTTGAGCATTGCTTCGGAGAAAAAACATACCGCAGGAGCGTTCGCCGCAAACTGTGGGGATGGCGCGAAGCCATCGGGCGTATCGAACCAGCGCAGCCGGACACTTGTGTAATTTGCTGCCATCAGGACCGCGTCATAGTGCGCGGGGGAAACTCCCGGGGATGTGAAGTCCATGAAGACATCACGCTTCTCCGTGATGTCTCCGACACGGTCGACATCACTCACAAACGTTGTCTTTGAGTTTCCGAAGAGGCGACTCATGATGTGGACCTCGGCGCCAAGTTTGGCGAAGCGTTCTTCGTACTTTCTGATCTCCCTCGGGACATATTCAGATTCGATGAGGATTGCGACGCGCTTTCCACTCAATATGGGGTCGTTCATGTTTCCTCCTGCATTTTCCTGACAAACTTGACGATGAACTCGCAGCCAAGCTCGCTTTCGTGAAAATTCACGCGGAAATCGTGTGAATCAATATCCGCGTCGCTCTTTTTCTGTCCATTCACCAGCACCGAAGAGATTTGCAGCGATGACGCTGGGAGGAAGTCGGGAAGGACATTGATGGAACGCTGCTTCGCTGTCTTGCATGGACGAAACTTGAGTGAGAAAGCCCCTGATTCCCGGACATAAGTGCTGAGATAAATATGAGCGAGAAAGCCGAGCTCGAAAACGTGGTACCCGGAGATCGAGTGGCCGCCCTTGTCCTGGTAGCCGCCAATTGCGTACGGAAGCCCATTCTCGGTGACCCGGAAGAACACCCCTCGGCGGTCGCGGTCCAGGAAAAACAGATTCCAAAATGCCATTGTTTCACGGGCGAGTTGCAGCCAGGGGCCTCTTTCCTCCCCTGAGCGCTCTGCGGGGAGCCGGCTTGTTTGCTTTGTGGAGAGTTGCCCTTTGTGGTTGGTCGAGAGGTGATTTGTCTGCTCTGTTTCCAGTTCTTTTGTCTTGATGTCTCCTGAGAGTCCCTCAAGAATGAGAAATGCGAGTATTGCCTGTTCTTGCTGCCAGAAGTCTTTTGTTGTCCACCATGTGAAATGTGGCTTTTCGGGCTTTTTGTTTTGCTTTTCGATCACGTCGAACAGCCCGCCTCGCAGGCCGTCAATCCCAACGTCAAAAGTTCGCTTCGCGAGCCGGGACGCGGCCTTCAGATAGTGATTGGCTTCATCCTCCTCGCCGCGTGCGTGCAGCGCGACGGCCACGCGCGCAAGATTCCAAGAGATTTTCAGGTTGTGCCCGAGCACGACCCGGTCCTTCTGCCAGCGCCAACTTGTGTCAGGGGTCCAGTCGCGCAGAAAACGCTCTGTCACGAACAGATCCCCATTGGCCTCGCTCTGCTCGACAAATCGCGTGATAATCAGATCCGAGGTTTCCTTCAGAATTTTCCAGAGGGTTTCCACAAACTGTTTGGTCTGGTCGTCTTCGAGGCCCTTCGGACGTGGGTCGAGCGCCAGAATGAGATTGATGAGATAGGCGGGAAGATGGTCGCCAATCGAGTTCCAATTTTTTCGGGCAGAGTTGTCGCCCAAGGCAGGAGACGTGCACTTCATGGTGGCGAAGTCCAGGTGGGAGAAGTAGCCGCCTGCCTTCTCATCCCGAAACAAGGTCTGGAAGGAATGGATGGTGCGCCGAATGTCATCGAGCACGTTGGGGTCGAGAGTCACGCGGTAGTACTGCGCCAACCCGGCCAAGGCATAGATCTGTTCGTAAAGGGGAACAGTCGCATGATCATCGGAATTGCACGATGTCATGATACGTTTCTGGTTCTGTAAAGCGGACACCCAAAGCAGCCCGCGCCCATCTTCGGTTGGCGACTTGAAGTGTTCCTCTTGGTAGGTGACTCCTGCACGCGCTGCGTCCAGGTATCGGTCGTTGCCCGTGAGCATGTACGCCGAAGAAAGCCCGTATATCAACCTGGAGAGCGTCGCGCATTCCTGTATGTCGCTCGGGTGGGGGACACCGCTGATGCCGATGTTCGTGCGGTACTGAGAGAAGTCGTATTCGCGTGAACGACCAAACAGGTATCCCAGCCACACGTCTGCAAGCTCTTGAATTTGCGTGAGCCACCAATGGGTGCCTTCAAAGAGATAACGACCGTGGTTGTCGTGCAAAAGGTGCACAGTACGCGCGAGGAAACGACTGCTGTCGAGGTCTGTCTGGTAGACACCCTCAACCACAAGCAGGCGACCCATGCGAATATATTTGCGTATAAACTGTACTGGGTCGCCAGAGTGAAAATCCGGTGGATCCGGCACACGGTCCCGTTGCGCGCCGTCCAAGTTTTGCAGGGTGAGCGCCTGGGTTTCGGCTTCGGCAATGACCGTGATCTTCTCGCCGTTCCGACAGAGAATGACGAACTGACCCATCCGGTCTGGGGTCATTCCGATCTCGATCACGGTACCCATCAGCGTGAGCTGGGTATATAAAGACTGGATAGCCACGTATTCTCCTGGAGTGGAAGGGTTGCTTTTGGCACCGACCGCTGCGTTGTGGAGATGCGATGAGTGGCAAAGTCGTGTCAAGAGAAGCCAAGCGGGCAAGAGGATACTCGAGCGCAGACCACTCCCGGACCGAATGCAAATCCCCCTATTGCATATGGCAGGCGTGTGCTCCTCCTGACCGACCCTGCGACCTGAGCTGTTGATCAGGCTTGGCGATCAGGACCGGTGCGCAGAAGTGCCCTGGAACAGGACGGTCTTTTGGGCAGGAGACGCCTGGGATGAGAGGGCAGCGTGATCTTTTTGTGTGCCGAAACTGTTGAGCACAGCAGGTAAAAGCGCGAGGTATTTTTTCTCCTCAATGGAACGAGGGCGCCAAGGCGAGAGGATGCGGTGGGAGAGGTGGTCCCAAGGCGAGAGGAGACCCTAAAATGAAAGGCCCAGGTGAAGGGGCCGGGTCTTTCATTGGGCTTTACAGGGCTCCGGGGGCGAGATTCGAACTCGCAACCTTGTGGTTAACAGCCACCTGCTCCGCCGATTGAGCTACCCCGGATTGCTTGTAGTACATGGAATGTATGTATTACAAGCAATCAGGATAGCAGCCAAGTGCCGAATCATCAGAGGTGTTTTTTACGATCGGCCTTTTGTCGATTTTTCTCTCTACGGATTTCCTGCGTGCCCGGGTGCGTGTGGTGGGCACAGTTTCACCTGCGACCTGCTTGTTTGGTCTTGCTTTGCTTCTGGGCGATCTTGGCCCAGGAGTCGCGTAGACCGATAGTCCGGTTGAAAACGGGGTGGCCAGGAGTGCTGTCGAGTGTGTCCGCGCAGAAATAGCCGAGCCGTTCAAATTGCAGCCGTGTGCCGGGCTGGGTGGTTTTTAGGCTCGGTGCAAGCTTGCAGCCTGTGAGCACTTCAAGGGAATCCGGGTTGAGCACGCTGGCGAGATCGTTCCCATGTTCTTCGGCGAGAGGATTGTCGACCGCGAAAAGGCGATCGTAGAGTCGCACTTCGGCGTCAAAGGCGTGGGCGGCGGAAACCCAATGGATAGTGCCGCGCACTTTGCGTCCGTCAGGGGATGCGCCGCCGCGTGACGCGGGGTCCCATTCGCAGCGTAGTTCGACAATCTCGCCAGTGTTCGGGTCTTTGATGGCTTCTTTGCAGGTGACAAGGCAGGCGTAGCGGAGACGCACTTCTCTGCCTGGGGTGAGACGGAACCATTTTTTTGGTGGGTCTTCGAGAAAGTCGTCTCGTTCGACATAGAGGACCCGTGAGAAGGGAACCTCATGGGTTCCTGCAGCGGGGTCTTCTGGATTCACAGGGCATGTAAAGAAGTCGGTGTTGCCTTCGGGGTAGTTCTCAATCACGAGTCGTAATGGTCGCAGGACGCTCATCACGCGGGGGGAAGTGGCGTTGAGGTGTTCTCGTATGGTGTGCTCGAGCAGTGCGAGTTCTATGCGACCGTCGCGGCGTGCCACGCCAATAGTGTCGCAAAAGGCGCGGATTGCTTCGGGCGTGTAGCCGCGTCGACGTAGGCCCGAAAGGGTTGGCATACGTGGGTCGTTCCACCCTGTGACATGGTTCTCGTGCACGAGACGCTGTAATACACGCTTGCTGAGGACAGTGCTTGTGAGGTTGAGGCGTGCGAACTCGATTTGTTGGGGTTTGTGGGGTACGTCGAGGGTCTCGAGGAACCAGTTGTAGAGGGGGCGATTGTTTTGGAATTCGAGCGTGCAGATTGAGTGGGTTACTCTCTCAATCGAATCAGACAACCCATGGGCGAAGTCATACATGGGGTAGATTGGCCATTCGGTCCCGGTGCGATGATGAGGAGTTTTGTGAATGCGGTAGAGAAGGGGGTCCCGCATGAGGATGTCCGATGATTGCATGTCGATCTTGGCGCGTAGCACATGGGCGCCTTCGTCGAACTCACCCGCGCGCATGCGCGTAAAAAGGTCGAGGTTTTCCGCAACGGACCGGTCGCGGTAGGGGCTCTCAATTCCAGGTTTGTAATAGTTGCCACGGTTTTCCCGGATCTCCGCAAGACTTTGGCTGTCGACATACGCGTGGCCGGTGTTGATCAGGGTGCGGGCAAAATCGTAGAGCTTTGGAAAATAGCCAGAGGCAAAAAACTCTTTGTCTTTCCAATCGAAACCGAGCCAGTGCACATCCTCTTTGATGGCCTCGACAAAGTCTGTGTCTTCTGTAGTGGGGTTTGTGTCGTCGAAACGTAGATTGCATTGCCCGTTGTATTTGGCGGCGAGACTGAAGTTCAGGCAAATCGCCTTGGCATGGCCAATGTGCAGGCAACCATTTGGTTCAGGAGGAAAGCGGGTGACAATGTGGCCGCCGTGCTTTCCCGCGCGGAGGTCTGCTTCGATGATCTCCTCTATGAAATTGTCGGTGAGGTCATCGGGAGCATTGTCGCTTTGGTCGTCCTCTCGTGCTGTTGTCGAGGACGCGCCGGGAGCTGTGCGCGGATCGGTTTTCATGACGGCACGGTAGCCGTCGTTGCATCCCCAGGCAAGCAAGTAAAAAGCCTTTTTTCTTTTGTTGTGGTGCTGTCGACTCTGTTCCGGGGCTGTTTTTCCCGTAAATGGCATGATTGCGGGGAGGGTCCGAAGAGGCATCTCGGACAGGTTGTGGGAAACAAGCAGATCTTTCCCCGAAATAGCTCCCCGTGTACGCTGTGTCCATGCAGATGGGACGGGTCAATATGGAAACTCCGTCACAAGTGGCGCGTCAATTTCCAGGGGAAAACTCTCCGGCATCTGGGTGGGAGATATCGTCGTACGTGACCCAGGCCTTCCCCGTATGAAATTTTTTATGCCATACACAAATTTGGAGAAGTGCTCTTTCGTGGGACTAATGTTTTTACAGTTCTAAAGAAAAATTTTGCTGTCGCAAGACGTTTGGGATGGGTTTTTCGAGAAGGTGTTTGCGTGGTAGAGCGCTTTTGCGCGTATGAGGTAGCCAGGCAAGAGGAGTAGCCCTGTTTTTTTTGGGCTACTCCTCTTCTCTTTTTTGTTTCCTGGCTGGGTTTTTCCTGCCCCCAGGTCTTTTTCATGAAAAGCTGCCTCTCTTTGCTGTTTTCTTTTCTGCGGGAACAAGGTGGGGGGGTGAGGAGTGGCAGGTCGGGGTGTGTCGTGAGGGGGGAAGAGGGAAGGCCTTGGCAGGGATCTGATGCAGCGAGCTTCCGGTATCCCAGGAAAAAGGACTTTTTCTCCGATTTATCCATACTTTTGGCCGTCGTGTCGCGCGGCATGTGATCGTTAAGTATGTTTTATCATGATCAAGAAGCCGGACGGGAAGCTTGGGAAAAGAGAAGCCGAACAGGCATAAAAAACTCTGAGGCAGGGATCTGGGAGAAGCGGGATCGAGCGGCGACGCTACAGGAGCGCTGGGCACCTGCCTGGCGGTTGGTTTCTTGGTACGTGGGATTATTTGTGGTTTTTTGCGGTCTCCTTGAGAGACGCTGGTTCTTCTCTGGAGGAGGAGATCATGATTGATTTGGCAGAGTGTTTTTCGAGAGGCGGTTTTCTCGGAACTAGGGTGTATGGCTTGAGGAGAAAAGGCAGGGATCGTGTGGAAATTGCCCGCAAAAATGCCGGCGGGAAGTCCGGTCGGCAACATGTGCTTCTCGTGAGTCCTGTAGGGAGTGTCGTCGCTGTTTTTGTTGCCGCGACACTTTTGTTTACGGCATGCGGCGATGACGATGACACCGTGGACGTCAGGAAGGATGCATCACAAGAGACTGTCGTATCCGTTTCATCTTCTGCGGGAGATATTGGAACCACCGCGGCTTCGTCGTCTTCTTCCGGGTCGCAGGAAAAGTGTGTGAACGAGGCTTTTGGCTTGGTAAAAGAGGTCAGAGAGACCGGGAACGGCTATGAGCTCGTCATCGATTATGCAGAATTTCTCAGTGGCGAAGAGGCAATAGCCGCTGCGCAAGAGGATGGGGAGATCCCGCCAGAACAGGATTGGCTCGACAACGATTACTACGTGCGCAATCGGAACGATCGGTTGCGGACTTTTCCGATCGCCGATTCTGTGTTGCTGAGACCAAACTTTTTTCTGCTCATTGGGGGTTCTCCGAATTTTCATCCGGTGAGTGCTGTCGAGCTTGCTATGGAGATCCGTGCGAATGCCCTTGTCTGGATCGACGTGAAAGACGGTGTTGTAGTGCGAATAGAAGAGCAGTATACCCCCTGAAGCGACTTTTGTGGTGCTGTGCGTGCGTGCGAGGGCGCTGAGACGACTGTGCGTGCGCCCTCATTCCGGCAGGTCGGCAGGTCGGAGTGAGGTTATAAAACCGCACAGTGCCTGCAATGAAAGCTGCAGGCACTGTGCGGCCATGAGGTCCCAGGTAATTTTCGCCATAGGTTGCACCCGGCAAGCGCGCAGCAGTCTGCCGGGTAGAGATCAACCCTGTTCGGTTTCGATCTGTTCCTGTCCGTCGGGAACGATAAAGCCGAGTGTTGCCCAGTTTTGTACCATGTCCCGGCTGTCATCGATGTCACGTACCCAATTGGTGGACACGAGCTTGCCTGCTTCGCGCCGCAGGACTCTGCCGGGTCGGTGGGAAGGCCACCAGCCTGCCCCACAGGCGTAGAAGCCGGTTTGCCAGGGGAGCGCATTTCCCATTGTGAGCGAGCCGGGGGGAATCTCGTCGGTAACACGGAAGGGGCCGGCATAGGTTTTCGTTTTCGCCATAATTCCCCAGCTTTCGCTGCCGAGCGCGAGCGATGCTCCTGTGGCAGTATCGAGACTGGCCCGGTCTAGCGCCACTACTTGTGCGGCGAGGGGTAAATCAGCGAAGGAGCTGGGTGCCGAGCTTGTTGTGTGTCCGTTTGAGAACTCTCCCAGACTCCACTTTCGGAATATTCCATACTGGTGTGGCGTGAGGGTGACCTCATCGGGGAGCTGGGGTATATTTTTGCGGCCCGCAGGCGGATCATCCGGACGGCGCTCTTCTATGGGGCACGCTGATGGTCGGCGCAATCGAAAGAAGATGGAACGGCGTAATTGAAAGGCCGGCGACGAGGGATCTGTGGTGTTATCCGAGAGAAGGTGCAGTTGTTGGAGGAAGTTGTCATTGCCATCTGGCCCATGGGCCTTCCAAGCATCCTCATCCACCCAACAGAGGTCGTGCAGGCGTTGCAATACCGGTAAAACGTCTGTGGCAAAGACCGGGACTTGCTCGTCTGGCCAGAGGGCCGGGTCAAGTTCGATTGCCGCCTGCAAGGCCAGGTCATACATGGTGATCGGGCTTTGGATCGCTGGGGCAAAGTCGGGCGGAGCGCAGATCACCCGGGCGTTTTTTGCGGTTTTGTGACTTTCCCAATTTCGGAATTGCACAGTAGCCGAGATGATGCCGTCTGCCGTGTCATCGAACCAGCCGTCATTATTCGCGAAGTTCAATGAGCTGTTTGTGGATGATCCTTCGGAGTGGCCGTTTCCGGCGAGCACAATGAGACGCCCATCTTGGTCAGGTATGATCCGGCCGATTTGCACAGGAGTGTCGAGGAAGTTTCCGACGAGATTTGTTCCCTTAATCTTTTGCATATTGCCGGCCAAATCGACTTTGCCTGCATCAATGGTCAGGCTGTCCGGATCGAGATCGGGGTTGCGTGGGGCTGCCGGAGGCAACTGCTCCCGCAAGGCTGCTTTTTTGTTGACGAGATGAACATGCCAGGTGATGCGGGCATCTGTTTTTTTGATTTCACGTACAGGCTTGGGCACCGGTCCGCTTGTGTCGTACTCATATATGCGAAAGCGTTGTCCCTGTTTTTTCACTCGGGCAGGAGATTCCTGGTCTTTATAGGTTTTTCCGGCGTTCGGCGTTTCTCCCGGTATTTCTGGTCCTAAGAACCATTTATTGCTATTGCCGAGTCGTGCGATCCCGATGGCGGGGTGTATCCAGTATTCTTTCGCCATTTTCTCTCCTCCGTTTTTTCTGGACTGTGTGTCTTATGGCTGTTTTTTGGGAATGCGGGAATTACCGCGCGGTTCGGCACTTTTCACCTGTTTGTTCCGTGTCT
Organism: Acidimicrobiia bacterium UBA2766; assembly: GCA_002352645.1. Lineage (GTDB taxonomy): Bacteria > Actinomycetota > Acidimicrobiia > UBA2766 > UBA2766 > UBA2766. The sequence goes on along the minus strand of DEIU01000070.1, from coordinate 807 downwards.
GCGTCAGGGTTTGCAGGACGGAACGCGTCGTGGCTTTCTGCGCGCAGCTCGAAAGTCAGAAAATGAAGTCGTGCGTGCAGCGTGTGCAGCGGCAAGGCCGTGGTGTCCGATTGGAACCGACACCTCTGGTCTCACAACCTGCGTGCACAGATGCCGGATGATTCGTCGAAAACTGACCGTTTGTGGGACCTGGAGAAAGAGGAAAGCGACAACAACCCTGTCTGCCGCTCCTTCGCGATGCATTCTTATGGGATTCTCGCCAGCTTTTCATCAGCGGCACGAAAGATGGTTGTTTCCGCTGTGTGGCGTGTGTGCCGGATATCACAAGGGGGTGGTGTGCGGGTCTGGTTTCTTTGTCTTGCCATAGGCAGACCTATGGCGTTTTTTGCGAAGTCGTCTTGCAGCAGACTCTGCTGCTTGTTGCTTTGGGGCGCTGCACACACGCGGAACGAGACAGTGGTCCGTCCCGAATGGAGAACGTTTCGTGCCTTGTTGTTGTCTTAGGGTTTGCATCAAGCGGGCGGCAACATCGCTCTGCCCGTCTTATGGAAATGCCCAGTATGCGTGGCACCGGTAGGGTGAAGTACACACCTGAGGCGTTTTTTGCTTTCTATTTGAATATATGCGTTTGCTCTTTCAAAAGAAAGAGCATCTTTGTACAGAAAAACAGCCTGCAATCTTTGGGAGAAGGTACAGCAGAGGCAGAAAAACCTCGTGCAGCAAGGCCTACTCGGTGCAGCACGGGGCAAGGCCACACAAGCCCGGAAAGTCTCCAGACGGTCCCGAGAGGCTTTGGCTGGTCCGGGT
>DEIU01000075.1:6152-7785 GCA_002352645.1 Acidimicrobiia bacterium UBA2766 | reverse complement strand
CCCGACTCAGCACAGTGGCCTGGCCAGTTGCCTCATGAATGAGCAAACTGGCCAGGCCACTGTTTTCTCTCCCTCCTGACACCCACACACCTGGGAACACCCAACTCCGGGCCACCACTCCAACCCCAACAACTGGGGGCACAGGGCACAAGTAGAGCAGTACAGAGCCGCTCAGCAGAGGCGAAGTGCCGCGTTTTTCAGGAGAAGCTCCGCGATTTCGACACAGTTGAGGGCAGCGCCCTTGCGGAGGTTGTCGCCCACAATAAAACAGTCAATGGTGTTGGGGCGGGTCTCGTCGTCGCGCAGGCGACCCACATGGGTACTGTCGGTTCCTGCGACATGCAGCGGGGTCGAAAAGCCGGTGGGACCGTTTCCGGCAAGGATCACACCTGGAGCTGCTGCCAGGATTTCTCGCGCTTTCGCTGCCGGCATCTTGTCGCGGAATTCAACGTTCACCGACATGGAATGGGCGGCAATAACCGGAACGCGCACACAAGTGGCAGCAACATGGAGATCGGGGCGTTCGAGAATCTTGCGGCTCTCGGCAACCAGCTTACGTTCTTCTTTGGTTTCGCAAGAGCCGTCGTCCGCAAAGTCGTCGCAGGCGGGAATGACGTTAAAGGCAATAGCAGCAGGGTACACAGTTTGGGCTGGTTCGACACCGGTAACGCCGCTGCGCGCAAGGGCGTGCAGATCGTTGCCATACTTGTCGATTTCAACGGCAAGAGCGTCAATCCCGGCTTTGCCTGAACCAGAAACGGCCTGATAGCTCGACACAACCACACGTGCAATCGTTGCCGCAGTGTCAAGTGGCTTCAGGACAGGCATGAGCACCATTGTCGTGCAGTTTGGGTTGGCGATAATGCCCTGGTGGGTTTGGAGTGCGTGTGGGTTCACTTCAGAGACAACAAGGGGCACTGCGGAGTCCATACGCCAGGCCGATGAGTTGTCAATCACAACTGCGCCCTCGCGCACGGCAACCGGTGCCCACTCTCGTGAAAGCGGCGACTCCACCTCCATCAGCACAATGTCGACTCCCCGAAAGCAGCCTTCTCTCAAGACTTCCACAGTGCATTCGCGGGGACCATCGCCACCATCCCAAGAGATCACACGCCCTTGGGAGCGGGGCGAGGCAAAAAGGCGCAGCTCTCCCACAGGGAAGTGGCGCTCGGCAAGAATGCGTAACATCTCCTGGCCGACAACACCCGTTGCTCCTACCACTGCCACACACACTTGCCCTGGCCCTTGGGCCGACCCTTGCACCGGTATCTGTTCTGGCATCACCTGCTCCCTTCGCTACGCCGGCGACCTGTCTCTGCTTTTACAGATCTACCACCTCTGACCTGCGAGTTTTCCACTACATTCCCACAGTATCCGTCCTGCAACCCGGTCTTCCCACGGGACCTGAACCCGGTCCAGGTCCCGCTCAGACCCTGGTCCAGACCCAATCCCAAACCCCCTCTCAGAGGACCCCAGCAAAAACCCCGCCCAGTGTACTGTGCGCACAATGCCCCAGAGCCACCTGACGCACGGCTTGAGAGCCCAACACGGCCACACGGCCCGGTCGCCTTCGCAGAACCCGACCCGGACCAACACCCAACACCACTGCCCGACACGCCCCTGGCCCGCCGCA
>DEIU01000075.1:2013-6007 GCA_002352645.1 Acidimicrobiia bacterium UBA2766 | reverse complement strand
CTCGACGGCCTACCAGCCCAGGACGGCCCGACAGAGCCCAACAGCCCGGCACCCGCCTCTCACAAAAAACGGCCCAACAGCCGCCCCCGCTTCCAGAGCCCAAGCAGTATCAACACGGCCCGGACCAGAGTCGGGACCCCGGCCGAGGGACCGCCCCAACCGCCTGACACGGCCCAACAGAACCCGACGACAGGCCGGGACACAGCCCGACCAGCGGAACAGAGCCTGACGGCTCTGTTCCGGCCCACGTTACCCCGCTGTGTTCAGGTGTCGGCCCGGGCAGAGATTTTCGGGAGTTTTTCCAGCTCAAAATGATCGTGTATGGCTTGGAGGGCCGTGTCAAGTTGGTCTACTGCGATCACACAGGAAAGACGAATCGTGGAGGTCGAGATCATGTCGATGTTCACGCCGACCTCAGCAAGCTGGGTAAACATGTCGGCAGCAACGCCAGGATGGGTTTTCATGCCGGCGCCCACAATGCTGATTTTGGCGATATTTTCGTTGGTGTCGTAACCAGCAGCATCAATACGCTTACATATTTTATTGAGGACGGCATGAGCAACAGGTAAATCGGTTTTAGGCAGGGTGAAAGAAACATCGGTGTAACCGTCGAGCGAGACGTTTTGCACAATCATGTCGACATTTACTGCGGCGTCGGCAAGGGAACGAAAGATGATGGCGGCGACGCCTGGCCTGTCGGGCACACGACGCACGGTCATTTTTGCCTCGGAGACATCGTGCGCTACCCCGGAGACAATCGCTCGTTCCATTATCTCTTCCTCTTTTACAATCCAGGTACCCGGCACATCCACAAAACTAGAACGCACGCTCACAGGAACTCCGTAGTTACGGGCAACCTCAACAGAGCGTACCTGCAAAACACCTGCTCCTGCGGCTGCCATCTCGAGCATTTCCTCATGGCTTACCTGGGAAAGCTTGCGCGCAGACGGCACCCGGCGCGGATCGGCAGTGTAAACCCCATCCACATCGGTGTAGATTTCACAAACGCTCGCGCCAAGGGCTGCCGCCATCGCAACAGCCGAGGTATCAGAGCCGCCGCGTCCCAGCGTCGTGACGTCTTTTGTGGTGGACACTCCCTGGAATCCGGCAATGACCGGCACTTTGCCTTCTTCGAGCGCCTCTCGGACACGGTATGCGTTAATCTCCAAGATCTTGGCTTTGCCGTGGATGGCGTCAGTGAGAATACCTGCCTGACTGCCCGTAAAGCTCGTGGCGTTCACACCCCGATCGATAACGGCCATACACAAAAGGGCGATCGAAACACGCTCTCCAGCAGTAAGGAGCATGTCAAGTTCGCGTGGAGCAGGCTGGTCACAAACTTGAAAAGCAAGATCGACGAGGTTATCGGTACTCTTGCCCATAGCGGACACGACCACAACGACGTCATTCCCACGTTTTTTTGTTTCTACCACCCGATCGGCCACAACACGAATACGTTCGGAATCGGCGACGGAGGTTCCACCGAACTTTTGCACAACAATGCCCACAGCGGGTCCTTTTCACAGAAAAGCTTGGCCAAACTGTCGAAAAACCAGCGCTGTTCCCACCGTTTACGACGCTGTGAAACGGCAACGAACGCAAGCCAATATGAAAATCAGAAATGACTGTAGCGGCCTTCCATTGGTCTGACGCCAACGCAGGTCCTTCGCCTAGGTCAGCTTCGGCCCATCCTGATGCAAAATTCGAGAAACTTCTTCTTTCCATCAAAAAGAGCAGCAATCACTATGCCTCAAAAAAACTCCGAATTGTCGAAAAAAACGCAACAAACGGAAAAACCTCGCGCAAAGGCGCCTCGTAAACAAAAGCGACCCAAAAAGGTCCCGACAGCTGAGACACGCCAACGGCGCATGCGTCTCGTTGCCATAATTTTGGTTGTGGGCATGGTCGGGTCTTTCGGCATTGCCACACTCATCAGCGCCTTCACTGACAACGATGACCCTGACCACAATCTTCCATCAAGCACAACTTCTGAAACAGAAGAGTTCGCGCAGATCATGCTGCCAAAACCCGACATGATACTCATCCCAGGAGTGTCATATCAGGCAGAAATTCTCACCTCAGAGGGAACAATGCGCTTCGCGCTCGATCGGAAACAGGGCGAACCCGACGTCAACAACTTTGTCTACCTGGCGCAAGAGAACTTCTACGATGACCTCACCTTCCACCGGATCCTCAAGGATTTTGTGATTCAGGGAGGTGACCCTCTCGGCAACGACCCATTCACCGCGGGAAGCGGCGGCCCTGGCTACCGATATGACGGATCGACCCCTGCAGCCGCAGCCGAAATTGAAGCCGGGGCCAAACCAGAGGACGTGCAGGCCTACAAGATCGGAAGCCTTGCGATGGCAAACAACGGCGGTGACCCCTCCACAAACGGCAGCCAGTTCTTTATTGTGACCGGCGCCAATGGCACGCAGCTTCCCCCCCAGTACTCACTTTTTGGGCAGCTCCTCGAAGGAGAAGACACCCTACAGGCGATCGCAAACGTTCCTGTCGGCCACGCCACTGCCTATGCAGCCGAGCCAAGCTACCCTCTCTCCCCTGTCACAATCGAGAGTGTACGCATTTTCGCTTTCAACCCTGACGGCACCCCAAGAGAAGAGCCCACACAACCCCCTGCGCCAACACCCGAAGCTGACGAGGCAACCGACAAGGCCGCCAAGTCCACAGGCGACCGATAAACAGCCGATAAACAACCAAAGCCAGTGGAACACACACGACACAAAACAGGAGAGGTGACCCACAAGGGACTCAAGGGAAGAGCCCTACGAGAAAGGGACCCACAGGAAAGGGACGAACAGCAAAAAGACAAACGGCCAAGAATTATTGCGCAATCGCCTGGCCAACGGTCACCTGAATACCCTGCTCCAACACCTTCCCATAACACCCTTTATCACCACAAAAACCAGATTGCCCACAATAAACACCTAAAGTAAAAATACCTTTCGTAGAAACTTGTAAAGAAACGGCAACTTGTTGAAAGGCGCGCGTTTCGACGAAACTCGCTGCAGTTGCACTCGGCGCTCACCTCACAAGAGATCTCACTGGAGAACTCTCAAAAGACGAGGACAAGGGGTAGGCAAAATGTCAGAAATCCAGTCCGTTGGCGTGCTCGGCTCTGGGCAAATGGGGTCAGGCATCGTACAAGTAGCGGCAGTAAGTGGCTTCGACGTCATCCTGCGCAGCCGCAACATGGCGAGCGCCGAAGGCTGCAAGGCCATGCTCGAAAAATCCCTCACCAAACTTGTCGGCAAGGGAAGAATCGAGGAAGCCGCTGCCTCCAAAGCCCTCGACCGCGTGCGCGTCACCGCCGCAATGCACGACCTCGCAGACTGCGACCTTGTGCTCGAGTCGGTCGTCGAAGACCTCGCCATAAAAAAAGAGTTCTTCAACGAGCTCGACAGCGTCTGCAAAAAAGGCGCGATCCTCGCCACCAACACCTCCACCTTGTCAGTCACCGAAATCGCCATGGCAACAGGCCGCCCCGACCATGTGGTCGGCGTACACTTCTTCAACCCGGCCCCCGTCATGGCCCTCGTCGAAATCGTAGAAGCCCTCACCACCGACCCTGACGTCACCGCCCGCGCCACCGCCTTCGCCGGTAGCTGCGGCAAAAACCCTGTCCAAGTCAAGGACCGGGCAGGCTTCATCGTGAACGCCCTCCTCTTCCCCTACTTGAACGGCGCCGTGCGTCACCTCGAGCTCGGCATCGCAAACCGCGACGACATCGACGCCGCCATGAAAGACGGCTGCGGCTTCCCAATGGGCCCCCTCGCCCTACTCGACCTCGTCGGCCTCGACACCTCCCTCGCCATCCTCGAAGCCCTACACGCCGAATACGGCGACTCCAGCATGCTCGCCCAACCCCTCCTCAAACGCATGGTCGCCGCCGGCGACTTCGGCCGCAAATCCGGCAAAGGCTTCTACGACTACAGCCGCTAAAACACGGGAAAAAAGTATACGGGGAAAAAGC
>DEIU01000075.1:0-1902 GCA_002352645.1 Acidimicrobiia bacterium UBA2766 | reverse complement strand
TCCAAGACCGCGCGAACTAGCTGCGTACGGTGATCCTCCAGCCCAAACACATGCTCCTCGATCCCAAGAGCCCGCTCCAAAAACACAATCGCAGCATCCCAATCACCCCGCTCCCCCTCCACGACCCCGAGATTCACAAGCGTGCCCGCAACCCGGTGATCCTCCAGCCCAAACACACGCTCCTCGATCCCAAGAGCCCGCAATAGTTACGTACAACTCCAGAACCAACTGAAACAGATTTTTCCAAGCCTTTTCAGGCATATCGCGTTTTCGGGTTTTCGCACAGCTGAAGTTGCCCCGGTTTCGCGAGCAGTTCGCAGCTTCGGTACGGGCAGGGTGGAGGAATTAGCGAGGTGAGCGGGAGCCAGGGAAGTGCCGCAAGAAAGCGGGACTGCCACGGCGAGAAAGGAGGAAGGACAAAGCGAGGAAAATCGAGGATACAAACAAGAAAGAGGAGACGCGTCGTAGGCGTTTTTTTGCGGGAGTGGGCAGTGGGGCGAGAGGCCTTGCCTGCCCGGGAAGTCCGGTGGGCAGAGTGGGCCCAGCAGGATCGGCAGGGTCGACAGGCGACGAAGCAGCAGGTGGAACAGGCCACTGGGTGCGCAAGGGGGTAGGGAAACGGGGAGAAGGGCGGGTACTGATGGTGGCAAGGGCTGCGGTGACAGCGCTGGCGTTGGTGTGGCGGGGGGACCAGCCGGTGGCTTTGGCTTTGGCGTTGCTCAGGAGGAGAGGGAAGATGGCGAGCCAGATTGCAGCAGCCTCACCGCGGCGATGCGGGCGGGTGAGAAGATCGGCGAGGTCGGCAAGGGGGAAGCTGCAGGAGGCGGGGAGCGAAAGAAGCCGCTGCCCGGTCAGGGTGAGTAGCTCATCACGGGAGAGTGCGCCGTCGGCGCACACGTTGAACACGCCGGGGCAGTCATTTTCCAGAAAGTGCGCGAGGGCGCTGACCAGATCGGCAATATGCACAAACTGCATGGCCGGCCCGTAATTTGAGACACCCCAACGGAAGGGGGAGATCAGGACGCGGGTTGCGGAATTTTGCAGGCCGGCGCCCAGAATCGCTGCGGGACGCACCAGGGTCACTTGCACGTCCGGGGCGGTGTCCTGCCAGCGGCAAAGGCGGGCTTCTGCTTCGGCGCAGCGCTCTGCCGGGGCCATTTCGAGATTGGGCCGCACGGGAGTGTCCTCGGTGAGGAGTGTGGAAGACTGGTCCGGGTGGGCACCATAGACAAGGGCGCTCGACAAAAAGATCAGTTTGGGGATACGGGCTGCTGCGATAAAAAGGAGCAGGGTTTCAAGGCCACGCATTTCTTCTCTCCAGGCGGCAGGGGAGACACGCTCGCCATCGAGAGAAGGGGCCAGGTAAACAATAGTTTGGAAGCCGCCGTCACACGTGCCTCGGTATCCGGTGCCAGGGGCAAGACAAGGCAGTAAAGGCACGTCCTCAGCTTCGTGTGGTGAGGACGGAGCGCAAGGCGGGGCGTCCGTCAGGACACGCGGAGCAGAAGGCGAAGTATCACGCGGGGCGCAAGGCAGGGCAGCGTCGAGGTCGGCAAGGGGAAACAGGTCTGTTTTGGGGTCGAGGTACACGACGTCGGTGCCCTGGGCAAGGAGGCGCCGAGCGAGAGAACGTGCCACGAGACCATCTCTTCCGACTATTGCAACCTGCATGTTTGCCTTTTCTTTCGGGATCTTGCCCGCCCTACTTCCCGCTGCCTGTTTGGTAAGATTTTTCGCGTATTTCACGCGATTTATCGGGATTTATCTGCCTCGACTCGCTTCCTAAAATAGCTACCAGTGTATGCGTATTGGGTGGCCCTCGCTTGGTTTGCCGCCTGGCATTTTAGTGTTCCACCTCTCCCCTCCGTTCCATACAACACATTACGCACCTCGCCCGGCCTC